>JAXMHN010000011.1:0-124711 GCA_046346765.1 Verrucomicrobiota bacterium | reverse complement strand
ACAGAAGAGAGCCGGGCCTGACGAAAGGAAGTAGCCCAGGACAAGCAGAAACAGAATGAGCGCCCCGCGTCTGAGATTGCGCGACATTGTGGAGCTGGCTGCGTTAGAATCGCTCATAAGTCGATGGGTCGCGTTCGACGCCCACCCGAGCCGGCATTCCACCACGAGTCCCTAACGGGTTTTGCTGCCGGGGCGGGGAGTCAGGAGCACCATTATGAAGCTTGCCCCGCGTGATGCAACCGAATTGCGACACCGAATTGCGGAGGGCCGACGTTGAATGAAAATCCGCCTCCCGAAAGGAAGGGAGTGGACGCAAGCTTTTGCCCGGCTGAATCATGGGGAACTGATGCACAGGATTCGGAGGTTTTCTTTCGATTTGGCGCTATTCTTCAAGTGTTTGGCACAACGCCAGTTGCAGGGCAAAACGTTACGGTCGCTTTTGGAGACCGCCCTTTTTCCCGGCAGCGGCCCCGGCGGAAGGCTGGGCGCCCAGTCTAAAAACAATGCAGCACCGCACTCGGCGGATGAGCCACCAAGGGAGGAAGTGCTGGTCTTAGCTGTCCGGCCGGGCGACTCTCATTGCTGCTTGCGCCAGACACCCGAACCTCAAGTTAACGCCTTTCGATGACGCGCCTTGCCTCTTATTTTCTGGGTCCCGAAGTGGCGGCCGTTGCCTGCGGCATCGCCGTTTACTGGTTTTGCCAACATCATCATTCCGGTGAAAGCCGCGATGTGCGCTTGCTTGAAGGGCTCCTTTGGATCACGCCCCCCGTTCTGACGACGGCCGTTTTCCTCACCATCTTCGTTCCCGGCGCGAAGAGCTGGGCCTGGCTCATTCGGGTCAACCTCGCCTTCCTCAGCAGCCTTTGCTTTTGCGGATACCAGATCGTTGCCAGTTTCGGAGACGGAGCGAAGGGGCAGGACGTTGGGTTCTACCTGGCGATCATCCTAGGGATCATCCTGGGGTCGATGGCGAATGCCATTACCGGCGGAATGGTGCTGGCGGCGCAACGGCCCGCTTTGGCAGAGTGGCTCAGAAGCCATCCATTTCTCGGAGGGCTAGGTGTCCTGCTTGCAGCGCTTCCGATTGGAGTTGTCCTGGTGGTGGCTTTGGTCCTGGCCCTCATCATCGCGATGATTATCCACAGTTTTCGATGATGGTGCGCGTTCCGCCGCGGAACACCCGGAGCGTCGGGATGGCGCGAGGCAGCGCGCGGAGCAACAGCCATGACTCATGGACCGGGAGCAATCTCCTTGACCGCGATGGCTGAGATGAGAATGCGCAGGAGCCAGGTCATACCGGCACCAACCGCATAAACAGCCAGCCCAGTGCCCGCAACAGCCAGCGCCATATCCAGATTGCGGCGAAAGTCCAACTTGCTTCCGCAAAACTCGCAAAGGGAGGACACCGGGAACGTGATCAAGAGCGAAGGCAGCCCGTTCAGATTGATCCATCCGCCGCTCGGATAAGTTCGGTCCTCCCAGATTACGTAAATCGCGACCGCGCCATAGACCACTGCGAGCAACAAACCGATCCAGCATGGACTGAGCCATCTCATTGTTTACCCTCCGCTGGCGACGGGATGGCGGCCGGCGATGGTATAACCCTTAGGCCGACCGTTGCCCGTTTCGTAGGCGCCACGTTTGATCACGGACGGAGTGTGACCGAGGCGCGGGCCCCGCGCTATTAGCCTTTAGGTGTAGTCAATAGGCCAGGATATGCCGGGGCCGGAGCGAATGGTATTCCGCTTTCCACCAATGCGGATCGTTTAGTTCGAGGTAACTGACCCCGTCGGGCAGAAAACCGGAGCGCGGCCGAAAAGGGCTCCGCAGCCGCACAAAGACGCTGTCCGGGTCCGGCCAGCCCCGGCCTGTTTCCACAATTTCGTTGCCCGCGGCCAGTTCCGCTTCCAATAACTGCCTTAGGCCGGGATGGAGGGCGGCCATGGCCGGCCCATTCCGAAAGTCGTGCCATTGCCGCCGGGTAATCTGATAGATCGCTTGCAGTTCATCCGGTTGTTTCAGCAATGGATCCTCGTGGGGTCCGACCGATTGGAGGTGGAACCCGTTCTTCTCCAGCACTCGCCTCGACGCTGGATTGGACTCGAGCACGTGGGCGGTGACCTCTTCCAGCCGCAAGTTCCGGAAAGCGAAGTCGAGCAGCATACCCACGGCGAACGTGGCGTAGCCATTGCCCCAGAAGCGGCGTCCAACCCAGTAGCCCAGCTCCAACGCTTTGACGCCCTCGATCCGGTGTAAGCCGCAGGCGCCCACAACTTCGTCCCGGTCCTTGATGACGAAGCCGTAGGCGGAGCCTTCGGTTCGCTCTTTCAAATGGGCCGCAATGAAATCGCGGGCACCGTTCTCTGGATAGGGATGAGGAATGCGGGTGGTCGCGGCAATAGCCGGGTCCGAGACCAATGCTTGGATGGCATCGGCATGGGCCGGAGCCAACAACTCAATCGCAGCCGTCTTGAGAAGAGGGCTCATCCGTTTAACCGCCGCGCCGCCCTCAGACCGAAAGCGGCCGAGCGCCGGGGTTAGACACGCCGTCCTTGGTTACACCCGGCGCAGCTTTGTGATGCGGCCGGTGTTGACCCACTCGGCGACAAAGATATTGCCATCCGCATCGAAGCAGGCGTCGTGAGGATGGAGGAACTTGCCGGCGACCCACCCCTCGCCATGGGGCGCGTTCCGTAGTTTCATGCCGTCCTTGAGCACCTGTGCCCGCCATTCTGGATCCTCGCCCAAATGCGCGATGACGTGGTCGTTCTTGTCCAACAGCGTAATCCGGGCGCTCAAGTCAGGCACAAGGAGGACGTCACCGCGGGAGTCAAGATTGGCGGGCAGGATAAAGCCATCGAGGGTTTTGAGGTGCTGGCCCGCGAGCGTGAACCATTGGAGGCGTTTGTTGGCACGATCAGCGATGACGACGGACGGAGCGCGACCGGGGCGGGCGTCGATCCAGATGCCGTGGGGCGTGTCGAATTGGCCGTCACCTTTGCCCGGTTCGCCGAACATGGAGAGCCAATGGCCGTCTTTGTCGTAGCGATGAATGCGATAGGAGCCATAGCCATCCGCAAGAAAGAAGCCGCCGTCGGGCAAAAAGGCGTAGTTCGTCGGCATGAAGGCATCCCGCCCCCACCGCTTCGCCGGCTTCGTGTCCTCATCTTTCGGGTAGAGATGCGACTCCATCGGAGCGCGCTTTTCCCAGACCAGATCGCCTTGCAGGGTCAGCTTGGCAAAGTTCTTCAGCTGTTGATAGCCAGTCACGTAGAGGAATTGTTCTTTGCCTTCGGTCCGGACCTCAAGGCCATGCCCGCCGCCCTGGAACTGTCGCCCGAAGGCGCGGACGAATTTGCCATCGGGATCGAAGACGAAGATGGAGGGATGATCCGGCTGGTTTTCGCGGCCTTCATGGATGACGTAGAGGCGGCCGTCGCGATCGACCGAGACGTTATGGGTCGTTTGCCAGCTATACCGGTCCGGCAACTGCGCCCAATCGTGCAGGACTTCATAGCGATGCTCGCCGGAGCCAATCAGCAGCTGTTGCTCGCTTTTCGGCGCTGTCCAGACGCGTGGGGCCGTGAGCGCGGCGGCACTGGCGGCAGCCAAGGAGATAAATCTGCGACGGGAATGCCTCTGGGTGGTGTTCATAAGCAAGCTGAGCTAACCATCAATGACATGAGTGAACTGGTGGAACCCCGTCAGTTTAAGCCCGCCTCCGGTGACCGCAACTTGTTTTTCGCCACATCGAGACGGCGGCAGCTCCCAAGGTCAGGCCACGCCAGAGCGCTTGACGCCCGCCGCGACTCTCTTACAGTCCGGCTGTTCCGAGCAACGGCTGCCTCTCATCAACCGTCGAGGGGCCGTGGACAAATCAAATACCGACACACCTGAGCCATGGTTCATTTTTCTCTGCCTCGACCAAGGACGGCGGCGTTCTTGACTCTTCTCTTCCTGACCGGCTGTGTGCAACCAAGGGGGCCGCAGATGGTCGATCCGTTTCGACTCGCCGAGCCCAAGATGTTCAGCGCGCACCGCTCCTCGTCGAACAATCCGGACTGGAATTCGAACGACGATAGCAAGCGGCCTATTCCCGGGGAAACGACCGTGTTGGCGGACCTCCAAGGGCCTGGCATGGTCAATCATATTTGGATGACGATCGCGGACAACGAATACGGCTGGCCCCGCCTGCTCCGGTTGCGGGTCTACTATGATGGCAGCGAAGTGCCCAGCGTCGACGCGCCGATCGGCGACTTCTTCGCGGTCGGCAATGGCGTCGAAGCGAACGTCGAGTCGCTCATGGTGCGCAACAGCTCGGACGGGCGCGCCCGGAACTGCTATTGGCCGATGCCTTTCCGCAAGTCGTGCCGCATCACCGTGACCAACGAAGGTCGCCGGCGCGTGACAATGCTTTACTATCATGTGGACTGGGCAAAGCTGCCGTCCCTGCCCCTTCACACCCCCTATTTCCACGCCCGCTACCGGCAAGCGCTGCCGGCGCCGGCGGATGGCTCCAATTACGAATTGCTCCATGTCAAAGGCAAAGGCCATTACGTCGGAACGGTCATGTCCGTCGTGCAGGCGGAAGCCGGCTGGTTTGGCGAGGGAGATGATCTCTTCTGGGTGGATGGACGGCGTCCGTCGATTGAAGGCACCGGCAGCGAGGACTACTTCAACGACGCCTGGGGACTGCATGTCGACGATGGGCCCCATTACGGCGTCACCGTCGCCGAAGGGACAGGCTTGGGCGCGCGTATGACCGCTTATCGCTGGCACCTGCTCGACCCCATTCCTTTCACCCAATCGCTCAAATTCGAAATCGAGCACAAAGGATGGACCTACAACGACAAAGGCGACGTCAAGTCCGCTTTCGGCGAACGCACCGACCTCATCTCAACAGTCGCTTTTTGGTATCAAGACGGCATCGCGCTCGATCAACCGCCAGTCCCGTACGGTTCCGCCCGACTGCCTCAAGGCAACGCCCTCCAGATCGAAGTCGAGCATGCCTTGGCCGACTGTAAGGCGGACAGCGGCCGAGCCTCGATCAGCCCGGACCTGTTCTGGTCGAAGGACGTCATCCTCTTCGAGGCTAAAGGCAAAGACGCTAATATCGAAGTTCCTTTCGATGTCCCCGAGGATGGCGAGTACGAAGTGTATACCGAAGTGGCGCAGGGATCGGACTACGGCACCTACACCGTCTTGCTCGATGGCAAAGCCGCGCAGGCCCCCCAACTCGAGCATGAACCTGGCGCCGACGTGCGGCCTCAAACCCAATTCGACGGTTATGCGCTCGAAACTTACGTGGGACTGGCCTACCAGGTCGGTTGGGTCCGCCTGACCAAAGGGCGCCACTCGCTCACGTATGTCTGTCTCGGCAAACGCGAAACCTCCGCCGGCTTCAACCTGGGCATCGACAATATCATTCTCGCCAAAGTAGGACTGGAATCTTGGGCCGCCGCCGCCAAAGTCCAGCCGCCTGCCTTCCCAACCGGGTCCGTCAGCGACTTGGCCAAAGCCCTCACTTCTGATCCGGACCCGATCGTTCGCGGCCTGGCGGCGATCGCGTTGCGGGATCGAGCCAAAGCCGCCTTGCCCGCCCTGCCGTCCCTGGTCGCGGCCCTCCAGGACGCCGACGTCGCCGTGCGCATGATGTCGGCCAACGCCATCGCTGCTATCGGCAAAAGCGCGGCGTCGGTCGTGCCGCAGCTCATTGCCGCTGGCTCAGTCAAAGGCGAACAGGTGCACGTCCAGCGATCGATCGCGACGGCGCTTGGCGAAATTGGCAAGCCGGCCGCCACGCCCGCGCTGCCGCTCCTCCGTGAACTAGCCAAGGCTCCGCGGGTCCGCGCCACCGCCGAGTCAGCCATCAGGAAGATCGAGTAAGCAGCAGGCTCGGCGCGGCATTGGCCCGGGAAAGTCATTGTGGCCGTGATCAGGCGAAAGCGTGCGGTCGGGCGAAGGATGGACGCGCGCTACCCCGGTGATTGGCGCGCGCCTCCGTGCGCCCAGCAACCAGTTGGTCAGGTTGTTTGCGGTTCCCTGCTCCATTTCCGATTGAAATCCGCTCTCCCGCCCGGTTCAATTCATCCTCATCATGTCGTTCGAATCTGAGCCTTCCTCGTGCCGTTCAACTCGTTGTGGCTGCCATTCCGCTTTGACCCGGCGCGATTTCCTTCGCTGGAGCGCCTTGGCCGCCGCGAGCGTCGGCGTGGCACGCTGGCCTGCCATCGCGGGCCCATTTGACCCCACTGATTTCGACAAGCTTATTCCGGCCGATAAGAAACTCGACCCAGCTTGGGTCAAGTCCCTCCGCGAACGGGGCGAGCCGACCGTTTACCGCGGCACGGACCTGGAGAAGATTGGCATGCCGATCGGGGGCATTTGTGCCGGACAACTCTATCTGGGCGGCGACGGGCGCCTTTGGCACTGGGACATCTTCAATCTGTCGCAGCCGAGCCAATTCAGCGATACGGGCGGCCCCAATTACGCCAAACCGCCCAAGCCGGCTTCCCCGATCGACCAGGGATTCGCGATTCGAGTTGGAGAGAAGGAAGCGAGCACGGTGCGCACCTTGGACAGTCGCGGATTCAATCCGCAACACATCAGTTTCCGCGGTCAATATCCGATGGCGTTCCTGGAGTTTCGCGATCCGGAGTTGCCCGTGACCGTTTCATTGGAGGCGTTTTCGCCTTTCATTCCCCTGAATGTTGCCGATTCGTCGCTGCCCGCCACCGTGCTCCGGTTTACGGTCAAGAACAACGGTGCCAACCAGGCTCAAGTCGAGCTTGGGGGCTGGCTGCAGAACGCGGTCTGCCTTGGCAGCGGACGGGCCGGACTTGGCCAACGGCGCAACCGGGTCGGACAGGAGGACGGCCTCACCTTCGTTCATAGCACAGCGGAACGGTTGCCGGTCGGCCAACGGCCCGCTCCCCGTCCGGAAACCGTCTTTGAAACATTTGAAAACGGGTATGGCGAATGGAAGGTGGAAGGCGACGCATTCGGCCAGGAACCAGCTCGCGGCACGTTGCCAAATCAGCAAGGCGTGAGCGGATTTGCCGGACAGCGGTTAGTGAACACGTTTTTGAAAGGGGACTCGACCCAAGGCCGCTTGCGCTCGCCTGACTTCAAAATCGGCCGCAAATTCATCGGGTTTCTGATCGGGGGCGGAGCGCACGCCGGCCGGACGTGCCTCAATCTGGTTCTGGATGGCCGCACGGTCCGGACCGCGACTGGGCATAACGAGGAACGTCTCGCATGGCATGAATGGGAAGTCGCCGAATTCGAAGGCCGAACGGCACGTTTGGAGATTGTCGATCAGTCGACCGAGGGATGGGGACACATCAATGTCGATCAGATCGTATTCACGGACGAGCCGCCATCAGCCCGGATCCCGTTGGAGGAACACGAGGATTTCGGAACGATGGCCTTGGCTTTGCTCGGGGACCCTTCCCACAGTTTTGCCAGGCCCAATCTGACCGCCGACTCAGCCGCGGCCATCTTCGCCCCGGCACCCGCGGGGCAGCCCACGGAGGTCATCGAACCATTCGGCAATAACCTGGTCGGCGCGGTCGGACGACGCTTGACCCTCGCTCCGGGCGCTGAGGGTGAGGTGACCTTTGTCCTGACGTGGTTTTTTCCCGGGCTGATGCGGGGCGTCTTTGGACCACTCCACGATCTGGAAAAGCTGCGGCGATCTTATAGCAAACGGTTCGAGTCGGCCAAGGACGTGGCTAAATATCTGGCGAACAATTTCGAACGCCTCGCGGGCGACACGCGGCTCTGGCACCAGACCTGGTACGAGTCCAGCCTGCCCTACTGGTTTTTGGATCGCACCTTCGCTCCGATCTGCACCCTGGCAACCAGCACCTGTTACCAATTCGACACCGGACGATTTTATGCTTTCGAAGGTGTCTATTGCTGCCAGGGAACCTGCCAGCACGTCTGGAATTATGCGCAATCAGTCGCCCGGATGTTTCCTGACTTGGAACGAGACCTGCGCCAGCGGACGGACTTCGGGACGGCCTGGCACGACAATGGGGCGATCGATTACCGCGGGGAATGCGCGCGGCACGTCGCGCATGATGGGCAATGCGGGGTCATTCTGCGCGCCTGGCGCGAACATCAAATGTCGCCCAATGACCGTTACCTCCGTGCCACCTGGCCGCGAATCCGTCAATCCATCGAATACATGATCGGCCTCGACGGCGGCCAGGACGGCCTGCTCGAAGGCGAACAATACAACACTCTCGATGCCGCCTGGTACGGCCCGATGGCCTGGATCAGCTCCCTCTACGTCGCGGCCTTGCGCGCCGGCGAAGCCATGGCGCGCGAAATGAACGATTCTTCCTTCGAGGAGAAGTGTCGGCGCATTGCCGAACGAGGGTCGACTGAGCTCGTCCGCCAGCTTTACAATGGCGAGTATTTCATTCACAAGCCTGACCCAAGCCACCCTAAGGCCACCAACACCAATGAGGGCTGCCACATCGACCAAGTCATGGGCCAGGCCTGGGCTCTCCAAGTCGGACTGCCCGCGGTCGTCCCGGTCACAGAAACCCAAGCGGCGTTGCGCGCCATCTGGAAGTACAACTTCACCCCCGATGTCGGCCCGTATCGCGACAAATCCTACATCAAGGGCGGCCGTTGGTACGCGATGCCCGGCGAAGGCGGAGTCGTCATGACCACCTTTCCCCGCGGCGGAATTGAGCAAGCTACCGGCAACGGCGGCTTCGGCTATTACTTCAATGAAGTCTGGACGGGGCAGGAACATCAACTGGCGGCGCACATGCTTTGGGAAGGCATGCTCGACGAGGGGCTGGTCATCACCCGCATCATTCACGACCGACATCACGCCGCGCGGCGCAATCCTTACAACGAAATCGAGTGTTCCGATCACTACACGCGCGCCATGTCCAGTCATGGCACCTTCCTTGCCGTCTGTGGTTACGAACATCACGGGCCGAAGGCGCATTTCGGCTTCGCCCCCCGCCTGGGTGCAGAGCGCTTTAAGGCCGCCTTCACCGCGGCCGAAGGTTGGGGAACCTTCGAACAAAGCCGCGAGGCCGGCAGGCAGCACCATGCTCTCACGGTCCGCTATGGCCGGCTGCGCGCCCGAACCCTGAGCTTGGAAGTCCCGGGCGGCCCGTTGCCGAGTCGAGTGGCAGTGCAGTTAAACGGAGCGGCGGTGCCAGCCACCATGCAAGCCGCCGGGACGCGGGTGATGATCACGCTGGCGGCGGAAGCGGTGGTCAATCGGGGCGCAACCCTGGCGGTTATCCTGAGTTAACGGCGAGAACAGGAGTGGGTCGGAAGGCAGCGGGCTGGCAGGCTGGCCGGTCCCACCGAGCCGCGCGTCTTCTGAGCGTTCCACAGGCGCGCCAAAGTTCGCGCTCCTGTCAAGCTCCGCGCGCGCTCTTCCGAACAGCGGACCTTTCCAGCGCCACGGATTCTTCAACTTTCAGTTCAACGCAACGCTTCCGCAAGAGCATCGTAGAAAGCAGCGACATGCCGAAGCGCGTTCGTGCGGCCGGGTTCGTCAACTTCCGCCGAGGCGATCTGCGCCTCGATGGCCGCTCGCGCCTCCCGGAAATAGTTGCGTCCCACCTCGAAGCGGGCCACCCCCGCCCGGGCCAGGATTTGTTCGGTCTCGTAGTGAGCCTGGCGCTCGATCTCTGGCAGATCAGGCCGATAATCGTGCGGAGCATCGGGGCGGGCTTGTTCTGTCACCCAGGACGAGAGGTCAAAATCTCCGGCGACGGGCACGAGTTGCTGATTGGCCAGCTGGATGACGTCGGTATTCCACAGGCCCGAACCAATTTGAGCCAGTCGGTAGTCCCAGTTACCAAAAAGAGCGTGCAGAAGCTCCAGATTCGTGAGCAGCTGATCATCGAACTTGGCATCGGTCAACGCTTCGATCTCTTCGTCATCCAGAGCGCGTCCCCCAGCGCTCCGCCACCACTTCGACGTCGTCGAAGATAAAGGCGTCCCGCTGCACCGTCCATCCGACCTCCTCGGCCTGGCCGGGTGGAGTCGTATCGTGATACTCAATGCGGGCGCGCCGCACGCGTGGCGAGATGAATCCGAGCACGGCCATGGTTTCGTAAGCCAGCGCTTCCCGAAATGCCGCTCGTTGATCGCGCAAACGACCGATGCCGCCACGGCCGCCTTCGGCGCAGTGCGTTCCGATTTTGATTTCGCGCGCGTCGGCGAAAGGTGTGCCCGCCCGATTTTCCTTCGAGACCTTGAGCTGCATTTTGGGAAAGGGGCATTCCTGCAAACTCGAGTTGCCGCGAACGCGGAGGCCCACAGGCAGCGTGGCGTTGGTCGACGCGAGGGTCCCGTCAAAAGGGGGCTTCTCGCGTTTCGGCGGGACGATGCCGTCCGGCATCCCGGCGTGGGCCAATTCGAAGTGCTTCTGGAAAGGGCCCGCGACAGTCCAGCGCACGATCGACCGGGCTGAAAAGACGCTTTCCACGCCGCTGGCGACGGCCCGGTAGAGCGTGTGGGCGGCGGCGAGATCAACCACAAAAGGGTTAGGGGCATTCGTCACTGTGATCCACGGGCCGGACACATTGGTGGCGGACTGGAGCTGGGCCGTGAAAGTGACTGTGACTTGTTGATTCGTTCGCGCGATCGTGATGGCCGGCGCATTGGTCGCGGCAAGAAGCGGGAGAGCAGTCAGACAAAACGCAGCTGGGAACAGGAGATGACGCATGGGCGATCAATTCGGATATAGTGTCAGTTACCGCGGTAATGTATACCCTCTCCGCGGACATTCTGCATCTGCGCCTCTCATCCTGACTCGACTCTCTTTGGCCCCCTCCAGTTTCGGGAGGTATTGGCTGGGGAATGTCAGATTAAGCCTTACACCCGAACCAGCGCGACTCTCATTCAGAGGGCGCAGTTAGCCTCCGATAGTTAGCCTCATACAGGGGAGGAACATGACGCTCTCCCTTTGCACTCGAAGCGAAATGAAACGTTTTCAGGCAGCTCTTCGCCGCGGTCCTGCTCTATGGACAGCCTGGCTGCAGCACGTTCTGCTTCGCCCGGGCGCGAGGAACAGCCAGCGTCCCGGCCCGGCCAGCCGGGCATCGGGCCAAACGGACCCGGCCACCGGCCCGGGCCTCACGCGGGCTGACGCCGCCGAGCGCCTTTTGCTTTTCAGCCAGAAATTTGCCGAACGCAGTGCCGGCATGGAGGCCGGCTTTGTCGCCCTGGGCCAAACCCTGCGCAATCTATATGCAACAGCAGGTGAACTCGCGCAAGTGGTTCGAGAGCGCGCGGGCAATCTGCAGGTCGCGCTGCTGCAGAGCCGGATCGCAGGGGAGGACGGACTGGCGGCCAAGGCTTTTGACGAACTGCAAATCGGTTTGCGGGAGACGGCCGATCTGCTGCACAGCCTTCAAACGATCGGCGATGCCTTGCAGCAGCTCCGTCCGCAGATGCAATCGGTGCGGCGCATCGGCCTGTTTCTAAAAGCGTCCGTTTTCAGTTTCGCCGTGGAAAGCGCCCGCACGACCGAGTGTCAGCTGGCATTCGGCGCATTTGTCGAGGAATTGCGCGCGCTGGCAGGACAGATTGGAACAGGCTGCGAGAAATTGCATGACCACGTCCAGGCCACCGAAGCCACGCAAGGGCATGGCCGGGCGGCGATGCGGGCGAGTCTGGAGCAGATGCATTTGCTCGCGGAGGAGGTGCAGTCGACCGCGCGGGCGACCTCTTCGGAGGCACAGGCGCTGTTGGACGGTTCCTTGGGAGCGCTGCGTCAGACAGAAGAGTGCACCGGGCACATTGCCCAGAGCGCCGAGGAGGCTGTTTACCATCTGCAATTTGGCGACATTGTGCGGCAGAAGCTGGAGCACATCACCAGCTCCCTGCAAAAGGCTGCCCAACTCATCGGCGATCCTCAAGCCGAGACCGAAGCCGCCGCGAAAGCGAGCGAAGCTGATTGCTTGATCGGCATCCAGGTCGGGCAACTGGAACTGATCCGCACTGAAGTGCTCACGGCCCATTCCAAGCTGAACCAAGCTTTCGAAAACATCGCCTCCCAAACGGATCGCTTGCTCCAGGTCCTGCAATCGGCTCAGGACCGCTCCCACGCTTCCAATCCGATTCAAAGCCTGCAAAGCGACTCCGTCCGCTTGGAGGAACTGCAAGGCCAGAGCAGACGATTGCAGCAGGAAGCGCGCGGCACGGCGCAACTGGCCGCGGAGGCTTCGCGGCAATTGAGGCGGCACCTGGACCAGCTCAACGAAATCAATCGCGAAATGCACCTGCAGGCATTGAACGCGATCGTCAAGACGACCTCCTTGCGAGGCGAAGGAGCCACGCTGGAAGTCCTCTCCATGGAAGTAGCCAGCCTGTTTCGCGAATCAAATCGCGCCGTCTCCGCGATCGTGCAGACGATCGAGCAAATCCTGCAGGCCGCCCACGCGGCCGGTTCCCAACCAGCGGATCCGGTTTGGACGGACGCGGCCGGCAGCGGCGAATCCAGGTTCAAAATGGACCTTGAGCGGATCAGGCATGCTTACGAGCAGTTCAGCCGGGCGTCCGATCAAGCGGTCCTTCTCGCCGAAAAGCAGCGGGGAGTGCTCTCGCAGAGCAGCCGGTGTCTCCAATTCCTTTCCGGGCTCTCCGAAAATTTTGCTGGCCAATGCCATGACCTGACCGCTTTACGCGCGTTGCTCACCCCCGTCCGCGCCAAGGCCGTCGCTTCCACGGCTGGAGCCCTGGAACTGCTCGATCAGCATTACACCATGCAAAGTGAGCGAGACGTCCATGAGACCTTTCGCCGGACGCTCGGGCCAGGAGACGCTCGCACCCGGGAACCGGCTGCCGCTGGGGAGATCGAGTTGTTCGAAACGGCCTCGTCCACGCCCCCGTCCGCACCGGCTGGTTCGGAGCTCGGCCAGCCTGCCTTCGCTTCCACGACCGAGCTGAGGCCGGTGGACAAGCAAGCGGCCACGACCGACGACAACATCGAATTCTTTTAGGCCAGATCGAATGATGAATCCCAAGCGGAGAACACTGTGAGTATCGCGATCGACGAACAAAACGAAACACTGCGGCTGACCGGCGACCTGGATATCTACGCAGCTGATCAGGTGCGGACGAGCCTGATCGAGCGGCTGGCCAGCGGCGGTGGCCTGGTGCTGGATCTGGCCCAGGTGGCATCGTGTGATGCGACCGGGCTGCAAGTCCTCTGCGCCCTGCAAAAGACGGCCACGGAAAACGGCCGGCGGGTGCGCCTCGAACAGCTGCCAGACGCGGTCAGAGAATGCTGCGCCGGCCTGGGCGTGCCTCTCTCCATGTTCATTTCGCAACCTTGTTGATTTGATGAGCAAGACAATCATGACGGTGGATGATTCGGCGAGCATGCGCGAGATCATCGCTTTTACGCTGCGCAACGCCGGCTACACCGTGATCGAGGCGGTGGACGGGGAAGACGCCCTCGCCAAGCTGAGCGGGACGCCGGCGCAGATGCTGATTACCGACCTGAACATGGGGAGGATGGATGGCATTCAGCTGATCCAGCAAGTGCGCGCCCTGCCGCAATTCAAGTACATCCCCATCATCATGCTCACCACCGAGTCGCAGGACGCGAAAAAGCAAGCGGGCCGAGCAGCCGGGGCGAGCGGATGGATCGTCAAGCCGTTTCGGGCCGAGCAGCTCCTGATGGTGGCGAAGAAATTCCTCAACTGAATCGGGTTTCTATGGCGCAGCCCAATCCCCTCCAAACCTTCCATGATGAAGCCGAGGATCTCCTGGTGCAGATCGAGGAGATCGCGCTCGAAGTCGACACGGGAGCGCCCGACGCCGAGGCGATCAACCGCCTCTTCCGAGCTTTTCATACCATCAAAGGCTCCGGCGCCATGTTCGGTTTCGATGCCGTCGCCGGGTTCACCCACCACGTCGAGACTGTCCTGGACAAAGTGCGCGAGGGAGTGCTCCGAGTCTCGTCCGAACTCATCGATCTCATCTTGGCGGCGAGGGATCATATCCGCACCCTCTTTGCCGCCCAGGATTCGCACGCTTCTCCCGACTTGGAGAACGGCGCGCGGATCATCCGGGAGCTGAACGCCCTGCTCCCTGAACACGCGGTGGCAGCTGGGGACGCGCGGGCCATGACATCGCGCCCGACCGAGACGGCCGTTCGAACGGGGGGCCAGGCGCAAACGTTCGCCATTCATTTCCGGCCGCCCCTCAACCTGATGAGTTCAGGGACCAATCCGGCGCTCTTACTGAACGAACTGCGGGCTTTAGGGCAGGCGACGGTAGTCGCGGACCTCAACCAGGTGCCAGCACTCTCTGCGCTTCAGCCCGACCAGTGCTATTTCGCCTGGGACATCACGCTCACGACGACGAGCGGGCTGAATGCGGTCAAAGACATTTTTATCTTCGTGGAGGACGGGAGCGACTTGCGCATCGTCCCGCTCGACCAGCCAGCGGCCGCGGCCGATGTCGGGACAACCCGACCCGGCCCGTCGACAGCGAACCTCGAGCCGGCCTTGGTCGCATCATCGGCCAAGCGCAAAACCAACGGGAACGACCGCAGCGTGCGCGTGCCTTCGGAGCGCCTGGATCGTTTGGTCGCCCTGGTCGGGGAAATGGTCATCAACCAGGCGAGGCTCAGCCAGGTAGCCGCCGCTGCCGCGGTGCCGAATCTGTCCGCGCCGGTAGAAGAGCTGGAACGGTTAGTGGCCGAACTGCGGGACAATGTGCTCGGCATTCGAATGATGCCCATTGGCACGACTTTCACGCGCTTCAAGCGCCTGGTGCATGACCTTTCAGCGGAACTCGGCAAGGAGATCGACTTGGCAACAGAAGGGGCGGAGACGGAACTGGACAAAACGGTCTTGGACCAGTTGGCCGATCCCCTCGTCCACCTCATTCGGAACAGTGTCGACCATGGGGTCGAGCCAGCCAGCGAGCGCTTGAGCAAGGGCAAACCGCGCCGAGGCACTATTCGCTTGGCGGCGGCCCATACCGGATCGAGCGTCGTCGTGACGATTCAAGACGACGGCCGCGGGCTCGATCCCGCCAGGCTCAGATCGAAAGCGATCGAGAAGAAGCTCATTTCGCCCGAAGCGGTCCTGAGCGAGAAGGAAATCTACAACCTGATCTTCCTCCCGGGGTTCTCGACCGCGCCGCAAGTGACCAACGTCTCGGGTCGGGGTGTTGGGATGGATGTGGTCAAGCGCCAGATTGACGCTCTGCGGGGCACCGTCGCGTTATCGAGCCGGGTGGGAGCGGAGACCACCGTCGCCTTAACGTTGCCGCTCACCCTGGCCATCATCGACGGCCTCTTGGTCGAAGTGAACCATGACCCGTTCATCATCCCAATGGCCGTGGTGACCGAGAACGTCGAGCTGCCTCGGAGCGACCGCTTTCGCAACAACGGACGGAACGTCATTCCCGTTCGGGGGGAGCTGGTCCCTTACGTTCGACTCCGCGAACTGTTTAACCTCCCCGATGGCGATCTCGACATCGAGAAGATCGTCATCGTTCGGCACGAAGATCAACGGCTCGGCCTGGTCGTGGACCGCGTCATTGGCAGTCATCAAACGGTCATTCAGTCGCTCGGACGCTTCTACCGCAACATCCAGCTTTGCTCCGGCTCGACCATCATGGGTGATGGGCGGGTTGCTTTGATTTTGGACATGGCCGGATTGACTCGGTTCGCCGACGGGCACGCCCCTGGGTCCAATCGGAATCGGCGCCGTCGTTCTCCGGAAGAAGAGGTTCAAACAGTCGTCCACACATGAAATCGACATCTCCATACTCGCGATCGTTCCTTGTCCTGGCATTCCTGCTTCTGGCCGCCCGCGCCCTCCGAGGGGGCGAATCGACCAGCGGCGAACAGGCCCTCGCGCGGCTGGCGGAAGGGAACGAGCGCTACGTGACCAACGGCGCCGTCCATCCCCGGCAAACGGCGGAGCGGCGCGCGGAAGTGGTCAAGGGACAGGAACCATGCGCGATTGTGCTGACCTGTGCCGACTCGCGCGTCTGCCCCGAAGTCGTCTTCGATCAGGGCTTGGGGGACCTGTTCGTTCTTCGCAACGCCGGAAACGTCCTGGACGATCATACCATCGGCAGCATCGAATACGCCGTCGAACACCTACACACCCCGTTGATCGTCGTAATGGGACACGAGAAGTGCGGCGCAGTGTCTGCCGCCGTCGCGGGGGGGCACGCGCCCGGCCGGATTCATAGCATCGTCGAGGCGATCGAGCCGGCCATCGAAGAATCCAGGAGCCAGCCCGGCGACCGGGTCGACAATGCCGTCCGCGCCAATGCCCGCCGCATGGCCGCCATCATCGGCCGCCTCCAACCGATTCTGCAGGGCGCCATCCAATCCGGCAAAGTCAAGATCGTCGCAGCCCGCTACGACTTGGGCAGCGGGCGAGTGGAAATCCTCAAATAACCCTTTGGTCTTAACCAGCAGCGAAATTCTAACTCTATGAATATCACCCTTAGTAAACGAATCGGTCTGGGCTTCGGAGCGATCATTCTGATCACAGGAGTTCTAGGCGGCCTGGCGTTCGTGAGCATGCGTAGCGTGCGAACTCAATCGGAAAAGCTCTCGACCCAATATGTGCCCGAGAGCCGGATTGCCGGCGACTTCATCCAAGCCGTCGACGCCGCCAACCTCGCTATCCGCAGCTACGGATTCACCGCGGAGGGAGCTTATTTGGAGGCCGCGCGCCAGGCTCTCGCCCAGGTTCACAGCAACTTCAACAATGCGCAAAAGCTGGCGGAGGAACACCCGGAGTTGACCAAGCTGCGCGAGCATCTCAGCCAAATCTCTCCGGCGCAAAAGGAATACGAACAGCAAGTCGAATCGACCGAGAGCAAGAACAAAGAAATCATCGCCGGTCGCCAGCGGCTCAACCAATCCGCGGCCGATTTCATCGCCAACGTCGACAAGCTGATTGAAGGACAGGCGGAGAGGCAGGTTAAAGAGTTCGATTCCTTCGCGGAAGCTCCCACGCTGAAGGAACGGGCGCTCAAACTCGCCTTGATTAATCGCGTTCGCGGCGAGGGGAACGCGGCCCGCATTGCGGTCTTCAAAGCGCAGGCCCAACGCGATCCCAAGCTGATCGAAGAGGGGCTCCGCAGTTTTGAAACGATGGAGGCGAATTTCAAACAACTGGTCTCCATGCTGACGGTCCAGGCGGACATCGACGAACTCAGCCAAATCCAAAAAGATGCCCGGGCTTACCGCCAGACGATGCACGACCTGATGGATGATCTGGTCGGCTTGGCCGAGGTGGGCCAAAAGCGGGCCGCCGCCGCCGAGAAAATCAGCCGCTTGGCCGAAGAAGTGCAGAACACGGGCATGCAACGGACCGTCACGGCCTCCGATGAATCCACCCGCAAGCTGACGGCTTCGACCCGGACGTTGCTCGCCGGGCTGATTCTGGCGTTGGTGGTCGGAGTTGTTCTGGCCGTATATCTGACGCGGGCGATCACTCGTCCCATCATCGAGGTCGGTTCCGTTCTGAAGATCGTGGCCCAAGGAGATTTGACCAGGAAGATGGAGGTAACGTCGAAGGACGAGATCGGGCAGATGGCAGCATCCCTCAACGAAATGATCGACTCCCTCAGCTCGATTGTCGCGGATGTGGCCAAGGCTTCCGACAATGTGAGTTCCGGCAGCCAGGAGATGAGCGCGACGGCGCAGCAGCTCTCGCAAGGCGCATCGGAGCAAGCCGCCGCCGCCGAAGAGACCACTTCATCGATGGAAGAGATGACCTCCAGCATTCAGCAGAACGCCGATAACGCCAAACAGACGGACAAACTCGCCACTAAAGCGGCCGACGACGCCCAGGCGGGCGGCACGGCCGTCGCCCAAACCGTCAGCGCCATGAAGGAAATCGCGGAGAAGATCAACATCATCGAGGAGATCGCCCGCAAGACCGACCTGCTCGCGCTCAATGCCGCGGTGGAAGCGGCCCGGGCCGGCGAACATGGCAAAGGCTTCGCCGTGGTTGCCTCGGAAGTTCGGAAGCTGGCGGAGCGCAGCCAAACGGCCGCGGGCGAGATCACGCGTTTGACTGCCGAGGGCGTCGGCGTGGCGGAGGGTGCCGGGGTCATGCTGACCAAGCTAGTCCCAGACATCCGGAAGACGGCCGAGTTGGTGCAGGAAATCAACGCGGCCAGCGCCGAGCAGAGCACCGGGGCGGCGCAAGTGAACAAAGCCGTTCAACAGTTGGATCAAGTCATCCAACAAAACGCTTCCGCCGCCGAGGAGATGGCGTCCACGGCCGAAGAACTCACCAGCCAGGCCGAACAGCTGCAATCCGCGATTGGCTTCTTCAAACTGGATAACCATAACAACCCTGCCAGGCTCAGCACCCCAAAGCCCCCGCCGGTCCGTTCGGCCCCGGCGCCGGCGGCCATCCAGCGCCGCACCGCCAAAGCAACGGCGGAAGCTTCCATCGCGCCTCGAGCAGTCACGGCCCGCGCTGGCGGCAGCGACTTGATCAAACTCGAGCAGAAGCAGGCATCCAATGATTCGCAGGACCGGGAGTTCACGACCTATTAGGAGGGTCGGGGTCGCTCCGCCGCCCCCGAGAATGAAACCGTCAAGGACCCACAGCCATGAACAATCTAAAGCTCCGGAACGGGAATCTTGAGCCTGGTTGGGCTCACGCTCCTGCTGATGGGCGCGGCTCTGGTGACCACCCTGACCAAAGTGCGCCACGTCGGGGACGAAGTCACTGAGATCGGCCATACCCTCGTCCCCCTGAAAGCAGCTGCCGAACTGGCGGTCCTCGAACAAGGGGAGGAAGCCCAACTCTTCGAGCGCCTCGTCCGCTTGGGTGAAACGCTCAGCGGGAGTGAAACCGCCCGGAAAGAGTTTGCCGAGGCGGCGCAGAAGCTCGAGAGCCACGGGCGTCAATTCAAGGAAGCGCTCAACCGGGCGGAAGCGATCGCGGCCCAGGCCGCCCAATCCTCCGACACGTCGCCCCGGCCTGCCGGACTTGATCAGGTTGGAACCAAAAAGCGCTCCAGCGGATGCGCACGACCGTGAGTTTACCCATTATTAACCGGAGAAATGTCCATGACGACCAGCATTACCGAAACCGCCCAGTATATCACCTTCAAGCTCGGTGACGAAGTCTTCGCCATCAATGTTGCGCAAGTGCGCGAGGTTTTGGAGGTCTCCCAAATCACCAAGGTCCCGACGGCCCCGAATTACATGAGGGGCGTGGTGAACGTGCGGGGCAAAGCCATCCCGGTGGTTGATCTGCGATTGAAGTTCTGCCTCCCTTCAACCCCTGACACCGTGCACACCCGGATTGTGGTGATTGAACTGGAGTTGGATGGCGAGGCGACCGTGCTCGGCGGGATAGCCGATTCGGTCCACGAAGTGATTGAGTTGGAGCCTGGCCAGATCAATCCGCCGCCGCGGATTGCCATGCGGTGGCGAACGGAGCTCATTAAAGGGATGGGCCGCCGCGGCGACCAATTCATCATCATTCTCGATATCAACCAGGTCTTCTCCTCGGAAGAACTCGCCTCGATCGTCCCGGCTGAGCCCGTCCCTGCCTGATCGAACGCCGGCGCTATCCGTGGCTGCCAACGGCCGGGCGATAGAACCCGACGGAAAGAAAGCTGCTCCCGAACGGCCTGATCACGAATTCGTCAGCGATTAACCTTACGATCGACCGTGCGGGAGTTCTGCCACCATCGAATCAACCCAAGCAAGTGCGCCTATGAAAATGAATCTAGCTAAGAAAATCGGAACCGGCTTTGCGGCCCTCCTTGTTATCCTGACACTCGCTGGAGGTTACGCGGTGCTGCAGATGCGTCACGCGGCGCGCGGGGCGCGCCATCTCGCGGCCGAGTACGTGCCGCAATGGGAACTGACCGACAAAGTCGCGGCCGCGCTCAATGACATGATGCTGCACGTCCGGACCTACAGCCTAACCGGACAGAAGGTCTATCTGGAGAACGCCCACAAATCGGAGGCCGAATTGAAAGCAGCTGTCCATGAGTTGGAGGGGCTGGCCAAGAACGCCACCGAGCTCGCCAGCTTGAAGGAGGCCGCCGGCCAGGTCGCGGCCAGGTCAGCCGCCTACTCGCAAGCGCTCTCCGACACGGCCAACCTGGTCGGGGAACTGGACGAGCATCGAGGAGCCGCCTTGAAGGCTGCCGAACAACTGGCCGAGTCGATCGCGGACCAACTCGCTTATCAGAATGCCAACCTGGCCGCCGACTTAAAAGCCGGCGCCAAGGCGGAACTCCTGGCGGATCGCTTGGACAAGATCACCCTCGTGCATCAGATCCAGGATGTTTTCAACGCCATGCGCATTGCCAACTACCGGGCCCAGGCCATCCGAGACACGGCCCTCTTTCACAAGGGCGTGGAGGAATTCAAGGCAATTGAGGGGCAGCTCGTGCGCCTCACTGCCCTCATCCACCAGACCGAAGGCGTTGCCAAACTGGAACGGTTGAAGAGCGCGTCGCGGCAGTATGTCGAGACGCTCGCCCAGCAAGCTGCCACACAGCAAAAACTGGACGAGTTGATGCAAGCCCGCACGAAGGCAGCCAACAGCTTGCAGGACGCGTGCGAGGCCCTCGCCAAGGCCTCCAGCTCGGGCACGGAAGCGATTGCGGCCGCCAGCGCCAAAGATCTGGCCCGTTCCTCCGCGTGGCTGACAGCGGCGGTTCTGGGGGCCTTGGTGGTGGGGGTGATGGTCAGCATTGTCTTGACGCGCATGATCACACGTCCCCTTGCCCAGGCCGTCGATCTGATCGAGCGGGAGGCGCAAGGTGACCTCACCGTCAAACTCGACGATACATCGGACGACGAAGTGGGCCAACTCGCCCATGCGCTCAACCGCATGACCGGCAATTTGGAAAGCACCACCCAAGTCGCCAATGCCATTGCCGTCGGCGACCTGACCCGGGAAGTGACACTCCTCTCGGAGAAAGACATCCTGGGCCAATCGCTCCGCCAAATGCTCCGGAGCATGAAGCAACGCGCCGCTCTCGCCGATGCCATCTCTCGGGGCGACCTGACGAGCGAAGCGACCGTTCTTTCTGACAAGGACACGCTGGGCCAATCGCTCGCCCAGATGCTGGTCAACCTGAAGAAGGTCGTCGAAGAGGTTCGGAGCACGGCGGAAAACGTCGCTGGGGGCAGCGAGGAAATGAGTTCGACGGCGCAGCAGCTTTCCCAAGGCGCATCAGAGCAAGCTGCCTCCGCCGAGGAAACCACCTCTTCGATGGAAGAGATGACTTCGAGCGTCCAGCAGAACGCGGAAAACGCCAAACAGACCGACAGGATCGCGACCCAGGCCGCCGAAAGCGCCCGCCTCAGCGGAGAAGCCGTCACCCGCACCGTCACCGCCATGAAGGAAATTGCGGAGAAGATCAGCATCATCGAGGAAATCGCCCGCAAGACCGATTTGCTCGCCCTCAATGCCGCCGTGGAAGCAGCCCGCGCCGGTGAACATGGCAAAGGTTTTGCCGTCGTCGCTTCCGAAGTGCGCAAACTGGCGGAACGGAGCCAGACCGCCGCGGGCGAGATCACCCGTCTGACCACCGAAGGGGTTGGAGTTGCCGACAGCGCCGGCGCGATGCTGGCCAAACTGGTCCCCGACATCCGCAAAACCGCCGAATTGGTGCAAGAAATCAATGCGGCCAGCGCGGAGCAGAGCACCGGCGCCACCCAGGTCAACAAAGCCATCCAGCAGCTCGACCAGGTCATTCAACAGAATGCTTCCGCGGCCGAGGAAATGGCTTCCACCGCAGAAGAACTTTCGGGCCAAGCAGAGCGCCTGCAGAGCAGCATGGCCTTCTTCCGCGTCGGGGCAAACGCCACGCCCGTCCCGGCCAGGCCTCTGGCCGCGACCAAGTCGCTTTCCCTTTCCCGCCGACCGGCAGGCTTGGCATTCGCGGCGGCGGAGACGGCGTTGCGGCCTTCCGATCTTCGGCGAGGGATTATCGACATGAGCCCGGCCGCGGGCGCGCCCGATGCCGCCGACAAACAATTCACTCAGTATTGATGCTCATGAGCGTCAGTGAGCCCATCGTCGATCCACTCCAGCTTTCCCGGGACAGCTTCGCGCGCTTCGCCCGCTTGATCACGCAAGAGCTCGGGATTAAGATGTCCGAGGCGAAGGCGCCGATGCTGCAAAGCCGGCTGATGCGCCGCCTGCGGCACCTGCAACTCCCCTCGCTCGATGCCTATCAAGAGTACCTCTTTAACTCGCCCGGGGCAGAAGAAGAACGGGTCCACTTTATCGATGCGATCACCACCAACAAAACCGACTTCTTCCGCGAACCGCGCCACTTCGAGTATCTGACCCGCACGGCCCTGCCGGACCTGGCGCCGCGCTCGACCGATCAGCCGTGGCATTTCAAACTCTGGTGCGCGGGCTGTTCGTCGGGTGAAGAGCCATACACCCAGGCGATGGTCCTGAGCGAATTTGCCCAGCAGCAGGCCGGCTTCGATTTTGACATCCTGGCGACGGACATCTCCACCCGCGTCCTCGAGCACGCCCAGGTTGGCATCTACGATCAAGCGCGGATCGAGCCGGTCCCGGTGCCGCTACGCAGCAAATACCTGCTTCGGAGCAAAGACCCGGCGCGTGCGCAGGTCCGCATCGTGCCAGCGCTGCGCCGGAAGATCAGCTTCCAGCGGCTGAATTTCATGGACGAGGACTACCGGCTGCGCGACACGTTCGACGCCGTCTTCTTTCGCAATGTGATGATCTATTTCGACAAGGCGACCCAGGAGAAAGTCATCAATCGCATCTGCCGGAACTTGCGGCGCGGCGGCTTTCTTTTCGTGGGGCATTCGGAGTCGCTCGCTGGTTTGTCGATCCCAGTGGTCGCGGTGGACTCGGCTGTTTTCCGGAAGGCGTCATGATCGATCTGCAGGCCAACCTGCCTCAGTGCCATTTGAAGCCGGGCGAAATCATGATTTGCCAGGATGCGCGGATCGTCACGACGGTGCTTGGCTCATGCGTCGCGGTGACGATGTTCAGCGCGCGCTTTGGCTTGGCGGCAATCTGCCACGCGATGCTGCCCGAGCCTCGGGACTCACGGAGCAGGGATGCGCGCGATCCCGACCGGTTTCGATATGTGACGTTGGCCATTCCGACGATGCTGGCGGCGTTTCGGGTGGCCGGGTTGGATCTGAGCCAGGTGGAGGTGAAGCTTTTCGGCGGGGCCAGCGTGATGCGGTCCCAACAAGGAGCCGCCTTGGGCCCTTGGGTGGGCCAAGCCAACGTGGAGATGGCGCGGGCGCTTCTACGTGAGGCGAATCTGCAGCCAAAGGCCTCGAACGTCGGCGGCCACCGCGGCTGCAAGATCCTCTTTCACACCGGCACCGGCCGGGTGCTTCACAAACATCTTGCCGAACCCTTTCGCCCATGACTTCACTCCGAAAGACCCGGGTCCTGGTCGTCGATGACAGCGCCACCGTGCGCCAAACGATGAAAGCAGTCCTGGAGAGCGATCCGGAAATCGAGGTGCTCGCCACGGCCAGCGACCCCTACGTCGCTGTCGAACGCATCAAACAGCAAGTGCCCGATGTCATCACCCTGGATGTGGAGATGCCCCGAATGGATGGGATCACCTTTCTCCAGCGGATCATGAGTCAGCACCCCATCCCCGTCGTCATCTGCTCGACCTTGACCGAAAACGGCTCGGAGACAGCCTTGGCTGCCCTGGAGAAGGGCGCCGTCGAGATCATTACCAAGCCCAAACTCGGGACGAAACAATTCCTCGAAGAATCCCGGATCCGAATTTGCGATATCGTCAAAGCCGCCGCCCAGGCCCGCATGAAGAAGACGGCTCCATTCTCACCCGCCTTGGCCGTCGCCCCGAAGCTGACCGCGGACGCGATGTTGGCCAAAGCGACATCCGGGTCCATGATTGAAACCACCGACAAAGTGGTTGCGGTCGGCGCCTCGACCGGAGGAACGGAGGCGTTGCGAGAGTTTCTGCAAGCGCTGCCGCCGGACGCGCCCGGCATCGTCATCGTGCAGCATATGCCGGAGAAATTCACCACCAGCTTCGCCGAGCGCTTGAACAACCTCTGTCGCATATCGGTGAAAGAAGCCGCCGACAACGACTCGGTCGTTCGGGGCCAAGCGCTCATCGCGCCCGGCAACAAGCACCTCCTCCTCAAACGGAGCGGAGCGCGCTACTGCGTAGAAGTCCGCGATGGCCCGCTCGTTTGCCGCCATCGGCCGTCCGTCGACGTTCTCTTCCGATCGACCGCGCGCTACGCAGGTCGTAATGCCGTCGGGGTGATTCTGACTGGGATGGGAGACGACGGCGCGCGCGGCATGTTGGAGATGAAAGAAGCCGGCGCCTACAACCTGGCGCAGGACGAGGCGACCTGTGTGGTGTTTGGCATGCCGGCCGAGGCGATCAAACTGGGCGGCGTCGACCGCGTCCTGCCTCTGCCGTCCATCGCGGAGCAAGTCGTCCGGCTCTGCCGGTGAGCCGCTCCCCCGCCGGCGAGGTTCTCTCCCGGACAGTCCGCGTCCGCAGCCAGCCGCCGCCGCCGTGGTCCCAAAGGAGCATAGGCGCGTCCTTGAGCTCGAGCTCGCCTCGTTGGATACTGCCGCTGCCTATGGCACGCATCCTTGCTCTTGTGGTCGGCCCGGAAGTCTATTGGCTTGTCCTTTACTTCGGGTTCCGCTGGCTCGCCGCCCGAAACGTCCCGCCGACCGCCCAGGGCAACGGAGCCTTGGAATGGGCGACGTGGCTGGCAGCAGCGCTCGGCGTTCCGTTGAGTTTCGCTTTCTATAGCGTCCCTGGGACCAATCGATGGGCCTTGCTTGGACGGTTGGCCCTGGCCGGCTTTGTCGGCCTGAATGCCTGCGCCATCGTGGCCTGCGACGCTATCAAATATCCGGAACCGGGACGGAACTCCGGCCTGATGGGGCTTTGGATCATGGCCGTTCTCTTGGGCGGCGTCATCTTCGTGATGGCGAGCGCGGTCGCGCTTTCGTGCTGCGCAAAACCGCCAGCGCGGTTTGAATCACGCCCAATCTATGATTTTGAGTTCTGCGAAAGCCGAGTGGAGTGGTCCTGCCAGGGCGCGGCAGCTCGGTCGTTGGCGGCTGCTGGTGCTCACAGAGCCTCCTTTCGATTGGGCTGGTGGGCTGTCAATCCCCTGGCGGCGGACAACGCTGGGTGCGGAGTGAAGTTCATTTCGGTTTGGCCCGACCGGATGGTTCCATGATCACGGCAGCGGAATGGCAGGCATTTGTGGATGAGGTGGTCACGCCGCGGTTTCCGGCCGGTTTGAGCATTGTGGACACAACTGGGCAATGGCGAGACCGGCAGGGCCAGGTGGTGCACGAACCGAGCAAGATGCTGGTCTTGCTGCATCAGCCCGGGATCGCGATCGAAGCGGCCATCGACGAGATCCGGCGGCAGTGCTGTAGGCGCTTCGACCAGGAAGCGGTCATGGAAAGTCACAACCAAAGCCCGCGTGGCGTTTTAAGAGCGGCGGCGAGCGGGCGAAGGCGCGCATCACGGCCGGGCGCCCTCTTTGGGCAGGCTGGAAAGGAGAGGCATTCTCGATCGCTGCGCCTCGACAGCAGCTGCAGCTGAATCGGTGACTTCTCTGGGATAGCCAGCCAGAGTCAGCAACTGAATGGCATTCCTCGAAGTGCACGGGCCTGGTCTGAACAAGTAATCGAATCGGGCACCGCCGCCATCAATGCTTTCCCCGAAATGGCCCGCTTCAAATCGATCGGCGAGGAACTCGAATAGTTCATAATCATGGGTGCTGGCGATCACCAGCCAGCGTCCGTCCAGATAGCCTAAGATGGCCTGGGCGGCGGCAATGCGTTCGAGGGAGTTCGTGCCGCGAAAAGGCTCATCGATCAGGAACCAGCAAGGGCGGTCGGCCTGCTCGCTGGCTCGAAGCATGGCCAGAAGCGCGCTCGCCTCCCGCAGAAAATAGCTTTGGCCGTCCTGCACGCTCTCCTGCCGGTCCAGGATCGTTTGGACCCTTGCGAGCGGGAGGAGCGCGCGTCGCGCCAGGCAAAGGCCGAGGGTCTGCGCCAAGACGAGGTTGATCCCGAGCGTCTTAATGAAAGTCGTCTTGCCGGCCATGTTCGGCCCGGACAGGAGCAGAGACTTGCCGCTGGTCGCCATCGTGTTATACACCGGCGCCGGGACCAGCGGATGATACACCGCTTCAAAGCGGAAGCCCCGCGCGCTCTGAGATTCAGGAAGGCACCAGTGCGGATAGGATTGCAGGGCCGCGGCGAGTCCCTGGGATGCGTCAATCCTGGCTATCAAGGCAAACAACTGGCCGAGGGCGGCGCGATGGTCCTGCAGCCGTTCGAGCGCTTGACTGAAAAAACATAGTTCAAACAGGCAGAGCAGATTTAGATACTCAACCAAGGCCAAAGCAAGGTCGTTGCCCTGGATTCCCCGTAGCAAAGTGAGCGCGACTTTGCGCCGCAATTGCCCGGCTAAACCAGCGAACGACCGCAAATCCCTGGCGGGTGCCAGCTCAGAGGACGCCAACGCCTGGATCAGCCGGGGAACACAGCCCAGCATGACCGCAATGTTCTTGAGAGCTGGTCCATACCGGCTCAGCTTGCGGCCAAAAGTCCACTGTAAGATCAGATTCGTGATCCACAGCGCGATCAACGGCCAAATGAACCAGTGGCTAAACAACAGCCCGATCGTGCATAAGATCGAGGCCGCCGCCGGACCGAGAAACAGGCGGTGATATCGGGGCAACGAAGGCATCGCGCCCGAAAGGAACTCGGCCAAGGCGCTGCTCTCTGCGTGGTCAAGGCCTCGCATCGCTTCCACGACCGCGGCACGTGCTTCCGGACGGGCGGCAAACTCTTGATACAACCGAATATTCTCTTGCAGAACTGACGGACGGGTTTGATAAAGGCGCAGCAGCGCGTAGAGGAATTGTGAACCCAAGGGAGTGGCCGCCCGATCGAGCCGAGCGAAGGCTCTGTCCAGCTCCAAATCCAGCCACACCCGGTCGTCGATTCGATCCGCCAGCGGCACATGAGTGGAAATGACTCGGTAATACGCCGCGGTTTCGTCGGGAGAGAGTTCCCAAAGCCGTTCATCCTCATGAGCCGCTGGCGGCTTGCGCAACGATGAGTGGAACTTCGTCCACCACGGCCTCAGAGATGTCGACCAAATCCTCGCCAATGACATGGCCCGAGTGTCGATCACTCCACGCAGGACGAGCCAGTACAATTTGCCCTGGGTTTTCGAGGCGAGAGGAATGAGCGGGTTGGTCCTGGCTGCACTGGTTGGTCGAAGTCATCGCGGTCAAGGAAACGGCCGTTGAACCGCGCTTAAGTAAGTAAGCTATAAGAGTCTGTTGAAAAAACCGGGACGGGCGCTGTTTTCGAGGAAAACGTTGGATAGCGAGGCGCGAGCGAGGGAGCATCCCCAGGACGGACTGTGACCGAGCAAGCAATAAAGTCAGACGGCCTTTTCCTCGAAAACCCTGTGGGCGGGGGGGGGTGTCCGCCGCCGGCGTTGGCTCAGCCCTGACAGCCCACTGCAGGGATGCGCGGGCTTCGGCGCCTGGGCGGCAGCCAAAAGCCCTCGCCGCAGCACCCATCCAGGTTTTCAACAGATTCCTGATCTAAGCTCAAGACCTCAAGTCGTTGCGGTTCGAACTGGCGGCACCGGCCCTATTTGTGCCACCTTGTGGGCATCACCGTGAAGGAAAAGTGGCCCATAATGGTGCTGGCGGCGGTAGGCTTGACCGCGCTTATTTCGATCGGGGTGACCTTATTGAAACCGCGTGAGCCCGAATATCAAGGCAGGCCACTGGGCTATTGGTATCGGCAGGCTAGGTCTGGAGAGGCCAGCCGAGGGGAGGTCACCTCTGCCTTTCGCGCCATGGGGCCCGCCTCGGTCCCGTTCCTTCTCAGGGAACTACGAAGGCAGGATTCGTTCTCCGCCCGGGCGTATCGAAGTCTGTGGCCCTACATTCCTATGGTGCTGCAGCGAGGCATGTCCATGCCGCAGCCACGCGATGATGTCCTTTTCTTTTGGGTGGCACAGCTGCTCGGCCCGTCTGCCCCACCTCAGCAGCTCGGCGGCCTCCTGAGTGATCGCAATCCGGAAATCCGACTCGCGACCCTCTGGGCTCTGATGGGCGAGCCCAAAGCCACGCAGCTGCCGCTGTCGGCGGTCGATCACTTGCTGCACGATTCTCAAGCGGATGTCCGGGCCTCCGCCGCGTTGCTCTTGGGACGACTCGCGGCTGACCGGTCCGAGATTGTGCCTTTGCTCGCTGAAGCCTTGCGCGGCCGGTCCGTCCGCCCCTTCATTGTCACCAACGTTAAAGTGGCCGCTCCCGATATTTTCGCCCGGCTAGGACCTGCCGCCCGGACAACGGTCCCCGATTTGCGCAAGCTATTGCAGGAACCGGAGGTTTTCGTGCGGGTACCAGCCGCGATTGCGTTGTGGCACATTGACCGGGATACGAACGTGATCCCGAACCTGGTGCTGGATCTGCGCCGCGCTTCCACCAATCGCAGCCCGGAGGACGCCTGGGTCTGCGATCGCATTCTCAGCGCCATCAGCGACATTGGTCCCCCGGCCGAACCAGTTGGTCCGGTGATCCGCGACTTGCTTGAACACCCCAAACGGTCCTGGCCCGGCTTTCACCGAACAAACCTGGTGGCCAAAGCGCGTCAAGCGCTCCGGAAGGTCTATCCGGAAGTCGGACTGGAGGAGAAGATCGAGGGGGGTAGGGAGCGCTCGCCGAGCGCGCCGCTTGAGCCTTGAGCGAGTGTTCAAGTGTTCAAGAATCCAAGTGTTCAAGTGTTCAAGGAACCAAGAACCCAAGGACCCAAGGAACCAAGAATCCAAGTGTTCAAGGAACCAAGGATCCAAGTAGCCAAGGAAACCAAGTAGGCAAACAACGAACGCGTATGAAGGCTTCGAAACGAACCTGGCAAGAGAAGTTAGCTGATAGTAAGGGCTTTCCTCAGGTCCAACCGATTGACGCATCGAAGAGCAAACGTTGGGGCACCGGAACCTTTGTCATTCCGGCGCCGGTGGAAGTCGACCGATTAATGAGCCAAGTGCCGCTCGGCCAACTCACCACCATCGATGAAATCCGTCGCAATCTGGCGCGCAAACACGGGGCCACGATCGCGTGTCCACTAACCACGGGCATTTTTGCCTGGATCGCAGCTTACGCCGCCGACGAGGCGCGCCGCGCCGGCCGGTCGGATACAACCCCTTATTGGCGGACGCTCAAGGCCAAAGGGGAACTCAATCCAAAATACCCTGGCGGGATCTCAACTCTGCGCGAGCGCTTGACATCAGAGGGCCACCGCGTTGTCCGCAAAGGCAAGCGCTACTTCGTGGCCGATTTCACTTCCAAGCTGAGTTCCTTGACCTGACCGCCTTGCTTGGTTCCTTGGATTCTTGGAAACATTTTTCAGAACCATGTCCTGGAGGGCCGGTCCGATTCGTCGTTTCTGTGGAACTGTAGGCAAGACTAACGAAGGAACAAACGATGAGCCGAGTTCGACTGTTGGTAGGCACGCGCAAAGGCGCCTTTATTTTAACCTCTGATGGCAAACGTCGGGATTGGGAGGTGAGCGGACCCCATTTTGCCGGTTGGGAGATTTATCATCTGAAAGGGTCGCCGCTTCAATTGGACCGCCTGTATGCGTCGCAATCCAGCAGTTGGTTTGGCCAGGTGATGCAACGGTCCAATGATGGGGGAAAGACCTGGGAGACCGTTGGCAACAAGTTCGCCTATGAAGGCGTGGCCGGCACCCATCAATGGTACGATGGCACACCCCATCCCTGGGAGTTCAAGCGCGTCTGGCATTTGGAACCGTCGTTGACCGAGGCAGAAACGGTCTATGCGGGGGTGGAAGATGCCGCCCTTTTCCGATCCACTGACGGCGGGCAGAACTGGCACGAACTTCCGGGGTTGCGCGGGCACGGATCGGGACCTAAATGGCAACCTGGCGCCGGCGGTATGTGCCTCCATACCATCCTGCAGGACCCGACGAATGCGGCCCGCTTGTATATCGCCATCTCGGCCGCGGGCGCGTTCCGGACGGACGACGGCGGCAAGAGCTGGCGACCGATCAATCAAGGGTTGCGATCCGAATACATCCCTGATCCGAAGGCGGAGGTGGGCCATTGCGTTCACCGCATCGCTCTCCATCCCGCGCGCCCGGCCACCTTGTTTATGCAAAAGCACTGGGACGTCATGCGCAGCGACAATGCGGGCGAACTCTGGCAGGAAGTGAGCGGCAACCTGCCGAGCGATTTTGGCTTTCCCATCGCGGTCCATGCCCACGAACCGGAGACAATCTTCGTCGTGCCAATCAAGAGTGATTCGGAGCATTATCCGCCGGACGGCAAATTGCGGGTTTACCGCAGCCGCACCGGGGGACACGAGTGGGAGGCGCTCACTGACGGGCTCCCCCAAAGCAACTGTTACGTCAACGTGCTTCGGGGCGCCATGTCGGTGGACTCACTCGACGCTTGCGGCCTTTACTTTGGCACCACTGGCGGCCAAGTCTATGCCTCGCGGGATTCCGGCCAAACCTGGTCAGCGATCGTCCGGGACTTGCCCGCGGTGCTGTCGGTCGAGGCCCAAACTCTGCCATGATCCGCGTCTGGCTTCCTCAACATTTGCGGACGCTCGCCCGCGTGGACGGCGAAGTTCAACTGGACGTGGCCGGAGGAGTAACTCGAGCCGCCCTGCTGGACGCGCTGGAAGCGCGTTACCCCGCCTTGCGAGGAACCATTCGCGACCAGGTCACGGGGCTGCGCCGGCCCTTTGTCCGGTTCTTCGCTTGCGAAGAGGATCTTTCCGATGCCTCGCCAGATTCGCTCCTGCCGCCCGCAGTGATTGAGGGGCGTGAACCGTATCTGGTGGTTGGCGCGATCGCGGGAGGCTGACCCGCGCATCCATCTTCAGTTGGTGAAGTTCAAAACGCGCGGCTGGACGAGTTGTTCGAAATCGCGATAGGCCAAGGTGATCACTTCCGTGTGGGTGCCGGCGTTGAAGGCGATCTCTTCGGAATGGGCCAACTCCGGGGCGACAAAGACTTCCAGTCCGTAGAGATTACCGAAGGGCGGCATGGCACCTACCTCACAGTCCGGAAAGACGCTTTTGAATTCCTCCTCGGACGCGAACCGGACATTGTCGCAACCAGTGATCTCACGCAAATCATGCAGCACGATCTTGCGATGGGAAGGCAGCACAGCCATCGCCATCTCCCCGTCGATCTTAACGATCACGGTCTTGGCGAAGTGTTTGCCAGTGACGTGGGTTGAGGCGGCAACCTCCTGGGCGGTGTAGGTTGGAGAATGGGCTAGGCTGACATATTTGATGCCGTGCCCATCGAGGAATGACTTTAGTTTCTGAGCTGGCATAACGAGGTCCTTTTGTTGGAGGGATACCCCAGTACCGTAGCGCCACATCCGCCACGTGACAAGGGGGCGGGCAACCCCCTGCCCTCTGCGACCTCGCCCGGCCTCACCGGCCGGTTGCGTCCTCGAGGACCAACTTCACCGTGGTCACGGTCGGTTCGAGGTTCGAGGGGTCGATGGAGAGAAGGACCTTGCCGTCCTGCCGCGTGCAGCGGACCGAACCTCCGCCCAGCAACCCGGCCGACTGAATGGAGCATCCTAAATCCGGCAGGGCCACATTGCCGCCACTCTTCCGAGAGAAGTGCACAAAGACGACGTTACCTTTGCGCGTGCTCGACGCTCCGGCGATTGGTCGCCAGGGGCCGCCGCGGGTCCCATAGATGCTCTCGCCGTTTCGAGATAGCCATTCTCCCATGGCCCGCAAACGCTCTACCTGGCGAGGCTCGATCCGGCCGTCGGGCATCGGGCCGACATTCAAGAGTAGATTCCCGTCTCCCCCCGCGCATGTCACCAGCGTCTCGATGCACTCCGGAAGGGATTTCATGTCGTCATTCGGCTTCCAAGCCCATTGCCGGCAAATGGTCATGCAGGATTCCCACGGCCGGTCGACCTGATATTGGCCGATCCGTTGTTCGGGGGTGTCATGATCTTGCGGCAGGCCCGTGCGGTCGTTGATGATGATCTTGGGTTGCAGGCCACGAATGATCCGGACGAGACCTTCCCCATCATAGTCGGCCGCCGACTTGCCCAGGCCGTCGAACCAGAAGATATCCAACTTGCCGTAATGCGAACAGAGTTCGGTGAGTTGCTGTCTCAAGTAGTTGAGGTACTGGCCGTGGCGATCGACCGTAAAAGCGTCGGGGTGATGCCAGTCTGGCTGCGAATAATAGAGACCGAAACTCAGGCCGTCGGCGTGGCAAGCCTCGGCCAATTCTTTGACGACGTCGCGGCGAAAAGGACTGAGCGGACTCGTGATCTTATGGTCGCTCACTTTCGTGTCAAACATGCTAAAGCCATCGTGATGGCGGCTGGTAAACACCAAGTATTTCATCCCGGCCTGGCGCGCGATTGACACCCAAGCCCCAGCATCGAAATTCGTCGGATTGAACTGTCGGTAAAGGCCGTCGTAGATATCCGCCGGCACCTCCGTTCCGCGCGAACCGTATCCTCGTCGTTCGCCTCCTCTGGACCAACCGATTTCGGTGCCGCGCAACGAGACCGGGCCCCAATGAATGAAGAGGCCAAAGCGCATGGCCTGCCACTGGGCTACCGTCGCCGCATCCGCCACGGGGACGTCGGCCGCTGCTGACCACATCATCGGCACGCTTAGGGCCACCATTACGGCGAAGAAAAAGACCGTCGCGTGCTTCCGGCAACTGCTTCGAAAGAAGCGTGGGCATCGCGTGCCGGCCGGAGAGTTTGTTGAAAAGCGGTGCTGGAAGGCGCGGCGAGGGATTCTGGCTGCCGCCCAGGCGGCGAAACCCCCGGATCCCCGCCGTCGACTAGACCAACGGCGGCGTTGGACAAACGAACGACCGCCCGACGGTTTTTCGAGGAAAGGACCGTCTGGCTTTGATTCCCGCTGGGTCACAGCCCACGGTGAGGTTGCGGCCTCACTCCCGCCTCGCCATCTGACCCTTTCCGCGAGAACAGCCCCAAGCGCAGTATTTTTCAATGGACCACTAGATAATCGCCTTATCAGACCGTTGCAGGCTTCAAGCGAAGTTAATGCGTCGCACCCTGCCCCTCGCTCCGCCCCCTTTATCTTTTGAGCCGCTATTCGAGGTCGACGACGAGCAAATTGATCGGTTCCCGGTTGGGCGTAAGTCGCAGCCCGATCTGCTCCAGTTGCTCGCGCATGGCCCCTTGAATCGTTTTCAGCCGGTCTGGGCCAGTTTGACGGGGCCATTGAAAGCGCACGTCATACTCATCGAGTTCTTCCGTTTGATCCAGGAGAGGCTTGCCAAAATAGGCCTCCAACTGGCCAGCGAGCCGGGCGAGGTTTTGGTTGGTGAAGATGAGCTTCTCCTCGTCGCCGTCACGAGTCACGTAACACGTCGGCTGGCTGCCTTCGGTCAGATGGGCCTTGAGCTTGGCCGGGTCTTTGACTTCGAGCAAGAGAGCGTCGACCGAGCGCGTTTCGCGGCGCACCGACAACTTGAACTGGCGCTTCAGTTCGACTGCGAGCGCTTCATTCTGTCGGCCTGGCAAGGTGGCGAGAAAGTCGTATTGGCCGGTGGGCATTGTCGCCGGCAAGAGCATGCGCGTGGGGGGCGTGGTGTTGGCAATCGCGAGCAGTTCGGCGATAGGCGCATTGACGTAGACGCCCTTCCCCGACGGTGTCCAGACCCCTCCGCTGCTCGCTGGGTATCGCGTCGGGCGCACGATGAGAGTGGGCGGCGCGGTTTCCAGCAGCTGCAAACTGCGCGAGTCCGGCTGGGCAAAGATGCTTTCATAGATACGGCTGGCGGAGTGGACGCGGTATTCGTGCACGATCACCGTTCCGGTGCCGCCGAGGAAAAGGACGGCAGCCGCCGTCGTTAAAGTGGCTTTTACTTTTGTCCAGGCCATAAGTTTTATGGTGCCGTGCGCGAGGGTTAGAAGTGAACTGCTGGCCACAGCGCCTTTGGCAGCGCTGGCGACCACGGCGGCCGCCAGACCGTTGGGCGCGGCTTGCACCGCTTGGCTCGAAACGGCCGCAACCAATGCCGTCGTGGAGATCTGGATTCCGCGGCGGGCAAAGAACGTTCTTAGCTTTTCGACCGCGCGGGCGGAGCGCTTGTGGGCGGTCCATGGGCCGATGCCAAGGAGAGTGGCAGCTTCGGCGGCGGTTTTGTTTTCGTAAAAACGCAGCGCCAGCAAGAGGCGGTCTTTCTCGCTCAATTGAGCCATGCCTTCTTCCAGGTGCAGAGCGAGCTGCTCCCAGACACTCTCGCGGTCAGGTTCAGATCCAGTGGATTCCATAAGGGCATGCTGTTCCCGTCGCTGCCGCCGGGCTCGGGTGCGGAGGAACTTTGCGGCCGTGAACCGAGTGGCTTCATACAGCCAACCTGTCAGGACCGTTCCGTCACCAAGACTCCCGGCTTTCTCCGCCAGGATGATAAAAACCCCTTGCGTCACCTCTTCGGCGTCGTGCGCGTTGCCAACCCACCGCTGCGCGACCGAGAAAACCAGGTTAACATGACGCCGCACCAGCTCAGCAAAGGCTGAGTCCGAATGGCCGCAGGCAAACTCGCGCGCCAACTCCAGGTCGGTTAAATCCGGCATCCATTTAACTATTCCCGCCAAAGGCTGGATTGGACATCGAATTTCGGGCGGCATGGCCGGGTTCGGCGAGAGGGCTGCGAGATTTCGGCGACAGCCGCCGCCGCTGGCGATGATCGAGACGGCGGGCAAGCACGGGGACAGGGTCGAATGGTTGCTGGGAGATTGCCCCTACATATTAATAGAGATGATTATTGAATTTTGTCAGTTAAGTTTGTATCATCCATTCAACACCACCCATCCTATGATGACTCGTCGTTCTTTCCTGGGAAACACCCTCGCCGCCGGCGCGTTTTGCGCTTCCAACTTCAACCTGCCCTGGGCTTTTGCCGCTGGGGTTGAGGACTGGCCAAAGCTCCCTCCGGTCAAAGTCTACAAACTCTACGTCGGTCGGACCGGCGATTTTTACCTCGCCCATCCCACCGAAGAACTGGCCCGGTTCGAGCAGTATCTCGGCGATCTCGAGAAGCGATTGGGCAACGTCCAATTTATCGGAGGCGACATGGTTCCGCCGGCCAGTCCGGAACAGTTGGCGGACAAAGTGCGGGGGGCCGACGCCGTGCTTCTGATTCACCTTTCGGCGCACGGCGGCGATACCCCGGTCCTGGGAAAACTGGTCGATCTTGGGTTGCCGACGGTTCTCTTTTCCCAACCCTTTAGTGGCCACGGCTGGATGTACTTTCCGGAATGGCACCGCCAAGGGAAGAAGGTGGTCCTCCTGCCGAGCAGCGACTGGTCGGAAATCGATCGGGCCGTCGCGCTCCTGCGCGTGCCTGCCTGGCTCAAACGCACTCGCATCATTGCCTGGGGCGCGCCGCAAGGGACGGACGCGGGATGCTCCGCCGACCGGATCAAACAGCAGTTCGGGGCCGAACTGATTTCTGTCAGCAACGAGCGTGTGCAGCAGATGCTTCGGGAAACGGATGTGAAGGAAGCGGAGGCCGAGGCGGAAAGTTACTGGATTGGGCCGGCCCAGCGGATTATCGAACCCGCCCGGGCGGAGATTGTGGAGTCGGCGCGTTTGTTTCTGGCGGTCAAGCGGCTCATGATAGAAGAGAGGGCGCAAGCGATCACCAGCTCGCATTGCATGGGCAATCCGCGCGGCTGCCTTACCTTCAGCAAACTGAATGATCTGGGTTTTGTGGGCGCCTGCGAAGGAGACATGGATTCAACTCTGACTATGCTGCTATTCGCCTATGCCTTCCGCGTCCCAGGATTCATTTCAGATCCAGTCATCGACAAGGCCAAGAATGCCATGGTGCATTTCCATTGCACTTCCGCAACCCGCATGGACGGGCCAGGCCGCCCGCGCTTGCCGTTCACCATTCGAAGCCAAACCGACACAAAAGGCGGGGTGGCGCTCCAGGTGGAAAATCGTGTCGGCCAGGCGGTGACGTGCGCCAAACTCGTCAACCTGAATACCATGCTCGTGACTCCAGGCAAGATCATCGAGACCGGCGCCAGTCCGTTGGCATGCCGGACCCAGTTTGCCCAGAGCGTGCCCGACGCTCGTCAACTGTTCCTTAATTGGGGCGGAAACAAGATCCAGGGTGACGTCATGACCTTGCTGCATCGCGTCGTCTTTTATGGCGACTTCAAAGACGCCCTGGTGGACCTGGGCGACTTGACCGGGTTCAAGGTCGCCGACGAATCGACCGTCGCCTGACCCATCCGGCGACAAAAAGACGTCAAGACGGCGGTCACGCCAGGCGCACCGTCGGGCGCCAACGCGGAGCGCGAGGCCGGCCGGCCGGCCTCGCTTTGAACGGCGCGCGCATCATCTCAAGACCGAGAGGTTTGGGGCTCTTCGGTGATGGCATGGTGTCGATTGCATGATTGCATTGCCGGAGCTTTCGCTTACGTTGGGGCGCAGGGCGGGAATCCATTCCACCAGTTCCGACAAGTTGTGGGGATACAGACCGCTTCAACGACTACTTATCTCATGAGCACTCCAGCCAATAAACTCGCCGGCAAAGTCGCTTTCATCACAGGCGGTTCGCGCGGTATCGGCGCCGCCATAGCCAAACGTCTCGCCGCGGACGGAGCAGCCGTGGCTCTTACTTACACCAGTGCGCCGGACAAGGCCAATGAGGTCGTGCGCTCGATCGAAGCGGCCGGCGGACGCGGGCTGGCCATCCGCGCGGACAGCGCCGATGCCACCGCTGTCAAAGCCGCTGTTGCCGAGACTCTGCGCAAGCTCGGCCGACTTGATATTCTGGTGAACAATGCCGGGCTCGCCAAGCTCGGGCCGCTCGATCAGTTTTCGCTCGATGATTTTGATCGAATCGTCGCGGTCAACATTCGGGGTGCGTTCGTCGCAGCGCAGGAGGCCGCGCGCTACATGACCGAGGGAGGGCGCATCATCACCATCGGAAGTGTTAATGCCGACCGCGTCCCTTTCGCGGGAGCCAGCGTTTACGCCATGACCAAGGCGGCGGTTGCCGGTCTCACGCGGGGCTTGGCTCGCGATTTGGGTCCCCGCGGCATTACGGTCAACAATGTCCAGCCCGGGCCGGTCGATACGGATATGAACCCCGCCACAGGCCCGTTTGCCGAAAGCTTAAAGACATTGATGGCATTGCCGCGCTACGGTTCCGGCGACGAAATCGCCGCCATGGTGGCTTACCTGGCCAGTCCCGAAGCCGGGTTCGTGACCGGAGCCAGCCTGACGATCGACGGCGGTTTCGCCGCCTGATCGCTTTGGAGCGCTCCGCTGGGGAAGCACCTTGGACTTGTTTGATAGGAGCGCGAACTTTTCCGTGCGCCCCGTTCGAAGTGGAGAGGCCATGATGGACTAAAATTTGGCCAAAGCCCTTCCTCCGATGCCGACGCGGCGGTTTCCACAATGCTTGCGTGCTCACAGCTCCCGCGGCGCGCTCAGAGAGCCCTCCTCCCCCAACCGGGGCCTGTGCACTTTAGATTTGGGCAGATAATGCGACAGATTCGGAATTTTTCTTTCGATTTGGCGCTAATTCTCCAACTATCTCATTGTGTGGATGTTCCAAGGGCAATCGTTACGCCCCTCTGCCGCGACCATGCCACCAACGCTGATTCGATCTTCTGCCGAGGCTTGGTTCAGGAGCGGCGACCGTTACGGACGGGCAGCTTGGCGCCACCCTATTGGCGAGGTCATGTGGCCGTGCCTAACTAACTCAGAACTGGCTCATTTTGGCACCAGGTAGGAGCGAGTCCACTCGGGCCGAGCAGGCGGTCCTTCGATGGGAGTGCCAAACCACGGAAAGCGAGCTTGCCACTCGGAATCGCTCAGACGTTTCATCGTCGGTCCGGGCACGATGAATTCGTAGTGGCTCAAGACCGGGCCGGCGTAGACCATCCGATCCGGGCCGTTGTCGACCGCAATCATCAGGAGATCGACATTGCCGGTTGCCTCATGCAGGACGCCGCCGGTGCCGTCAACGTCATCCGGGGGAGCGGTATGAACATCGGTGACGATTTGGTCGGGCTTGTTGGACCGGTGGTTGTCCTCGGCGTCCGGCAGTTGCCCGTAATCCTTGTAGAAAAGGCCGGGATACCAGCCGTCGTAAGTGGCGCCGTAGTATGGCCGGTCGCGCCGATTCATCAGGCCGCGAATGAACGCCGTTTCGTCCTCGAGAAAAGGTTCCTGGTAGAGCTCACGGCGGGCCAGGGCTTCGAGTTGAGCCATTTGTCGGGCGAAGTTCTGACAGAACAAGACACGAGCAGTCTGCTGAGAGCTAAGGTCGATCCAGAGATCGAGGTAGGGAGGATTTTGATCGAAGTGATGGAACACTCCCGAAACCGGCAATCGCGCGAGATTGGTCGCGGTCGACTCTGCCATGACCTGCATTTTATGCCAGAAGCCAGGCACAGGTTCGACGAAGCCAGCGGGGTATTCACAGGTAATGAGGCCGGTATAAGGTTGCTTGGCATACAGGACGGTGTCGTGTTTGAGTTCGGTATAAGAAGCCAGTTCCGTGTTCAGGAGCCGCTTGGCCCAGGCTTGGGTGCGCATCGCTTCGGGATAGCGCGGGTCGTTAACCACGTCCGAAGTGGACAATTCGCGCAAAGCCGCCAGCCACCGCGTGTAAATGCTCTCTTCCCAAGCGCCCGGCGGAATGCGGTTAAAGGTGCGCGCGAGGGCCGTCAGGTTGTGCGCGTAGGGCAGGCCATCGCGGAAATTGGATCGCTTGGTTGTATCCAGCATCCGTTGGGCGGCTTCCCATCCCGCCCACTCATTTCCCAGAACCGAATACGCCATGTCCAGCGCGCTCGGGTGCCGTCGGATAACCTTGCCAAAGAAGGTGTAGCCGGGGATTTCCTGGTTCCACGCGATCCGGTCGAAGATCACCTTGCCCAGGGCCCATCCATCGGGATTGAATCGCTGTCCTGTCAGGACGAAGGCTCGGGGCAACTGGTACTGGTCGGGGCCGCACGGGGAAAAGTAAGCATCGCCTGCGATCGTCTGGAGACCGAGGGTGCCCTCGCCAACTTTTCGCTGCAGTTCTTTAAGAACCTCGAGACTGGTGATGCTTTCGGGCGACTGCAGGCCAGCGGCGTCCAGCAGAGGCTGCAACTGGCCGAATGTCATGGCATCCGCTCGACCAACGAACACCCGAATCAGGTCGTCCAGACCCCGCCACCTTTCGACCTGGCCGGCAGCCCGCAACAAGTGACTCAAGACGACAGCCGTGCCTAGCTCCCGCACCGTTTGATCGTTCGGTTCCGCCGCAAAAACCCGCAGATCAGCCCGAGCCGTCCACATGAAAGCGCGAAAATAGCGCGCCAGCCTCTCCGTGCGTTCGTAATGGCCGCGGACGGTGAATTGGGAAAAGTCGAAAATCCGCTTCGAGCCAAACAAGTCGAAGTCTGACACAAATTCGAGTTTGGCCACCGCCGCGAGCGTGTTGGTCACAGACGCGTCGTCCCCCATAACGGCCGGAACCTGCTGTCCGGCCAAGAGCGATCTCGCCACCGCCAGGAAGTAGTCGGCGTCCCTGACGCTCGCAGCCAGCGGCCCTTCCCTTACTGGTGCAGGTAAACCCGCCAAAGTCGTGTGCATACCGTCCAATATTTCCTGCAAAGCAATGGCAAGTTGGGTCTCCTCCGCTTCTTCCAGCAGGCGCTGATAGGAGAAATGCCACGCATGAAGAATGGCATCCGCCGACACGAACACGGGCAGATCATCGCTAAACACCCGGTAGAAAACATCCGCAAAGCTGATCGACCCCAACCGCTCGCTCACCACAAATCCATTGGTCATGAAGATACTGAGCTCAGCTGGATTCAGGCGAAAGTCGTAAAGGCGCCGGTCTGGGGAGTCGGCCGGCAGTCCCTGGTTGACGATATTGGTGTCGGCGTTAAACGCATTCCAAAACTGGGCTGTGGTCGGATCAAAGCTGATGCCAGCAAGGTACTTTGGGGACGGCTGGTGTTCAGCCGCGAATGCCTCCGGCGTGAGAAATCCGACCGCCCGCAGTTCCTCCTGGAACGCCCGATCGTAGCCAAAGAGCTCGGCACCGGTCGGCTCGACGCCAGTCTCGACGAGTTCTCGCCGCACGCGGAAGAACTGGTTCTCTCCGCCGGTCCCCACCGCCAAGTGCAGGCCCTGGCCTTCATCGGTGGTCAGGTCGCCTTTGGCTGCCCACGTGGCCAGGTCAACGCTCCCTTCGACTTTGAGGTTGAACCGCGTCCCTCCCAACGGCGCGAGCGGCTCTCGCGAGACCCTTAACTGCAGGCCGGCACCGTCCGGCTCGATTAATAACGCGGGAGGTGGCTCGACACCGGATATAGCCACGGCGCAGACAAGCGACAGTAAGGAAAGGCATGAACCTGCTTGCATAGTCCCGTTTAATGGCATGACTCATGCCAAGCGGTCGGGCGGAACGGAACCCCGCCTCCAACGCATCCTGCCGCAGGCGGGCTTCACGTCTCGATCGCCGGACCACCGATGGCACCGCTCTTCCGCGCAGCAAGCTCTGTCGACTCGAGGTTTTTGCCGCCTGGCATATTCCGCCCTCCGTTCGCCGCTGTCCCTTGCCGCAGGACCCGGCGACGCGTGCTGAACGCTTCTTCGATTAGTTCGGCCGCCCGGCGCTGATCGCCTGCGCTACGAATCTGGCCGCTGCAGTAGCGAGCCCTTTCCCGAAATGAGCTGGAAGAAAGAACCTGCCGAACAGCCGCGCGCAGGGCATCGGCATTCAAGTGCCGCAGCGGCAACGTTTTTCCCGCGCCGAGATACTCGACGCGGGCACCTACCCCCGGCTGGTCATTGGCAATGGGGATAGCGACCAAGGGCAGTCCCGCCTTCAGTGTCTCCAAGACGGTATTGAGTCCACCGTGGGTGATTACCAGCGTCGCGCGCTCCAGGAGTTGGAGTTGAGGCGCATAGTCAACCACGATGGGTTTGCCACGCAAACCGGCGGGAGGCGCTTTGCCTTTGCAGCCGAGGGCGATCACGACTTGCGCATCCAAATTCTGACATGCTTCGGCCATGGCGCAGTAAACCCAGTCCAATCCGTTCTGCAGCGTGCCGATCGAGGCGTAGATGAGGGGCCGCCCATCAAGCAAATGCCACGGAAAGGTAATTTGACTCTCGCGCGACGCTTCCTGCCAAGGGCCAGTGTAATGGAAATGGTCGGGCAAATGACGTCGCGGATAGTCGAAACAAGCGGGTTGCTGCGCGAGTTGGACGAGGCTGGGGGGCATTTGTTCCACCTGATCCCATCGCAAGCGCGGCAGCCGATAGCGCTTCCGAAATGGGAGCACTTCCCAAATCACGGGAATGCCGGTGTAATTGATCCGCAAGTGGCCAAATAGGTTTCGCGCCCGGCACCAGAGTCCAGGATGGTACCGCCAGCCGACCGTGGCGGGAGGAACACTCGTTTCAAAGTGCAACGCCAAAGCGGCGCAACCTACGGCCAGCGGCACGCCCGCAACGGCACAGACCGCGTCTGTCCCGAGGCTGATCTGGTCCATGATGATGCCGTCGAACGACTCCTGGGCGAGAATCGGAGGCAAATCCCGCAGAATGCCGCGGGCGGACAGAGCCAGCCAGCGGCCGCAGAAGAGACTCGCTTTCCACCCGGACAAGGCCCCCATTCGAGCCGTCATTTCTTCCCAGCGGCCGCGTGGAAACTCCAACTGCCCAAGTGCTTTGAACTCAAGACCGGCGTGGCGGATCTTCGTCTCGGCGTCAAGGGGTGAGATCATCACCACCCGGTGACCGCGCTGTTGAAGCGCGCGGCCCAGGGCTGTCATTGGATTGAGGTGGCCAGTGAATGCCGGCACCACCATCCCGTAGGCGCCCATAGTCAGCTCGTCTCTCTAAATGCCGTTTTGCCTATACCCCGACGTGAAGGACCGTACCTTCGCTATCGCTATCGTGGAGGCAAACGGCCGCTCGGAAACTCGAGTGGCATGCTGGCATAGCACCCATCGCTTGGCAATCGCCCCCGAACGCGCCCGGCGCCTCCGGCGGAAGCCGGGAACTCCTCGCGCTTCAGCGGCTGGAGCCTGCCTGATAGGAGCCGGGACGCAGCCAGGCAGTTGCCAGGCACAAGCCAGGCAGCCCCGCCGATGTGCCAGCCAGGGCTCGCGCAAGGCCAGCGAACCAGCGGATCCGGACGCGCCCGGAGAGCGCGAGCTGCCCAAAGCTCGAGAGGCGAATCGAGCTAACGCGCGGCGAAAGCCGGGAAGGCGCTCCTACACGGTTGCGAAGGAAGTGGGGTGATCCGAAGACGCGCCCGGGGGCAGGAGTGGGCGCAACTCACGCTGCGCCCAGGGGCTTAAACGTGTGGCGGTGGTGGATTCGGAAGTTCTCGGTTCGGCGCGGGTGATGCCTTGGCCCAATTGGTTGAACATTTCCACGATGCTCCGGGCATATTCGCGACTTGCGCCGGACTGGAGGAGGGATTGGGCATAAGCGTTGGGAGACAGTTCCCGGTATTCGATGGCGAAGTCCAAGGCGCGTTCAAGGATAGCAGCTGCCTCGTCATAGGAGAGGTCTTCCGGACCATGGACAGCTCTAGGCTCGATGCCATGCCAATCACGACGGACCAACCACTTGAGGGCGGCGTCGGCAATGTCCGTGGCCGCCACCATTGGAATGGGCACATCTCCTGGCATGGGATAGGCCAGGATGCCTCGTTGCCGCAAGGGAGCGGCCTCGGCGAGGAAGTTTTCCATCCAAACGCCGCAACGCAAATGGCGGATCGAGGCGCCGGATCCATTCAGGATATCTTCCATGAGGTGGAGGCCGGTGATGGGCCCGGCCTGGCCAGCGTGGCCCTTTCCTCCAGCAGAGATGGTCACGACGCGCGCTGTCCCCGCCCGACGGATGGCCTCGGCCGCGGTCGTGGCGGAACGTTCGTACTGGCGGAGCGGGTGGGTTTCGCTCGGGATTGGATGCGGCACGCACCAAAACAGGGCCTCGACCCCTACCAAAGCGCGCTGCAGCGTGGCCAGGTCGTCCAGCGAGCCAGACACAACATCTACCTGGCGACGGAGTTTCGCAGGCAAGCAGGTGGGATGGGAGACGACGACCCGCACCGAGAATTCCGGAGCGAGAAGCTCTGGCAGGAGCTTTTGGCCGATGAAGCCTGCGGGCGTGGTGACTAGGATCCTCATAAAGGGTTGGGATAGGCAGTCGGTCGTCGACCGACCGCTCATCGTTACACCCTGACGACGAACTGGACCGGTCGATCTGGACACGCAGCCCGGAGATAGAGGGCGGCGCGGTCCGGTGACGGCACGCGCCGCTCTGGAGGAGAGGTCATTTCATGCTGTGCAGGCCGACAGTGTTGCCTTCGGTATCCGTGAAGATGCCGATGTAGCCATGTTCTCCAATGGAGGTTCTCGGTTTCACGATCTTGCCGCCGGCGGCGGGGATGCGTTGGATGACGCCATCGAGGTCGCCTTCGACGTTGAGGTAGACCATCGTGCCGCCCGGTCCCGGGGACATGCCTGGCATTTTAGTGAGGGCGCCTCCAATGCCATTCTGCATATCGAAGGGGAACATGCCCATTTGGCATTGATCCATGTTATGGACCTGCAAGGAAACGTGCAGGCTCTGCTCGTAGAAGCGCTTGGCACGCTCAAAGTCATTGACGTAGATTTCAAACCAATTGAGGGCATCCGTTTTGGGGGTCGTATTCATGGTATCGCCTTTCTTGTTTTGCTGGTGTTGCCGTGACACTCCGGTCCCGCAACTTTCCCACACTAATTGAGACCACTGACAACCCTATGTCAGTAGACCGTGCCGCGAGCCCACGCGGTCGCCGTGGCGATCGCCACTCCGATAGCGGGCGGCAACCCGATCCGCCTCCGACGCAACGCATTCGCGGAGTTCTTTGGGCCCGATAACTTCCGCCTGCGTTCCGAAAGATAAAATCCATGCGGCCATCGACTCCTGCGAACAAGCCACCAGGGTCGCCAGCACTCCATCCGGCACCGGCTTCTCTGCGACCACGCAAGACCACCATTCGCGCCGCACACGCGCCATGGCCTCGGTCTGAAAGCGCACCTGCGCCAATTTGAACTTGCCGCTGGTCATGGCCGCTCGGAGATAATCTTTGAGCGAGAACTCCGCATGTCCCGAAAACACCTCCGGCCGCAGCTCCAAGCCCTCAATTCTATCGGTGCGGAAATCGCGGACGTCACAGCGGAGGCGGCAGTAGCCGATGAGATGCCAGTTGTCCGCGTAATAAACCAGTCCGAGCGGCTCCACTTCGCGGCAGGTGACTTCGACGCGATGCCCACCGCGATAGTGGAGCGTTAACACGCGTCTCTCAGCCAGGGCGCGCTGGATGGGGATCAAAGCCTGGCTCGATAATCTGGGCGTGGTCTCGCGCCCGTGGGAAACCACCGCGGTCGATCGTTCCAAGCGATCGAGATAATCCTGTCGATCGCGGGGCAGCACGGACCGGATTTTGAGCAGGGCTGAATCCATTTGCTTGCGCAAGGAAGCGTCCGTGAGGTGTTCGACAAGCTTGCCACCGAGCGACAAGGCGCTGGCTTCTTCGGAGGTGAATGTGACCGGCGGGAGGTGATAGCCCTTGACCAGGCTGTAGCCGACTCCGGGCTCGGCCATGATCGGAATGCCCGCCTCGCCTAAAGCGGCGATATCGCGATACACCGTGCGCAGGCTGATTTCAAAGTGCGCGGCGATGTCTTCCGCGCGCAACAGCCTGCGGCTTTGCAGCTGGACCGCGATCGCCATGAGCCGATCCACACGATTCATAGGGGCAAAGATAGTCGGAAGTATGCCGCACGCTAGTGACATTTAGACCCATCCGTTTTAAGTCGAGGGTGGCTTCGTGCCGGTCAGCGGGCGCTTTCCGGGCGCGCGTTCGTGATGCGAGCGTCCCGCGCTCTCGGAGCTCCTGGCCGAACGGGTTCCCGTTGACTTGAATGCATCGGCAGATCACGCTTTCGGCATGAACCAATGCCCGCGTCCCTTTGGTGCCTTTCCTGCCTCGGCCAGCCCGATTGTTCGCATCGGCCGGATCGTCCTGATGGCGCTTGTCCTCCTGGCCACAGCTGCCACCGCGACCCGAGCTGACTGGCCAAGCTTTCGCGGGCCTTGGGGAACGGGATATTCCTCGGCGCCAGGCGAAACCAAGACAGCCGGCTTTCCGCTTCATTGGAGCGAAACCAACCATATTCGCTGGAAAACAGAAATCCCGCTGCGCGGTTATTCGACGCCGGTCGTCCTGAGAAACCAGGTTTGGGTCACGACGGCGACGGAGGATGGGCACGACTTCTATGTGATCGGGTTGGATGCAGACTCGGGCAAGATCCGTTGGAATGAAAAGGTTTTTCACAGTGACAACCCGGAACCGCTCGGCAATGGCGCGTCGATGAATTGCTACGCAACCCCATCGCCGGCCGTCGAACCGGGCCGGATTTACGCCCATTTTGGCAGCTTCGGCACCGCCTGCCTCGATGCCGAGACTGGCAAGGTGCTGTGGAAGCGGGACGACCTGCGCTGCCGCCATTACCGAGGGCCATCCTCGTCGGTCGTGCTCTTTGATCAGGTCGTCATTTTGACTTTCGACGGCGCAGACCTCCAGTACGTGGTCGCCTTGGACAAGAAAACAGGCGCGACCGTCTGGAAAACAGATCGGTCCGTAGCTTGGAATGACGAAAATGTGCCAGGACAAATGGCGCGGGACGGTGATTTGCGCAAGGCGCACAGCACGCCTTTGATCGTGACCAGCGGCGGCCAGCCTCAGCTGATCAGCGGCGGGGCAAAAGCGGCCTACGGCTATGACCCCAAAAGCGGCCGCGAAATCTGGCGGGTGCAATATCCTGACTTCTCCGTAGCCCCGGTGCCGGTGTTTGCGAACGACGTGGCCTTTCTGGTCACCGGCCTGACCAAGACGGAAATGCTCGCTGTCAAAACGGACCGCCAAGGGGACATCACCGACTCCGGGGTATTGTGGCGGTTAAAGACGCACGTCGGCAAGTACGCGTCGCCCTTGCTGGTCGATGGATTGATCTACACGGCGGCGGCCGAAAGTTTCGTTACCTGCCTCGACTCCAAAACGGGCGCCGTCGTTTGGACCGAGCGTATTGGCGGCAAATATGCAGCCTCGCCGCTCTACGCGGACGGGCGGCTTTACTTTTTCAGCCAGGAAGGCACCACCACTGTGCTCAAGCCGGGACGCGCCTTCGAGCCCATCGCCACTAATCAACTCGCCGGCAGCTTTATGGCCTCACCAGCCGCTTCCGGCAACGCCTTCTTCCTCCGGACCAAGTCGCACCTCTACAGAGTGGAAAACCAATGATAGCTCCGGCAAGAGCGCGAAGCCCACGGCCCGGCCTTGGTGGCCTGTCCCACTGCTTTCCGACCTCGCGGGAATCCGCCTCCTTGAGGTCGGCCGCTACCTGGATACGGTTGCTTTCGACCGGCTGCTCGTTAGGGGCTCTTTGGCTCTGCCGCCCCGCACTTTCACAATTGTGGAAGTCCAAAGCGCCGAAAAAGGGCTAAAAAGAGGTCTTTTCGCCTCCTTCCGGGACATTCGCGCCTCAAAACAGGACACGGCGCCGTCGGAACAGGCCTTTGACTCGGCCGAAAGGTCCTCAAACCTGGCACGAACTGTGCCTGACGGGCATGATCCGTGCCCGCTTCCAAGCTGGCGCTCAACGCAATCCGCTGGAATTGGTTTGGGGAACACCTCAGGTTGGCCCGGATGGGACGGGCGGTTGGCCAGGCGCGAACTATCTCGACGGAAGTGAGGATCTGTGTCGTTCTTAAAGAGGGGTTTGAAACAAATGGCGGGCGATCGTGTCAAAGTTCTATAGCCAGAACGCAACGGAATTGATCTATGCGAAAGCTCATTTTTGGCCTCGTAGGTCTGAACGTGGTGCTAGCCGGTTACTTGGCAGTCGCCCTGGCGAAGCGAAGCACCGGCAATGGAAGCCGCGCCAGGTTGGAACCAGGGTTGTCGGGGGAAGCCGGCGCGTCCAACTTCAGGACACAAGGAGCAACTGGTAAAGGTGGAGTGAAAGCGCCGGCGACGCCGGCGAAGTTCAGTTGGGCATCTTTGGCGTCCAAGGATCTGCACAAGTATGCGGCGAACCTGCGGGAGGCGGGCTGCCCGGAAGAGACCATCAAAGAGATCATGATGGCCGAGGTCAAACGGCTCTATGGGCCGAGGGAACATGCTCTCAAAGTGCGGCCAGACGATATTGCGCCGTGGGAGAAGCAGCCCTTGTACGATCGCCGTAGCGGCGAGACGAAGTTGCGCCAACTCCTGGAGGAAAAGCGCGCGCTGCTGAAGGAGCTGACCGGGGTCGACGTGGGCATTGACATGCCCTCCCGGCTCGCCGGACGCGACTTGGGCAAATTCGAAACCGCTTTCAATACTATTCCGGATGCGGCGCGCGATCAGGTGCGCGCGATCCAAGAGAATTACTGGGCCCAATCGGACGACATCAAGCAGCGGACGATGGGATACCTGGAGCCCGAAGACCGCGAGGCTTTTGCCCGGATCAAGCAGGAACGCCATGACGCCCTGGCCAAGGTCCTGACGCCTCGCGAATTGCAGGATTTCGAAATGGCTACATCCGACACTGCCTCGGCCTTGCGGTCGCGCCTTAAAGGTTCCGACATTTCAGATGACGAAATGAGGAAGGTGTTCGACTTCATGCAACCGCTGGACGACCAGTACAGCCTAAGCCGCCGCAACCCAGATCCGGAAAACCAGGCCTTCACGGACGCCCGAACCCAGGCCGAGAAGAGTCTGGAAGACCAAATTCGCTCGGTGCTGGGCGACGATCGTTACGCCGAGTTCCAGAGGAACAAAGATCCGATTTACAAAACGATCAGCCAAGTGGGGGCGGAAGCGGGGGCGCCGAAGGAATCAATCGTGCAGGCTTATCAGGCGCAACAACAGTGGCAGGCCGATTCCAAGCGGATCATGCAGGATCCCAATCTGACACAAGAGGAACGAATGCAGAGTTTGCAGGGGATCCGGACGCAGGCGGAGCAGACGATGCAGCAACTGTTTGGCGATAAAGGGGCCAAAATGATGCAGCGTTTGCCATCTGTACGCCTGGCCGAGCGCTATGGTGCCAGTGTTAATGCCACCCCGATCATCAACGACCACGCCGTGGAGAACATCTTGATCAACCAATGAAACCACAAGCACTCCTGACCGGGCTGGCCTGTCTCACTTTCGGGCTGGTTGGCGCCATCGCTTATGTGCAACGCCCGACCGGACCAACTGGCGTGGCCCAAGCGGCAGCTCCGGAACCTGTCCAAGGCAAAGCCGAATTGGCCACTCCCACGCCGAAAACGAACCAAACGGAACTGGTCGCCAAAAAAGGAGCGCCTTTCTCCTGGCGCGAAGTTGAATCGGAGGACTACAAGCAGTATATCGCTAATTTGCGAGGGATCGGCTGTCCTGAACAGACCATTCGCGACATTATCCTGGCCGACATTAATAAGCTGTATGCGGCACGGGAAGAGCCGCTGAAGAACAAGCCAAAAGGGGCGCCGGAGACGCCGGAAACGTCGGAGCAGAAACTCGAACGGCTCACGCAGCTGCGGGCGGTCCAACAGGAAAAGCGCTGGGCGGTGAAGGAACTCTTGGGCATCGATCTGCCGCTTGATTTGCTACCTTCTTCCGGATCGCGAGACTACGAGTCGTTTGAAGTCGCTTGGCGGTACTTGCCCGTGGAAAAGAGAGACGCTGTTCAGTCGTTGCAGGAAACCTATTGGCAACAGTCGGACGCGCTCAAGGCCAAGTTCGACAAAAAGCGCCCTCCGGAATACACAGCCGAAGCCAGGCAGCTGACCAGCACGCTGCAACAGGAATTGGCCAAGGTCCTGACTCCTCAAGAGCTGGAAGATTACAACATCCGCACGTCGAGCGAAGCGAAGCAGATGAGCACCAAATTGGCCACTTACTTCCAGCCAAGCGAGGATGAGTTTCGGAAGATCTACCGGGCCAAGCGTGACTACGATGCGGCCATTGAGCAGATCTCAACGCCCAAGGGCGCCCCGGTGACGACGACTGATCCGGCCGAGCGCCAGGCGCTGGCCCAGCAACGCGCCACGGAGCGTCAGGCACAGGAGGAGGCGCGGGCGGCGGCGGTCAAGCAAATGAACGAGGAACTCAAGGCCAACTTGGGGGAGCAACGGTTCAATGGATATGAGCGCAGCCAGGACCGGACCTACGACCTGCTGGCGCGGTTGGGCATGCGCTACAACATCCCGGAGGAGAAGGTCCTGGAAGCTTACGAAACGCAGAAGTCGTTCAAACCGCCGCAGCCCGTCCCAGGCCAGCAAATCGACCAAGCCGCTCTCCAACGGCAGCTCAACGAACAACTGACATCCATCCTCGGTGAACAAGCCGCCCGCGGCTACCGACGGGTGAACGGCGGCACCGTCCCGATCAGGAATTAGACTCCTTAAAGAGGACCTCCACGACCAGCTGGCTTTGCTCGCAACGGAAGAAGAAGACCCGTCTCTTGGCCGAGCTGACCGATCCGATGCCAAACTCCTCGCCGCGGAAGACGGAGGGGATCGACAGGACGCAGGGGAAGCCGCGATCCGCGAGTCGGGACTTGAGGTTGCCCACCACCATGTTGGCCATTTCGCCCATGGCGTCGTTGACCATCTCAGCAGCCGCTGTCTCCGTCGCCGTCAGCCCGAGCAAGTTGGCGGTGATGCGGCCGGCGAATGACGCCCCGCAATAAAGATAGACCACCCCGCTCAATTGGCCGATAAAGCCGACCGAGCTGGCAATCTGCGTTTCGCCCCCGACCAACTGTGACGCGGTGTCGGGACCGATCGGCAAATGGAGCATGGTGCCGAAAACCTCGCGCACCGTCACCCCGATTATCTGCTCAAGGTCGGCGATCATCTGATGACATACATCGGCCAAAACGGCACCTAACTTGAGATACTGAGCCACAGGCAGCGGCCCGACCCTTCGTCCTGCTCCATGACTGCGGGAGGAATTCTAGTTGCGCGGCCCTGCTGGCAACGGGTAGACGTTCACGCTGATGGTCCTGCTAGACTCCGTTCCAAAATCGATCATCCGTTTGCGCGCACGATACCTTCGCCGCCCCAGGCAGCTGGTTGCCAAGGCGGCGAGCCTTTGCCTGCTCGTTTTGACTGTTGGCTGCGCGACCGGATCAGCTCTGCCTAACGCCACCGTCCCGCGCATCACTTTCGAAGAACCTGGCGCCCTGGCACTGGGGCCGAACCGATTCGACCTTCGGACCGACCAAGGCTTGAGTAACCTCGTCATCACAGCCAAGGCATGCCTTTGCACGGCCATCGAGGCTGGCGAAACGGCTCAGCGCGTCCGCGCGGAGATCCTGCGGGACCGGCCATTGGCTGATCTCACCCAGAAGGAACTGCAGCTGGTCCTCGGCCGACCAAGCGATGCGTGGAGTGACAAGGATCAAAAGGCTCTGCTCCTGATGATTCAGACGGGTGAGCAAGCTCTGCAGCTGCCGAGGTGTTCCGCTCGCACCGAGTTGCTCCTACGGCTAGCGGAAGTCGCCCTGGCCATCTCCAATAACCACCGTTCACCCGCCCCCAGCCAGCTCGACTTTCTGAACGTTCCCTATTTGTTCTGCGACGCCTTGAGCAACCCGGTGGGCAAGGGGAAATCACCAGCGGCCAATCTCGCGCCGGCATGGAATCTGGCCGTGGATAGCAGCCGTCTGGATCCGGAGGCTTCCACATATTGGCAGCGGCCCGGCGCGATCGCGTCGCTGGACCTGGCCACCGGATTCGGGCGTGAGCGTATGCCGGACTATACGAACGTGGTCTGGGACTACGCCGGCCCTAAAACACGCGGTTGGAATCCCGGGATCGCGCTGACGAACGGGGCTCGACGCATCAAAGCCAAGTTCGGCGAGACGCATTCAGAGCCATTCACCGGCCGGATCTTTCATGCGTTGGGTTATTACGTCGAGCCTTCCGACCATGTCACAGGATTGCGGGTCCGGTATGATCGGCGCCTCTTTCGCGAATTCAACCTTCGCCAGGAAGTGGCGCTGAGATTGCGGTTTCTCTTTCTGCTGCCGGTTGGAACGATTCGCCTTCGACCCTATTACGATCCTTTTCGGTGTGTCGCCGAAGCGGTGTGCCAGGACGGCACCATTCTCTCCGGTCAAGAATTGCGCCGGCGCTTGCTTTTGCACCCAGACCGGCAGAAGGCCGAGGACGATCCGGCCGAGTTCCGGAGCGCGGTTGAAGGCGAGATTGCCTACCTCGTTCTGAGGGAAGCCAACGTGCAAGAAGCCGATGCGACCGGCCAAAGCATCGGCCCGTGGGATTTCGAGGGGCTCGGGCGAGAGCATCGGCGCGAGTTGCGCGGCGCGGGTTTGCTCGCGGCGTGGCTAAGCTGGTTTGACTCCCGGTTCGACAACACGCGGCTCGGCTTGATCCGGGATGGTTCAGGCACGAAACTGATTCATTACTTTTCAGATCTGGGCGGCGGGCTGGGCCGCGCCCGCGGCACCTTCCGGCACACGACCGAGTCGGCCAACGATTTTGAATGGCGCTTCACCGAGCTGAGGAAACCGCGCGGCCATCCTGACAAGCCAGGGCGCTTCCGCGTCATTGGTTACGAACCGCAGGAGGATACAGGCGCGTTTCGAGAAATGACCATCGACGACGCCCGCTGGATGGCTCGGATGCTCGGACAATTGACTGAAGAGCAATTGGTCCAAGCGCTGGCGGCCTCCGGCTATGCTGCCGCCGAATTGCGCCTTTACCTGGAAAAGCTGGTGTCTCGCCGCGACCAGATGATTCGAGACCTGGAGATGGAAGACGAAATCCGTCTGCTTCGGCGAGGTGGAGTAGACCGTCATTTCTCTTATGATCCTGCTGCGGACAGGCCCGTGCGATGGCGCACGGGCGGCGAGGAAGAGACACTGGCGGCGGATGACGCGGTGATTCGCAACGGCCGGTTGATGCCGCGGGGAGGCGTGCGCCAACCATAGTCAGCCGAGCGGCGTGGCCCCGATTACAAACAACGAGGGGGAGCGGGAAGCGATTATGCTTTTTCAACGATGGCGGTTGCATTAGAGTCCCTACATGGCCTCTTCCGAAAGAGACGAGCAGAGGGCCCAATACCTCCGGGTCATCTTCGACACCATTCCGATGCCAGCTCTGATCGTCGACGCCGACATTTGCATACACGACTTTAACTCAGCGGCCGAGGCCCTCTTGGGCGATGAGCCGCCCACCGCCCTTCGTCAGCGCAGCGGCGAAGCCATCCACTGCGTGCACGCCAAGCGATGTGGCTGCGGTCTGAGCGACGCCTGCGGCCATTGCGGGATTCGCAAAAGTGTCTCGGACGCTCTGTCCGGCCACGGCACCTGGCGCGAGCCGCATCAAGCGATCCTGTGCGGGCCCAACGGCACCGTTTCGCGCGACTGGCTGATCACCGCGAACCTTCTTCCCTACACCCATCCGCCCAAGGCCCTTCTCATTCTGGAAGACATTACCGTGCCGATTCAGCATCGCCAGCGGCGGCGGCGGCAGCCAAATCGGGCGGCATCTAACTGAGCTGGGTTCGGTCGACTCGCCCGCGACGGGGCGGGCGGGCGCCCGGGGACGTTTAATGTCCTGGCGTGCGCTGCTGATTCGTCATACCATCAAATTCACCAGATGCCGCAGGTGCGATTCACCCAGAACATTCAGCGCCATGTCGCGTGTCCGCCCCGCGTGGTGGAAGGCGTTTCCGTGCGGCAGGTCCTGGAAGCCTATTTCCGAGAGAATCCGCCGGCGCGGGGCTACGTCTTGGACGACCAGGGGGCGCTGCGACGGCATATGGCCTTGTTCATCGACGGTCAGCCTGTGCTGGATCGCAAAGGGCTGGCCGATTCTGTCCCTGCCGAGGGTGTGGTTGATGTCGTCCAGGCCTTGTCTGGCGGTTAGGAGCAGCCGTCCCCTTCTCTTATCTATGAGTGACTGTTTGCACGTCGCGACCCGAAAGGGCCTCTTCACGTTACGCCGTCGATCAGCCGGTTGGTCCATCCAGAACACCAGCTTTATGGGCGACCATTGCTCGATCGTGATGCACGATCCCCGCCCCTGGAATGGCGCGGGCGGCAAACCAGCGGGCGCCCCGGAAGGGACTCTTTATGCCGCGCTGGGGCACGGCCATTTCGGCGTGAAGCTTCATCGGTCGATTGATGGCGCTCAAACGTGGCAGCCGATTGGCACTCCCACCTATCCGGAGAAGCCGGCGGAGGACAAGCCAAAAACCCAGCCGGCCGAAGGCCGCGTCTACGATTGGGTGCTCCAATTGGTCTGGGCCCTGGCCTACGGCGGTCAGCACCAGAACGGGCGGCTCTGGTGCGGAACACTGCCCGGCGGATTGTTTACCTCGGACGACCATGGCGAAACCTGGCGGTTGAACCGTCCACTTTGGGACGATCCGAAGCGAGAGGAATGGTTTGGCGGCGGCGCCGAGTATCCGGGGATTCATTCGGTCTGCGTCAACCCGATGGATCCGGAGCATGTCACGATTGGCATCTCCTGCGGCGGGGCCTGGCTCACGCGCGACGGCGGCCGCACCTGGCAGTGCGGAGGCACAGGGATGCGGGCTGAGTACATGCCGCCGGAGCGTGCTTATGACACCAATATTCAGGACCCTCACCTGATTGCTCAATGCCCCAGCCGCCCGGAGACGCTCTGGGTCCAGCATCACAATGGCATCTTCAAGTCCAACGACGGGGCAGCCAGCTGGAGTGAAATCAAGGACGTGAAGCCATCCACATTTGGTTTTGCGGTCGCGGTTCATCCGCGCCGGCCCGAGACGGCTTGGTTTGTGCCGGCAACCAAGGACGAAAAGCGGATTCCATTAGGCGGCAGGGTCGTCGTCAACCGCACCACCGACGGCGGCGCCACTTTTGAAAGCTTGACCAAAGGTTTGCCCCAGGAACACGCCTACGACCTTGTTTTTCGCCACGCCTTGGATGTGGATGAAACCGGCCACCGCCTTGCCTTTGGCTCGACCACTGGCTCGCTCTGGGTCAGCGAAGACGGGGGCGATTCATGGGAGGTTCTCTCGACGCATTTGCCGCCGATCTATGCCGTCCGGTTTGAAAAGCCGCTCGCGTCGTAAGCCCGAGATCGGGCTGGAATCGTTCTTGTCGCCGGCGGGCGGCCCGCTCAGACTCGGGATCAGATCATGAAAAAGATTATTGCCGCTACCCTGCTCGCATTAGCCGTTCTATGCAACCAAAGCAGCCCTGCGAGCGCGGCGGACTGGCGGACTCTCTTTAACGGTCAGGACTTGCGAGGCTGGAAAGCGGGCGAGAATCCTGGATCGTTCCGGGTCGTGGACGGCACGATTGCCTGTGACGGGCCGCGGGCGCATCTGTTTTATGTCGGGGAAGGCGCGGACGGGCAGTTGAAGAACTTTGAACTGGACGTCGAGGTCATGACCCGTCCCGGGGCGAATTCCGGCGTCTACTTTCACACCGTTTTCCAGGACAAAGGATGGCCCGATCAGGGACTGGAAGTGCAAGTGAACAACTCGCAACCGCCGCAGGGCGGCTATTACGAGACGAAGAAAACCGGCAGCCTTTATGGCATTCGGAACCAGTCCAAGTCGATCGTGCGGGACAATGAGTGGTTTCGGATGAACATCCTGGTGCGCGAGCGGCACGTGCAGATTCGGCTGAATGGCACCCTCGTGGTGGACTATGTCGAGCCGAAAGAAGCGGTAGTTCCGAGTGAGTATCCCGGACGTCGACTTGGCCACGGGACCATCGCGCTCCAATGTCATGACGACGAGAGCAAAGCTTTCTATCGAAACCTGCGCGTCCGCGCCTTGCCCGACTCGACCTCGGAGCTGGTCGAGGAACCGCGTGTGGATCAGGCATATCGTCAGGTCATCGAGATGGAATCGGCCAACTTCCCGGTGCTGAACTCACATGTGCACCTCAAGGGTGGTCTGACACTGGAGCAGGCCTTGGCCCGGTCGCGGGAGACAGGCATCTTCTATGGCATTGCGGTCAATTGCGGCCGAGGCTTTGGGGTAACCAACGACGCTGGGATTTATCAGTATCTCGCTTCTATGAAAGGGCAACCGGCCTTCATGGCGATGCAAGCTGAGGGACGGGAATGGACTCAAATGTTCTCGCGTCAAGCCATAGGCCAATTCGATTATATCTTCACCGATTCGATGACCTACACGGATGATCGCGGGCGCCGAATGCGTCTGTGGATCAAGGACGAAGTGTTCGTCGACGACAAACAAGCCTTCGTCGAGACTTTGGTAGATCGGGCCGTGGGCATTCTTAAAAACGAGCCGATCGACATCTACGTCAATCCCACGTTCCTCCCTGAAGTCATCGCCTCCGAATACGATGCGCTCTGGACTGAACCCAGGATGAAGCGGGTCATCGACGCGGCGGTGCAAAGCGGCATCGCGATCGAAATCAACGCCCGCTACCGATTGCCCAGCCCCAAGTTCATCAAACTCGCCAAGCAAGCTGGCGCGAAGTTCTCCTTCGGGACCAACAATGTCGACCGAAACGTCGGCGACCTGGATTATTGCCTTCAAATGGTGAAGGAATGCGGCCTTGTCTGGCAGGATATGTTCGTCCCGCGAATGGACGGTCCCAGAGCGAGGCGACTCCAATAAGTTGCCGGGTTTCTTGAGGACGCTTGGGTCTTTGACTCTGAGTCGCTCAAGACTTGAGCGGCGCGTTCGGAGAACGCGCCCTACCTTGGTTCCTTGGTTCCTTGGTTCCTTGGTTCCTTGGTTCCTTGGTTCCTTGGTTCCTTGGTTCCTTGGTTCCTTGGTTCCTTGGTTCCTTGGTTCCTTGGTTCCTTGGTTCCTTGGTTCCTTGGTTCCTTGGTTCCTTGGTTCCTTGGTTCCTTGGTTCCTTGGGTTCTTGATTCCTTGGAGATCGCTCCCGACCTCCCCGATTCTCCTTGTGGATGGGTCGCGTGGCTCTCTACTGTAATGGACCAGCAGCGACAAGCCAGCTAGCCTTGATCATTCCACGACGTTCTACCAGCGCCCCGGACCAGCAGTTCTTCCGCTGGGTCACTCCGCGCCTGGCGATGGTGATCTGGCTCCTCGTTGCCTTGACTTTGCTGATTCTTCCCTGGCGCTTGCTCAACCATGGAGTACTCCCGCCGGACGACGCGCTCCGGCATGCGGCCAAAGCGGTCAGTGGCAAGAGCTGGGATCAAATCCTGGTGTTGCGGCCGGAAATCACCTTGGATCACAACCCTGGCTGGCATGCCATTCTCGGAGCGCTTCATCGGCTGGCAGGTTGGAATCAGGAGCGCCTGGTCTGGTTTTCGGTGCTGTCTCTGTTCTGGCTTTTCGCGGCTGCTCCCTCGCCTGGCTGAGGCGCCCGGAAGCGTGGCTGGCTTCACTCGCGCTTCTGATGTTGGTTTTTCCTTACTTTGCCGACCGCTGCTTTGTCGGACGCCCATTGCTTCTCACGGCGGCGGTGATGCTGGGCATCCTCAGTCTTTGGACCCGGCCGGGGATGGCTCCGGGCCGGAAGGAGATGGTCCTCTCCATTATCTGGATCGCAGCGGCGGTTTGGATTCACGGCAGCTGGTACCTCCTCGGACTTTTGCCTGCGGCCTTCCTGCTCGCGCAGGAATGGCGCAAAGCGTCGCTCCTGGCGTTGAGCTGGGTGTCTGGCAGCTTCCTCGGTGCGATGGCTACTGGGCATCCGATCGCTTTCCTGCATCAGGCCGCCCTGATCCCGGCCTTGGCCCTCGGCCGGCCAGCTCCGGCCAACTCATTGGTGGGCGAGTTTCAGCCGTTGACCGGTGGCTATGCCGCGGTTGGGCTGATCGCCGCCGTCATCGTTTGGCGATGGTGGCAGAGGCGCCCGTTGGCCCAACTCGGGCACGATCCGGTCCTATGGATGGCAGGCATTGGATTCGTCCTCGGGTTCGAGGTTGTGCGCTTTTGGCTGGATTGGGGCCTGCCCGCGCTGGCGCTTTGGCTGGCACGGCAGTGGCAGGAAAGTGAAGAATCGGTCACTTGGCCCTTGGGAGCGAGGCTGGGGCTCGCGGGTGTAGCGGCGCTGGTCCTGCTGGGGGTGGTGGGAAGCGACGGGAACCGGCGCTGGAGTCAATCGGGGAACCAGGACAGCTTGGACGGGTCGCGGGCGGAGCATCGAGCGTGGGTGCCGGAAGCTGGAGGAATTCTCTACAATGTGGACCTGGCGGTCTTTTACGAGACTTTCTTTCGGAATCCGCATGGGCCGTGGCGTTATGTGCTGGGGTTTGAGCCTGCTTTCATGCAGGCGGAAGATCTGGCGGTGTATCAGGAGCTATGGCAGACGCTGAATGCGGCCAGGGCGTGCGCGCCATGGGTGCAGCGGATGACCCCGGCCGATCGCCTCGTGCTACGGGGCGGCCCAGGCACCGCCCCAGCCATGCCAGCCTTGGAATGGGGCTATCTCGCGACGAACACGTGGGTCGGCCGCTTGCCTGCAGAGTCTCGGCATCTGCGGCCCTAAGAGTCGGTCCGATGCCAGCTCCGCAAGCGGCATCCAGGCTCAGTGCGGGCAGAAGCTGACGGCTTGCTTCTGTGGGGCCGATTCCATTACTCATAGGCATTCATGAAGCAACCCATCGACGCTGTTAGCATCCACCCTTACTTTCAAGTCCATCCCGGTAAACTGGACCAGGCCAAGGCGCTTTTGCCGGCGTTCGTCCAAAAAACGGCCCGAGAGTCCAAGAATCTTTATTACGGCTTCTCGCTGAATGGAGACCAGATCTTTTGCCGGGAAGCCTATGTCGATGCGGAAGGACTGCTCGCCCACATCGAAAATGTCGGGCCGGAACTTGAGCAGATGCTGGCAATCGCCGACGTGGTTCGGGTTGAAGTGCACGGGCCGGCGGTGGAACTGGCGAAACTGCGAGGGCCCTTGGCGGATCTAAAGCCAAGCTGGTTTGCATGGTGGGGCGGGGTCAGCCGGTAGCCGTGAGACGAAACGCAGCGCCGGTCTTCTTCGGACGATCGGACGATCGAGCGGACGCCAGGTCCAGCGACTATACATATAGAGGGAGTTTAAAGGGAGTTTAGCGTTGACTTTGATACTCATATAAATCAGGCTTCTAGTGGCGGATCTGTATTGAAGTTGTTCGCATGAAGCTGCGTCGTTGCGTCGGATTCCTCTCCCTCCTGTTGGCCCTCTCCATCCAAGCGGCGGACCCTCTGTCGCAATGGACCACGCGTAACCAAGCGGATCCAGACCAACTCAACCTCCTGCGGAGCGCCAGCCTGAGCGACGTCGCTTATGGCGCCGGCCGGTTTGTAGCGGTGGGCCGAAGCGTCCTTCAATCAACCGACGGCCGACGCTGGGCCGAAGTAGCCTCACCGGCAAATGCGCCGCTCAGACAAATCAAGTTCGACGCCGGCGAATTCGTGGCGGTGGGGGAGAGCGGCACCATCCTGGTCTCGTCCGATGGATTGAATTGGGACCGTGCGACCAGCCCGGTGCAGCAGGATCTCCAAGCCTGTGCCTACGGCAATGGCACCTGGCTCGCCATCAGTGGATCCGGTGCGGCCCTCACCTCGACAAACGGCCGCAACTGGACCGCCCACGCGATTCCGCTCACCGCCGAGACGAGCGGCATCTCTGACGTGACCTACGGCAACGGCATCTTCGCCGTTCCGGCGGGATCGGCTCTATTCACTTCGGTCAATGGGGCGGCCTGGTCCGAAGCAACGGTTGCGCATCCGTGGAGTGTGCGGCTGGGGAGCAAGATTGCCTTTGGCGACGGCAAGTTCGTGGTCGGCGCATCTAAGGTTGCGGACCGCCTCGGAACTTTGTTCGAGCTCTTCGTTTCGACGAATGCGGTGGAGTGGACCTCCACGCTGCTGGCGTCCCAGGAAAGCGTGACGAGGGTCAACTATCAGGATGGCCTCTGGACGGTGCTAAGCCTTTACGGCGACAACTATCCCACCATTCGATTTTCCGCGGATGGGGTCCAATGGACCAGCAGCGTCCTCGAACCAGCGCTGGCCTCTATGACCGGTCTTGCGAGAGGTCCGACACTCTCCGTCGCTGTCGGCGCTTGGGGCATGGAGCCCGTTTTGATCTCATACGATCGTCGAACCTGGTTCCCACCTGGCAGCAGCGCCTTTTCCAAATCGCCGGCCCTCAGTGTCACCCGCGGACTAGGCGCTTTTGTGGTGCTCACCGGTTCGGGCGCCGTGCTTCGTTCAGATGACGTGGCCGCCTCTGACGGCTCACTACGCCAGCACCAGAGCCGCTCTTAGCGACGTCGCGTCGGCAACGGCGTTTACGTGGCGGTGGGAGCCGCCGCGTTCGATCATGGTCGCCCCGACGGCCGGACATGGCAAGAATCGAATGCCGGGACAATACACCGACGGTGGACGTGGCCTTTGCCACTGGTGTTTTCGTTGGCCAGCAACGTGCGCAGCATCCTCCACTCCACCGACGGCCGGCGCTGGACCACCGACAGACAAGGAAAGGCCTTTACGGCGCCACCATTGCCGCGGGCGAAGGACGACCATTCACGGCCCTTTTTCTACGGACTGCGCTTCCTCGCCAACAACGCAACGACGCCCTTCACTTCGTCCGACGGCCGGCATGGACCGAACAAGCGCCCTCCCGGCCGACCCGGTTTATGAACGGCATCGTATTCGGCGCTCTGCCTTCGTTGCCGGCGGAAGCGGCGGTGTCGTCGGCCAGGCGCTCCTTGGCCTACCTTGTCGAACGCGGTCGATTGGATTCCAAGCCGCCTGCGGCTGGCTTGAATGGGGTCAATTATCGGGGTGATCTTTGCGTGCGATCGATTCGTGGCTGTCGAAACCCTTTCCGCGGCCATCTTCGATTCGTTCGACGGGATCGCCTGGGTGCCTCACGGACAGATCTCCAATCGGCCTCAAGGGCAGATCGTGCAGGGCATTGTTTATGGTCTCGGGACGGTCCTGGCCATCTCCAGCACCTGGAACGCTTCCCGGGAGCTTTAGTTTCATCGCGCAATCGTCCGCCTTCAGACGAAGCGCCGCGCTTGACTGGTCGACGGCGAGGGCCGGCGCGGCCTCGCTGTCACCGGCGTGGTCGGTCGAATTCACCGAATCGAAGCGGCCGACAGGTTGCATCAAGCCCGTGGCGCGCCGTGGAGACATTTACGAGCGAAGTGAGCCTGACTCTCCGTTTCGACGCGGCAGCGCCACCTGGCGAACAGTTCTACCGCGCGGTTCTGCTGCCCAGTCCACCTCGGGAGAGAAGCCGTCGAGGCACTAACCTCCGCCTCTCGCGTCCTCTTCTGCCGCTCTTCGCCCATCTGGCGAATCCCCCCAACGGGCGCCGGCCAATTCCTGGCGGATTTGTGAATTGGCGACGTTATCTTTGTGAAGACATGAGCGAGACCGACCTGGAACTGCTAGCCCGGTATGCGCGCGAACAGCGCCAGGAAGCCACCGAAATCGTCCGAAGGCACGTTGACCTGGTTTATTCGGCAGCGCTGCGACGGGTCCGATCCCCGCACTTGGCGCAGGAGGTGGCCTGGGTTGTGCTCGCTGGAAAGCTTCGCCACTGGCGCGGGTCGACTGCGAAGAGAAACTGTCCTGCTGGCGTGGCTGTATCAGGTCACGCATGAAGAAGGACTTTGTCCGCGTCGCGCAGGTTTTCGCCGGATAAGTCTATAAAGGTGTTGCCGCTGGGCGATCCTGACCTGTCGAACTGGCGAACAACCACGAACAACTGCTGCTGGACGGCGCCAGTGATGCGCTGGAACGGGCCATCGAAGCGATTGTTCTCACGCCATTTCGCCGAGAACGTTCCGGAACAACGACGGCGCCCGCTGGAAGACGCTGCGCAGAAAGAGGGTGCGGAAATGCGGAACGGTTGCGCGTCTTCTTGTCCGGCGTGGCGTGCCGATCACGGCCAGCAGTCTGGCTCCTGCTCGTTGCGGCTAACGCCGGTGCAGGCGGCGCCGGGTGCTTTACGTCCGCGATCATCAACGCAGCCGCTCTCACCGGAGCAACCTCGCTTAACGCCTCAACCCCAACAAGTGAATCCTGGTTATGACATTCACACAAACTCTGCCTTGGAACAGCAGCCGTTCTGCTCTTGCTCTCGGAGGCGCTGCGGCCATCCACCCGCATTTCATGCACGTCAACGAACATCCCAATGTCTTTTGGTATTCGGAGGAAACTCAACCAGCCTCGAACGCAGATGTGCTCTCATCTCGACTGGACTGATTACAATATCGTGCCGCGTCTGAAAGCGCCTCATACGGCTAAACGGTTCAGCCGTGACCAAGGTGAGTAAATACGATGGCCCCCGAATGGCAAGTGCCGCCCGTTTTTGACGATCAGTAGGATGGACGCCGCCCCGACGGAGATGACGCCGGCTCATCAAACCGGCGGCACGCGTTCCACACACAATCGCATCCCGATTCGCCAATCCTTGCTCGCGCACGCCGAACAGACCTGTAGTCCGGGTGTGCCGGCTCTCCAGCACAGGCCAATCCAATCCCGGTCGCCAGCAAGCTCAGAAACAGCCCCAGAGCCCTGGCCAACGCATCTCCGCCGATGAGCGGAGTGACCATCGAACTCAAGATCGCCAGAAAGCCCGCTCCAAATAACGGCCAGCCAAGAAGCAGGGTCACCGCCGGAATCCGGGTTCTATTCAGTTTTTCAACCCGCACCCCAGTCCGCTTCCGCATCTCCAAAACAGCGGGAAGGACAGCGCCCAATTGCACCACTCGCCCGCAGTGCGGGCACTCTGCCTTTTGCCCCTTCGCGCTCGCCTGAAACGTGATAGAGTCGCCGCAGTATTCGCAGGTAAATTTCTCCAACTTACTGCAATTTGAGGCGCACATCGTTTAACCTTCCGCGTCCTTCCGGCCGAGTCGGCATGCAATCTTTCCGCCCCTGAAAGCAGGTCGCGGGCCTAAAACAGGATGACCGCTCCCAGAGGGCGATGCGCCTGGCGGGGCTTCCGTCAGACTGCTCAAGATCCCCGACCCCTGCCCCATGTTGAGCAGCAATGGATTAGCTGGAAGAGCAAGGTGTGAAGTCCACCTCTATGTCGGCAGCCACGCGAGCCCCCCGGACCGCGGTGCTTCCCGGCGCAACCGCCGCCAGGGCGTCACGTGCCCAAAAATGAGCCAAACCCGGAGCCTTGTGGGCTTCTCGGCGAGGGTCGACGCCTCAGCGCTGCCAGTTCATTCTACTAAAGGCGAATCCACCGGCCGTTCCCTTTCATCTACAATCGGCTTGATGACGCCAGTCTGCTTTAGCGAACATAGCCCGAAAATGTCGCGGTGTGCCCGCCATAAAGGGGCAAGATGACCGCTTCTCAGCCCGAGCTGGCAATTGGCCTTATTTCACCATCCAATGTCCATGATTGACAACATGTCCATGCCGGCCAAGCCGCTCATTGAAGCCCCCGCCAGTGTCCCGGGCGGCACTAACTGCCAAACACTCGCCTATGTCGATGCCTACGACGCGGTGCTCAACTGCGATTACGCCTTTGTCGCCTATAAAGAAACGGATCGTAGCGGCGATTGGCGGGTTCGCATCAAAAGCGCTCAAACCGCCGGAGCGGTCTTCGATCCGGCCTTAGTCAAAACCAATGCCCGCGCGACGGCCGCGCAAGGCAAGCCCTGGTTCCAATGGGGCTACCGTTTTGACCCCGAACCGGGCGATCCCCGCCAGATCCAATTCCGGGTGCATGTTCCGAACGGGCAACCCTGTGAGATCGAGATTTACCTGCAGTTGCGGAAATTCGACGGCAGCGCCGACGAGCCGAAGTCAGTCCGATTCCCTTGGCCGGCGTGAGGTGCACCGCGACGGGTCGCCCAACCGTGAGCACGACAATCGACCATCTCAGCGCCGATCATGAGGTGACGGTGATCCAGGAGTTCACCGACGCCGGCGGTATCCACGTGGCTGCAGGAACGGTCGGCCACATTGACCGAATTGAGCTGGATTGGCCCCAATACGAAATCCAAATTGCGTGGGAACGGAACGGTCGAAAAGAAACGTTGCGCTTCGCGTTGGCAGCCACGAGCGGTCCTCGCAACGGAAAGATGCGCGAATTCTTTCAGGTTGGGAGGCGGGTGCCTGACCCGTCAAGATCGACACCGATTGCTCCAGGCCCTGGCGGCTCGGCGATGACAACTTGGCCGCCGCAGCCCGTGCATGAGGCCAACCCATCGGGCGCAACGGACGTGAGCGAGGTGGCTGTGGCTTGCGATTGTGATCCGGCGCTGCACCGGGCGGTTCTCTTCGAAAGCGAGTGCAGTGTGCACGGATGCCTTCGCTGCGGCACCGTCACCTGCACGGAACGGATCGGCGACGACGGCCGGTTCACTGGCAACCGTTGGCAAGCCTATCGGAAAATGGCTCTCGGCCAGTCGGTGCTCGACTGGCTGGCCCGTTGGCCACGCATCAAAGTCGATTATGGCGCCGCCCCAGGTCGATGGCCGATGGCCGCGGAACTGGTTCGCTACCCAACGCTGTTTTATCCGGCCCGAGTGCGTTGTGAAGACGTGACCGAACTGCGAGAGACGGAAGCGCGGTTGACCCGAGAGCAGGCAGCCCAAACCGTCGCCGAAAAGCTGCGGGCGGCCGCCGGCCGCTTGCCACCACCGCCCAAACCGTTGCCGGCAACGTTCTCCTGTTTTGGTGATGTCTGGGAGGCGCTGCAGCTCGATCCCCAGAGCGACCTGGAGACGCTCCTGCACTTCGCCCAACTGCGCCACCGCGCGACCGCGCTGGCGGCCGATCTGCTGCGCCGCCGGCCCGACGCTTTTGAAATCATGGTATCGGGCTTACGAAGCGGCAATCCCGTCCGGGCGAGCGCGGCCATCGCCATGGCCCGAGACGCACGGCCGGTGGATCCGCGGTTGGAACGCGTCCTTATCGACCTAATCCGCCAGATACCGTTGGTGCCCTTGCCAGAGGTGCTGACGGATCGCCGGTTGGCGCCGATTCGAGGAGCTGTTGGTGGTCATTGCAGACCTGCGCCCGCGAGTGGCGTGGAAATGCTTTCCTTCCTTAGCGAGCAACAAAGTGGTGCCTGGCGCGGCACGATGCCGCGACTGGCCCAAGCCATTCGGGTTGTTCTGCTGGAACTCAAACGCGAACTGCCTCAAGCAAGCACGTTCAGCCGTGAACCACCTCACCCAGATCCTCCGTTTTCGCTCGATGGGCTGATCCTTGCAGCCGCTCTGTCATTGGGGTATGGCACCGTGCTGACGATCCTGGCGTTCATCCTGCGAAGCGCTGGCGCTTCGCTACGTCCGATTGTCTTCATGGCCGTCCTGTTTGCTCCTTTGGGATTCACGTTTATCCTCGTCGGACTCATTCGCGCGCGAGAACCAGGTCCCCCCCCACCGCCACCTAGCGCCGGGGCCATGCCGCTGGCCGAGCGACCATCGGCCAACCTCTCGAAATTTTTCGGCCCAGACATCCCCGTCGCCCAAATCCAGGATGCGAAACCGGTTTTCCCGGAGATCCTCGGTCAGGCCGAGGCGGCGCAATTGGGGATAGTCGGCAATGGGGAGACGGTGCTGGTGGCGGATTTCGCGTCGGCGGAACAGGCCAAACAGGCGGCGGCTGCTTACTGGCGGATCTTTAGTCTCACTCAGACGAGTGGCGATGAGCATCGCGGCTGGCGCGGCAAGCGCGGGGTGAGCGGCGATTACGTTGAAATGCTGCGCACGGGCGGACTGCTCTTGGTTTGGACCGCGCTGGCCAAAGACGCCTGCGCGCAACGCCGGGCAGCCACGCCCATTACGTTTTCGGGTTCAGACGCGCTCCTGGAGGAAGCCAGGCCGCTTGTGCCATCGCTGCAGCCGCTCGGCGCCTTTCTCCGGCAGCCGGTCATCAACGTTGCGGGAGTGGTCTTGCTGGTGTTGATCTATGTGGGCTGGTTCTTTAAAGGAGCGGGCTGGGCTGGGAGCGTGCCAGGCGAGAAGGTAGCGCCGGTTGCGGCCAATGAATTGGCGAAGCGGCTGGAGGGGATCAACCAGCTGGATGTGCCATTCCACATTCAGCCCGGATCACAGGCCAACGAATTCTACGCCGCCTGGCGCTACGCCGAGGCGAAATGGATCGATTCGGCCCGAACCCATGGTGTGCGGCGCGCACACCGCATCCGGCTGCAGTTGGATCCTCAGCGGCACACCGTGCGCGCGACGGATTACTTCTCATCCCTGGATTGGTCCGCGGGGGCCGCCGAAGCCAGCGTCGCCTGGAAGACGGGACTGGGGATCACGTTCTTTCAATTCGAACACCAACGCGTCTATGGCCTGCAAATCGCGGCGGATGGCCGGTTAACTCCGGCGGTGTCCTATGCCTATACTTTTAACCTGCGGGAGCTGAAATCTCCGTTGATCGCCACCGTAACTCAGGCAGGCTGGACATGGCGTCCGACCGTCTGGCAGGGTCCCTCGTGGCTGGCCTGGTTGACGGAATAGGCAGGCAGACGTCCGCCGAGACTGGGACCACCGGGGCAAAGGCGGCGAATCCTCTGGGCAAGCGCAACGGTTACATGGAAAGGCAAATCGATGGGTTGGTTATCCTCTATCCTGCTCGCGGTTCTGACGGGCGTTGTCGGGCTATTTAGCGCCGCCTTCGTGGCTTCCGCGTGCGTCAAATGGTTCCATATCTCCAGCTTCGAAGGGGGTTCCGGCTATTTTGTCGTCATCAATGCCCTCCTGGGAGGCCTGGCGGCGCTGGTCATCGGTTTGGTCGCGTCGCGCCTCATTGCCGCCAGCGCAGCCCCTGCCTTCTGGAAAGCCATTGGCTACAGTTGGGGGACCGTCCTCGCTCTGTCAGCGATCGCAGCCCTGATCGCTCGAGGACTTGCGGACGTGCCTCCGACCCTCGATGGTAATCAATTGCTCCTCCAGGTCGAAATCCGCCTTCCCGCCGGTCAGACCAACCCGCTCAGCGCACCCTCCACCGACTCTTACCTGACGCTCGGCTCGGTGGTCCGGCATGTCCAGCGCAAATCGAGAAAGGGCGAACTCAAGCCGGACCAGGCGCGCCTGGCGGACGGCCGCTGGATCATCCCGGGGCAAGTGGAGGTTTTCACCAGCCGCGGCTTGCGGAGTATCGACGCTGTGATTGGAGGGAAATCATGTGCCGGGTTCCTGGTCCCGCTGCCGGCGCATCCCGGCAAACAACATGCGGAGTGGAGCCGGTGGCTCCCTCATCCACGCCCTGGCGATCCTCCCTGGCCTGAAACGAAAGCATCTTACCGCTTCCGCGTGCAACCGATCCAGCCGCCCCCGCCGCCACCGTCCGCGGATGAAATCGATCGAGAGGAAACAGCAAAGCGAGAAGCTGAGTTTGCCGCCATCCCGCCGGACGCTCCCGTCCAGGACTGGCTTCCGGACACGACTTACGGAGCGCCGGATGAGAAACGGGCGATCGCCATTCAGCACATTACCGCCCAGACAAACCACCTGGCCGAGATATGGCGTTGAGTGCGTCCCCGGACGCCCAAACCGCCGCCGAAGCCCTTTATCTTATCCAGCATTTGCCATCGCCTCGGCCAGCACCTTGCCGATCGTCAGTGCCGCCGGAAAGGATCTGATTGAACGGATGCGGCGAATGAATGCGACCACAGTGGAACAGGATCCAAGCTATCAGGCCGCCGCCGACATTGCCGTGCGCTTCAGCGCCTGGATGAGCGCGGTGCGGCATCTGCGCGCAACCGCGGGCGGCGATTTCACAACTGAACTCCGGAGCATGCTGGAGCTCTCGCGAGTGCGCGAAGACAGCCTCGTGATGCGTCAGGACGTCCGTCGGGTCGCCAGCTACTACATGCACGAGTGGACTGGACTTGCCCCCCTGCCCTCCGATCCCAAGCCGCGCTGAGGATATTTGACTTTCCAGGTGCGCAAGCTTACAAGGCAGTCAACTTCACCTGGAACCATGATCACACGCCGTTCGTTTCTAGCGCACGCAGGAGCTGGTCTGGCCGGAGCCGCTGGCACGGGGATACTTTCTCGCCCGGCGCCACCCTCGGCCAATCGTCGACATCCTCTCCGAAGAAGGAGGAGCTGTTTCGTCTTGGAGCCGCTGGCTACATCGCTCAACAAGTTTAAACTTCCAGCCGGCGCCTCGAAATGTTAAAACAAGTCGACGTGCATTACCTTTGCATCAAAGACTTTCACCTTCCGCTGGAAAGCACCGACGAAGAGATCGCGGCCTTCCACGCTCAATGCGCCCGCTTTAATGTCACTGGTTACGGGGTGGACCGACGGTCATGGGTAGTGCAGAAGAAGTCGGCAAAGCTTTCGCCTATGCCCAACGGGTCGGCGTCAAGCTTGTGGTGGGCGTCCCGTTTAAGCTGATCGAGAAAAAGAGGACCGCATCTCCCGAACTGCTCAAGGTCATCCAGCAGAACGTGCAAGAGTTCGACATCCACTACGCCATTCACAACCACGGACCTGATATGCCGGAACTCTTTCCGAATGCGGAGAGTGTCATGGAATTAATCCGGGACTTGGACAAGCGGATTGGGCTTTGCCTTGATATCGGCCACCAATTCCGGGACGGAAAAGATCCCATCCAGGCGATGCAAGCGTTTGGCGACCGGGTCTACGACATTCACTTGAAGAACGTGAGCGCTCCGGACAAGGGCGGCCGCAGCGTTGAACTGCCGCGGGGGCGGATTGATATTCCGGGGTTTGTTCGCGCGTTGCGGCGGGCCCGCTATGCGGGTGTTTGCAGCCTTGAGTATGAGAAAGACATGGACCGTCCGCTCGCCGGGATTGCGGAATCGATTGGCTACTTCCGTGGAGTCCTCGCCGGCCTGAGCTAATACCGGCGCGCCGCCACTCCATCACTCCATCGTCCTCGTTCCGGATGAAACCGCGCTCGGCGGCAACCCCGAGGGCGGTCCATCTCTGCCCACGCCGCAACGGCCGCGGAGCGGACTAAACGGAGCTGGTGCTGCAGCGGATTCGTCAACCATCCCAGAATTTCTTCCACCAGCCCCCTGATTCGTCCCAGGACCATCATGGCGTCAGTCGTGCCACTCCCTGATGCGAAACCAGCGGACGGCAGGGCTCAAAGAGAGCCGCTTGTGCTCGCCTGCCCTCACTTTTCCTGTAACCTCGGCTTAGGACTGCCTCAGGAAACGGTCGCGATGACTACTGATTCCAACAAGCTCTGTCCGAAATGTGGCACGGTGATCCCCCCTGAGGCGGCCCAGGGGCTATGTCCCAAGTGCGTGCTAGCCAACGCGGCGGTGCCCAATGAGGTGGAGACCGGGCTTGGCCGTGCGCCGGAGATTCCCTCCCTCGCGGCAGTCGCCAAAGCGTTTCCACAGTTGGAGATAATTGAACTGGTTGGAGCGGGCGGGATGGCGGCGGTGTTCAAGGCCAGGCAACCTCACCTCGACCGCCACGTCGCGTTAAAACTGCTCTCAACGAGACTGGCGCGCAATCCTCAGTTCGCAGAGCGTTTTCATCGCGAAGGGCGTGTGTTGGCGCGCTTAAGCCATCCCAACATCGTGAGCGTCTATGATTTTGGGCAGCAGGAAGGTTTTTACTATCTCTTGATGGAGTTTGTTGATGGGGTCAATCTACGGCAGGCGATGCGGGCAGGGCGCTTTTCTCCGGCTGAAGCGCTGGGCTTAGTTCCACGGATCTGCGAAGCCCTGCAATACGCCCATGAGGAGGGCATTCTGCACCGTGATATCAAGCCGGAAAACATCCTGCTGGACGCAAAAGGCCGCGTAAAGATTGCCGACTTCGGCATCGCCAAGCTCATCGGTGAGATCCAAGCGGAAGTCACTCTGACGGCCACCGGAGCGGCCCTGGGAACGCCCCATTACATGGCCCCGGAGCAACTCGAACGACCGGCGGAGGTCGATCATCGCGCTGATATTTACTCCCTGGGCGTGGTCTTCTATGAAATGCTGACCGGAGAACTCCCGCTGGGCCGGTTCGCTCCTCCCTCCGAGAAGACTCCATTGGACGAGCGCATCGACGCCATCGTCTTTCGGGCTCTGGCGAAGGAACGCGAGCGCCGACAACAAACTGCGGGACAAATGAAAGTAGAGGTCGAAACACTCACCTCACCCGCAGCGGCGGCGGCCGCAGAGCCGGCCGGACCCCCTCTCGCGGCGGAATCCAGGCCGCCAAAGGTCCTTTGCCCGAATGTCCCCGCAGCCATAGGGGCTCTCGTGCTGCCGATAGTCAGCCTCGGTTTGTTTGGATTCGTCGCGGCCCGGCTTTTTCCAGACCTTTCGTGGCGATTCGCTGAGTTTGCCAAGGGGAGCGCTCTCGGATTCCCGGTGGTCGCCAGTCTCTTGTTGGGGTTGACACTTCCGATTGCGGCGGCTGTCTGGAAGCTGCTGGATTGGGGCGAGCGGCGACGCAATGGGACGGTGCTCGTCGGTGGGTTCCCACCCATGCCCGCTTGGGCCAAGCGCTGTGCGTGGCTGGCCCTGTTCGCGGCGATGTTAAGCCTCTTCAAGACCGCTTGGGTTTTGTGCCATGGACGACCTAACGAGGTGGTCTGGATCTGGGATTGGTCGTTGCTTCTCAGTCTGGGATCGTATGCGATCTGGCGTCGCAATGCGACCGCGCGACTGGCCGCAACCCTCGGGGCCGCTGGCATCTTCCTTATGACTGTATTTAGCCTTTGGCTGGTATGGACAATGCCGACGCCTTGGCGCGCTTTGCCTCAGCCGTCGAGCACCTTCTCGTCTGGTTTGGTGAGCATGATCGCGTGGCCAGCCACCCTCTGGATGCTCTGGCAACGGGACGTGCGGCGCAGCTTCGGAATGGGGCTTTCGTCCGACACCATGCCAGGCCCCAGGCATCTCTCAAAAACAGCGCTGGCCGGCGCACTCCTGGTGATGCTTGGTCTACCATTGCCGCTGCTTCTCGGCTCGGCTGTTCTTTTCCGCCTCGGAGGGGTCGGGCCAGGCGAAACCGCGATCGTCTTAGCGTTTGGCTGGCTGCCGGCATTGGCGGGCACCGTCCTGGGTTGGTTGGCCCTTGATCAGATTCGCTCGAGCCAGGGACGATTGGTCGGAACCACGGCCGCGCTCGGCGCAGCGTTGGCCTTGCCCCTTCTCATTGTGCTGGGAACAATGACAATTCCGTTGGCCACGGTTATCACTCGGATCAGCCATGCCCAACGACTGCATCCGATCCTGGCGATGGTTGCAGCCTTAACGAGCGCCTCCAGCCTCGTGCTGGCGATCTGGGGCATCCAAGCAACGCGTCATTGGGTGAAAAACAACCCGGCGGAACGCCATCCGCGTTGGGCCTCCGGGCTCTTGATGACATTTGGGCTAACCGCGCTCATTTTTTTCAGCACCACCCGGCTCCCGCCACGGTCCTGGGGACAGCTCCCGGAGAATGAGGCCGCTTCGCTGCTTGAACCTGCCATCGCCGAAGTGCACCTGACCTTCACGGTCGTCGAAGTGCGCGAGGTAAACAACCGGCAGCAGCTACTGCTGGATTATCAGGAGGAAAGATATGGCAATGTGGAATTGCTTTTCGGGAATGAAGGGGTGGAACTGACCACCCTGAGCCCCGCTGCCGCCGACACCGCCCACGACGGCGGCCCGGAGCGTGTTGGCCGACATATCGAATGGCTGCTGCCCTCAGAGATGAGCCAACAACAGGTCGAAGCCCTGCGCGATTGGATGCTCGCCGAAAGGCTCGGGAAGAGCTTGATCGTTGGTGTGGACCAAGAGGAAGCGGTGTTCGCAGTCCAACTCCCCGCCGGCGGCTGGGCCAAAGCAACCGTGACAGCCAAGCTTTCCGACCCAATACGGTGACTTCCCCGCACGAATCAGCCGCTTTCGCTCCCACGCGCTGGACCCTCATCCAGCGCGCTCGAGGCTCGACTCCGGAGGCTCGCCAAGCGCTCAGCGACCTGTGCGAGGCCTACTGGAACCCCGTCTTCCATTTTCTGCGCAAGGCCGGCCGCAGCGAAGAGGAGGCGCGCGAACTGACTCAGGAGTTCTTCGCCCGTCTGCTCGCCCGCGGAGGCTTGGCGACCGCAGAGCAAGGCAAAGGGAAGTTCCGCTCGTTTCTGCTCGGTGCGGTCAAACACTTCCTGTCCGATGTCCGCGATCATGCCCGTCGCCTGAAGCGCGGCGGCGGCCATGTGCCAAATTCAATTGAAGCGGCCGAGGAAGCGGAGACAGGCGGGCAAGTTGCCGACCCAAATGCGGCCCCGATCGACGCGCTGTTTGATCGACAATGGGCCATCACGGTGATGGAGCGTGCCTTGGGCACAGTAGCCCGTGAGTTCTGCGAGAGCGGCAAGAGCGAACAATTCGAGACTCTTAAGGCATGGCTGGTGGGCGAAGCGCCGGCCCTATCGCAAGCCGCCGCCGCCGACCAGCTCAGCATGACGGAGGGCGCCTTGAAAGTGGCGATTCACCGACTTCGCAAACGCTTCCGTGAGGTCATTCGCGCGGAGATCGGTCAAACACTCGGCGAAGGGGATAACCCGGAGGAGGAATTGCGTTACCTGGTGCAAGTTCTGTCGTGCGCCGCACGAGACCAGGATTGAGTTCGGAGGTCCATGGAACGCTCCGCTCGGCCAAATCCGCGCGGCCAAGGTTACTTCCAAAGAAGAACGGCCCGAATCAGCCGAATGGCCCAGGTTGCTCGGGAATGCACCCTCAACGCATTTGTGGTCCGGATACTGCCCGGTTGCTACGTCTGGTGGGCGAGCATCGCGTGCGCTCCGGTCGCTTTGCTGTTGCCGAAAGGACCTTCGCGGGGACTATGAGTGAAGGAGTCGGTCAGGGATGGACCGACTGTGGCGGGCCACTTAAACCCGTGCTGCTCATCAACCCTTCCGGCGATAGTTGACGGCCGTCAGGAGGCTGTCCAACTCAATGATCGAATACCCCCACGGCAAATAGCGATTAGCGCCCTTGCATTCCGGATGCTCGACTCGCCAGGCGATCAATCGCCAACCCCCATCGGTTTTTTGCACTTCCCATTCCACTCGATCGGCCCAGTTCTCCTTTTGGGCAAGCAACCGCGTCGCCACCGTAATCTGCGGGGCGTAACGGCCCTGGGGATCTTCCGGCTTCTCCATGCGTTGACTCCGCCCGCTGCAGCCGCAGAGCAGCCCAAAGAATAGCGCTATGGCCCAATTTCTCGCCACCGTTTCACTATCGGCAACGAATCGTTCCGCTTAAGTGACTGCTGGCCTTGAGCAACATTGATCTGGCATCGATCGGTCGGGAAGATGCGTCCGCGCCCCCCGCAACCCTTGGTGAGCAACGCTTAGCAGGACGTGACCCTCCAACTGCGAGGCAAGCAGGACGGGAAACAAGCTACCCTATTCAGTTGAAATCGGCCGCCGCCGCTGGGTACTCTTGTCTATGGCTCACCGATCGTCTCTGTCCCGCCGCCATTTTGTGGTGCAAGCAACCCTCGCCACCGCCGCGTGGGCGGTCGGCGACCACTCGAACTGTTCGGCCGCTTCTAAGGAAAGGTCCCGCTTTCCCATCATCGGCTTCTCCAAACCCTTCCAGAAACTGACAGCCGATGAAACGGCCGAATTGGTCGAAGAGGTCGGGTGGGACGGCATCGAGATACCCGTCCGGAATAAGGGTCAAATCGAACCGGAACGGGCCGCGGATGAACTGCCACGCTTTGCGGAGGCGTTGCGCCGACGCAACCGCGACATTTTCCTGGTCGCCACCGACATTGTGTCCTTAAAAACGCCTCACTGCGAATTGGTCCTACGCACCATAGCTAAACTCGGGATCAAACGCCTGCGGCTTGGGTTCGTCAGCTACCCGAACGACCGTTCTCCCGCCGAGTGGCTCAGGCAACTCGCTCCGGAGCTGAAGGAGATTGCCACGGCTTGCGGTGACCTTGGTCTGCAGGCCGGATTTCAGAATCACTCGGGAGCACGATCGGTCGGGGCGCCCGTTTGGGATGTTTACTCGATGATCAAGGATCTGGATCCAAGGAAGATCGGCTTCTGCTTCGATATCGGGCATGCCACCGTCGAAGGCGGGCTTTCCTGGCCGGTTGAAGCGCGCTTGGCCGAACCTTTCTTGACGGCTGTGTTCGTAAAGGACTTTTACTGGAAAAAAGAGGGGCGAGGCTGGAAAGATGCATGGTGCCCGCTGGGGGAAGGCATGGTGAACCGGGCGTTCTTCGATTGGCTCAAAACGACGAACTACGCCGGCCCGATCTGCCAACATCACGAATACGAACTAGGGGATGCCAAGCAGCGATTGGCGCACTTCCAAGCTGATCTAGCCGTCTTGAAGAGCTGGCTTGCCTAGACCCACTGGGCAGGATCACCGCTGGGCCATGCGCCCGGCAGCCGCCACCGGAGCAGAACCTGTCGGAGGTTCGATGCCGATCAAGTGCCGTTCGATCTCTTCCAGAGGAACTCCCTTCGTTTCTGGTACCATCAGTCTGACCCAAACCAATTGCAGAACCATCATTCCGCAGAAGAACAGGAAGACATAACCAGGCGCAAATGTGGCCACCATCCCAGGGAAAAAAGTGGTTAGCAGGGCGGCAAAGATCCAGTGCGTGAAGCTGCCCAATGCCTGCCCCTCGGCGCGATGGCGATTGGGAAAGATCTCAGAAATGAAGACCCAAATGACGGCTCCTTGACCGATCGCATGGGCGGCAATAAAGCCAAAAATGCAGGCGGGAACGATGGCAAAATGTTGCGAGAAGAAGGCCCAGGCCGTCAGTCCAAGAGAAAGGATGTAACCGACTGACCCAATGTAAAGCAGCGTCCTTCGGCCGAGGCGGTCGATCAGCCACAGGCCAATGAAGGTGAAGATCAGGTTCGTCAGGCCGATGCCCACCGACTGTAACAGCGCCGCCTTCGGCCCAAGCCCAGTCATCTCGAAGATGCGCGGGGCAAAATAGAGGACGGCGTTGATCCCCGAGAGTTGATTAAAGAAGGCAATCAGAAAGGCGAGACCAATCGGCTTGCGCAGGCGACAGGTCCAAAAACGGCCTGCCTCCGCCCGGTGCCGGTCGCCGGCAAGAATACGGTCCGCTTCCGCTTCGATTTCGTCCGCAGCCGCCTCTGGACGGATCAGCTGCAGGACGCGAACGCCGGCGGCCCGATCCCCTTTCCGGGTCAGCAACCACCGAGGACTCTCCGGCAGCCCAAAGCACATCAACGTGTAAAGCATCGAAGGGAAAGCGGCCACACCGAGCATCCAACGCCAGGCATTCTGGCCGACATCCCGGAGCAGGAAATTGGATGCAAACGCCACAATGATCCCGAAGACAATGTTGAATTGGAACAGTCCCGCCAACCGGCCGCGAAACCGGGGTGGCGATATTTCAGAGATATAGAGAGGAGCGACCACCGTCGAAACGCCGATGCCCAGGCCGCCAATGAACCGGGCTATCACGAAAGAGGTCACGTTCCAGGCGTAGCCACAGCCGACAGCTGAAAGCACGTAAAGGAGCCCGATGGACATCAGTGTGGCCTTCCGGCCGAATCGGTCCGTCGGCCAACCGCCCAACAAGGAGCCCAGCACGGTCCCGTAGAGCGCAGAGCCCATGGCAAAGCCATGCATGGCCGGGCTCAAGTTCCAAAGAGATTGAATCGTCTGTTCCGCCCCGGAAATGACAACGGTATCGAATCCGAAAAGAAAGCCCGCCAGAGCCGAAGTGATTGACCAAAACAGGATTTGCACTCTCATAACGCAAGGAAAAGGCCAAAGCGACCCCGGTCGCGGCGGGACCGATCTATTCCGCTTGCAACTCTCCCACGGGCAATCGTTCCCATATGGCAGCAGAGGTTCATCGGTGGGTTGTTTTCGGCTTAGGCAGACTGTAGCGGAAGCCCTCCCGTAAGGTAAGAACAGATTTGACGCCGCCGAAAGGCCCAAGAACCCGTGCCGGCCCGAGCGCTTCAAGAACTCAGCCGCGCACGGGGCGATCAGCCCATATCCTCATTGAAGACGGGCTGTTCAAGTCGCATGTCATCGACCTAGGAGTGGCGTGCCCGGGACATCACGAGGGAAGGAGGACTGATGCCTCACTTCCCGCCAGAGCCCTTTTAAGGCAACATGAAAAGAACGATTCGGCGTCGGCCGTTGAGATCGACGCCGAACCGGGGTCAAGCCGCCAATTGGACGGCCTCCCGTTTCTCAATCATTTTGCGCAGCTTGCTCAGCGCCAGGTTCTGGATTTGCCTGATACGCTCGCGTGTCACGCCGAAATGCTGACCGACCTCCTCCAAGGTTTTCTCTCCATCGCCTTCGATGCCGAAACGGTAGCGGAGGATGGTTCGCTCGCGATCGGGCAGAGAATCGAGCATTTCCATCAGCATCGATTTGGTGGTCTTGTCCGCCAGAGCGCCGTAGGGCGTTTCGGCGCGGTCATCGCCCACCAATTCGTCGAAGCGTTTGCCCTCTTCATCTCCGACCGTCGCGTCGAGCGAACTGGGCGGAATGGCAGCATTACGCAGAGCTGCCAGGCGGGCGGGAGGCATCTGCATTTCGACGGCCAACTCTTCATTGGTCGGTTCTCGGCCGAGCTCCTCTTCGAGGCGAAGAGCAGCCCGTCGTATGTGCAGCAGCTTGTCGCCGACGTGAACTGGCAGCCGGATTGTTTTCGATTGGTTGGAGAGCGCGCGGCGAATCGCTTGTTTGATCCACCAGGCAGCATAGGTCGAGAGCTTGGCCCCTTTGGTGGGATCGAACCGCTCGACAGCTTTCATCAAGCCCATGTTCCCTTCATTGATCAGGTCTAAAAGAGGCACGCCATAATCTTCGTACTCCCGGGCAATCTTCACGACCAGGCGCAAGTTAGCCTTGATCATGTGTTCTCGGGCTTCGGCATCCCCCGCTTTGATCCGCTTGGCGAGTTCGATTTCCTGTTTAGGCGTAATCAAGCTGGTGCGCCCAACCTCGCGCAGATACAACGTATGCGGTGTTGCCTCCTCCGCCTGCGTTCCACCTCAAGCTGCCGCCCTTTGCGCTCGGACGCGTCCGATTCCTCCACAGAGGAAGCGAGCTTTTCGGCCAGTATGGCCGGGTCGCGAAAGATCGCGCCGGTCTCGAAATCGTCGACCTGGGCTGCTGGCAGAACTTTCCTGTTCTGTTCTTTCACTTTGCTTTTTTCTCATATTCCTCAAAGTTTCCGGAGCAGTTGCCGGGCCCATCCCGGCGGTCCCGCCCCACTCTTTCTTTGCCGAACCGCGTCGCTCGACGTATCCTGGCGTCGGGCGATAGCGATGCCCGCCATCGCGCCCATGGCGCGACAGAATCTCCTCTATATTGCTATGGGTTTCGGGACCTAGCTCAGAAGCGTAGACCAATATATCTCTCGTTTGGAGAAAAGTAAAGTTGATGGGCCAAACGGCCCATTTCACTCTCCGTCGCACGCGGCCGACCGGTGCGGGGAGGCGCAGATCAGGCAGGGGGCGACTCAGATTGTCCACCCTCCCAGGAAGGCGCCAAGACGGCTCTCTCAAGCAGGCTCTGGATGCTGCCAGGGCTGACGATAAGGCCGGCGCAGCCGACCCGTAGCCTCCACGTCGCCCGCCACTTCGCGCTGGGCCGGGTTGTAAACGAGCGGCCGGCCCAGTTCCATCGAGAGGTTGGCGAGGATGCAGCTGGCGGTGGAGATATGGCCTTGCTCAATATCAGCGACCGGCCGAGACCGCTTGGCAATGGCGGCCAAAAAGTCGAGCATGTGCTGTCGGGTAGCCGGGGCGGCATGCAACTCGATATCTTTCTCGGTGACGTCTTCCGGAAACTTCTCCCGCTCATAAATGCAATCCCGGTGAATCGTTTCGCCTTTGCCTTCGGGAATGAAATCATAGCTCATCACACTGGCCTTGAGCGTGCCTTTTTCGCCAAAGAGAGTGAGCGCCCAGGGATATTTGGGGTCCGGGGGAGTCCCCCAGGTCCGATGCTGCCAAACCACGCTCAGGTCGTCATAGTCGAAGGTGGCGGTTTGCGTATCGCTAATATTCGATTTGCCCTCCTTCTGCACATAAATGCCACCGGTGGAGAAGACGCGTTTGAGCCAGCCCAGACCCAACATCCAGCGGGCGGTATCGAGCATATGGACGCACATATCCCCGACAATGCCGTTGCCATACTCCTTGAAAGTGCGCCACCACCGCACATGCGGACTTCCATCATACGGCCGCATCGGCGCCGGCCCGGTCCACATCTCGTAATCCAAATGGGCCGGCACAGCGACAAGCGGCGGGTTGCCGTTCGCCCGCATGTGGTAATAGCAACACAGCTCCACGTGCGACACTTTCCCAAGTTTGCCGGCGTCAACGATGTTCTTTTTCGCTTCGACCAGGTGAGGCGTACTCTTGCGTTGCGTCCCGACCTGCACGACCCGGTTGTGCTTGCGAGCCGCCGCCAGCATGGCCTCTCCTTCCTGGACATCCACGCTGATCGGCTTCTGGACATAAACGTCGGCTCCGGATTCAACCGCCGCGATCATCTGCAAGGCATGCCAGTGGTCGGGCGTTCCGATCAGAACAATATCCAGGTCCTTCTCCGCCAACATCTGTCGGTAATCCGCATAGGTCCGCGGCTTCTTCTTTGACTTCTGCCGCTGACTGACAAAGTCCGCCGCCTCGGTCAACAGCTGTTTATCGACATCACACAAGGAGACCACTTCGACTGGCGCCACCTGGATCAGCCGGAACAGGTCGCTTTTGCCATACCAGCCAGTGCCGATCAACCCCACCCGCTTGGGCTTGCCATTGACGATGTCGAGGGCGTCAGCCCCTAACGCGGAAATAGCCACGGAAGCTGCGGCCGTCTGCAGGAAGCGGCGACGATTGATCATGAAGGCCGATGGTCGTTCGAGTGGTTTCATGGGCAAGCAGTATGCCGACGACTCCGATGAAGGCAACACCGCAGCCATTCGCGCCTCGTTTCTCGCCTTTCGGCCCGCAGATTCAATTAGCGGCCAGCGGGCAAGGCCGCGCTCGCTCCACCTGAGCCATCCGCCCCGAACGATACTTGACCGAGCACCACACCGCGCGCAGGCCGTCCTTCCAACGGATCTTCTTGCCCTGAGCGACGGCCCTGGGCTGATATGACACCGGGACTTCGACCAGGCGGATTCCTGGGATTTGCGCCAGTTTCAAGGTCACCTCCGGGCAGAACCCAAAGCCTGCTTCCTCCAGCAGAATGGAACGGAAGAGGTCGGTCCGGAACATCTTGAGACAAGTATGGACGTCGGTCAGGGCCAAACCGCTGGCGGCGTTGTTCAACGCCGTCAGCAAACGATTGCCGAGGCGATGCCAGGCGATGTTGCAGCTGCTTCATTCAGAAATCTTGAGCCGTAGACGACATCCGCGTGCTGCCCCATCTGCTTCAGCATGCGGTTGTAATCACTCGGATCGTATTCCAGGTCTGCGTCCTGCACGACCAGCATATCGCCGGTGGCCACGGCGGCCGCCGCCTGCAAGCTGGCGCCTTTGCCGCGGTTGACGGGCCAGGCAAGATAATGCACGTCCAATGCCGGATATCTCCACTGAAATCGCCGGACAGCGCCGTCCGTTCCATCGGTCGAGCCGTCGTTGAAGACCACGATTTCCTTGGCAATGTTATGCCGCAACTCGATCTGCGCGACCCGTTGGAGCAACGCGCCGATAGAGGCGGTTTCGTTGTAGGCCGGAATGACAATCGACAACTTGTGAATTCCCACATCAGCCCTTGTCGCGGATGATCGACTTTCTTACGACTAAAATGGCAGGCAAGACGGACGCGCCTATTCGTGTCGGAGCGCTTCGACCGGGTCCATTTGAGCCGCGCGCAGGGCGGGATAGAGCCCAAAGACGACCCCAACCAGGCCGGAAATGGAGAAGGCCAGCGGTGGTGACCACAGCGTCACGATCGTTTTCATGCCCGCGAAATAACTGACTGAAAAGGGAATGATCAAGCCGAGCATGACGCCGAGGATGCCGCCGGCACCGGAGAGCATGACTGTTTCGACGAGGAACTGAACGGTAATATCGCGCTGGTTGGCTCCCAGCGCCCGGCGAATGCCGATCTCGCGGGTGCGTTCCGTCACGCTGGCGAGCATGATATTCATGATTCCAATGCCGCCGACGATGAGAGAGATGGCGGCGATCGATCCCAGGACGATATTGAAGATCTGCTTGGTGCGTTCGGCGCGCTTCAACAATTCGAGCGGCACGACCATGTCGAAGTCTTTCTTCTTGTGGTTGCGGTCCATCACATCCCTGATCGCCAGGGAAATGGGGACAACGGTGTCGCGTTGCTCGACCTTGATGGTGACCTCGTGCAAGGCGATCCGTTCCGCCTCGAAACTGCCGCTTCGCCGCTTCATCAGGATGTCGCCGTAGCGGGTCTGGGCTGTCTCCAGGGGAATGAACATGCGGGTGGCCGCGCCGCCCTTCGACACGTCGGCGACCTCATCGGCCTTGGTGCTCCTGCTGCGAGGCTCCATCACCCCAATCACGCGGTAATAAGCGCTGCCAACGCGCACGTGCCGGCCGAGGGGTGAATCGATCGGAAAGAGGGTCGGCACCATCTCGGCGCCCAGCACGCACACGCTCGCCTTGGCTTCCATTTCCTGCTCAGTAAAGAAGCGCCCCTGCACCAGCCGCTGATTGCGCATTTGCGGGTACCAAGGGACTGTTCCCATGATGTCGCAATCGACCTTGCGGCTGATGTTCCAGACATACTCGCGCATGACCCGGGCTGGCACCACCACCGTCACTCCTGGAATGGTCGCACGAATCCGTTTAATGTCCTGATAAGTGAGGCCGTATTGCAGCACGTAGCTCTGACTGCCTCGATCCGTCGCTTTCTGCTCCTCCGCAGGCTTGACACTCCGAAGGATGATATTTTGGCTGCCGAGATTCTTGATTTGTTCCTGGGCCTCATAACTGGCCCCTTCCCCGATCGCCAGCATGGCGATGACCGAACAGACCCCAAAGACGATTCCCAGGACGGTCAGCAACGACCGCAAACGGTGAAGCCAGAGACTCTTCAGACCCAAACGGATCGTCCGTCTCCAGCGAGCCAGGCCCATGCCAGCGCCAGGCTGGGCGCGGCCTTGTTGCCGCCGGAAAGCGGCCAGTTGCTTCAACGCTTCCATAGGCAAGCGGTCATTGGCGGCGATCGCTTTCGATCATGCCGTCCCGGAGTCGAATCGCGCGGCGAGCACGGCGGGCCACAGTCTCATCGTGGGTCACCATGATGAGCGTTTTGCCCTGCCGGTTCAGCTCATCCAGCAAATCGAGGATTTCGGCGCCGGAACTGGAGTCGAGATTGCCGGTGGCCTCATCTGCCAGGATGACCAGCGGATCATTGACTAAAGCGCGGGCGATGGCCACGCGCTGCTGCTGGCCCCCCGAAAGCTCATAGGGCTTATGATCCAGCCGATGTCCCAGGCCAACCAACTTGGCGAGCTCGCGGGCGAGAGCGAGGCTGTCTTCTTCCGGCCAGCCCTGATAGTAGAGCGGCACTTCGATGTTCTCCACGACGGAGAGCTGCTGGATTAAGTTATAGGATTGAAAAACAAAGCCGAGACGCCGCCCGCGAATGGAGGACAGGGCGGAATCCTCCAACTGCGAAACATCGTCCGTCCCCAAAAGGTAACGTCCCGAACTAGGGCGATCCAGGCAACCCAGCAGATTGAGCAACGTCGATTTGCCGCAGCCCGAGGGTCCCATGATGCTGATGTATTCGCCGGCATCAATCTGGAAAGAAATGCCCCGCAACGCCTCCACCGTGACCAAGCCCATTTGGTAGGTCTTGCGGACTTCCTCAAAGCGGACAATGCCGGAGTTGTTCATATCGCAAACACCACCAGAGCCAACTCCTCAACCGGCACCATTGGGTTTCGGCGCCGGCGGAGGCGCCTCCGGCTTGGCTTTGTCCTTGGCGGCCTCACCCGTCCCATTGGACGGTTTGGTCTCGGGCGCTTCGGGGGCCCGCAAGCAGACGCGGTCGCCTTCCTTCAACCCCTGCTTGATCTCGATGAAATCGTCGGTGAAATCGCCCGGCTCCACCTCGACGCGCTTCTCCCCACCCCCGGACGCCAAGTAGCAGTATTGCTTGCCGTCCTCGGGGACGACGGCTTGCAGCGGGACATAGACGACATCCGGCAATCGTTTCACCATGATCTCGACCTTGGCGCTCATACCTGGCTTAAGCCAATCGTAGGTGCCGTCGATGCGAACCGTCGTCAGGTAGACCTTTAGATCGGGATTCATCCAACGGTTCTGTGAGTCCGGAAGCACGCCCACTTTCATGACTTCGCCCTCAAGCATTTTGTCGGGAAACGCGTCGACCGTAATCTTGGCCTTCTGTCCCTTCTCGACCTTTTTGATATAGGTCTCGTGTATCTTGACTTTGACCGCCATCTTGGTGGTGTCTGGAATGGTGATGATGGCCTGGCGCTCGCGCACGGTCGCTCCTTCGCGAATCCGCTCTTCGCCATAATAGAAGCCGTCTTCGTTTCCGCCGCCGTAAACGACCAGACCCTGGCGTTTTGCTTTGATCAGGCACTTATCAAGCTGCTCGTTGAGTTCATCGCGCTGACGCGACTCGAGGCTGTATTTGCCTTGAGCCGATTTCAGTTTGGCCTCGGCTTGGGCCAGTTTGGAGATAGCCCCTTTGCGGGCCCGGTCGAGCTCGCGGGCGGCTTCGGCAAATTTGGAGAGCGTCTCTTCGGACGTCTTGAGGAATTCGTAGTTAAGGAAGAGCGCCCTGGCCGTTTCCGCGGTCTGAACTTTCAAGCGGCTGTTTTGCAGTTTGACTTCATCGTTGTCGAGTTCGGTTCGGGTGGCAAACTCGCGATCAAAGAGGCGTTTGGTGCCCTCGTAAGTGGATTGGGCGAGAAGGCGCTCCTTCTCGGCGACCTGCAAATCGTCGTCCAGTTTTCGGATCTTTTGTTTGGCCTCGCCGTCGCCCAGAAGATCGGAGTTGGCGTACTTGCCAAAATCGATGGAACTGGCTTTGACCGGAGTGCTGGAGGCGCTCGTGGAAGGAGGTCGTGCCGGCGGGGGGGTGACGGCACGGGGCGCGCTTGGTGGCGGCATGACCGCGGCTGCATTCGAGCCAATCAAGCTGGCCGGGACATCGGATTGAGCGGCCAGGGCCAGCGGCGCACTGGCCACCAGGACCGCCGCCAGGTTGGTGGGGCTGGGCGTTAGCGGCGGGGCCAGAGGCGCTGGCGTCCCGGCCAAGGTAGGGGCAGTGTTGGGCGCGGGCGGCGAACCGTCCAGTTCCAGCCCTAATTGGCTGATGATGTCGGCGGCCGCTTTGCTGCCCATGAACTTCTCGAAATCCATCCGCGCGAACTTGGCCTTTTGTTCCGCGGCCATGACATCGCTGAGGTTTTGGTTGACTTGGATATCGTAAGCTTGTTGGGCATCGATCAGGGAAGCAGCCGTCGACTCAAATTGAATATCTTGCTGCGTGATCTTGTTCCGGATTTCGGACGAGTCCAACTCGACCAGGACCTTACCGCTCTTCACGTCTTCTTCCGTCACGGCATATCCCTCCTCCACGATCTTCAGAATCTTGGTTCCCTGGTAACCCTTCACTTCCGAGCGGCTCTCCTGGGATTCGAGTGCCTGGACGCTCCCGCCTTCCACCACCGTCACATCCAACGGTCCACGTCGGGCGGCAAAGATCGTGGCGGTGGATTTTGCCGCTGGCCGGGCCAGCCAAAAGATAGTCAGGGCGAGCAGGCCGAGAGCGGCGGTGCCGATCCAGACAAGCCGATTGCGCAGGAAAGCTCTTCCATTACTTGGCATGGTTAATCTCCTCCCATTGGCCGTGTTCCTTGATGACCAGAACGCCCATGTCGCTCCAGAACTGCAGCCGGGCGACGGTGTGGCCGACGAGCGCTTGGGTCCGGTCGTTCTTGGAGCGGATGAGGTCATTCTGGGCGTCCACCAGGTCGCGGGCCGTGCCGCGGCCGACCTGGGCGCGCAACTCTTCCTCCTCCAGCCGCCTCTGACTCAAAGCAACCCCCATTTCGGCGATCTCGTAGCTGCGCTTGGCTTGGTCCAGATTCCGCCAATCGTCCCGCACCTGCAGTTTGATCTGATCCTCGGTTTGCTCCAGGCCGCGGGCGGCGCGGGCCTGGGTGATAAATGCAGCTCGATAAGCGTTCCGCTCCGCCGTCCGTTCGAAAGGCAGGTCAAGGTTTAGTCCCGCACTCCAATGGTAGCGGTCGATGTCAGGGATGGCAAAGCCGCCCCGGGTGTTGCCCTCACTGCCCAAACCGGCCGACGCGACCAGGTCCACTTGCGGGCGAAGGCGGTTAACCGCGATGGCGATCTTGCGGGTAGCGTCCTCGTATTCATCGCGGGCGTTTTCCAGGTCCAGGCGGGTCGCTAAGGCGACTTTGACGGCCTCTTCCGCACTCAAATCCGGATGGGCAATCTGCAAGCGCTCCAGATCCGCAGGGTCGAGGACGATGTTGGCGTCTGTCGAAAGCCCCAGCTGGATCTTGAAATTGTCCAGGCTCTGTTTGTAAGCGCGAATGGCGTTGATCCAGCCGGCTTCGGTCGTCAACTCGCTTTGTTGGATGAGGCCGAGGGACGCTTGGGTTCGCCTCCGCTCGGCCGGACAGGCGCGCTCGCGTTCGACGTTCTTGCGAAAGTTCTGCAACCCGCGCCAGCTGTTGGCCGCGGAATCCCGAGTCTGCAACACCCGGTAGTAGCTGGTCGCGATCTGGACGCTAAAATCCTTTTGGAAGCGTGTGAATTCGCGCAGGGCATAAAGGAGGTCGCGCTCCGCTTGCGTAAGGTTCTCCATCGCCACTTTGTAGCCGGCGCCGCGCCAAAGCGGCTGGACGAGCGTGGCCGCGACTTGCGAGGAACTGAACGCGCGAGGATCACCCGTGATGTAGCGCAGGAAATCGGTCGTAAACGCCACGGACAAGCGTGCGCCCGTTTTGAGGAGCCAATCCACTCCGGTCGACCCACTGCCGGTCAGACGGTGCTCTTCGACCAGGGCGGCGTCGCCGCTCAGGACCTTGGGTTCGCCCGTGAGCGCATCCACCCCGATCCGGACCTCCTCAGTGATCGTTTGATAGTCGGCTCGAGAGCGCCCGAAGAAGATCGGCTCGAATTGGTGCCGCGCCAAGGTGAGGCTGAGCGCCTGGAGATAGACGGATTCCTTGTTGTTTTGGTAGATCCGGCTGTGAGCCACCGCCAGGTCAAGCGCCTGGGCCAATGAAATTACTTTGGCGTTTCGTTCCGTCTCAGCGGTTGTGCCGAGGAATTCGGTCAGGTTCGTGAGTAACGGGTAACCATCGAGCACAACCTGGTTGGTCTGCTCGATCGTAAAGTGCGGCTCCATGTTCGGCACTGCCCGTCCTTTGGCCGCGATGATGTTCGCCACTTCCCGATCAGCCGCCGCCCGATAGTGGCTGGTGGAACATCCCGCCAAAAGGCACAGGACGATGCAACCCAGCAAAACCGATGTGAACCTCATGCAGGATGCCTGGTTAACGCGCGGATGAACTCTCATCGTACAAACCAAACGAGGTATAAACCCCGCTTTCTCATTCTGGTTACTCTGACAATGACTTGGACCGGCCGTTCAGTCCTTCCTCATGCCCGCTCGCCCATTGACGCCCCTCCCCCCGAGCAGCCGTCTCCAAGTCGGCGTCGGTCGCCTGACCGCCCCACGGTTTCGACCGGCGATAGCATACGGGGCGATGGATCAACTATAGGGACGTTGGCGGCGATCACAATCATCACTCGATCTGCGCCCATGCCCCCAAATGGGCCCCGAATCGCGTCAGGTCGCGCGATCCAGTTCCAAGTAAATCGCCTTGAGGTATTCGGCCTCCGGAAAACCAGCGGGATGATCCGGGGGTTGCCTGGTCGTGCCCCGCTCCGAAAACCCGCGCCCGGACAACCGCACCGCCCCTCGGACCGTGTCGAAGAACTCCACCGCCGGCACTTGGGCCGAGCAGGATGCAGCCAGCAATAATCCGCCTTCGGCCAGACGCCCGGTGGCCGCCTGGACGAGCCTGCCATACGCCTCCAAAGCCCCGAGGCGCTCCAGCTTCTTTTTAGCGAACGCAGGCGGGTCCAGAACGACCAGATCGTACCGGCTAGTCCCTTGGGCCAGCCACTCGAAGGCGTCCGCCTGAATCAGCGCGTGCGGACAGGCCCTGACACGCCGGTCCGAGGCATTCAAGGCGAAGTTCCGTTCCGCCGAGTTGAGCGCATGGCGACTGATATCGACATCCGTCACCGCGGCCGCCCCGCCGCGAGCCGCATAGAGCGAAAAGCCGCCCGAAAAGCTAAAGACATTCAGCATTGTTCTCCCGGCAGCCAACTCTTCCAACCGGCGCCGGTTCTCACGCTGGTCGAGGAAAAAGCCAGTCTTCTGCCCTTTGAGAACGTCCGCTTCGAAAGACAAACCCGACTCCTGAAAGACCAGCGGCGCGGTCACGGGCGCTCCCAGCAACAACTCACCGTCGTGACGCTGGAAACGTCGGCAGGCAGTTTCGTGAATATTCCGGCTCAGGCGCAGCACGAGGCGCTCCGGGGAAAGCTCGGCCTGGAACAGGGAGGCAATTTCTGTCAGGAAAGGGAGCCACGCGGCGGTATAAATCTTGACCACGCACGTCTGCGCGTAGCGATCAAGGACGAGGCCGGGCCATCCATCGCTCTCGCCGTGGAGGCAGCGGTAGCCGGTGGTTCCGGCATCAGAGAGTCCCCGGCGCCGATCCAGCGCCTGCCGCAGGCGGGTTTCCCAAAACGTCCGGTTGATCGGGGTCGGCTTGCCGACCTGGAGCACCCGCAACCGCAGCGGGGACTCCGGATCGAACAAGCCAATCGCCAGAAAGCGGTCGTTCCGATCGTAGATCGCTGCCAGATCGCCCACTTCTCCGGGACGATTCTGTTCCCGAATGCTCTCCGCATACAACCAGGGATGGCCGCGCCGGAGGATCGACTCGGCCGTTGCGGTCACACGCAGGCGCAACGGAGAACTCAGACCAGGTTTAGGCTTCGGCGTTATACGGCCAGGAATGTGCGGGACGACGGGATCCAAGTCGACTAGACTTTGTCGCATGACCGCCTCATCTGCCGCCAGGGTTCTGGCTGCCGCTCCAATCATGATCGCCTGTTTCGCAGCCAGTTTCCTCACCGGCCTGGCCCAAACCGCCCCGGATCAGCTCCTCTTGAAGGACTACCGCCCCCGTTCCATCTTCAATCTCCCAACCAACCGAGTGGAGAAAGCGCGTTATCCTATCATCGACGTTCATTCCCACGACTACACTCGGAGTGATGAGGACGTCGACCGTTGGGTCCGCACTATGGATGAAGTTGGGCTGGAGAGAACGATCATTCTGTCCGGGTATGTCGGAAGCCGCTTCGACGAGGCGGTCCGAAAGTACGGTCGCCATCCCAAGCGCTTTCAGCTCTGGTGCGGCTTGGACTTCTCCAGCCTCGGACAAGCCGACCTCGGGACAGCAGCGGTTCAAGAGCTGGTCCGATGCCATCAAGCGGGGGCGGTTGGCGTCGGCGAGCTGAGCGACAAAGGCCGGGGCTTGGGAGCGACGACCAATCGGCTCGGCTTGCACATCGATGACCCGCGGCTCGATCCTTTGCTGGAGAAGTGCGCGGAGTTGCAGATGCCCGTTAACATTCATGTCGGGGAGGACCAATGGATGTATGAACCGATGGATCAGACCAATGATGGCCTGATGAACGGGTGGAAATGGAAGATCGCTAAAGGACCCGGCGTCCTCGAACACGACGAAGTTGTGGCGACCCTGGAGCGAGCCGTGAAGAAGCATCCGCGCACCGTCTTCATCGCCTGCCATCTGGCCAATTGCTGTTCCGACCTGAACCGCCTCGGCCAAATGCTGGACGCGTATCCGAATCTATACGCGGACATTGGCGCGCGCTTCGCTGAGCTGTCGCCCATCCCGCGATTTGTGGGCCAGTTCTTTCAACGCTACTCGGACCGTCTCTTCTACGGCACGGACATGGACCCCCTGCCGGAAATGTACCGCGTCACGTTCCGGCTGTTAGAGACGGCCGATGAACATTTCTATCCAGCCTATTTCGCCAAATACCATTGGCCGATGCATGCCTTCGCGCTGCCAGATCCGGTTTTGCAGAAGCTCTACCGACAAAACGCGCTCCGCGTCATTCCCCGGCTGTAGGTTTGACTAAGCGGACCGGGAGCCCAAAAGCTGGTCGACAGCTTTCTGAATCCGCTCGTCCATTCGAATCAAGGGCGGCCAACGTCGCTTAAACCCCTCGCCGGCCAGCTTGGCCGTCGCGTCGATCCCGAGTTTCGTGCCGACGGCCAGCTCGCTGGTCGCATGGTCAAGCACATCCGCGGGGCCGCGGGTAAAAATCGAGTCCCGTTGCGGGTCGGTATTGGCGCAGAGGTGGAAAAGGACATCACTCGTGTTGTGCACATCGACGTTGGCATCCACCACCACGAGGTATTTGGTAAACATCATCTGCCCCATACCCCAGAGACCGTGCATGATTTTGTAGGCCTGCATCGGGTAGGTCTTCTTGATGCTGACAAAGACGAGGTTGTGAAAAACCCCTTCCGCCGGCAGGGCAATGTCCACAATCTCCGGGAAATTCATGCGGAAGATCGGCAGGAAGAGTTCGACCGAAGCGCTCCCCATATAGAAATCCTCCATGGGCGGTTTCCCGACGATGGTCGCCGGATAAACGGCGTCGCGACGATGCGTCACCGCCGTGACATGAAAAACCGGATAGGGCTCCGGCAATGTATAATACCCGGTATGATCCCCGAAGGGTCCTTCCTCGCGCAACGGTTCGCGCGGGTCCACATAGCCTTCAATCACCCAATCGGCATTCGCCGGCACCTCCAGGTCATTCGTCTCGCAGCGGACCAGCTCGACTGACTTCTTCCGCAAGTAACCGGCCAAGAGAAGTTCATCCAACCCGTCCGGCAGGGGGGCGGTCGCGCAAAACGGAAAGACGGGGTCGCCGCCGAGAAAGACAGCAACGGGCATGCGCTCGCCCCGTTCATAATAACGCCGCCCATGACGGGCTCCTACCTTCTGCAACTGCCAATGCATGCCCGTCGACCGATCATCGTAGATCTGCATGCGGTACATACCTACATTCCGCTCCCCGCTATCCGGGTCCCGCGTGACGACACAAGGCAGTGTGATAAAGCGACCGCCATCTCCCGGCCAGCATTGGAGAGCGGGCATTTGGAGGAGGGTGGGAAGGATCTGGGCAGAGGCGCCCACCGCCGAAGGTCCCGCTAAGGCCGGGGCGGCGGGCCACGGCCCCACGTGAGTGGGCGCCGGATCGACGCGTTGAATAACTTCCTTGCAAGCGCCGGTCTTGACGAGCTTGGGCCTGGCATGCCGCAACTCAAGTGCGGTGCCAAGCAACCGAACAGCCTCCCGCACGCTGGTGGGCGGTTTAGCCTTCATGATAGCTCCGAGCTCGTCGGCCAATTGCCGCACCGAGCCCACGCCAAGGGCCAGGGCCATGCGGCGCCGGGAACCCATTGTGTTGATAGCTACAGGGAAAGGGGACACCACCCCCTGGATCGTCGGCTTTTCGAAAAGGAGTGCTTTGCCACCGCCGACCGACTTCATCTGCCGATCAGCCGCCTCCGTAATCTCCAACTCGGTCGCAAACGTCTGAGGAACGCGGAGCAGCTCCCCTTCCTTTTCCAGCGACCGCAGAAAGTCTCGGTATGAATCGAAAGCCATAGGTGGTGTGGCTCAGCCCAACGGTTGAAGCCAGAAGAGCCCGGGGCAGCTTACTTGCTGCCAGGCTTCGTCGCTGGCATTGCGGCCAGATCCGGCGGCAGTTGGTCGGCCGGGAAGGTTTCGACCTTCAATCGGATGAGGCTGAACAAAGGAACCCCAAAATCAACGCCCCGCTCCGATCGATCGACCAGGACGGCAACTCCGACCACAATCCCTTGGCGCGTCCGGACGATCTCGATCGTCTCCTTGACCCGGCCCCCTTGGGTGATGACATCCTCCACGACCAGAACCGGTTCACCGGCGTTGATCTGGAAACCGCGGCGCAGAGCGAGCTTTCCATCCTCCTTCTCCGTAAAGATGAAGCGCAGTTTAAGCTGCCGAGCCACTTCCTGGCCGATGACGAGCCCGCCCATAGCCGGGGCGACGACAGTTTGAGCGCCCAGCGACCGTGTCAAGTGGGCCAAGGCCGCCCCAAACTGTTCAACAACAGGCATTTGTTGGAGAGCTAGAGCACATTGAAAGAACTGCCGGCTGTGCAACCCGCTTCGAAGGACGAAATGCCCGTCCAGCAACGCTCCTGCCTGTCGGAACAACGTCATGGCTTCCGTGCTGGTCATGCCGCTAATAAGAAGGCATGGAAATGCCGATGACAACACCTATCCGCCGGTTTGGCGGTGAAAAAGGGCCTGTCTGAGCCCGGCGAAGGAAGCCGGTCAGTTCCGACAGGGCTATGCCGGAATGGTTTACGGCATGGCTGCAACCGGGTTTCAGGCGAAGAGACCGCTTGCCGCGGTGCAAAGCAGGCGCTAATTTGACTGAGCAGGAAGAGCCCAACGAACCGCAAAATAATGATTGACTTGCAGTAGCAAAAGCTTTACAACCAAGCCCATTGAACGGGGAACAACTACTTAGAAACGAAACTATGAAACGAAAACAAGTAACCTTGGCTGTCTTACTAGCCGCTCTTTCATTGGTCGCTGCTCCCTCTGCTCGCGCTCTGACTCAAGCCGACAATTTGGCGATCAAGACGGCAGTGGCCAAAGCCCCTGCTGCTGAATTGGCAGCACATGCGGCTCAGATTGTAGCTCAGGCGAACAAGGAAGACCGGAAAGATGCAGCTTTAGTCACCGTTCGTGAAATCGTTTCGAAGAGGCCGGCCGTCCTCTTGGCTGCCGTTGCTGCCATGACCAAAGCCGCACCCGATCTAGGCGCCGACATCGCCAGCGAAGCAGCTAAGCTTTCTCCTGACCAAGCTACCGATATCGCGAAAGCAGCCGCGACCAGCGCTCCTTCCCGTGCTGATCAAATCGCTGCAGCCGTGGCCAAGGTCACTCCTAAATCGGCCAGTCGGATCGCTCAAGCGGTTGCCACGGTTGTCCCAAGCCAAACGGCTAACATTGTCGAGATGGTCCTGAACGCCGTTCCGAGCGCCAGCACCGAAGTGTCAGCTAACTCTTTCCTTACCCGTTCGAGCCAACGCAGCGCCAGCAGCCCTGGCACTGGCGGCACGATCACGACTCGGCCTGGCACCATCGCTGGGACGCCTCCTCCTGGAACGCCTCCGAGCGAAGTCGGCGCGCCGACCACGGGTTCCGATCCTCGCCGCCAATACGGTTCGGTCGGGCCATAGTTTCGTAGCTTAGGTTGATTTCCCAAACCCTGTCCTTGTTTCGAAGGACAGGGTTTTTTCATTCTCCTGACGCTGGGCGATTGCTTTTTAAGAGGGTGAAATAACCCCGATCGATGCCGGATGGCTGCGCGTGCCGCAAAGCGAGGGACTCTGAACGCGGCGCCTGCCTGGATCAAAACAGGCTTCGCCATCGCCCTGCTCCCTTTTTGTTTCGGCATCGCCCAGGCTGTCGTGCAACTCGTCCGGACGACAGGCAATGCAGACACTGTCTGGGTTGCCACGGCCGCGGGCATGGCCTGTTGGCTGGTGATCTATTTGAGCTTGCCCAAGCCGATGTGGGCCTATGTCCTCGGACACGAACTGACTCATGCCTTGTGGGCCTGGCTCTTCGGCGGCAGAGTCAAAAGATTCAAGGTTACCTCCAAGGGCGGGCACGTTGTCGTCACGCGAAAGAATGCTCTGATTGCGCTCGCTCCTTATTTCTTTCCCATCTACGCAGCAGCGGTAACCTTGGTCTTTGTGCTTGGCCATTGGCTCCTGGGTTGGTCTCGTTATCTGGTCTGGTTCCACTTGCTGGTGGGAGCGGCGTATAGCTTCCACCTTACTCTGACCTGGTGTGTGCTCCGAACCCGTCAATCCGATATCGCGGACCAAGGCTATCTTTTCTCCGCGGTCATCATTTGGCTGGGCAATGCGGCGGTGCTCCTGGTTGGCATTCCGCTCTTGACGGGGCGGGTTGGAATTCTGACGGCGCTGGGCTGGTGTTGGAGCGAAACCGGTGCGATTTTCATGGCGTTAGGACGCTGGTTGTGAGGAAATCGCTCTTGAAAAGGCGGTGTGATTCAGGCGAAATGAGTCCTCGCGTTTGCGATGTATGAATCTCGGCGACATTCTAGCGAGAGAACAGATCGTGCCGGAATTGCAGGCGACCAATCGATGGGAGGCTATCGACGAGTTGCTCAACACCTTGGTCACATGCGGCAAGATCAAAGCCGACCATCGCGCGGCCATTGCGGCTGTCGTGAAGAAGCGCGAGACCTCCATGAGCACTGGCATCGGCTTCGGGATTGGCATTCCACACGCCTCGACCGATCTGATCTATGAAGTGGTGGGAGCTCTCGGCCGCTCCCGCACCGGTGTCAACTTCGATGCCCTCGATAACCAGCCAGTCAATCTGGTGATGTTGTTTCTCGTTCCGCAAGGCCAGTTTCAGAAACATCTCCATACCCTGGCCAACATTGCCAAGCTCCTTCACAAAAAAGAATTCCGTCAGTCGCTCGAAGAAGCCAAGGATGCCGAGGCCATGTATCAAATCATCCAGGAAACCTCGGCGGCCAAATAAGCGCTCGACCGCGCGTCCGTCCTTTCCCGGTCATTCTCTCCGCCCATTCCCGTGTTACCTGCTCGCTTTCTCCAGCAACGACTCCACCAGGCCGTTCAAGCGGTCCTGCCGGAAGCCGACTTGAACAGTGTTCTCCTCCGGCCCTGCCCTGACCCGCGCTTTGGCGATTACCAAACTGCCGCCCTGATTTCACTCGCCAAGAGCAGGCGCCTCAACCCGCGCAAACTCGCTGAGGAAATCGTCGGGCGATTGGATGTCGCGCCCTACAGCGAACCGGTCGAGATCGCCGGTCCAGGCTTTCTCAACTTTCGTTTAAAGAACGCTGCTATCGTGGCATCGCTCGAGTCGGCCGCCCGCGGCGAGCACCTGTTCTTTGAACGCAGTTCTGAGCCGCGAGTCATCGTGATCGATTTCAGTTCCCCCAACGTGGCCAAACCCATGCACGTCGGCCACATTCGCTCCACCGTGCTCGGGGCCGCTTTGACCCGGGTCTTCCGCCTCCTGGGGCATCAAGTCATCACGGATAATCATATCGGCGACTGGGGCACCCAGTTCGGCAAGCTACTCGTCGGATGGAAGCGGCATTTGCAGCCGGCTTCGCTTCAGGCCGATCCGATTTCTGAAATGGAACGCCTCTACCGCCTGGTGAACCAAGCCTGTGAATCCGACCCCGCCGTCCTGGAAGAGTCCAGGCTCGAATTGGTCAAACTGCAGGCGGGCGATCCGGAGAACTTGAGAATCTGGCGGGAAATGATCGCCCTTTCCACCACTCAATTCGATTCCATTTACCAGCGTCTGAACGTCCAGTTTGACCATACCCTCGGCGAGAGCTTCTACAACCCGCGCCTCCCAGCGGTCGTCGGCCAACTCGCGGCCGCCGGCATCGCCCAGGAAAGCGAAGGCGCCATGGCCGTGTTCTTCCCCGATTCCCCGGAATTGAAGGGCAATCCCGCCTTGATCCGAAAAAGCGACGGCGGCTTCAACTACACCACCACCGACCTGGCAACCCTCGAGTACCGCCTCGAACAGTGGCATCCACAACAGATCTTCTACGTGACCGACGGCCGCCAGCAACTCCACTTCCGGCAACTCTTTGCCATTTTCCGCCGCTGGCATTCCGAGGCCAAGGTCAAGCTGGAGCATGTCTGGTTTGGCGCCATCCTCGGCGAAGACGGCAAACCTTTCAAAACCCGCTCCGGTGATACGATTCGCCTCGCTGAATTGCTCGATGAAGCCGAGGAACGCGCCCTCAACGTCGTGACCGAAAAGAACCCGACCTTGAGTGAACTGGAACGGAAAGAAATCGCCCGGATCATTGGAGTGGGCTCAGTCAAATACGCAGACCTGCTACCCAATCGGCAAAGCGATTACGTCTTCAGTTGGGACAAAATGCTGGCCCTCAATGGCAATACTGCCCCTTATCTGCTTTACGCTTTCGCCCGCATCCGCAGCATTTTTCGCAAAGCAAAGGAGACCGACCAGGAAACCACCGCTGCCGCTCCACGCCGCAGACCCTCGAGTTGACAGCGCCGCAGGAGATCGACCTGGCCAAGCACCTCTTTAACTTTGGACTGGTGCTCGAAGCCGTCGCCGAAGAAGCCCGCCCCAATTACTTGTGCAATTACCTCTACGAACTGGCCGGCAAGTTCACCCAGCTTCTATGAGAATTTTGCCCCGTCTTGAAACCGCTCCCGCCGCCCGGGCCACCCGGCTGGTCCTATGCGACTTAACCGGCCAGGTGCTAAAGCGAGGCCTCGAAACGCTCGGACTGGAGACGGCCGAAAAGATGTGAGCGGAGGCGAACGGGGGGGAGGATCCAAGTAACCAAGGATCCAAGTAACCAAGGATCCAAGTAACCAAGGATCCAAGTAACCAAGGATCCAAGTAACCAAGGATCCAAGTAACCAAGTAACCAAACCTCCCAGTCGGTAGAGCGCGCGCTCCGAGCGCGCCGCTTCGGCCTTCCGCCCTCAACCTTTCGTCAACGGCAACGTCCCGCTGATCCACTCGCCCAGGGCGGCAAACAACGTCTGCTCATCCACCAAATGCACGCACCGCTCGCGTTCCGATACCACGCCGAAACCCGGCCCATAAGCAGGGCCGTTCACGACGCAGGCATTGGTGCGGCAGGCTTTGATCTGGTTGCGTCCAGCCGTGACAGCATCGTCTCTCGTGCCATCCACTTCAAACTTCCAGCCAACCAGGCAGGCGCGGGGAAACCAGCCGCGCAGTTCCGCGATGATTTTTGGAGTCGGCACCAGTTCCACCAGGAGCGGCCCTTGTCGCGTCGAAAGTTTGCCGGCTTTGACCGCCAGCAACTCGCCTCCATCCGATCGAGCAAAGGCTTGGCCAAAGCCAAAATCGCTCACAGCGGCAGCATGGAAAATGGCATCTATCGGACGCGAAGCCAGACACGCCAACCGGTCCTTCAAATCGGCGGTAGTAGTGAAGGTGGCTGATTCGGCTGCTATTTCCAACCCGCGATAGACCGCATAATAGCCCCTCAGCAACACCACATGGTGTCCTTGCCGGGAGAGGCAAGCAGCCAGTTTGGTCCCAAGCTTGCCGGTGGAGAAATTCGTCAGGCGGCGAACTTCATCCAGGTTCTCATAGGTCGGCCCAGCCGTGACAATGCAGTTCACGTGGCGCCTCGATGGCCCGTCAGGTCGCGGGCACAGATGCCTGCCGAGTTTCCTTCTCCTTGACGGCAGTGGCGCCCTTGCCCACGCGTTTGCGCAGGTAAGTCAGCTTGGCCCGTCGCACCGACCCCTTCCGTTCGACCTCGACCTTTTCGACGCGCGGCGAATGGACCGGGAATATGCGCTCAACGCCTTCGCCATAACTGATGCGGCGAACGGTAAAAGTGGAATTAAGTCCATGCCCGCGCCGTCCAATCACAACGCCGGCAAAAATCTGGATACGTTCCTTGTCGCCTTCGACCACCTTCGTGTGGACGCGGACGGTATCGCCCACGGCGAAATCGGCCCCGTCCTTGCGGAATTGCTCGGATTCAATCTTGTCAAATAACGCTTGGCTCATAACTCAATGCTCATTTTGCGGGCTCCGGCAACACCGGATTCTCCGCTGATTTACTTATTAGATCAGGTCTGCGTTGCTGCGTTCTCGCCTTAGCCTGCGTCAAACGCCACTTGGCAATCTCCGCATGATGCCCCGATAACAACACTTCCGGAACTTTCCAGCCCCGGAATTCCGCCGGCCGAGTATATTGCGGATACTCAACCAGGCCGTCACTGAAGGATTCTTCCCGCGAACTCTCGTCGTCGCCGAGCACGCCGGGAAGTAACCGGGTCACCGCATCGATAATCACCATCGCAGGCAGCGCCCCATTCGTCAGGACGTAATCGCCAATCGACAGTTCATCATGGGCCAGGTGCTCCCGGATTCGTTCGTCAAACCCTTCGTAACTGCCACAAATCAAAAGAACATGCTCCTGCGCGGTCAACTCACGCGCGATCTGCTGGTCAAACCGTCGACCTGCCGGAGTCAGCAAGACCACGTGGGTTTCCGCCACGGCCAGACTTTCGACCGCTTCGAAAACCGGCCCGGGCTTGAGCAGCATGCCAGGACCGCCGCCGAACGGGCGGTCATCCACCGTCTGATGCCGATCGTGCGCAAACTGACGCAAATGGTGAATCTGCAAATCCAGGATGCCCGCCGCGCGCGCCCGCTTGATAATGCTCTCATCGAGCGGACCGGCGAACATGCCGGGAAACAAGGTTAGAACGTCGATCTTCATGCTCCGAGCAGCACGCGCGCCGCGCTCGTGTTCAACGCGTCAAGGCCACGGCTATCGCCGCCGATGGCCCGCAGGTTCTGTCACTCTTCCGGGCGCTCTTCGACGATCTCGACCATGCAGCGCAACCCTTTGCGCGCTGCCCCGACTTGAAGCAATGAGCGGATGGCATGAATCGTCGCCCCCTGCCGCCCAATGATCTTGCCGATGTCCGTCGGATGCAACCTTAACTCGTACAGCGTCAACCCATTCCGATCTACCGGCGTAATGGTGACCGCATCCGGCCGTTCCACCAAACCCTTCACCACATACTCCAGGAATTCTTGCATAAAGCCGCCAGGGCCCTTAAGCCGCTGTCGCTTTGGCTTTCCGCGCTTTCTTGATAAAGCTCGCGACCGTCTCCGTTGGCAAAGCCCCTTTGCTCAGCCAGTAGTCCACCCGACCCACGTCGATCGTGTAATTGTCGCTCTTCTTCAGCGGCTGATAAGTGCCAATTTCCTCAATAAACTTGCCGTCTCGCGGACTGCGACTATCCGCCACCACGATCCGGTAAGCCGGCGTGTTGGTCGTGCCGATCCGCTTCATGCGAATTCTGACTGCCATAAATAAATAGGTGCTCCTGACCGCCCCGGTGGAAAACGCCCGTTTCCACTAGCGTCCCATAGCGGTTCTCAAAAGAGTTGGGAGAGTAGTCGCGCCCGGGGCACTTGGCAAGACCTCTTTTGACGGACCTCGTGAGGGCGGTTGAGGACGTTCTTGCGCGCACGTCTCTCCAGGAGGGCCTCGCAGTTCATACCTGCGGCTGATCGGCGTCCCAACGGGCGATGACATCTTCGGGCTTCGCCTTTGCCCGGTCGATCCTCACTTCACTCGGGTTGCACACGGTTTTGACACGGAGAACACTCGGATGGCATCCGAGTCAAACCCGTGTACGGTCTGTGTCAAACCCAAGTGAGGTCCGAAGGAAGAACCGTCGGCTCAGCGCTGACAGCTCCCGCCAGGGATGCGCAGGCTTCGCCCGCCAGCGATGCCGCCAAAATCGCTCGCTGGAGCACTCATCGATTTTTCAGCAGACTCCGAAGGGGCTTGATGGATGGCGCGGGCCGCGCGTTTTTGCAGAAATAATTTATTAGAATTTGACTATGAACGGGTTGAAAACGTGTTCACAATTGGGTCACACTTGGAACATCAGCCCGCGCCCAGGGCTCGCTCGCGACCCGCACCTCTCTCACCCTCCCTCTAGCCACCGCTCAGGGGCATTTCCGCGTGACTTTCTCTCCCGCCCGTCCCAAATTCGGCGCCGCAGATGAAAAAGCGTTCCCCTGTATCGCGGAGCGGACGGTTCTCCGCGGGGCCCGGTGCGGATGTCGCGGAGTTTACCCAATCCATCTCGTTCGACCGACGTCTTTGGCGCCACGATATCCTTGGTTCGATCGCCCACGCCACCATGCTGTGGAAGGCCAAGTTGTTAACCAAGGCGGAGCATCGGGCCATTACGCAGCATCTTGATGCCATCGGCCAAGAAATTGCCGCGGGCCGATTTCGCTGGCGCGCCGAACTTGAAGACGTGCACATGAACATCGAGTCGGCGCTGACCGAACGCACACCGGCAGGCGCGAAGCTGCACACGGGACGTTCCCGGAACGACCAGGTCGCCCTGGATATGCGGCTCTGGCTGCGGGACGAAATCGTCGAGGATCTGGCCGCACTGCGGCGGCTCCAAAGCGCCCTCGTGTCCCTGGCCGCCAGACACCCGGACGTCGTCATCCCGGGCTATACACACCTTCAGCGTGCGCAACCTGTCTACCTCGCGCATCATCTGCTCGCGTATGTCGAGATGTTCCAGCGAGACCACGAGCGCTTGGAGGACTGCTTTGAACGCGTCAATGTCTGTCCCTTGGGAGCGGGAGCTATCGCCGGCTCCACGTTGCCTCTCGATCGGGCTTGTGTCGCCAGGCTGCTCCGGTTCGAAGACAGCAAAGGCCGTCCGCGCCTGGCGGAGAATTCCATGGACGCGGTGAGCGATCGGGATTTCGCGATCGAATATTGCAGCGCGGCCGCGTTGATCGCGGTGCATCTGTCGCGCCTGGCGGAAGACGTCATCCTTTGGTCGACGGCGGAGTTTGCTTTTATCCGGATTGCGGACGCCTATACAACTGGCTCATCCCTTATGCCGCAGAAAAAGAATCCGGACATTGCCGAGTTGAGCCGGGGCAAAGCGGGCCGGGTAATTGGAAACCTGGTTTCGCTGTTGACGCTATTGAAAGGCCTGCCCATGGCCTACAATCGCGACCTGCAAGAGGACAAGGAACGTTTATTCGACACCGCGGACACGATTCGGACCACTCTCCATATCACTGGGGCGATGCTCGATCATACCCGGGCAAATCCGGCTGCTTGCGCGGCTGCGGCTGGGGATCCTGCGCTCCTGGCGACGGACCTGGCCGAGCACCTCGTCCGCCAAGGGCTTCCCTTTCGCGAAGCGCACCACCTGGTTGGTCGAGTAGTCGCCCTTGCCGAACAAGGGAGCAAGCGGCTTTCGGAACTCACCCTGGCCGATCTGCGCTCGATCGACCCGCGTTTTGATCGGGAAGCCCTCAAGGTTTTCGACCTGGCGTCGGCGCTGGCTCGCCGCACTATTCCCGGAGCGCCTGGCACTAGCGCGGTGCGGCGGCAGCTCCAGCGTTGGCGCAAGGCTTTGAGCGTGTAGCCATGAGCCAAAGTGATCTGCTGACCAGTTTACTCAAGGAGGTCTCGCGGTCCTTTTATCTTACCCTGCGCGTGTTGCCTCAGTCGGTGCGGCGGCAAATCGGCTTGGCCTACCTCCTGGCGCGAGCCAGCGATACGATTGCGGATACCGACGCCGCCAGCCAGGAACACCGGCTCGCACTGCTGCAAGCGTTCCGCGAACGGATCTGCTCCGTCAAGGAACAGCGGCTGAACCTGGAACAGTTATCGGGAGAAGGAACTTCGGCGGCGGAGCGGGCCCTTTTGCATCGGATCGAGGAAGCCCTGCGCGTGCTGGGAGAGTTTGATTTTAACGACCAGGAATGCATCCGCACAGTCCTCGAAACGATCATCAGCGGGCAAGAGTTGGACGTGAGGCGTTTTGCCAAGGCCGACGCCAAACAGATCGCCAGCCTCAACACAGCCGCTGAACTGGATGACTACACCTATCGAGTGGCGGGATGTGTCGGCGTGTTCTGGACGCGGATCTGTCGTCGGCACCTGTTTCCGCGCGCGGACCTGGACGATGCGTTTCTGCTCGCCAATGGCGTGCGGTTTGGCAAAGGGCTGCAGATGGTCAATATCCTGCGCGACATACCAGCGGACCTTCGGCTGGGGCGCTGTTACTTGCCAAGCGACGATTTGCGCACCCAAGATCTGACGCCGAGCGATTTGTTGCACCCGGCCAACGAGGCGCGGCTCCGCGGAATTTATGAGCGCTATTTGAGTATCGCCGCGGGGCATTTGGAAGCCGGTTGGCAATATACCACCCACCTGCCGAGGAAGTCTGTGCGGGTGCGATTGGCTTGCGCCTGGCCCATCCTGATTGGGGCGCGAACGCTGGCGAAACTGGCGCAAGGCGGGTTTTTGGATCCGGCCAAGCGGATCAAAGTGAGCCGGAAGGAAGTGCGGGCAGTGATGCTCCAATCGGTGGCGCTTTACCCTTGGAGGGAGCGATGGAACGGCCTGCTTCATGCTTATAAAGTGCCGAATCACTTGCTTCACCAACCGTCTTTAGCTAAATAAGGCCTATGCAAACCGCCAAGCTTTCATGGATCGTTTCTTTGATTGGGGCTGCTGCCTGGCAGCTCAGTGCCCAACCAGCCAGCCCGGAAGCCCAAAATCGGGCGGTGGAGCTCTTGCGCCAAACACTTTCTCAAAGTCAATCGGCGGCCCCATCCGCTCCTGCTCAAGCGCCAGCTCCTGCAGCCATGGCCGCCCCCGCTCCCGCGCCGATGGCGCCAGCCATGACGTCACCGATTCAGGGCTCTTCCGACCCCCAAGACCGCGCGCTCCAGCTTCTTCGCGAAAAAATGGCCGAGCAGCCTGAGAGCCACGCTGCCCACTCCGCCAAGACGACCAAGCCGGCCAAATCTCCCAAGAGCAAAGGCGTCACCAGCTCCAAGTCCGCCAATGCACCCGCCTCGCCAGCGGCAAGCAATGCGTCAACGGCGGTCACAGCCACCCCGCAGGCCCCGACCGCGATAGCCGCGCCGGCCGCTCCCATGGCTCCGGAACAACCCGCCGGCCCGAAAACCAAGCAACAAAAGCTCACTGACCTCTTGGAGGCGTATAAAGCCGATCGGCTTACCCCTGCGGAATATCACGCCCAACGCGCCAAGATCCTGGCCGAGCCTTGACCTGGTCGCGTCCCGGCCAAATCAATCACATTATCTCCAACGCCCGGCCGGTTCGGTTGAGCGCTCTTTGAGGCAGCTGGGCGGCTTTGCATTTCCCATGCACCGTTTCCATTACCAGAACCGCAAACTGTATTGTGAGCAGCTCAGCGTCGAGGCGCTGGCCCGCAAATACGGCACTCCCCTCTACATTTATTCTCAAGGCACCCTCACGGACCATTATCGAAAGCTGGCCGCCGCTCTCCAAGATTTGAACCACTTGATTTGCTTCGCGATCAAAGCCAACTCCAACCTGGCGGTCTTACGGACCCTGGCCAATCTTGGGAGCGGCTTCGACATCGTGAGCGGCGGCGAGTTGGAACGAGTGATGGCGGCGGGAGGCGATCCGAGGAAGTGCGTCTTCGCTGGAGTTGGCAAGAGCGAGGACGAGATTGTCTCCGCGCTACGGCATAACATCTATTCGTTCAATGTCGAAAGCGAACCGGAGCTGGCCCGGATCGACCGGCTTGCGGCGCGACTCAAAACCGTCGCGCCGGTGGCCGTGCGCATTAATCCGAACGTGGATGCCCACACCCATGCGAAGATCACGACTGGCACTTATGAGAACAAGTTTGGCATTGCGTTCGAAGAGGTTGAAGGCGTGTATGCGCGGGCGCGCAAACTAAAGCATCTTCGGCTGAGGGGGCTGCAAATGCATATTGGGTCCCAGCTGACCGAAACGAAGCCGTTCGCGGAAGCGGTCCGTAAAGTGGCACCGTTGGCCAAAAAGCTCGCCGGCCTGTACGGCTTCGAATTCATCAGCATTGGCGGCGGGCTCGGCATCGTCTACGAACCGGCGTTGGCCAGTGGGCCGTCCGACTGGTGGCAAGCACCCGCGGCTCGGCGCATTCTGACGCCGGACAAATACGCGGCGGCAGTCGTGCCATCGCTGCGGGAACTGGGGTTGCGCGTTCTGATTGAGCCCGGGCGCTTCATTGTCGGAAATGCGGGCATCCTGGTGACGAAGGTCGAGTATGTGAAGCGGACCGGCCGTAAGAATTTCGTGATTGTGGATGCAGCCATGAACGATCTCATCCGCCCGGCCTTTTACGATTCATATCACGAAATCGTGCCTCTGACGCAAAGCCGCGGGAACAAACTGCCTTCCGACGTGGTCGGACCGATTTGCGAGTCTGGCGACTTTTTCTGCAAAGACCGGCCGCTGGCCAAAGTTGGGGAAGGTGATTACCTGGCGTTGCTGAGTGCCGGGGCCTATGGATCGGTGATGGGGTCCAATTACAACACGAGGCCCATTATTGCCGAGGTGCTGGTCGATCGCAAAAAGGCAGCGCTCGTGCGCGAACGGCAACCAGTGGCTAAAATCTGGGACCTGGAAAAGGTGCCGGCCTGGCTCTCGCGCGCCGCCCAGTGAAAATCGCCCGTCACGGAGTCTATCGAACAACGGCGATGGGTGCTGTTTTCGAGGAGAAAGTTGGATGGCGAGGCGCAAGGGGGGAAGCATTTCCGCAGCGGGCTTCGCCGCCCCGGCGGCACCCAAGATCCCTCGCCACATCACTCGTCCCAGTTTTTTCAACGGACTCCTGGTTTAGACTAAGGCAGCCTCGCTCACATGTCCTCCCGTCTACCAACGCGCAGCCGGCGATGGTTGCTTTTAGGGTGTGGGGTTGAACTCGCGCTCGGCGTGGCTGCGGTCGGTCTCGCCCGGCTTTTGGATGTGCCCCTGCCGCTGTCCTGGACGTGGCCAACCACCGGCGCGGGTTTGGCCGGAGCGATGCCTCTGCTGCTGCTTTTCGTTTGGACGCTCAACACCCGCTGGCAATGGATCCGGCAGATCGCGGATCTACTCGATCGCGGCATGAGGCCGTTATTCGAAGGCTGGTCGGTGCTGGAGATTGGCCTGCTCGCTGCCCTTGCTGGCATTGGCGAAGAACTGCTCTTTCGCGGCCTCGCCCAACCCCTGGCGACGCGGTGGATAGGACAAGTCGGGGGGCTGGCATTGACGAGTGCGCTTTTCGGCGTCGTCCATTGGGTGACTTCCTCCTACGCCGTCATTGCCGCGATCATCGGAATGTATTTGGGGATGCTCTCGATCCACTTCGACAACCTGGCCGTGCCGATCGTGACGCATGCCTTCTACGATTTCCTCGCGCTCCTTTATTGGTTGCGCCGAGTTGGCCCTTGGCGAAAACCCGAGTCTCAAAAGTAGAAGTAAACGAAGCCGGTGAAAGAGACGGAACTGACTCGAATGAATTGATGACTTGGTTCCTTGGTTCCTTGGTTCCTTGGTTCCTAGCACGCTTAGCTCCTCGACTCCTCATCGCTCACCTTCCAGGGGCGGGCTCGGAGGGGCGCCGGCTCCGCCGTCCCTCGCGCCAGACTGCTCCCGGTCAAGCTGTCCTCTCAGGCGGCGATTGTTTCCGGGGAGCCCACTGCGACAACGCGACCACCCCCCGCCCCGGCTTCCGGGCCCATATCGATGACCCAATCGGCGCTCTGGATCAGATCCAGGTTATGTTCAATGACGACAACCGAATGACGCTCATCAACCAAACGTTGCAGGACCTGGATCAGGACGCGGACATCGGCGAAGTGCAAACCTGTGGTGGGTTCATCAAAGAGAAAGAGTGTCGGCTTCCGCTCGCGCTCTTGCCTGGCGGCAAACTCGGCCAAGTGACTGACCAACTTCAATCGCTGGCTTTCGCCGCCGGAAAGCGTGTTGATCGGCTGGCCCAACCGGAGATAACCCAGGCCGACCTCTTGCAGCAGCGTGAGCTGAGTGACCGCGCGGCTCGCCGCAGTTTCCTCAAAGCCCTGGAGAAATGCGATGGCCTCATCCACGGTGGTTTCGAGCAGATCCGCAATGCTAAGCGCCCGGGGCGAAGGGAGCGCCCCGCTCTTGGCAATGCGGGCTGATTTGCCTTGGCGCAGTTGGGCGCTGCCAATCTTGACATTTAAGATGTGCTGACGATAGCGCCGCCCATTGCAGGCTGGGCAACGGATGTAAACGTCGCTGAGAAACTGCATTTCGATCTTCTCAAAACCGGCTCCGCGGCATTGCTCGCACTGTCCCTGGGCGGAGTTAAAGCTAAAGGCGCTGGCATTGAGGCCATGCTGTCGCGCCGCCTCCGAGAGGGCGTAGAGCTGCCGGATATGCTCGAACGCCCCGATGTAGACGGCTGGATTTGACCGCGGCGTTTTTCCTAAGGGAGACTGGTCCACGAACACGACCCGACCGAGGGCTTCCCAGCCATGGACGTCCTGATCTCCCGGACTTCCGCTGACCTCAGCCTCGGGCTCGGATTCAACCTCGGCTTCGCTATCCTCAGTGGTTGAAGGCGCAGCGCCGCCCCCATTGGCGTTCTCCAGCCGGGTCCGAAGCAATGGCAGCAGCACGTCGCGGAGCAGAGTCGATTTCCCGGACCCGCTCACGCCGGTAATACAGACGAGCCTTTCCAGAGGTATGGCCACGCTCAAATCGCGCAGATTATGCCTGGTGGCATGGACGACGTGGAGCTGCGGGGTCGGCGACGGCCCGGCTTCCCCGACGCCTTTCGACGATGCAACGACCGGGCGGCGCCTCGGTGGATCGAAAGCCTCGCGCCCAGCGAGAAATCGTCCCGTCAAAGAGCTGTCGGATTTGAGCAATTCGGGAAAAGTGCCCTGGAAGACCAGGGCGCCGCCGGATTCGCCGTGCCCTGGACCGAGGTCAATAAGTTGATCGGCCGCCCGCATGACGCTCGGCTCGTGCTCAACGACCACGACGGTGTTGCCCGCCTGACGCAACTGGACCAGGATCTTAACCAACCGATGGGTATCGCGGGCATGAAGGCCAACCGTCGGCTCGTCCAGAACAAATAGGGTGTTGACCAACCTCGTCCCAAGGCAAGTCGTTAGGTTTACTCGCTCGGTCTCGCCGCCAGAGAGAGATCGCGTCGGGCGATCCAACGTCAAATAGCCGAGGCCGACTTCGTTCAAATAGCCCAGACGGGAGGCAACTTCGTGGAGTGCCAGAGTCAGCGGATTCACCTCTCCAGCGCGTCCCGGGCGTCCGGCGAGATGTTGAATGAACCGAAGCGCGTCGACGACCGTGAGACCATAGAACTCGGCCAGGGTCATGGGTTCGCCTACCGGCGAGGTCGCCTTGAACAAGAGCGAATCCGGCTGGAAGCGGCGACCGCCGCAGACGGTGCAAGTCTGATAGGCCCGATAGCGCGAGAGCAGGACCCGCACATGCATTTTGTAGGCGCGCGATTCGAGCCACCGAAAATAACCCTTCACCCCTTACCCAGGCGCGGGGCCATTCGTGTTCCGAGTCCTGGCCATAGTCTGGATCGCCGTCCATGACCCAGCGCTGCCATTCGTCGGATAACTTCCGAAAGGGAACGTGGATTGGCACCTGCCGTCTGCGGCAGAACTGAAGCATGTCCTGCTGACACTCCGCGGACTGGCCGGTCTGCCACGGTTTGACAGCACCTTGCGCGAGCGTCAGAGAGCGGTCGGGAATCGCGCGGTCATAGTCGATTGTAATCGTGCGCCCGAAACCCCGGCAAGTTGGGCATGCGCCCACCGGGTGGTTAAAGCTGAAGAGTGCTGTTGTGGGCTCTCGATACTCGACATCACAATCGGCGCAATGGAACCCGGCGGAAAACCGCTGCCGGAGCGATCCGTCCATCCACCAGATTTCCAGTCTGCCTTTGCCGAAGTGGTAGGCTTGCTCGCAGCCATCCGTCCAACGAGATCTGCTTGCCGGCAGCAACCGCAGGCGGTCTTGCACGACGGTAATAGCCCTCGATTCAGGGGCAGGGTGACTCCGGACCGCGAACTCCTCAATGCGAAGGACCTCAGGCAACGCCTGCCTATCCGTTGGCTCGAGCAGCACGCGCTGGTAACCCTGCTTCGCGACCAAGGCCAACGATTCCTCCAAAGAAAGCTTGTCGGACAAGGGCAGTTGAAACGTGATCATCACTTCCTGGCCGGGAGCGTCGGACACGTGCCCAGCTTCGGTCAGCTCTTCCCAGATTCGTTGGGGCGAATGTTTCCGGACAGGGCGGCCACATTTTCGGCAGTAAAGCTGCGCGACGTGGCACCAAACCACCTTCATATACTCACACAGCTCTGTCATCGTTCCCACGGTCGAGCGCGTCGATTTGACTGAATTGCGCTGCTCGATGGCGATGGCTGGCGGGATTCCCTGGATCCGGTCGACCTGCGGCTTGTCCATCCGATCAAGAAACTGGCGGGCATAAGGCGAGAAGGTTTCGATGTACCTTCGCTGCCCTTCCGCATAGAGCGTATCGAACGCCAGAGAACTCTTGCCCGATCCGCTCAGCCCGGTCACGACGATGAGCCGTCCGGTCGGCAGATCCAGGTCGAAATTCTTGAGATTATTGTGCCGGACCCCTCTCAGACGTATGACTTTGCCGGCGAAACGGTGCGACATCGTCGCGCAATTTACCGGGGCGTGAAAGCGTGTCAACGGCGCCCTGACAAGAACACGCCGGCGAAGGCCACCGTTGAGGGGCAATCCTCGGTTTAGATGACCGTTCCGTGGGGAATGATGCCGTTTTTGGGAACGATCACGATCCCGTCGCGGATATAATATAGGGGATCGTCGACATTGTCCGGTTTGCCCGCGGGACTGATGACGCAGTTGTTGCCAATCCGGGCATTCTTGTCGATGATGGCGTTCTCGATCCGCGTGTTCGTGCCAATCCCGATCCGCGGACGGCCGGAACGCTCATTCAGTTCGATCGACTCGGCCGACTCGAAATAATCGCTCCCGAGCAAAATGGCGCGGCTGAGGGTGCTATCGCGGTCCACCAGACAACGGATGCCCACCAGGCTGTTGCTGATGCGGCAATGATTGAGGATGCACCCGTCCGAAATGACCGCGTGGTCGATCTGCGCCCCATTGATTTTCGAGGCCGGCAAAAAGCGCGGCCGGGTGAAGATCGGGGCACTCATGTCGAAGAAGTTGAACCGGGGCAACTCGGTGGTCAGATTCAGGTTGGCTTCAAAGAAGGAGCGGATGGTGCCGATATCTTCCCAGTATCCTTGAAAGACGTAGGAAAAGACACGCTGGGACTGGATGGCCCCAGGAATGATGTGTTTGCCAAAGTCGGCATGATTGTTCTCCAGCAGCTTCATCAGCACCGCGCGATTGAAGACGTAGATGCCCATCGAAGCCAAAAAGTATTCATCGCTTCCCTCGATGCCCAAGGTGTCGTACCACTCGGCCGGCAGCCGCAGCGAATCCTGCAAATGCGGGTCCTTCGGTTTCTCTTCAAAACGGGTGATACGTCGTTCTGCATCGATTTGCATGATGCCGAAGGACGGGCACTCGGCCCGTCCAACCGGGATGGTGGCGACCGTCAGGTCGGCCCGGCTTTCGATGTGCTGGGACAGAATGGCTCGATAGTCCATCCGGTAGAGCTGGTCCCCGCTGAGAATCAGGGCGTAATCGAAATCGTGATTGAGAAAGTGCACCCGGTTCTTCCGCACCGCGTCGGCCGTCCCTTGATACCAGGACGTGTCCGCATAGGTCTGCTCGGCCGCGAGGATTTCCACAAACCCGCCCGAGAAATGATCGAACTTATACGATTGGGAAATGTGGCGGTGGAGAGAGGCGGAGTTGAATTGAGTCAGCAAATAAACCCGTTTCAGCCCGGAATTGATGCAATTGGAGATGGGAATGTCGACGATCCGATACTTGCCTGCGAGCGGCACGGCCGGCTTGGATCGGTCCCGGGTCAGCGGGAAAAGCCGCGTCCCTTGCCCGCCGCCCATAATGATCGAGAGCACTCGAGTCGTATCCACGCCCACGCGCTTGGATGAAAACATACGGTTCCTTTTTGGAGCTTACCCGTTCGCTTATAGCCAGCCGGCCAACAGACAGCAAGTGCGATCGGCGCACGGCGCGGGCGGCGGCGGCCGCCGTTGACCTGCCCCCCCTCAACCAAATCAATCGCGCGAGTGAGAGTCGGCGCCGCGGCGGACCGCATAAAGATGGGTCATGGTCGTCACAAACAAGGTCCGATTGGCCGCGGTCGCGGTCGCGCTGATCGGACTGCCCAAAATCACCGAACTCAAGAGTGTCTTGTGCTTGTCCGCTTTCATGACCAGAAACTGACCGCCGCGCGTGCCGAGGTAGACCTTGCCATCCGCCACCAGGGGTGACGCCCACGCTTCACCTTCAAACTCTTGAGTCCAAAGCCTCTGGCCGTTGCTCGCGTCCACGCAATGAAGTGTTCGTCCGCAATCGGCGATAAAGACGAGTCCATCCTGCACAGCCGGTGTCCCCAGGACATGTTTCTCGAGGGGATAGGACCAAATCTCGGCGTTGGTGGCCTTGCCTGGATCGATGCACTTAAGCCATGCCTCGTTCTTGCCCCAAAAGACGTCGCCGCCGCCGGCGACAAAGAGGCGGCCCTGCCCGAAAACGGGCATGCCGTAAACATTGCTGGGGCTTTCCCGCCGATTGCTATTATAGCGATGGACCGCCTCCTTTGGCGCCGCCGGATCCGGATCGAACTGCCACAGCTTCTTCAAGGTCAGGGGCGTCGAGTTCGTGCTCGCCTCGAAAGGCAACGGCTCGAAGGCATAGACAATCCCATCGCCGCCGCAAAAGAAGATCCGCTCTTTTCCATCCACGATTCCGAGAGAGGGAGCAGACCAGGTCGAATGAAAAATACGGGGGGCGATATGCTCGTTGTCGCGCGCCAAATAACGGCCGGTGGCTTTGTCCAGAACGACCAGGCTGGGGGCATCGGGAGTGCGGATGCGCTTATGGGTATTGTCCACTCCTGTGCCGGTGTTGAGGTAGAGGTGTGGGCCGCGAATAAGCACGGAGCTGTGGGCGGCGTCGTGCGACCAAATGCCGGCGCCGGCCGTCAGGTCGAACAGCCAAAGGACGTCGGCGTCGGTTGGGCCGGGCTGCATAGGGGGCTCGCCCCGCAAGGCCATGTGCGTTCCTTCGCCCAGGTCCGGGCCGTCATTCCCGTTGGCCAAGCCGTCGACATCCAGACAGACCACCTCACCACGATTGTTGACCAGATAAAGGCGATTGCCCTCGATCGTTGCGGGCGAAGAAATGCCGCTGTTCGGCCAATCCAGAAACGGATCGTCTTCCCGTTTGGGCACCACTAGTTGCCAAAGGAAATGCCCATCCTTCTCATCAAAGCACATCAGCACACCCCGGTCGCCTTGATGCTTCCTATCGCGCGGCTCAGCGTTGTTCGTTCCGATGAAAACCCGACCGCCGGCAACCACCGGAGTTGAGTGCGCCTCACTACCGAGCCGGGCTGCCCAGGCGATGTTCCGACCGGTTTTCGGATCAAAGCTGTCAGCGAGCCCCAGTTCGTCCGAGACCATATTGCGCGACCAGGCTTGGCCCCATTGGCGTTGATCCGCGGCCTGGAGCGACCAGATAGTTGCCAGCGCCAACCAGACGCTTTGCGCCCAGAATTGCAGCGGCCTTGAGAGCTGGAAACGGCAATCCATCGCTTAGCCCTCAGCAGGCAGGCCGAGCACAGCGAGCAACCGGTCGAGAAACGGGTGCTGCGTGTCCTTCAGCTTTTCACGGGCTTCGCGGAGATTGAAGAAACCGACTCGGTCAACCTCGGGGAACTTCTGCAGACGACCGGAGCCAGGGGGCCATTCCATCGCGAAGGTATTACAGACGTGACGGTGTGATTCATCCCACTCTCCACGGAAGGCCCAACCGTGAACGACTTTGCCGCCTTTCTGTCGGATCCAGCCGAGCGGGAGGAATTCGCCGCGCGGCTCGATGCCTACTTCTTCCTGAAACTCGCGCTTGGCGGTCTCGAGCAACTCTTCGTCCGCCTGGATTTCGCCTTTGGGAATCGTCCAATGCCCATTGTCTTTGTGACGGAACACAGGCCCGCCAGGATGGGCCAGGAAGATCTGCAATTGCGCGTCGCGAAACCGGTACATGAGCAAACCGGCGCTAATTCTATCTCGGCTCATACGAGGGCACGTCAGTAGGAATCCGGTTGAGTTTGGGGCGAGCGTCTGGTATAGCCGCGCAGAATATCGATGCTACCGCCTGGCGCATTGTTCCGCCCCCGCCCGGATTTCCTGTGGGAGATCATGCTCCTTTTTCATTCAGTTTTGGTTCGGCCGCAATACTTTTCAGCGAGGGTGCCTCGCTTTCCCGGGGAACGACAAAGCCATGGACAAGGCTGAGCCACCTCGCGGTAGCGGAGAACCGCATTTGATCCGGCGGTTTGGGCTTTTACAGGCGACGGCCCTGAACATGTCGAACATGATCGGGATCGGGCCGTTCATCACCATCCCGGCGCTGATGTCGACCATGGGTGGCGGGCCCCAAGCCATGCTCGGCTGGCTTTTGGCCATCGTCATCGTCATTCCAGATGGCATGGTCTGGAGCGAGTTAGGCGCCGCGCTCCCTGGCTCCGGCGGCAGCTACGTTTACCTGCGCGAAGGCTACGGTCGCGAAACATGGGGCCGGCTGATGGCCTTTCTCTTCATCTGGCAATTCATCCTGAGTGGCCCGCTCGAGATCGCCTCCGGCTATATCGGATTCACTCAGTACGCTGGCTATGTCCTGCCGAACATGACCCAGCCAGTCTTCGGGTCGGTCACGGTCGGACAATGCGTCACGGCGGGCGTTGGCCTGTTGAACATTTTCCTTCTCTATCGACAGATCACGACCATCGGCCGAATTACCGTCGCTCTTTGGATCGGCATGCTCCTGACGGTGGCAGCGGTGATCTTCAGCGGCGCTTCCCATTTCGATCCGCGGCGCGCTTTCGACCTGCCGCCGGGCGCCTTTGATTTTTCGCTTGGCTTCTTTCTTGGGATGGGCGCCGCCTCGCGCATCGGCATCTACGATTACCTCGGTTACTACGATGTGTGCTACATCGGAGACGAGGTGCGGAATCCCGGGAAGGTAATCCCCCGCTCGATCATCCTGAGCATTCTGGGGGTTGCGGCCATCTATATCCTGATCAACCTGTCCATTATCGGGGTGGTACCGTGGCGCGAGTTCGTTCCCGCGAGTGAAAAACCGAGCGCCAATTTCATCGTGTCGATTTTCATGGAACGGATTTACGGGTCGAAAGTGGCGTCGCTGTTCACACTGATGGTTCTGTGGACAGCGTTCGGTTCGTGCTTTGCCTTGTTGCTGGGATACTCGCGGATTCCCTACGCGGCGGCGCAAGACGGCTGTTTTTTCAAAGTCTTCGGCCGGCTGCATCCGCGTAAGAAGTTCCCGCATGTCTCGCTGGTGGTGGTCGGTTTGATCGCGATCGGCTGTAGCTTTCTGCCGTTGTTGACGGTAATCGATGCCTTGCTCACCACTCGAATCCTGGTCCAGTTTGTGGGCCAGATCTTCGCCGTCATGCTGCTTCGCCGGCACACGCCCGAAAGCAGCCGGCCTTACCGTATGTGGCTATATCCGCTACCCAGCTTAATTGCATTGGCGGGATGGCTGTTCGTGTTTGCCACGACGCCCGGCAAACTGATCTTGTTCGGGGTGGGCACCCTGATGGCTGGGATCGTTTTTTTCCTGCTCTGGGCATCGTCCACGCGGCACTGGCCTTTTGCGCCGTCCACTCACTCCCAGATGGGCAATCCGTAAGGCGTTTCCGGAGCGCGGGCTCGGTTCCGCTTGAGTAAGCCCGCCAAGATTCTCAACCAATGAATGGGGCGCACTAAAGCTAAAGTGCGCGCTTAAGGCTGCTGCGGCGTGACGATTCGATAGAGTTTGGCCGCCAGGACATTGGGGTTCGCATCCCGAACTTCCACCTGTTGGGCGGAAGGCTGCGGCGGCACATCTGCAACCTTGATCCACTGGCTGCCAGGAAACTCCTGCGCTTGCACCGTGTAGCTCTTCTCCGGCATGGCCCGAAATTGGATCTTAACCGGAGCTCCCTCGGCCCCGGTCCACTCCACCACTTCCGCCCGGAGCACACTTTGAGCGTCTTTCGGGTTGGTGCCCGTGACGAACTCCTGCGCATTAGCATGGCCATCGCCGTCCGGATCGGCCGAATCTCCACTTACGGTCGGATCGGCCAGTTCGGCCGCGCCGAAGTAAGTGGCTTTCCAGTCAGCGAATGGGTCGCCGCCAGCGGTGGCGGTCATGTCATCCTGGCCACTGAGAACACTGTCGCTGCCGGACAAGCGCAAGACGTAAACGCCGGCAGCACTCACCTGGAGAGTGGTCACAGCGGAAGCTGGATTGCCAAAGGTGACATCGCCCGGTCCGCTGACTTTCGTCCAGGCGACCGTCACTTGTCCTGGGGGCGACGGCAATCCATCATCGAGGACAGCGCCTTCCAAAGCGACGGTTTGGTTGACGGCCAGCGACAGGTCAGCCCCAGCGTTGACGACCGGCGCCTGGTTCTCCGGCTGCGCCTGGCCGGTCAACGCGAAGTCGAAACTGAGATCGCTGCTTGACCCGCTGCTTTGGTGAATCTCGACGGCCACCACGTTGCGGCCTTCGCGCAAGACAGAAGGGCTGACGGGGCTTTCGAGGAAAGTCGATTCCGCATCGTTCCCGATCGCAGAGTTGGCGTAAGTGGAAAAGGTGATCTCGCCGCCGGCGAGGTTGTCGCGGAACACTTCGATCCCATTCAGATAGACAATCGCGCCATCGTCCCGCACCAAGTGAAGCGTCAGCTGCTTGACGGCCGCGCTATTGCCGACATTGAACGCCTGCCGGAAGTAATACGTCGGGTACTTATCGGACCCGTTCGGTCCGAAGCTAATGACCGTTTTCTCCGGGCGTCCTTCCGAAGCGTCGCCATAGCCCAACTCGGCCGCTCCCGAGGCCCAGCTTTGGTCGTCGAATTCGGGAGTTCGCCAGAGCGCGCCCTGGTCCGTGCCATTGTCCAGATATTTCCAAACAGACCCAGCAGCGACGAAGGTCACCTCCGCGGGCGGCCGCTCAATCGTGACCGATACGTCGTCACTGCTCTGCAGTCCGCCGTCGTTCGCGGTCAACCGGAAAACGTAAGTCCCAACGGTTGGGAAGGTCACGCCGGTGGCGGTCGAGCCAGGCGCGCTCAAGCCGGCCGGGGCCGGCCCGCTCGTTTGGGTCCAGACAGTCGTCAAGGCACCTGGTGGGTTGGGTTGGCCGTCGTCGGAGACGGTTCCGCTCAAGTTGGTGCTGAGAGGAAAGCTGTTCGCCTGGAACGATCGATCGACGCCCGCATTGACGCGCGGAGGGCGGTTGCCGTCGTTCTCCAGACCTGGGGAGGGAGTGGCAAAGCTGGCGCGCCAATTCGCGGGGTCATTGCCATAGGCCAGGGGATTGAGTCGTTCGAGAGACGCCCCCGCTCCGGCGGCATTCGTGGGCCAGGGCGCTTTGTCATTGTATCGGACACCATCAACCGCAATGAACGGCACAAAGGCGACTCCATTGGTATCGATTTCCGGAACGTCCGGCCGCGCCAATTCAAGGAGTTCGCCGCTATCCTGCAGCGCCCCAGGGTACGGTCCAAACACAGGGACCCCAGCGGGCACGGCGTGGCGCGCCCGAAACACGCTCGGCTCCGTCCCCACGATCAAGGCGAGCCCATTCGGGGGAATCTCGTTGTTCGGCGGAAAATCGAACCCGACTCCCGCCAATCGCCAGGAGTTGGTCGGCCGCTCCACATCATACAGCTTGACGGCGCTGCTGGTGATGTTCTTCAACTCCACAAATTCCTCTTCCTCACCGCCCGGATGGTAGTTGATTTCATTGATGACGACCGGGCCCACAGCGGGCCCGCTGTTGGGTGCCCCGAGGGTCCGGCTGCGCTGGAGCGGGTGCTGGATTTCGCCGATGCTATTGATATAGCGGCCGAAGGTGACGCCGTTGGGAGCGGCTCCGAAACTGAATCCATCGCTGAAGCCGGTCAGATTTCCGGCAGCGTCCGCTGAAAAGAGGTAGACCTCCTCTCCGTGTGCATTCAGTCGGAAGCCGGAGCTGCTGCCGTTCGGGGCGCTGAACTCCTCCTCGGAAAACAGCTTATAGCCTCCCGGCGGGATCACGGTGCCCGGCGGGATTCGATAGCGCTTCGCCTCCGCCCGCGCGTCGGTCAGAAACCAATTCCCGATCGCCGCCGGCTCCGGACCGGGATTGAACAGTTCAATCTGATCGACGTCGGGAGGATCGGTATGAGTGAGGATCTCATTGATCCAAACCGGCTGAATGTTCAGAGGTGTATCATCCGCGCCAGGCGAGCCCCCCACCCGCGAACTGCCGCGCCAATTCAACGGATTGTTGGGATCAGGATTCAGGTTCGGATTGACCGGGACGATGGAGAAACCCTGGCCATCGGCCGCCAGGGGCCAGGGAACGGCGTCGCCATAGGCAACGGAAAAGATGGGCGTGCCGACGGCGTGGACCAGGGCCAGCGTTTCACCGCTATTGGACAGCCTGCCGCTGTAGACCCCGTCGATTCGGACCCCGGGATACTTGGCCGCAAAGGCGTCTCGGTTGCTGACCAGAACGACGAATCCGCCAGGGCTCAGCTTCGTTCCGCTCGGGAAGAGATAATCAATCCCGCTGGCGAAATGCACCCCGCTCAAATCCAATTCGCCCGCGCCCACGTTCTTCAATTCCACGAATTCGAACTCATCCCCGTCGACATTCGTCTGCCCGGGCGGATTGAACATGATTTCGGTGATGGCCAGTTCCGTGAATGTCTGGATCAAGACGAACTCGGCCTCATTCAACGCGCTCCAACTCGCCCCGTCCCAAGCGCGCGACTTGACAGTGGTGCTCTCCGTCAGGCGGACCGGCCCGGAATAGCGCGCGGCGCGAGGCGAAATGGCGCCGCCCATCAGCCGGGGATCCGATCCGTCGGTGGTGTAATAAACAGTGCCGGCCGGCGCGCTTGCGCTGAGTTGAAAATTCGCCGGGACGAAGCCACCGTGCTGACTGAAAGCCGGCGCGGCCAAGGTCGGGTAAAGGCTCTTGGTCCGCAATTGGCCCAGGACTGTGGCGGTCCTTTGCGGCATATAGTCGGTCAGAATGCGATTGACTTCGGCGATCCACTCGACGTCCCTGGTCCGGGGAGTAGATCGCTTGGAATCGCCCCAGCGCGCTGACTCACCGACAACCGCGCGGTCCAGCTGGAGTTTGCGTTTTGAAAACAAGTTGCTGGCGCCGGCCGGGGTGAAGAGGCCATCGTTGAAGAAGTGGCGTTGGACATGGTCGCCGACCCGGACTCGGAATTCGGCGTTGGCCCAGCACTGCTGCCAGATCCATTGCGGGTTGCTCTTATCAAGAGTATTGCCAGCGGAATAAGGTCCAATCCGGTTCTGGGTGCGATCGAGGAGCGTGTGCTCTGAATCGTGCGCGAAGAACTGAAAGCCTTGGCGAGCTGTGCGGTTGCGCAAGGCGAAGAAGTTGTTGGGCGAGGTATTGCCGAGGAAATTCGAGATGGGGGCGTCGAGGTTGCCGCCGTAGAGGATGACCAGCATATAGTCGATGAGATTATCGACGTCGAGCAGGACCTCGTAGTCTGGATTGGGAGTGCCGTCCGGGTTGTTGCCTTGAGCTTTTTGATAAGCGGTAGACCGTATTGCCGGCTTTGGCCGCATTCCAAAGGCGCGTCCAGGCTTGGAGGTTGCCATCGGTGGCGTAGATGGTATAGCCCAAGCCGGGCGCGACCTTGATCACGTCATAGTCCTCCTTGTTCCCGCTTGCTCCGTAGGATCGCCGCTTCCGGCCGCTCGGCGGTGCCGTAGACGCCCTGTTACCGGCCGTTGATGTAAAGATGGCAGTAGTCGCCGCGCTCCCCTTGATACCCCATCGCCAGTTGAGCGTCCCTCGAAAACACATCCCGGATGAAAACGCCCCGGCTGTCCCCTTCGAAACTCCACGAGTAATTCTGAAACGTGCGCAGGTCAATCGAATCGAACGTGTCCGTTCCCGCATCGCCAAAAAGTGGAAAGCGGAGCTTGGCATCCCCGTACTCCTCCCGGAAAAAGAGGCGAAAGGCGTGCTTTGGATTGCCCGTGCTGCGGCTGTAGCCGCCCCGGATGCGAACGCCCGCGTTGACCTGAAATCCTTGCCGGCCATCGGGGTAGATTAACTCGATCGATCCTGGCCGCTCCCAATTAATTCCATCCTGACCGGGATTGGCGTAGATGCCACGGGAACTGGAGAAGAGATCATTCAGATCCAGGACCATCGAAACCGACGGGATGGTCTGCAGATCTTGTTTGATGGTGGCACTGTAGCGCGGGTTGTTGACTACATCTGGATCCATGCCGTAGTCGACGGTATTGCCGCCCCAACTGGTCGGCCAGCCCGCCGGAGCCCGCCCATCAGACGACTGATGGATGATGTCGTCCAGGAATAAGTAGGTTTGGGTGTCGGGCTTGGATGGCAAGTAACCGGAACGAAAAGCAGCCGCCCGCAGAACAGTCGTTGCACTGATCTGCATCGGTCCGGTATAAACCACGCCGTTCGTGGCGTTCGGCGGTTTGCCGTTCGTCGTATAGTAAATGATCGCGTCCGGCGTCTCCGTGGTGATTTTGAGCTCGAAAGGCGCCTCATAGAACCCTCGATCGTGGGAGAACTTGGTATCCGCCACCAGTCCCACGAAGCCGGACGAGTTTGCAGCCGCGGGCGAGGGACGAGTGAAATAGTAAGCGCTCCCTTGATAGAGCCCATACGAGACATCCTTCTCCTGCCGGGGATACGCCCGCGCAAACTCGCTCGCAACTACGCTGTCCGGCCGAACCAGGGCGAGGTACTCCCCAGCTGCATCCAGACTGAAACTGGCGTGCAGCTCGGCGCCGGCTACCGCCCGGTCCTTGCCAGAAGCGAACACGAGGAGATAGCCGTTGGGGGCGAGGCTGGTTTTGGGGAATCGCCACTTGGCCGGTTGATCCGGGCTGTCGGTCAGAGACCAGTCCTGCAGGTTCACGGCGGTGCCGCCGGAATTGTAGATTTCGATCCAATCGGAATAGTCCCCATCCTGGTCTGTCAGGCCGGAGGAATTGCTGGCGAGGAACTCGTTGATCACAACTTGAGCGCTCAAAGAGGAAAAGGATTGAACGGCGCAAAAGACAGCGAGCAGGCGTGGGAAGATAAGGGGTCTCATTCGTCGCGAATCTTATAGCAGATTGAAGACCAGATCGCCAGAGGCGCAACTCCTGACGTCGCTGAACGGAGAGTGGCAGCCCGTGGTTTCGTTAAAGGCGCGGCCCGGACCGGCGCTGATGTGCGGACTGCCCAGCCGGCTTGCTGATCGCCCCCGTCTTTGACCGTCTTTGGCCGAGATTCCGTCAGAATAGAATTGCGGTTTCCCAGTGCCATCCTAAAGTGCCGGATGAAACCCAGCCATTAACGTATGTACTTTGGAGCCGATTATTATCCGGAACATTGGATCTACCCATACGCCGGCACACCCGAGGAACCGGAATCCCGCTGGGAACGCGACGCGCACCTGATGTTTGCCGCGGGCATCAATGTGGTCCGCATGGCCGAATTCTCTTGGGGTATCTGTGAGCGGCGCGAAGGAGAATACGACTTTGCCTGGCTGCGCCGGGCGATGGACATCGTGGCGAAGGCTGGCATCAAAGTGGTCCTGGGCACTCCGACAGCCGCGCCGCCGATTTGGTTGGCGCGAAAGCACCCTGCGATCCTGCCGAAGGACGAAAAGGGCCTGATCAGGCACGAAGGGACCCGTCGTGCCTACTGTATGAACAGCGACATTTACTGGGACTACAGCAAGAAGATCGTGCGGGCCATGGCTTCGGCTTTGGGCGATCACCCTCAGCTGATCGCCTGGCAGATCGATAACGGTATTGGCGGCCATGACACCGAGTCCGCCTTCAATGAAGAGACGCGCCGTGATTGGATTGCCTGGTTGCAAGCCAAATACGAAACCATTGAACGGCTGAACGAACTTTTGGGAACCCGTTTCTGGGGGCAGATGGTCTCGGATTGGGAAGAGGTGCCCATGCCGATGTCTGCGCCGACTCTCCACAATCCAGCGCTCCTGACCGACTGGCGCCGCTTCTCCAGCGATACCTGCGTCGCTTTCGTCAAGATGCAGGCCGACCTTCTTCATGAGCTGACCCCAAACATCCCTGTCACGAGCAATCTGCGGGCGCCTTCGCGGAAGTTCGATCATTTCGATATGGCCGGCGTCCTTGACTTCGTGGCGGTCGACAGCAACCCGACCATCAGCGCCCGGTCGGCCGAGAATGCTTGCGACTTGGATATGCTGCGATCGTTGAAGAAGACCGATGTCCGCACCCCCGACGGCGAGGACGGCTTCTGGGTGATCGAACAAAAAGCAGCTCAGGTAAATTGGCAGGACGTGAACTCGCTGGTTCGGCCCGGCGTCGTCCGGCTCTTCACTTACCAGATGATCTCCCGCGGGGCCAATGGCATCCTTTACTTCTTTTGGCGGCAGCCCCGTTTCGGTTCGGAGCGATTTTACGGCGGCGTCCTGACGCACGACGGCCGCAACCAGGGTCGCGTTTACAAGGGAGATCAGCCAGATCGGAGGAAATCAAGCTCCTGTCTCCGGTCTTAAAGGGAACTCAGTGGCAGCCGGAGGCGTGCATCCTCTACAGCCACGACAACGAGTGGACGCAAGATCAGCCGATGCAGCCGAACAGCTATTTCCAGCAGCGCGGCCATATCCAGCTTTTCTACAACGCGCTTCACGACCGTAACATTCCGGTCGACTTCGCCCGCCCGACCGAAGACCTGTCCCGCTACAAGCTTGTCATCGCTCTATCGCTGCATTTGCTGGCGGAGGAGAAATACGTCGCCTCAAGCTCTACGTGCAAAACGGGGGCACACTGGTCGGCACGTTCAGCTCCACAGGTTGGTCGACGAATGCCATCGCACCCGACACCGGTTATCCGCACGACCTGACCGATTTGTTGGCATGGAAGTGATGGAGTTCGACACCCCTTGCAACCGGGGAAGAAAATCATCTCAACTTCAAAGGGGCTTTCCCGACCAGTCATTTGCACCCGGCCCGGATCTGGTGCGACCTGATTGAACCGAAGAGTTACTTGGGTCTTAGCGACTACGCCAGGACTTCTATGCCGGGCGCCCGGCGATGACCACCTTCGGGCTGGGGACCGCCATTTGCCATTGGCACCGTATCAACGCCATATGACTTGATCGTTTGGCTCGGCAGGCCAAATACGGTATCGCCCGCTGATTAAAGTGCTGATACGGTCGAAGTCAGCATGCAGCAGAAGGATGACACCAAAATTTACTTTGTTCTGAATCACCAGAGCCACTCACGTCCGGCTTCAATTTTACAAACCGGTGCATGATTTTCTGACTGGCACGACGCTCAGGGCAATCATGATCTACCGCCGCACGGTGCTCATCCTCGACGAATGACTACGAGAAACATCAAGCCCTAGATAACTGCGCCACTACGGTCTCCGCTCCAGACGGTCTTGGCGGAATGGCGCCGAGTCGATTTGACTTCGGAAGAAACGGCGTCCGCCCCGTCCTCCCGGGCCATCAAGGCGTTGATGCCTCAAGTGCTAGAGGAACTGGGTTTGGAGCGGAGGTGCACGGAAACGGAGATCCTGGAAGGTTTGGAACCACCTGATCGATCCCAACATTGTGGCTCGTACTCAGCCCACCATTTTCTGGAAGGAACCCTCTTTGTCAACGTCGACAGCAGCGTCTGGCTCAACGTGAAATCGTCCGCTACCGCCGGCGCGAAATCCTCGAACGGCTGCAACACAGCTTCGGTCGCGACCTCGTCGCGCGCATCTCTTTCCGGATCGGCTGACGGGATTTGTTGAAGAGCGACGCCTGGGCTCGACGCACGAGCGACCTCCCTCGCCGCAACGTCGACTCACGCCTGGGCCGGTTTTTAGAAATCCTGAACCAGCCGGCGCGCGTTCTGCCATTCACGCCAAGCCGCGCGCAGTTGCGCCGCAGCCTCGTGGGCTTCGCGCCGGAGTTCTTCCAAACGGCCGCGGGAGGCCTTGACCCGGAGGTCAGCTGCTTCGCGATAGGCCGTCTTGCGGCGTTGCCAATCTTTGGAGGCCTGCTGGAGCCGCGCCTGGGCAGCATGGAGGACCCGTTGGAGAGATTCCTGGGCGGGCGATGGCTGGTCGCTCAAACGGGCGGCGATTTGGCGATGCTGTTCGGCCGCCTGCGCGAGCAGGATCTTGTCTTCCGAAACCCGGCGGAGGTTTCGCACCAAGGCGGCCTTGTGCAGGAGCCAGATACACCATTTGGTCGGATCGAACTGCCAGGGCTTCACGCCATTGCGGTAATCGTGCTGAAACTCGTGATGAAAGTTGTGATAACCCTCGCCGAAGGTGAACCAGGCCATAATAGCGCTGTCCCTGGCCGAACAGCGCGAGGAGTAAGGTTGCCGGCCGATCGTGTGACAAAGCGAGTTGATGAAAAAGGTCATGTGGTGGACGAAGACGACCCGCGCCACCCCACCGATCAGAAAAGCTCCCAAAGCGCTCCACCACCCGCCATAAACCCAGCCTAAAGCCGTCGGCGCGGCGAATGCAGTTGCGAGGGCAATCGGGACATAATAGCGGTGCTGCCACATGACGAGGCGGTCCTGCTGCAAGTCCCTCACCCAATCGAGCGACGTTTCCGGAGGGCACCGGAAGAGGATCCAGCCCATGTGCGCGTGGAAGAAGCCTTTGGAAATGTCGTAGGGATCATCGTCGCCGTCGGAATGCTTGTGGTGGCGCCGATGGTCAGCAGCCCAGCACAAGGCCGAATTCTCAAAAGCCGCGGCGCCGAATAGGAGCGTGAAAAAGCGCACTGGCCAGGTGGCTTTGAACGATTGATGGGAATAGAGGCGATGGTAGCCGAGCGTGATGCTCAAGCCGGTGGCGGCGAAAAAGAAGAGAAAGAGGCCCAGCTGGAAAGCATCCATCCCTCGATACCAAATGTAAGCAGGCACCGCGCTCAGCGTCGTCACCAAGGTGCCAATAAGAAACAGGCTGTTACGCCAGTGAATGGGTCTGGAAAACATCTCAATCATTAGTTGTACGACCAAAATCTCAGCCAGGCCGTCGCCGATAACACAGAGTTCTCACGCTCGATTCAATCAACCACAGGAACAACGCTTCGCCTGCCATGCCCGCATCCCGCGCCGGGCTTCGCCAAAAGAAACTGCTGTTCCGACCTAATCAGCCGTCGCCTAGCCGGGCGCTACAATACGTGTTTCGTCCGCCAACGCAACTGCCGTTTCCATAAATCGTCACATTCGAAAAGGAAATTTGCCTTTACCTTCCCGCTTCTTTGATCATGCTGCTCCCGGGTTTAGCTCCCGATGCGCACCAATGCAGCCACAGAAGCGGTGTCGAGCCGCTGATCGGGAGACGCATGTTGCATGAAAACGACGAGCACGCAAAAAGAGAAGATTACCTCAGATATTACGTTCACCGATTGCCTGGAGAGCGTCCGCTACGAGATTGAAGACGCACTCCAGCGGTTTCCAGACAACAAGGAGCTGTTCTTGCACCAGGTCAGGCTTCTGCTAGATGAGTTAGCTCAACCGCAGTAGTCCGATTCCAGCTGTGTTCCTTACCTCGGTTCCGGCTCGATGTTGAGCAGGCCGGCCCGTTCGAGTCGCTGGATTTCCGCCGTATATCCTTGGCGGAAAGTCGGATACCTAAATCGGTAACCCAGTTCCATCTTCAGCTTCCGGTTGATGACCCGTTTGTTCGTCAGCCCTCGCTTGCGGTCGTCGTCCGGCGGTACCTCCGCAATCGGCGGCATCCATTTGCCCAGGGTCTCGGATAACCAACGGTAAAAGTGGACCTGCATGACGGGCTCATCGTCGACCGCGTTGTAAACCTCTCCCGCTCGGCCGCTTGCCAAGGAGGCACCAATGACACCAATCACGTCGTCCAGGTGGATCATATTGAGGATGCGCTCTCCCCGCCCCTCGACCGAACTGATTCACTCAAATACTGCTGGAAGAAATGGCCGCGCTCCGGCATAAATGCCGGCGACGCGCAAATGACCGCCGGGAACTTCCTGGAAGAGGCCGCATCCATAAGGACTTTCTCCGTTTGCACCAGCACTGCAGCGGTGTCGGCCAGCAGCTCCGTCGGGCTTGTCTCCTTGACTGAGAGCCGTCCGTCTGGCCGTAACGCTGGTGCTACTGGTGTAAACGAACTTTCGCAGGGGCGTCGGGCCGAGCCAGGCGAGAGATTCCGCGTTCCTTCCAGTAAACCCGGCGGTAATCAGCGCGTGTCCGCCCTGGTGAAGCCACCAGGTTTACCACAGTCGAACGACGGCGCGAGCTTCTGCAATTGCTCAGGCTGCGTGACATCAGCCATCAATGGTTGGACGCCAACTGAACGAAGCGCCTCCCCAGCCTCTACCGAACGTCTCAGCCGTAGACTTCATGGCCTTGACGGACCAACTCTTTCCCCAGTGCCAAACCGACGTAACCGCAGCCAACGAGCAAGGTTCGCATAGCATATAGCGTAAGCCTTCTAACCCGCAAGACAATACAGGAATGAGCAACGCACGGCGGGCCCTCAACGTGCCGGCGACGCTGCGCAGCGGAGCCAGGAGCAAGATTGCTAATGGCGACCCAACATGTAGGTTTGCCTTGCTTCCATGGAAGTCACGATGCGTCCATCCAATACGCCTCGCCGACCTGGCAAAGCCAGACAAGCGACGTCGCCTGCCCGTGCCGGAACTGCTGGCTCCAGCAGGTGACTGGGAGTGCGCCCGCGCGGCCGTCGAGAATGGCGCGGATGCTATTTATTTCGGGCTGGACCGCTTCAACGCCCGGATGCGGGCCCACAATTTCACGGAGGCGGATCTGCCCAAGCTGATGGCGTTTCTGCACCGGCGCGGCGTAAGAGGCTATGTCACGCTCAACACGCTGGTCTTCCAAAACGAGCTTGCGGGGGCGGAGCGGTATTTAAGAGCGATGATTCTGGCGGGAGTGGATGCCGTCATTGTCCAGGATGTCGGCATTTGTCGGTTGATTCGCAGCATATCACCCGATTTTCCGATTCATGCACTCAGCCCAGATGACGATCACGAGTCCGGCAGGAGTAGCCTTTGCTAAAGAGTTGGGCTGCAACCTCGTTGTCTTGGCGCGGGAATGTTCGCTCAAAGAAATCGCGAGCATTCAACAGGCCGCGACCAACGATACTGACATTGCCCCTTGAGGTCTTCGTGCATGGCGCCCTCTGCGTGGCGTATTCGGGCCAATGCCTGACGAGTGAGGCTTTGGGTGGACGCTCTGCACCAACCGGGGCGAATGCGCGCAGGCGTGTCGTATGCCTTACGAGTTAGTGGCGGACGGCGCCAAAGTTCCGTTAGGCACGCGGCGCTATCTGCTCAGCCCGCAGGACCTGGCCGGCCTGGAAGTGCTGCCGCAACTGGTTCAACTGGGCGTGGCTTCCCTGAAAATCGAAGGACGCCTGAAGACACCGGAGTAAATGGCCAACATCACCCGGGTTTACCGCCAGGCGTTGGACCAAATGATCACGGTGATTGGCCGTCGAAAATCCCCAAGAACCGATCGAAGCAGTACCGACTCGCCGCGCCTCCTCCCGCTATGATATGGAAATGGCCTTTTCGCGCGGGCTTTCCACCGGGTGGTTCAAGGGCATCAACAACCAACAACTGGTTCACGCTCAGTTCGGCAAGAAACGAGGCGTGTACCTGGGCGAAGTCACGGCGGTCGGCCGGCATGACGTGACAGTTTCCTTGCATGGGCCACTCAAGCCAGGGGACGGCGTCGTTTTCGATGCCGGACGGCCGGAGGAAACGGAGCAAGGCGGCCGCGTTTATGAGGTTGAGCTACGTTCCAAACAGGCCAGGCTCAGCTTCGGTCGCGGTGACATCGACTTCGCCCGTGTTCACGTCGGTGACAAACTCTGGAAAACGGGTGACCCAGCTCTTGACGCCCGCCTTCGCCAGACTTTCGCCACTGACAAACCGAGATTTCGCCGTCCGGTTGACTTGGAACTCCAAGGCGCAGTTGGAACCGCGCTCACTGTGATTGTCCGGGATGAAACCGGATGGGTCGTGCAAGTTCAGTCCGCGACGCCGCTGGCGGCCGCAATCAGTCAACCTCTGACCACGGAACGCCTCCAGGAACAGCTCGGGCGGCTCGGCGGAACGCCATTCCAGTTGCGCTCCCTAGAAAATCGGATCGAGGGCGCCGCCATGTTGCCGGTGAGCGAACTGAATCGGCTCCGGCGTGAGTGGGTCACGCAACTGGAGGCTTTGCGGGTCAGTCCCCGCCGCTGGGCACTGCAGGAGCCCGCAGAACCTCCACGCGTGACGGCGACGATTCCTGAGGCCGCCAGGGACTCGGAGCTGATCGTTCTCGTCCGGAACATGAATCAACTGGAAGCGGCTCTCCGAGCAGGGATCCGAACGGTGTATGGCGAGTTCGAGGATCCAAAGAAGTATCGGGATGCTGTTAACCTATTCCGTAGCAGCAAGATTGGCGGCTCGCACATCTTCGTCGCGCCTCCGCGCATCTTCAAAACGGGTGAAGACTGGATCTTAAAACAAGTGCGCTCTTGTGATCCAGACGGCTATCTGGTGCGGAACTATGACCATCTGCGCGAATTCATGGGCGAGCGATGCATTGGCGATTACAGTCTGAACATAGCCAATGCGTGGTCGGCGCGGTATTTCAAGGAACAATGCCGGCTGGAGCGGCTCACGCCGTCGTATGATCTGAACGCGGGACAAGTGTCCGCGTTGTTGGAGGCGGCGCCGGCGCGGTGGTTTGAGGTGACGCTGCACCAGCACATGCCTATGTTTCACATGGAGCATTGCGTCTTCTGCGCCTTCCTCTCAAAGGGCACCGATTATACCAACTGCGGTCGCCCCTGCGACCAACACCAAGTCCAACTCGAGGACCGCGTCGGCGCTCGTCACCCCGTCAAAGCCGATGCCGGGTGTCGCAATACCGTCTTCAACGCCCTCGCTCAAACCGGCGCGGAAGACTTTGCCCGGTTCCGCCAGCTCGGAATCAGCCGCTTTCGGATTGAATTCCTGGATGAATCGGCCGACCTAGTTCTCCGCACGATTGATCAATATCAGCGCCTGCTCGAAGGCCGGATTTCGGGCGCAATGTTGTGGCGTGAGCTCAAAATCCTCAGTCAACTAGGTGTTACCCGTGGCTCGGGGCATCGCTGAGGTTGCGCCGTGCAGAGGTTCACAATTGTGTCACAATTGTGAACACGGTTAGAAAGACCTGGTGCTGAAGCGCGAAGCTGGCGATACGTGGAGAATTGCTGTCAGTCGCCGATAAACGCGAGGAGTGTCAGCGAGCCGCCATCCAGTTCCTTTTCCTGTTCGGTAATAAAACGGAGGAGCTTGATTTGGTCGGGCGGCGAGAAACCACAGTCGGCCCGCAGAATGGCGCAAACCCGACCTTCCTGATCCAGAGCCCAGCCCAGGAGCAGGTCTTGGCCGGCAAAAGCGGTCGTTTTGCCGTCCTCGGTCATTTCGAGGGAGACGGGCGTGAAGCGGACGAAGTCGTCGGCATCGCGAAATTCGACTCCATGGGGAGCAACCCGGGTGAAACCGATGAAAACGGGAGCATTAGGAGCGAGGACGATGCGATCGGCCGTGACGGGCAGGCCGTAAGCCTTGGCGGTAGCCGCGGCCATCTGATACAAGCGGTCCTCTCTAGCCAGAGGCCACAACAGGCGGTCTGTCGGCACCAGATCGGGCGCCGCTCTCAAAAGCCGTTGAAACTGCCCGCGATAGTTCCGGTCCGGGTTGCTGTGCAAAAAACGCGCGCATTCTTCGGAAATGATGAAGACCAACTCGCCCGTCAGAGACTGCTCGGCAATGCCAACCAAGCCCGGCCCTGGG
>JAXMHN010000109.1:0-6592 GCA_046346765.1 Verrucomicrobiota bacterium | reverse complement strand
TCGATCGTAAGTGTACCATTCCTCTCGTGGAATCACGAACGACTCCGGAACCCCCTGCAGGCATGGATGACTCTTGCCTTCCACCCGAACGGTGGCAGATGTAAACGTCGCACTGTAATCCTTGAATTTTACCCGCCCCATGAATTCCCAGAACCAGGGCCACAGGCGGTGCCCGTCAAAGTCGCCGAGCAAGGAGGCGTGGTGAAGGCCTACCCAGCCCCCCTTGCCCTGTTCGATATACGCCTGGAACGCTGCTTTGGCTTCCGGTGTCCAGCCGTAGGGCACGTAGTCCAGTTGAAGAACGACGCGATATTGAGCCAGCAATGATTCCGTGATCGGCTTTGTGTCCTGGAGGTAATCCACTTCAAAGCCGGCGGCTTGGCCGCAGCGGTCAAGCCACGGTTTGGCGGCGGCGGTGAAAGCGGTATGATGTCCGCCGGCTTCGGCCAAGGCCAGGACTCGGAACTTGGTGGTCTCCTGGGCGCGAGCCTGCATCCAGCCAGCGGCCCAGGCCAGCAACACAGCCAGAATCAGGCGCGTTTTCATCGGTCATTGCCCGGTTGTTTTCCAGCATCTCATACCGGCCGCGCTTTGGATTGCTTCTGACCGGCAGATTTTGTCACGGAAACGGCGGCGGGCTGAAGATACCGCGCGCGGTAATCACGCGGGGTCCGGCCAAAATAGCGATGAAACTCGCGGGTGAGATGGCTCTGATCGGCAAAGCCACAGTTCAAGGCGATCTCCACGATGCTTTGCCGCGTAAACACCAGCGCCCGGCTCGCCATCCGCAAGCGCAACTTGCGCAGATACTGTTGCGGCGACGACTGGAAGCTGGTCATGAACTTGCGTTCGAAGGCGCGCACCGACAACCCGGCGAGGCGTGCCAACTGTCCGTTGGTGATCGTTTCCCGATAGCGAGTGCGCAAGTGGTCCAACGCCGCTCCGAAGTTCCCGCTTATCGGCACCGCCAGGTCTTCCTCGCCCAAGCGGCGAGTCAAACCAGCTGTGCCAGTGACGCGTCCATCGCGGGCCCGCAAAGGGATTTTGTGGGTGACATTCCAGGCGGCTAGACCTTCGCCCTGGCCAACGAGTTCAATGCGGTTGATGATTGCCTGGCCGCGCAGGACCTGTTCGTCATCGGCCTGGTACTGGTCCGCCAGAAAGGCGGGGCATAAATCGTGGTCCGTCTTGCCTTGGACGTTGCGCAGTTGGGCGAACGGCGTTTCCTCGTTCACCGCGTAATTCAAGAGGAAGGCGCGGTTCACCCAAACGTACCGTCTGCCGCCATCTTTGATCCACACCAGCACGTTTTCGATATAATCAAACAGCTTGGTCAACTGGACACCCTGGCTTCCGAGGAGCCGGGCCAAGCCCGCCAGTTGCTCGACGTCCAATGAAAGGGCCTGCGCCATGGCGCCAGTATTGTCCGGACGGCACGGGGTGAAAAGCACAGCTTTCCGTTCGCGGGACGGACGGACGCAGCGAAGTTGCGCCTCGGTCTGGAGATGATCGAAGCGGTCGCGCCGCCACCGGTTTTAGGCCCGTTCCCCTTCCACCAGCGTAATTCGCCAAACCTGGTGAGAAGCTTCAAAGCCGCGGAATTTGACTTGGGTTGGGTCGGTCGCCAGCCCAAATCGCCGGACGAATTCAATGGTTTCGGGATGCTCGTAGATGTCACGAGAAACCGTGACGTCGCCTCCTTTGCAGCAGCCGACCATGCGAGCGGCCAGATTTACAGTCGTGCCGAAGTAGTCGAGCCGGTCATTGGCGTTGACGGCCAGGCATGGACCCGAATGCAGGCTTGATTTGAGCCGAAGTTGCTTCTCCCCGGCCAAGCCCCTCTCCACCGTGGCCAGATCGCGATGCATCCGGGCCACGGCTGCAAGCGCTTCGTTCACCCGGCTGAACACCGCCATCACCGCGTCGCCAATCGTCTTGACCACCGCCCCATGATTTTCTTCCACCGCTTTGAAGAGCACTTTGAAATGGTCGCGCACCAAGGCATAGGCAGGGGCATCACCGATGCCGTTATAGATGGCGGTCGAGCCTTGGAGGTCGGTGAAGAGCACCAGTTGCTGGCCGACTTTGATTTGTTCTTCTGGCGAGAGGACCTCTCGGGCGAACAAGTCCCGGAATTCCTGCCAATTCGTCACCCGCGCCGCTGTCAGGATCTCGCCGCTCCATGCCAAACGCTCCAGAACGAGCAGAACCGGGTAGAGGTTCGGATTTACGGCTGTGCAACATGCTTCGGCGGTCAAGGACGCGTTGGCCTCGGGTGGAGCTACCGTGAATCGGTCGCGATGGCACAACAGACGCTTGCCATTCAGCCCGGCAACCTCAGCGGCACTTAAAACCTGAGCGTGTGAAATCTGGGGCGACCGCAGCCGCGCGGTCGCTTCCAACGGCGGAAGTTTCCAGCGGCGGCTTTCGCCCGCCGCGAGATAAATCTGGCTGACGACATGCGGCTTGCTGCCAGGACCCGCCAGGCAGAAGGTGCCAGCCTGGACCGGGCGAATCGCCTCGTTGACCGTAAATTTTAATTCGACGGACTTGTCGAACTCACCGTCGAACCGAATCTGACAAGCCTCGCAATGCACGGTCCGCTCCACCTCCCGGAGCGTCCGGGCGGGCGGCGTCCGCGTCGAACGGCAATTGGGGCAAAGCACTTCCCAACTCAGGTCCAACAAGCCCGCCCGGGTCGCCTGCAGAAAGAGACGAAGCACATCCCATTCGCCCTTCTGCCATGTTCGTGCCAGCCCCAGGGGCCGAAGATGGGCCAATTCGACATCGGCTGAGTCCCGCAGGAGCCGCTCGAGAAGCCGGACCAATTCCGCCGGTTGGGCATTTTCCCGCAATTTGGCCAAGCCCACATCCAGACCTGTTTCATTCACATCGCGTTTGGACAACTTGGGCAGAGGCACCCGCCGCTCTCCGGCCAGAAACTCCTCCAAGTGCGCGACCAATTCACGCATCTGCCGCGTCGCTTTTGGTCCTAACACTCGCCGGGCGAGGAATTCACCAACCCGGTTTCTGGGGTGCAACGTGGACGAGACCCTCACTTCGGTGCCACCTTTTTGGCATGCAAAGCGGAGCTCGAGCTCCGCCTCTGTGATTGGCCCGGCCTCAAAAGTGCGCCGCACCCTGTAGAACTCGTTTTCCAGCCATTCGAAAGGCCATTCGTGCCAGCGCAGTTCAGTGCCGAAAAATCTGGCCTGGGCAACGACGTTAGTGCCGCCGGTTGGCTCCGGCGAGATCTGATACCGGACCGGTGGCAGGCCGAGCGAGCGATTGATCCAATCGGTTTTGCTCAGGATGGGCCAGACACGTTCGGGCGGAAAGCTCAGGTCGTAGACCATTTCACTACGGACGACTGGCGCCATGCTCTGAGGATACGGGGGCAATGCCTGGATTCAAGCACAGCCGGCGGCCGGCCGCCGCTGACGAAAGGTCCTTCCCGCTTAGACGAACTTCGTTTGACCGGGAATGGCTACGGCGGACGGCGGTGGCGCCGCGTTCCAATCGTAACGGGCGGGAGACAGATTCTCGGCTGAGTTCATCGCTTGCTCCCAGGTGATCGTCTGTCCGGTGTAGGTGGCCATCCGTCCCATGATCGCGAGCAAGGTGCTCTTGCTCATGTAATCCCCATTGTTGATCGGATTGCCATCGCGGATGCTGGCGAACAGTTCGTCATGCTCGGTTTGCGATTGGTTATTTTTTTCACCCCGGTAACTCCACTTCGATTCAGCTTGAATTTCGGGCCCACGCGCTCCGAAGGTCGCCACCCCTTTGCTGCCCATCACGTGAACCCCCACATCGTTCATGCAGCCGGCTTGCTGCCGACAATTGGCAAAAAGCCGCTGCCCATTGGCGTACTCGTAAATAACGGAATGGTGATCATAGATATTGCCGTAATCCGGCCCGGTCCTGACTTGCCTGCCTCCAATGCCGTAAGCCTTGACGGGATATTCGTCCCGCATGATCCAGGAGGAGAGGTCCAGCATGTGCACATGCTGCTCCACATTGAAATCCCCCGACAGCCACGTGAAGTAATACCAATTCCGCATGTGATATTCCATCTCTGTCCAGCCCGGTTGCCGGGGCTTGACCCAGATCGGGCCGCGAAAATCGTTCGCCTGCAGCGAGCGTATTTCACCGAGGTCACCCGCGTGAATCCGCTTGATCGCTTCCCGGTGCGGATAAGCGTAGCGCATAGCCAGGCCGGAAACCACCGCCAGCTTCTTCTTCTTCGCTTCCTGACACGACTCTAAGACGGAACGAACTCCGACCGCATCAACTGCAACCGGCTTTTCCGCGAAGACATGCCGCCCCGCCTCGATGGCGGCCTTGATATGGATCGGTCGAAAATGGGGCGGCGTGGCCAGCAGGACCACGTCCGACTGTTCGATCACCTTTTGGTAAGCGTCGAAGCCCACAAACCAGCGTTCCGCCGGAACATCGATTTTGTCCGCGATCGCCCCCTGTCCTTGGAGGGTCTGCAAACTGCTCTGGAGTCGGTCGCTAAAGGCGTCGCCCATCGCGACAAGCTTGACGTTTTTGTCAGCGGCGAGGGCCTGACTGGCTGCCCCGGTTCCTCGGCCACCGCAGCCGACCAAACCAACGCGCACCGTCTCTGTGCTGGAGGTGTGGACCCCTTGACCGCCAGCCGCGCTGGCGCCAAGTGCAGGCAGGGCTAAAAAGGCGCCGGAGGTTCGGAGGAAGTGCCGACGGGAGAGACTGGGAAAGGAACGGACTGCGGGAGTTTTCATGATTTTGTTATAAGGCAACTAAGCCGGGGGACGAGTCGAATCCTTCGAGCCCCTTGCCTCCTCCTGCCAAGCTGCGGCAGTCACTTTGAAGCGGGCCCGAGTGCTTCGCGAGCTGTTTGGGCTCGCGGTGGGCTGGCGGTTGGCACCGTTGACGCCGATGCGTTCGACAGAGTAGGATCGGAAGCAACCCAAATTCGCCTATGATCATTGCCCGTTCGGGACGCTGTCCCGCCCGTAGGAGAAGCTTTGCTTTCACCCTGATTGAGCTTCTTGTCGTGATCGCCATCATTGCCATTCTGGCGGGAATGCTTCTGCCGGCTTTGGCCCGGGCCAAAGAAAAGGCCAATCAAACCGTCTGCCGCGGGAATCTGAAGCAGCTGGCGCTGGCCTTCTTGCTTTATCTCCCCGACAATAACGAAACGTTCCCCGGGGCGGCTTCCAAAGGAGCTTACGCGCCGATGCGCGAGGACTGGATCTTCTGGAATGTCAACCGCGGCAGCGACACTTTCTTCCTCAATCCGAAGAATAGCGCGATTGGGCCGTATATTGGGCAATTCACCACCAATCTATTCCGATGTCCGTCGGATCGGGATGTGCTGGAACGACAAAAAGCGTTCCAGAACAATCCTAAAGGGGACAACGTCTATCTTTACAGCTACTCCTTGACCAGCGTGGTCGATACAAAGAACCGAGGCATCTCTTCCATTTACGCCAGCGGCCAGCCGCCCCTCCATTTTAAGTCCGACGCTATTCACAACCCAGTCCAGAAGCTGATGTTGGTCGAGGAAAACAGTGATTCGGCCCATAATGCCTCGGTCATCGATGATGGACGCTGGGTCCCTCCGGATAACGTCCTTTCCGCCCGCCACTCCTTGAAATGGCGGCAGCGCGTCAATACCGCGACCTTTGATGCCAAGGGCAAATCCGTCAACGCCCTGGCCGACGGCCATGTCGAGGTCCTTACCCCCAAGATGGGCAAAGATCCTTTCTACTACGATCCTACCCGCTGATACCCTGCGGGCTACCGCCGCCGGCCGACTAGCGCAGCCAGCCCTTCACAATAAAGAAATAGAAGCACACAATCATCGCCGTTCCGACCGCAAAGGTCACTTGCGGCAAGGTGAAGGGCCAGGGGTTGTCAGCCAAGTTCATTCCAAACAACCCACCGACCACTGCCGGAATCAATCCGAGGACGCTGACGACCGCCAATACCCGCATCACTCGGTTCATTTCGAACGAAACCACATTCAAATGCAGATCGATCAGGGAGAGCACCCCCTCCCGAATGTTGTTCACCGTCTCGTAGAGATAGTCCGCTGCCTCCGCCAAATCGTGCAACAGCGGACGCTCCGTTCCGTTGCTTCCAGGAAGGTTCACTCGCCCTTCCGCCAGTTCGCGCAACACTCCGCGCAGCCGCCATAAATCCGATTGGGCCGCGGAGAGCTCTTTTTTCAACCGAAACGTTTGCTCGAAAAACTGCGGGCGACTTTCGCGCACGGGCAAGTCTTCCAACACGGCGAGCTGTTGTTCGAATTGACCCACCAAGTGTTCATTGCGGTCCAGGACCATTTTGAGCAGTTGGCATGTCGTTTGGACAGGGAATGGTCCCGGCCCCTCCACGGCGGCGATTGCCTTCGGGACCCGCTCCACCACCGACGCCCCCTGCCGCGAAAAGGTCACCAGACTCGTCGCTCCTGCCACCACCAACAAGCCCCGCCGTTCAATTTGCCCACCAGCCATCATTTCCGGGACTTGCACGAACAAAGCGATGTGGCGATTCGACGGCTCCAAATGCGGATAGCTCAAACCAAAAAGGCGCGAGGAGA
>JAXMHN010000108.1:0-8341 GCA_046346765.1 Verrucomicrobiota bacterium | reverse complement strand
GCGTGCCCAACTGGAGGAGTTTGGAGGAGGGATCGAGGTGTCGTTGCTTTGCGCGGTGCCCAAGGGTTCGGGATTAGGCACAAGCAGCTTGCTCGCCGCCACTGTCCTGAGCACGATCGATAACCTCTGCGGATTGAATTGGGACCAGAACACCCTTTTCTATCGAACCCTGGCCCTCGAACAGTTGATGACCACGGGCGGTGGCTGGCAAGACCAAGCCGGCGGCATCTATCGCGGAGTCAAACTGATCGAAACACAGCCAGGCGTGAAGCAGAGACCGATCTTGCGGTGGCTGCCCGACTATCTGCTCGGCCATGCACTCGCCAATGAAACGGTCTTGCTTTATTACACCGGCCTGACTCGCATGGCCAAAAGCATCCTCTACGAAGTCGTTCGAGGGGTGTTTCTCAATTCTCCAGCTCATCTCGAGACCCTGGAAGCGATCGCGGCCAATGCGGAAGCTGCTTTTCACGCGATGCAGCGTTCAGACTACGAAGGCTTGGCCGGAGCGGTTCGAACCAGTTGGGAGCTGAATCAGCGGTTGGACAGCGGAACGAACCCGCCGGCGGTCCAACAGATTTTCCAATCGATCAATGACTACTCCGCGGGCGCCAAACTGTTGGGGGCGGGCGGAGGCGGATACCTGCTCATTCTCGCCAAAGACCCGATGGCCGCGCGGCGGATTCGCGACGCGCTGGCGGCTCACCCGCCAAATGCCCGAGCGCGTTTTGTCGACTACGCGCTGTCGGATACGGGGCTGCAATTGACCCGGAGCTGAGGAGGTGACATGGGATGCGGCGGCGCGCAGTCGTCTTGCGGGCGGGACGGGACCAGCGCACAGTGCGGGCATGTTCAAGGCGGTGGCGCATCTCAAGGCGCAGGGCGTCCGCTTTCGGTTTGAGCCCATCGCCACGCCTGTCTGCCGCATGGCCGGCATCTTCGACTCGGAAGGCAATAGCCTGATCATTCACAAACGAAATCCGGAGCGGGCGTAGAGTGCGTCAGATCCCCTGAAACCATTTCCAGACACGGAGCGCTTCGGTCACTCCCCAAGCCTGGGCATCGCAGCCGCGTTGGGAATGAGGGGCATCGCCATCGAGTATCTCGGGAAGCTGTCCTAAACAGCCGATGCCGAGCAACGCGTCCATGCTCGCGAGGTAAGCCCGGGCGGCGGCGCAGGCGGCGGGATCATGCTCCCAAGCTTTCACGACCGCTTCGCATAAGCTGGGAAACGTCCACGTCCAGGCGGTGCCGTTATGGTAAGCCGGCTTGCGCCGGGCGTCCTCATCGCCTTCGTACCGTCCGGCGTAAGGCCGAACTGGATCATTGAGCAAACGACCGTCGTTCCCGTAAATAGGTAAGGGCGGCGAAACGGGCAGCGGAGCCAGCGTGCGCAAGGCGCCGGGCACGACCAGGTATTTCAAAGCGGCCTCGACTGCGCGCCGGGCGCGAGGTCCGGAGACCAGGCCCAAGGAGATGGCAAAAACATAGTTGCTCCGCAAGGCCATGTCGACCGCGCCGGAACGAGCGCCTTCCTCACGGCGGGCCAGAATGGCATCGGCGAAATAGCCCGCATCTTCCAACCAGAACAGGTCGAGAAATGAAGTGAGAGCCCGCTCGGCTAGGTCACGCCAAAGGGCAGCGTTGGGAGCATCGACGCGGGCCAACTGCCGGAGGAGCCTGATCCAGAGGACCTGGATCTCGACCGGGTAACCTTCGCGGGGAGTGCCGGCCGGGTAATTGGGGTCCATCCAGGTGAAATGGCTTGGGCTCCAGACCAAACCAGTCCCAGGATCAACCCGTATGCCATTTGGCGTCCCCGCACACATAATGATCAGCGATGCTTCGCAATACGTCGCGGATCGTGCGCCCCATCGTATCGACCGGCGTCAGGTCGTGAATCGGCGCGGCCATCAGCAGCTCAGCTTCCTCACGAACAATCCCGAACCAGAGGCGCATCCGAGAGTATCCCGGTTGGAAGCGTCCTCTCCATGAATGCTATTAGGCAACGTTCCCCTCTCCTCAAACCTCCCGAACGTGACGAGGATTTGCTGCACGTCCGCGAGCAAACCCGCGCTCAAAGACCTCGCGCGCAAATCAGCGTGTCGCGGCCCCAATCCAGAAACCAGGAAGTGACAGCAATCACCGTTTTGCCCGGTCCGCGACGAACAACAAATTGGCGGGCCGCCGTGACCAGCGGCGCCGAAGGCGTCCTCGTCCGGCATCCGCGCCTCTCGATGGGCGGCGGCAATTTCCGCCAAACGGCGCGGGCGGAACGAACGGATTTCGTCTGCTTGGGGATCAGCCAGGTCGGCACAGAGGACGAGAGTGACCACCTCGCCGCGGCGCAGGGTGAAGTCGAACCAGCCTGGGCTGTAAGCCGCTGCCTCGCTGACCTGGCCACGGCTCTGCTCGACCAGGTGGGCAATATGCTCCGACCACTTTCGTGATGGTAGACGCCGGCGTCGGCGAAGGCGCGTAGTTGGCGATCGGGCGCAGGCGTAAACGCGAAGCCCGGGCGATCGGTCAAGGACCGGCAATGGGTATCCAGGAAATGATAGTCGGCTCCGCCGTTGCGCAAGGTCTCGGAGTGAAAATTTCGATCCTCGATATCGATGCGAACGGTCAAGCGCACTTCGCAGTTGTCCGGGAGTGATTGACTGGAATCGGCCACGGCCGCGGGCCGCGACCAGCGTAACACCGTGGTATTGCGGCCATCCAACATGTCGATTTCCAGGTGGACCTCCACCGTCCGCCCGTCACCGGCGTTAGCGACAGGCTGCCACTCGGCCGGCGGACCGGGACGGAAGACGGCCAGGCTCTGCCAATCGAGCGCGCTCAGAAAGCGATCCGCGATGACCCACGCCCGACAGCGCTTGACCAAAACATGCCGATCGACCGGCACGCTCGGGTGCAAATTTGCCGCCAGAACCGCGTCGTATTTCGGTGACCCGCCCGAGGTCAGGACAGAGCCGAGCCATCCCGCCCCGGCCGTTGGTCAGCAAAGTGCGGAGCGCGTCAAATCCAGGGCGGCCTCTGCGCGCCGGATCATCTGCATTCCACTTACTTCTGGCCGGGCCTGGAGAAAACAGATGGCCCCTTCCAAGTGGGTCTGAACGGGCGCATACCGCTCGAGCAACAGCGCGCCTCCGCCCGGCCGGAACGTGGCGGGAAACAAGCGACAAAGCCTGCTTTGACACGCACAGCTTCGGCATGGGTGGGCGCGCTTTGGTCGCCCATGACCAAGGTTGCGCGGAAGGGACCTGGTCTCGCACCATCAACCAATGCAGCAGTGGCACCGCTTTGTCACCCGCCGCTGATCGATCAACTCCCACGGCGTGACCACTTCCGGCCAGTGGATTTGCCGCATCGCCGCGTCCACCGCCGGAACAAGATCTTCCTTCGCGGCGGTGAGTCGATATAGCGCAAGGCGGCCAAGAATGCCTTCCGGATCCTCATTCACCCTGTCGGACAGTCCGCGCCAGGAGAACCGGCCAATTTCTTCGACTGGCAGGACCCGGCCGAGAGCCTGCAATCCAAGCGCCGCCCGGGCGCGAGCCTGCAATAAGCATCGCCCGCGAGCCCAGCTGGAGAGGCGGTCCTGGCCAGGCAATACGCCGCCCCGGCTGGAAGGGTGAAGATGACTTCATCCTGGAGGCGTTGCACGGTGGGCGCGTGCGCCTGGGCGAGCAGGTCGACCGACGGTTCCCCCAACTGGTGGTAGCGCTTGGCATCCAAACTGACCCGCTGGGAGCGCTTGATGTCAGTATTGACGAGGACGAGCACCCGATCCATACCTTCGCTCGACTCCCGCCCAAGCGCGTAAACGGGAGAATCCAACGGCGTCAGGCGAGTCATCGCCACATGGTCAAAAAAGCAAGGATGATCAGCCCGGTAAGTTCAGCGCAGCAACTCGGTGACCAGGTTGTCGCGGCTGCCCCAGTTCAGGTGGCGACGAAGGTGCACATTGATCTTGTCGGTTGCCAACCATTCGACGCCGCAGGTAAACCCGAACGCCCCGCTCACACTCGTCAAACCGCAAAGCTGGTTGCGCGCGAAGACGACCCGGCCCTTCTTCGCGAGGCGGTCGTTGTCATGGGTTTCACTGTAGTGCGCATAAACGCCCACGTGCCGACTTTGCCGCAGCGCGGCGGTCAGATGGTGGCCACTTCGAGACCGGAATAGTTCTGAAAGAGCTCGGAATGAGCCCATTGCATTCCACCCTCGGTCAACAGGTGTTCGGTCGCTTCCCACGAACCGCCCAGCCCCTCCAACAAAAAGATGGTTTCCGGATATTCCTGACGGACGCACGCCGTGATGTAGCGCCAGGCAGCCATCGGGACCTTGTAACCTGCGTCACATCGGAAGCCATCCACGCCACGGCGACACCAAGTCAGAAAAACTTCGGCCAGTGCTCCCGCAGAGGCGGGGTTGCGATGGTTCAGTTCCACCAGATCCTCCCAGGTAACGCCCCAGGCGCCAGGGCTGACGAAATAGCCCTCACTGTCGGCCAGGAACCAATCGGGATGGTTCTCCTGGAGTGTTGACCCCCAGCCGGTATGGTTCGTGACGATATCAAGAAAGACGCGGGCGCCTTTGAGATGGGCCGCATAGGTGAGTTCGCGGAACTGATCGATTCCCGTTGTCCGCCGGTCAAACTCGACCAGAGCCGGGTCGATCGCAGTCAGGTCCTGTGAGGCGTAGGGGCTGCCAAAGCGTCCGAAGCGGGCGTAGGTCGTAGGGGTGGGATTGACCGGCAGGAGATGGAGAATGCGGCACCCGAGCACGTCAACAATATGCGGCAGCTGTCGGGCCAGGTCCCGCAGTTTGCCCGAGGGCGGAATGGCCGCATATCCAAGCTTATCGAGCTTGGCCAACTCGGCTTCGATGCCGTCTGAGCTGCCAACACGCTCTGCCTGGTCCTGGCCGAACATCCGCACGAAGGCGCAGTAAATGGTGTTCCGCGTTCGATACTGATCCGGCTGAACGGAAATGCCGACATTAGGACCATCCGGCCAGAGCTGGCGACCGTGCGAATCGATCAGATACGCCTTGGCTTGAAAAAAGCCGACGTCAATCAGCGGCAGCTCTACCCACCAGCCGCCGCCCGACTCGCGCATCGCGACGTCTCGCCAGGCCGCGCCGGCGGATGGCAGTTTCCTGGTGTAAGAGCGGATGATTTCATCCCGCACTCGCTCCGCGCGGCCCAGATTGGTTCGGAGAAAGGCTCGCTGACCAGGAGACTCTGCGTCCACCGATCGACGCAAATGGAAGCGGACGCGGTCGCCCACGAAGCGCAGGAGCTGTTGGCCCGGCGCCGGCTCCATTTCAGGTTTGTGCATGTTCGGAGCGGGTACCTGCTGACGGTATGCCGCTGAACAATTTGTGGTGGAAAGGCCTACGGATTTCAATCCCCGAAGTCACGAAGCCGCCCGGATCGAGCTGGCACTCGCTCCGAATGAGGGCCGCGGCCGGTCGTGGCCGGGGGCCTCGATCGGGGGAAGACGCCCATCCCTCGATTAGGAATCCGGGGCAGGCGACGGCGGCGGGACCTCAGCCTGAACCTCTTGATCTTCCTTTTCTTCACTGATGACCGGGGCGATCGCCTGCAGCTTGTCACTCGTTTCCAGGTTGATCAGCTTCACCCCTTGGGTCGCCCGGCCAGCTTCTCGAATGTCTTTGACGGCAATTCGGACCATTTGCCCACCGCCCGTGATCAGCATGATTTCGTCGGCATCCTGGACAGTTAAGGCGCCCACCACATTGCCGGTCTTGTCGGTGGTCTTCATCGTAATGATACCTTTGCCGCCCCGCGATTGCAGCCGGTACTCCTCAAAATCCGTTCGCTTTCCGATGCCGTTCTCGCCGGCGACGAGCAGGGTCGCACTCGGGATGACCACAGCCAGGGCGACGACGGCGTCGGTCTCTTCCAGATCAATACCCCAAACGCCCACGGTTTTGCGCCCCATCGAACGCACATCTTCCTCCAAAAAACGAATGCTCTGGCCCTCGCGCGTAATCAGGACCACCTGGTCAAGGCCGCTGGTCAGTTTGACATCAATGAGCGTGTCGCCCGGCTCAATTTCAATGGCAATGATGCCCCCTTTGCGCACGTTGGCGAACTCAGACAAGGCCGTTTTCTTGACCAAGCCCTGGGTCGTCGCAAAGAACAGAAACGCGGATTGCTCCCAGGTAACGTCCTCCTTGTTGGGACCCGTCTTGGAAGTGATCCGGATGAGAGCCGCGATCTTCTCGCCGGTCTGCAATTCGAGCAGGTTGGCGATGCTGCGCCCTTTGGCGGCCCGTCCCATGTCGGGAATCTCGTGAACCCGCTCGACGTAAGCACGCCCGGTGTTGGTAAAGAACATCAGGTAATCGTGAGTGCTCGCGGTGAAGAGGTGTTCGATAAAATCCTCCGCCTCCCCCTCGGTCACGCCCTCGCGTGTGCTCATCCCGATGACGCCCTTGCCGCCGCGCCGCTGCGCGCGGTAAGAACTGACGTTGGTCCGCTTGATCAGGCCGTTGTGAGTGATGGTGATGATCACTCCTTCGTTGGCGATCAAGTCTTCAATCGCGATCTCACCTTCATCCGGAACGATCTCCGTCCGGCGCGGGGTAGCGTATTTCTCCTTAATTTCCTGGAGTTCGGCCTTGATAATCGTCATGACCCGCGCTTCGCGGGCAAGGATATCGAGCAGGTCCTTGATCTTCTCCAGGAGTTCGTGGTATTCGGCCTTGATCTTGTTTCGTTCCAACCCGGTCAGCTGATACAGGCGCATGTCGAGGATCGCGTTGACCTGGACCTCGCTCAGGGCATAAAGGCCGTTAGTCAAACGTGATTCGCTCCGGATCAGGACTCCATAACGCTCGACCGTCGCCCGAACGAAGTCGAAGGCCAGCAGCTTCACTTTCGCCTCGTCTCGATTGGCCGAGCTGCGGATGATGCGGATAAACTCGTCCAGGTTGCCGAGCGTGATGAGGAAACCTTCCAGGATCTCCGCCCGTTCCTCAGCCTTTTTCAGTTCAAAGCGGGTGCGGCGCAAAACGACTTCGCGCCGGTGTTCGATGTAACAATTGATCAGTTCCCGCAGGCTCAGGGTTTTGGGCCGGCCATGGTCGATGGCCAGCATGTTAACGGCGAACGAGCTCTCGAGTTGGGTGAACTTGAAGAGGTTGTTGATCACAACCTTCGGGACGGCATCGCGCTTGATCTCGATGACCACCCTGGTGTTCTCATCCGATTCGTCGCGCACTGCCGTGATATCAGTCAGGCCAGGCGTCTTTTCATTGACCAGTTCCGCGATCCGTTCAACCAGGACAGCGCGATTCACCCCGTAGGGAATTTCGGTCACGACAATCTGTTCCCGGCCTCCGCGGATTTCCTCCAAGCCAACTTTGCCGCGGACCTTCAAGCTACCCCGTCCCGTCTGGAGGTACTGCTTGACGCCTTCGATGCCGCAGATCATGCAACCGGTGGGAAAGTCCGGCCCTTTGATGTACTTCATCAATTGGGCATTGCTCAGGTTGGGGTCATCAATCTGGGCGCAGATGCCGTCGACCACTTCACCCAGATTATGCGGCGGCATGTTGGTGGCCATTCCGACGGCAATACCGGTGCCCCCGTTGACCAACAGATTCGGGAAAGCCGCTGGCAGGACAACGGGTTCCTCATGCTCTTCGTCGTAGGTTGGAACGAAGTCGACCGTGGCCTTGTCCATGTCCACCATCAAGACTGCGCCCAACTGGGTCAGACGCGCTTCGGTATACCGCATGGCCGCCGGCGGATCGGCTTCAACCGACCCGAAGTTGCCCTGCCCATCGACGAGCGTCTCCCGCATCGCCCAGGGCTGCGCCAGGTGCACCAGCGTCGGATAAATTGCCTGATCGCCGTGCGGGTGGTACTTACCCATCGTTTCCCCAACGATGCGAGCGCACTTCAAGTGCCGCCGAGTCGGCAAAAGATTCAGATCGTTGAACATCGCGAAGAGCAACCGTCGCTGCGACGGCTTCAACCCGTCGCGCGCATCAGGCAATGCGCGCGAAATAATCACCGACATCGAGTAGTCCAGGAACGAATTCTTGATCTCCTCAGCGACATTGACCTTCAAAACCTTTTCGTTCGCGGCAAAGAGCGGCGTCTCGTGCCCCGGAGGCTGATTTGGGCTATTCGGTTCGGTTGGCTCGGGCATAAGCTAAAAATTTCTCCGGAGGGCGCCTAGCAGGGGGAAAGGACGCCGCCCGATCGATCGACTAAATGTCGAGATTGCGGACGTTCAGCGCGTTGTCCTCGATAAATTGCCGGCGCGGCTCGACCTCATCCCCCATCAGCTTCGTAAACATT
>JAXMHN010000107.1:0-8413 GCA_046346765.1 Verrucomicrobiota bacterium | reverse complement strand
AGGCTGGTCAACAAACATGATCTCATCAGCGGGTGATAATGCAGTTGGTTGCGGATGTAGATCAGAATGGCCAGGGCATATCCGCCGCAGGCGATGGCCGTGCCGGTCGCCACGTCATACGTAATCCATATCCCCCACGGATAGCCGTCACTCATGTTCGAGACGGCTCCTAATCCGACGGCGTAGCGGATGCCAATCAGGATCATCCCGAGGAGGGACAACGCCAGGAGCACCCAAAAGGAGCGGGTCAGTATCTTGCCGTCCTGCTTTTGATATTCCTGGTGGATCATCGCGCCGTCTTGTTTCGGGGGGAGCTGGCCATCGCCCGCGAATGACCTCGCCCTTTCTGGTTCCGATAAGCGACCAGGCCGACGGCCAGGAGGAGGGCGGCTGGGGCGATCAGTCCCTTATAGATGGTGTGTTGGACGGTTTCCGATAGTTCTGCCGGGGAACTGGGACCCAGCCGGGGCAATCCGAGCAACTCGAATGGGACTGCGGCCAGGAAGAGAACATTGGTGCCGCCTCCCTCGTGTTCGCCGTAAACATGCGGCACATACCGGCTGGGGTATTTGGCCAGGCGCCCAGCCGCTTCCTGCAGCAGGGCCCCGCGGCGTCCAAAAGCGATGGCTCCTGTCGGACAGACCTCGGCGCAGGCCGGCTGCGTCTTCTCGCGCAGATTGGTGGTGCGACACAGATCGCATTTCACAATCCGCGGCACGGTCCGGTCCCATTGAAACTTGGGCACATTGAATGGACAAGCGATCTGGCAGTAGCGGCAGCCGATGCAGATGCTCTTGCGGTAATCGACAATCCCGGTGACCGGATCTTTCGTCATCGCCTTCACCGGGCAAACCGAGACGCACGAAGGCCGTTGGCAATGCAAGCACGACTGCTTGATGAAGGACCAGCGCCGGCTTCCATCCCGGGCCAACTTGATGATCGTCCGCGTGCTTCCTGAAAGGTCGGTCGGGGCATCCCAAAGGCCGTCCGGATCGAAGCGAGCCTGCTCGTAGCCGAGAGCTCCCGCACCTGCGTTGACGCGTTTGCAGGCGGCCATGCATGCCTTGCAGCCAATGCACCTGGTCGCGTCATAAAGCAGCCCAAGTTCTTTGTTGTTGGGCGAATGGCCGGCGGACGCGGCTGTCGGCTGCCCTGCGGTGATCCACCCGGTTCCGGCCGCTGTCACTGATTTCAAAAAGGCGCGCCTGGAGTAGTCGTTCATGGCTCAGCTAGACATGGCTGTCGTTTGCGTCCTGGGCCCCGGGCGGAACCGAGCCAGGCAAGCGCTTGGCAAACATCGCCCCGGCCGTCACAGCCATGCCGGCGGCCACCCCAAGCAATCCCGTCGTCAAGGCGTCCGGTCCCTTTCCTTTATGGCTGGCTTCGACCGACGCGAAACCTTCAAATGGAGTCGGTTCTTTGAGGGGGACCTTCTCGGCAAGCGCGAGGTTGAAAGCCACGTCTCGCTCGGTGCAGCCGGCGCATGGGTGGCCAATCGAAACCGGCCAGACTCCGGCATCGTTGAAATGCTGCACAGAACAGTTGCCGTATGTGGCCGGACCTTTGCAGCCAAGCTTGTAGAGACAATATCCCGCCCGATGGCCTTCATCGCCGTATCTCTGCGCAAACCGGCCGGAGTCAAAATGCGGACGCCGCTCGCAATGCTCGTGAAGACGCCGGCTGTAGGCGAATTTGGGTCGACGGAGCGCATCCAGATCCGGCCACCGTTGAAACGTCAGGAAGTAAAGGACGGTTGAAAGGAAATTGTAGACGTTCGGTGGACAGCCAGGAATGTTGATCAGTGGCTTTGCTTTGATCAGCTCGCCTATCCCAACGGCTCCCGTCGGATTCGGGCTGGCCGCTTGGATGCCGCCGAAACTTGCACAAGTGCCAAGCGAAATAATCGCCCGTGCCCCATCCGCAACTTCGCGCAACCGTGCGACGGCCGTTTTCCCTCCCACCTTGCAAAAGACGCCCCCAGCGGCCGTTGGAATAGCTCCTTCCGCCACGAGGAGGTAAGCGCCTGATGCCTGGCGCGCGGCTCGGTGCAGACATTCCTCAGCTTGGATCCCTGCAGCTGCCATGAGCGTTTCATGATAATCCAGGGAGATCAAATCCAGGAGGAAGGATGAAACGCTCGGATGGCTGGACCGCAGGAGCGATTCAGAACAGCCGGTGCATTCCTGAAAGTGCAGCCAAATCACCGGCAACTTGAGGGGAGCTTGGGCAGCTTGAACGACCTGAGCGGAACCGGCGTCAGGCAAACCCATCATGGCGGAGGCCGTGGCACAAATGCGAAGGAAATCGCGACGGTTCAGGGCGGCCTGATGATAAGTAAAACTCACTTAAATCGTATGATGTATGAGAAGATAGAATAGATACTTTTGACCGATACGCAATGATTTTCTCGGGTCGTTCGCTTGTCACTCCGTCGCTTCGTTTCCACAAGGCTAGTGTGCTGTCCCTTAAGTCCGTAAGCTTTTGCTGCGCTCAAATGATTTGCAGGCGCGGCGTGACGAAGGAGCATAGCCGCAGCGCTCTGTGACTGAGGAACAACAAAGCCTGCAAGTCATTTCAGCGCAACCCTTAGGGCGGCGGTTCTTTAGCACGCTCGCGGCGTTGCTCGCTCGTTACAGACCGCTGCGGGTCTGCGCCTCACTCGCCTTGCGAGCGTGCCAAATTCCTCGCCGCAAAAGCCTACGGACTTAAGGGGCAGCACACCAGCTGGAGCAAAAAGAGCGGCCTTTCGGCCGCTTTTGGAGACAGTGTCGGTATCGGCAGTTTACCAGGTCTGTCGGTCACTCGGCCGCCGCGATAGGCGATCCAGCGGATGTCGATGTCGCCCGACTTCGCCGGGGCATCAACCGCGTTATTCAGCTTGACCTTGGCCGCCCGCGCCGTGGCGAGCGAACCTTTCCATTTGTGAACTTCCGAATGGCCGTCAGCAAAAGCGAATCCACCGGCGTTGTTGTGGTAGTTGGCCGGTTGGTCGATCCAGCTGGTTTGGTGCGGATTGAAGAAACCGGCGTCGTTGATGCTGTCCGGATGTTCATCCAGGTACACCCACGTCTCGGATGGGCCGGCATTGATGAAATCGCCAGTCTTCTTGATGTGCTTATAGATCGGATCCCAAGGACCGCTCTCGGCATTCCCGTCACCAATGCCAATGTTGCCCGATAGGCTGCGAACGCGCTCTTTCCAACCTTTGTTACGCTGGGCGGCGCTCAAATAGTGATCGGCCGGGCACTTCATGATATTTTTGGCATTGCCGAAATACTTGGCCAGTTTCGAATATTTCTCATCGATCAGGAACAGAGTGTTGGTGTTGTCACCGGATGTTCCCCAGTCCAGCCAGCCAACCACCCACGGCGCGGCGGTGGGGTTGCTTCGGGCGATGTTGCCGTTCTGCGCGTCACCGCCGTGGTAACTCCCAACGATGCGGTCATCGTTGTCCGTGTTGTACAAATGCCAGGCCAGCATCAGCTGCTTGGTATTGTTCATGCAAAGGATGCCTTGCGCCTTTGTTTTGGCTTTGGCGAGGGCGGGCAAGAGCATTCCTGCCAAAATGGCAATGATTGCAATGACCACTAACAGTTCGATCAGGGTAAATCCTGATCGTGAAGAAGAACGTGGAGACAGGTACGTTCGAGGTTTGGGTTGTTTCATAGTACGATCCTAGACCTGGGTTGTCTGGTGATGGAAACGGACACTAGACGTCCGATCTGGCGGCGTCAAGATCTTCCCATGGGACATTTCAGGCTTAGTAGCGTCAATTTTTGCATATGCTCTCCCCATTGGGAACTGTGCGTCTGAGCGCACATCGATCAGCCTGCCCACGGCTTTCCCCCACACCCGCAACGGCTCGCGGTCTCTTCTGAGCAGCTTGTCGCGAGGGCTCGCGGTCGAGAATGCGAGCGACAGGTAGGGATGACTCTCCGCGCGAGCCGTTTAATCGCCAATCTCTAAAACGGCGCACTCGGAGCGGGGGGCCGGCCTATCGGCGGCCGTGAGACTGGAACGGGGCGGATACTTGAATTCCGTGCTCCAGGCAATACGCGGCGTTCCGAACGTATTTTTCCGCCCAATATTTCAGTTCGTGCCGCTTTTCTTCGCTGAGTGCCTTAACGACTTTGGCGGGAGACCCCATGACGAGGGAACCTGGGGGGATTTTGGTTCCCTGGGTTACCAAGGCATTGGCCCCGATGATCGATTGTGCCCCGATCACAGCCCCGTCCAGAACGGTGGCACCCATGCCGATCAAGCATTCGTCCTCCACTGTGCAGGCGTGCACGATTGCCGAGTGGCCAATCGTCACGTAGTTGCCGACGATGCAGGGATAATCGTCCGCCAAATGAAGCACCGCGTTATCCTGCACGTTGCTATGGTGACCCACCACGATGCGGTTGATGTCTCCGCGAAGAACTGCGTTATACCAAACACTTGCGTGGTCGCCTAAGGTCACATCGCCAATAACCACCGCCCCCTCGGCAATATAAACCCCCACTCCAAGGTGGGGGTCTTTGCGCAGAAACGTATCTAACTGAGCTCTTAAATCGGCCATGTCTTAACTTACCAGCGTCCGCGATAGTGGTGATGGTAAGGGTATCCCCAACCAAAGCCAACACTAACTACGGGTCGATACACCGGCACCGGGCGCACATAGTACACCGGGGGAGCGGAATAGACGACAACCGGAGCTGGCTGCACGTAAACCGGGGTCGGGGCGGCAACCACGGTGGCTGGAGCTGCCACGACCGGAGCGGTTTGGTAAACAACCGGCGGCGCCGAGTAAACCACCGGAGGCGCTACGTATACCGGAGCGGGTTCCACCGCTCGGGCGACAGCTCCGCCGATCACCAGGCCCGTCAGGATCTTGCCTGCAGTAGCCCATTCCCTGTCCCCTGCAGAAACTTTCTGGACCCCAAGACTTAACAGCGCAGTTGCCGTTAGGATTGCGATGGTCTTTTTCATAAGAATTCGCCTTTATCAACTTCGTACGATTCGACTACAAGGGTTGTTTTTTATTCAACGCGGTAGTATTGGTGTGGAGAGACGATCCGATGAGTCCGCCTGAGCCAAATCATCCATTGCGCCGTCGCCGTCGTCTTCCCAGATCCTTCAAGGACCTCACGCCCAGCAACCACTTCAATCCTCGCAGTTTCTTTCGCGAGATGATTTGGAAGGCGTTGCTCACCAAGCGAACCGGAACACATCTCGAGCCCGAGTTCCCAAAGTTGACTCCTGGGCAAGTGGCGCTGACCTGGATCGGGCATGCGTCCTTTCTAGCGCAGTTTACGGATCTCAACGTGCTGGTTGATCCGAACTTTGCCAACTGGATTTTTCTGCTTAAACGCTTGAAGCGAGCGGGGATGCGGATCGAAAGCCTTCCGCCTGTCGATCTGGTCCTGCTAACTCACGCGCATTTTGATCACTTTCACAAACCTACTCTGCGTCGATTGCCTGCCCCCAAAGTCGGCGTCATGCCGTGGGGCGTCGGCGACCTGGCTCGAAACCTTGGCTTCGCCCGAATCATCGAATTGAAGTGGTGGGAGAGCTTTTCCAACGGCGAATGGAAGGTGACCTTGGTTCCGACTCGCCATTGGGGAGCGCGGATGATCCACGACGAACATCGCGGCTATGGTGGCTTTGTCCTTGAGCATCAAGGTCGAAGCTTTTTCCACGCCGGCGATAGCGCCTATTTTGAAGGCTTCAAAGAGATCGGCAGCCGCCTCACCCCTGAAATCGCTCTGCTTCCTATCGGAGCTTACTTCCCAGACTCGTTTCGCCATGTCCATATGGGACCGGACGAAGCGGTCAAAGCGTTTCACGATTTGAAATCCAAGTGGTTGGTTCCCATGCACTATGGCAGCTTCAAGCTCTCTTTTGAAGACCTGGATGAGCCCCCTCGCTGGCTCCGCGAACTCTGCCACACTAACGGACTCACCTCTCACCTGAAACTCCTCGAAGAAGGGGTCCCTCAGGTCTTCGACCTAAATCAGACCCGCTCCCTGATTTAGCCGCATCCTTCTTGATCCGAGCGAGGCCGTTGAGACGATCAAGAGCATGTGGGCAATTGGTCGCCACGTAACTCGCTCGTATAAAGAGGTTTAAAAAAACATGGCCACGTGTCAATGTTTTGTTCACCTCGCCTTCTCCGCCGTCATCGACACCGACCAAAAGGCGATAATCTACTCTTGATCCTGCCCGGTTCGCTGTTGAGCTGATTCGACCTTTGTTCGTCCCTCGTTCGACCCTTCTTCGATTTCGGACGAATAAAGGACGAACGAAGGTCGAATCAGCGGCGATCCACCCGGCTAGGAAACAGGAGAGCACGGGCGTTCCCGGCCCTCAGCGGGAACGTGTTGACGGTGAGGCGTTGGAGTTCGCAGGGGCGCGTGCGGGGCGTGGCCGGTGCCGCCACGGTCTGCTTATTTGATTCGGTTAAGACGACGGCGCGGGCACGATACGATCCAAGGAGGGCCGAAACCCAAACGCTCGAGGCGAAGATCCACTGAGTTTGGTGTTTAAGTCGTGATTTCTCAGCCGCTTATAAAACATTGACACGTGGCCATGTTTTCGGCCACCACCTCGGCGAACGTCACAGAGACGAGGGGGGAGAACCCCGCCGTTCAAAGGCTGCCGCATATAAGTCTGCGAATTCAGAAGCACCTACTGGCCGCGGATTGAACCTGGCCGTCCATTGAGTGGCCGCTTCTTCGGCGAGGAGGCTAATGGCGTCCCTGGGGACACCGAGTTCCTGCAAGCTGGGCGCAATGCTGGCGGCGTCGAGCAATCCTTCCAGGCTCTTAACCAGGGCAGCTACGGCTGGCTCGAGTCCATCGCTGACACAGGCGATTTCAGGCGCCGAAGCCAACTCAGCATAAGCTCGTCGGGCCGCTGCGTCCCGGGCGTTGAAGCGAACGACGGCCGGCAGCATCACGCCGACTGCTTCGCCATGCACGACCCCGTAGTGAGCCGTCAACGGATTAGCGGCGGCGTGGGCAGCGCCGAGCATGCTGTTTTCGATAGCGACGCCAGCCAGGGCAGCGCCTAGAAGCATCTGACCGCGTGCTTCCAGGTCAGCCGGGTCCGCGAGAACGCGGGAAAAGCTGGGCACGGCGAGTTTGAAGGCCTCGTGGGAGAACATGAGCGAGAGCGGGTTGCGTTTCGCGGTGACCGCCGTCTCAACGGCATGCGCGATCGCATCGATGCCTGTATGCGCGGTCACCTGTGGTGGCTGCGACACCGTCAGGCTGGGATCAAGCAGGGCGATCCGCGCCGCCGCCTTGGGATCGAGGCAAGCCATCTTGCGGTGGGTTGCCTCCTCCGCAATCAATGCGGCTGACTGGCATTCGCTCCCGGTTCCCGCGGTGGTTGGAATAGCGATGAAGGGCAGCATTGGCTTGGCCGCTTTGCCAACTCCCCAATAATCGTGGATTCGCCCGCCATTGGTAAGGAGGAAGTTGCACCCTTTGGCGGTGTCCATAGCACTTCCTCCTCCCAAGCCGACGAACAGGTCAATTCCGCCGGCTTTTGCCATGGCCAGGCATTCATCGATGTCCTTGGTTGTTGGATTCTCCCGGGTGCGATCGAAGATGCGAGTCATCAACCCGCATCGGCGCAGGATTTGTTCGACACGCGAGGCATGGCCTGCCTTGACGATGCCAGGATCGGTGACCAGCAGGACGTCGCGCGAACCCAGTTCGCGCGCGAGTTCACCCACCTGCTCTACGGCGTTGACGCCGAAGACGATCCGCGTGCGCGGCTGATAATCGAAGGACGGAACATTTGGAAGTGCCTGGGTGTGGGATGACGAACTCATTGGGCGCAGCAGCTAACACAAGCGTGGCTGGTGGATGAAGCCAAGCACTTTGGAGGAATGCGAGTTGGCGCGGATCCCGGGCAGGAGGAGGGAATGGGAGGAGAGGTTACCAGTCTGGTTGGCGTTGGAGCGAGCGGCGTTTATAGAGGAATTCGAACATGTTTCCTTCATGCGGTTGATCCCAGGAGATGTTCATGGTGGACATGGGGCCGAGGTTAAGCCGGTCGATCAGAGGGGATTCGATGAGCTGCTCGATCCAGCGCGGGTCCTTGGTGATCGCCGTGATCGCCAGGGAGGGGCCGATCTGGGGGAGCATTTCTGCTTGGGCCACCTCAACCACGCTCGCGTAGGGAAAAAGATACTCCCGATTGGCCAGGGGATGGCTCATCGAATCGCACCGGACTATCGTCGGGCGAAGGTAGATACCCCCTTCAAATTCGATCTGCCGCGGCCCGCCCCGATAGGCTGCAGTCACGTCCACTGCCCCAGGCGTGGCCAGTCCTTCCTCGATCGCTTTGTCGATGAACTCCGCCATCTTCGGGTTGGCGAAAGCGGAGAGGGCGGCGCTGGGATCGGTGGCTGGCGTTGGGG
>JAXMHN010000106.1:0-8864 GCA_046346765.1 Verrucomicrobiota bacterium | reverse complement strand
TCTTTTGGATGGCCTGGCCTTGCCCAATGAAAATCTTGCCGTTGATGCCGAGCAAGTCTTTCCGTTCCATCCCCGCCTTCCGCGGGACGCTGCCGACGAGCAAAGCCCAATTCACTCCGCGGAAGCCCTCGTCCAGGTTCGCCGTCGGCACGACTCCCTTCAGCAAGGGGAACGCGCAATCGTCCAGCTCCATCATCACGCCGTTGAGAGTCGGCAGCGCCGGTTCGATCTCGATTAAATGCAGGATCACCGGCTGGTTTGGGCCAAATACAGCGCCGGAAGCGATCCGGAAGAGGAGGGCGTAACCGATCTGGCCGGCGGCGCCGGTGACCGCGATGCGAAGAGGTGTCGAATTCATACCATTTCTTTGATTCAAAGGCGCGCAGTATAGGGCGGCATCTCGACGCCTAGCAAGTGGGAAGCCGCCGCCCTACGGTTTCGTTTGATTTGGATCAAAGCGCTTTTGGACCCGTTGCCAGTATGCTGCCATCCGCTATGCGGCTCGAGAATTGGTCTGTTCTTTCCAGGTCGTCCGCGTCATTCCGCTCACCGGAAGATGAGCGATGCTGCTTGCACGGTTTCGTTAGCGGCCATCCCCGATGCGTCGATGGCAAGGAAGTCACTACCTCCCTGGTCGTCAGCCGTCATGGAAACAAGATTGTGACCAAGTCGGGCAGCGAGTATGAATTGGGCAAGGTAGATTCCTTCTATGAATCCATGTTTCCCAATGCTCGCGACCGCATCCTCGCCCGGCTCCGCCCTGACATCGCGTGGCCGGCGCTCTATGAAATCTGAGCTGCTCCTGGCCAGCCTCCTCGCCAGCAGCCATCCTCTCCTCCAGGCCGCCTCTCTCCCCGACCCGATCCTCCCAGCCGGCGTCGGCGTCAACATTCACTTTACTCGCGGCCATACTCACGACCTCGACATGATCGCCGATGCCGGCTTCAAGTTCATCCGCATGGACATGGGCTGGGCTGGAATTGAACGAGAACGCGACCAATATGATTGGTCCGCACACGAGGAGCTGACCGACAACCTCGCGAAACGCGGACTTAGTGCCATTTACATCCTGGACTACTCCAACCCTCTCTATGAACAGCCCGTCGCGAGCAAGAACCCGATCACGGGCGAAGAGCAATCCGGCACGGCCTCGCCGCAGCGCCCAGAGAGCATCGCTGCCTTTGCCCGATGGGCCGCCGCCGCCGCCAAACACTTTCGCGGACGACGCATTATCTGGGAAATTTGGAACGAACCGAATATCAGCTTTTGGAAGCCAAAGCCACAGGTCGAACAATACTCCGCCCTCGCCTTGGCCGCAGCCAAAGCGATTCGGGAAGCGGATCCGGACGCGACCATCGTAGGCCCCGCCACATCTGGCACGCCGGTCGACTTCCTGGAGGGCTTCTGCCAATCGGGCGTTTTGGAGTTCCTCGACGCGACCACCGTCCATCCGTACCGCAACTACAGCCAGCCACCTGAAACCGCTATCCAGGACTACGCCAAAGTGCGCGCCATCCTTGAGCGCAACGCCCCCACCCCAGCGAAACGGAACATGCCCATTGTCAGCGGCGAATGGGGCTACGCCACTCACAAAAAAGGGATCTCCCTGGAGACCCAGGCCGCCTTCCTCGCCCGCCAACAACTGGCCAACCTCCTCGCGGGGATTCCCCTTTCCATCTGGTACGACTGGAAGGATGACGGTCCCGACCCCGACGAACGTGAACACAACTTTGGCACCGTGACAGACAACCTGCGGCCCAAACCTGCTTATGTTGCGATCCGAACACTGACTCGCGAATTGAACGGCTACCGCATTGACCGGCGCGTGAGGACAGAAAGCGACCGCGACTATATCCTCCTTTGCGTCAATGCCGCCGGCGACCAGAAGCTCGCCGCCTGGACCCTCAGCGCTTCCAATTCCGCAGCCCTTTACGTCACTGACAGCGCCCGGCCAGTTCGAGGCGTGACCAGCGACGGGAAAACTTATTCCGTCAAAAAGGACACTCGAGGATTGGTCCTCGATCTGGGCGCCGCCCCTGTTTACATCACCCTTGCCAAGTAAAGCGCTGGAGCCGGCCGGCGGCCCCCTCGCGACTTGGGCGGGCCCCATTGGTCGCTCTCTTCGCCAAGCGTTGTCTTTAAGCGGCCACCCTTGTCACCCGCACGACGGCATCGCGCCGGCGTTGATCGTTAACTTTGGGATCGACTTTAGGTTGCCAGCCCGGTTAACTCGTCATTTCCAACACTTATTAACATTAGGCGTGATATGAACAATCCGTATCCTTCTGAAACTGGTTGTTGTCCGCGCTTCGTCCCGGAGCCCTGGCAGGAAAAAGAGTGGCGGTGGGATCACAAACTGTTCCTGCGTGACCGGATCCGATGCCTTTGGTATGTGCCGCTCAACTTCGGGAAGGTAATGGTCCGCGACATGACCAAGATGGCCGCGGCCGGCGCCTGCCCGCCCGATCCGCCATTGGTCCTCTCCCACCAAATCTCTCCTTGGAGGATGGACCTGTTCATCGAAGTCAGCAAAGTTGTGCCCGACGCCGCCCACGAGCAACTGACCGCATCAATCTTAAGCAAAGTCTTTGAAGGCCCCTATCGGGACATCCGCCGCTGGTGCAAAGAGATGGCTGAGTGGGTGCAGTCGAAGGGCAAAGCCGTCGAGCGGGAGTTCGTCTATTACACGACCTGCCCCAAGTGCGCCAAGCATTACGGCAAGAATTATATTGTTATTCTGGCCCAGGTCTGACGCCTGCGGGTCGCAAACAGCGGCGTTTCCGCCCTCAGGTCCGAGAGCGCGCCGTTGAAGTTCGGGCAGTCTGGAGAACCGCCGTCGACCGCGAGGGCCGCACGAGAGCGGCGGTTCCGTGCCGGCGTCGCCTTCCTGGATTGATGGCGACATTTGTCGCTGTAATTGGTGAGTTGGGACGGCTCTCGCTGACGTGTCTCCGGCCTATCGAACCGAACCGCCGCCCCGTCAATGCCCGGCTTGGACCTTCTCTCCACGGTCGTGCTCGTGTCCTTCCCTTTCAAGTTTGGCAATGCCGGCCGCGAGGATCAATCCAGTCAGCAATGCCAGGGAAAGCTTGATCCGATCGTGGGAATGGAATTGCAGTTCCGGCAGCAAGTCGCTGGCAGCGATGCAAAGAAAAGTGCCGGAAGTAAAGGCGAGGGCGGCGGCCAGAAAATGAGAGGAGCCAGCCGTGAAATGGGCCGCGCCGAAATAGAAGCCGAGGACGCCCAGGGGGATGGCTAAAGCGAACGCAACATTGATCCAGTGCCGTGAGGTCCTCGACCAACCGCCCGCGGCCATCAATGTGCCGATGGCCATTGCGTCAAAAGGCTTGTGCAGGATCACGACCAGGAAGGTTCCGAACCCAAGCATCCATTCCTGATGGGTATGGTGTTCGGCCGCCACGCTCGCGGCCAGTGCGACGCCGTCGATGAAGCTATGCAAGGTCAAGCCCAAGGCGGCGCCGCCCCAGGACAGCTGCCGGGCAGACTTGTGGGCCAGCGTATGGTCATGATGGCAATGCTCCTCGTCAGGCTCCGCTGGCTCTCGTTCCGGCGCCTCATCTGGAACGTCGTGATGGTGGAAATGGAAAAAGCGCTGAATGAAAAACATGAAAACGAATCCGCCCAGGAGCCAGGCAGCGGTTCGCTCGGTTGAGCGAAAGGCAGCGGCAGCATGAGGCAACAAATGCAGCACCGCGATGCCAAGCATCATCCCCGCGACGAAACTGGTCGCCACCTGCAGGCGCGTATGGGTCAAGCGCAACCATAGAGGAATCCACCCTCCAGCCAGCGACGCCACCAACGTCAGGCCGCAGTAACACGCCAACAGCACCACTGGGGATATCGCCCAAGCGCCCATCGGAGCCCCAGTGTAAGGTCCGAAGTGCTATTGTCAGCACCGTTTTCTCCCTTAGGAGTTTCGGCTAAAGGAGTTCGGCAGTTCTGCCGATACAACCGCCCGTTGCGTAGGTTGCGAAAACGATTCGACGGAATGCGAGCCTTCAAGATGTGCCTTCGTGCCCTGGTCCAGTTGTTTAACCTCGGGCTTAAAACCCTGCCTCTTCCAGCTGCTTGGCTGGCGATCAGTATCGATCACCCCAATGTCGGCGCCGCCACGCTCAACGGTCGCATCACCCAGCTGAATCCGACCGCCGCCCTCCATGGCCTCAACCGAATCCGATTCACCGGCGAACGGTTCATTGCAGTCGGCGATCGAGGCGCGGTGGCGTTTTCAGCCGACGGGATTAATTGGGCGCGCTATGCCGCGCCCACCACCCTCGCCCTCTACGACGTCGCCTATGGCAACGGTCGCTATGTGGCCGCCGGCGACGGCGGCGCTCTTTTCTCGTCGGAAGATGGCCGGGAATGGACCTCTCGGTCTATCGGGATCGCGGACATCAGCAGCGTGGCGTTCGGCAACGGGACCTTCGCCTTGGTCACCCTGGGCGGAGGAGTGCAGCTGTCCACCGACGGCATCAATTGGTCCGCGAGTAGCCTCTCGGTCGGCAGCTCATTCAGCTATGGCGGCGTCGAGTTTGCCAACGGCCGGTTCCTCTTTTACGGAGGCAGCACGATTACTCCGTCGCCCGATGGCAAAACCCCAGCGGGCGGGGGCACCGCTGCCATTGGCGATGTCATGATCGGGCAATCCAACAACCCGCGCGTCGTCTATGGCAACGGTGTTTACGTCCTCGGCGGCTCGACCGGTTTGGCCTACTCGTCCGACGGCAACTCCTGGAATAAGGCCGCCGTTCCCGGGTTGCGGATCGAGGCTCTCGCCTTTGGCAATGGTCTCTTCGTCGTTTACGACTCCGCGAAGAACATCTGGACTTCCAGCGACGGTGCCCACTGGACATTCGCCTCGCGCTTCGATGTCGCCGCCAGGTCCATCGCCTACGGCCTCGGCCGTTTCGTCGCAGTCGGTCAGGAACTTCGCACCTCCACCGACGGACTGCGCTGGGTTCGACTGGACGAGGATCAGCTGCTCCCGAATTTCACGGTCACTGACTGGGTGGTCGACCGCGGGACAGCGCGCCTCAACGTCTACCATGACCAATACAACGCCACTGATCCGGCCGTCGGACCTCCCGAAATCAGCCCGGTTCGCGGTGTCTACCTCCCAGCCGTGAGTTCGGTTGGCAGCTTGTGGGTCGGCGATGCCGGCTTCATTTACTACTACGTCAGTTCGTCCCCCAATATCCAGAATGGCTACGGATTCGGCCCCAAGCTCACCGACAAAACGTTGCGCGCCGCCGTCGGATTGACTCCCGAACGCGGCTATATCAGCGGCGATGCGGGCGTGCTGATTCGCGTGGACCGGTCCAATTCACTCCGCGGCCCCACCTTCGAGCTGGTTGAATCACCAACCGCTGCTGACTTGCTCTCCGGAGCCCGGAACATTTTGGTTGGCGCCGGCGGCACCATTCTTCGCAACGCTGATCCACAAGGAAAGGAATGGACAACCGTCCCCGCCGGCACTTCCGCCACGCTTCGCCACGTCGCCCTTTACGACTATGACGATGGCTTGGCCAAGGAATGGTTCATCGTGGTCGGAGATGACGGGACTATTCTGACTTCGAGCGATGGGGCCGCCTGGACCAAACGCGAATCCGGCACCCATGTCCGCCTGGTGGGCTCAGCCTATGCCCCTTCCACCGTGCCACGGCGATTCTTCGTCGCGGGCGAGGATGGCTCCCTCCTCGAATCGACTGACGGTGTCGCCTGGACGGCGCGCGCTCCCTTGCCCATCTCCACCCCATTGCGGACGTTTCAACGCGAACGATCGGGCGGACTCTCCAGAATCACAGGCCTGGGGACCCATCAGGTGGTGGAAGATATCTTCCCTCCTGACGGGGTGACCAACACCGGTTTCTTTGCCATCACTTCCGCCCTCCACGGTGTGCGATTGGCCGACTTGACCGGCGCCGCTCTCGGGAACGGCCGCTGGGTCGTTGTCGGCGGCGGCGTCTCAGCCACCTCTCCCGATGGAAATCATTGGATCTCCCGCCAGCAAACCGCAGATTTCGAAGGCGTCGCCTTCGGAGCGGGCCGCTTCGTCGCCGTCAGCATCGAAGGTAAAATCGCCTCTTCTGGCGATGGACTGAGCTGGGCCTACCAATCGGTCGCTCCCGGGGGCCGCGCTTTCCATGCGGTCGCATATGGCGGTGGGCGCTTCGCCGCCGTCGGCGCCCAGGGGCTAATTATGATATCGGACGACGGCGTCCATTGGACGGACAAAAGCCTCCCGGTCGCCAACGAGTTCCTCGCCATCGCGTGGAGCAACTATGCCTTTGTCGCGGTCGGCAAGAATGGCATCGACGTCCGCTCGGCCGACCACGGTGACACCTGGAAGATTGGCAACGTCTTCAATGCTGATTATTACGGCGTCGCTTTCGGGAAGGGCACTTTCGCGGCCGTTGGCACCGGCGGCTGGAGCGGGTCCCTCGTCCTGGGCGCCGCCCAGTGGACGACCAAACGCATGCCCCCTCTATCCGCCGCAGAAAGCCGGCCGGAGTTTCGCCGCGTGCTCTTCGTCAATGACTCCTTTTTCGCCACCACCCAGGGCGGCGAACTCTTCTCTTCCACCAATGGGTTGGACTGGGCCCCACTCTACACCGGGATCAATCGCACTTTGCTCGCGGCGGCGGCCGGCAATGGCTCATTGGCCGTGGCCGGTGGAAATGGCATCCACTTCATTTCCATTCCCGACCAAGGCTCGCCCACGATTACCCAAAACCCTGTCCCAAGCACCACCGCTACCGAAGGACAGTCGCTGGCCTTGAGCGCAGCCGTGGCAGGCGCCTCACCCCTCACCTATCAATGGCTCCACAATAACTTCCCGTTGGTCGACGGCGGCCGCTTCGCCGCCGGCGCGACCACGCCTGATCTTCGCATCACAGCGCTCTCGAAGCCGAAGACGACGGCGAATACGTTCTTGACCGGGTGGTCAATCACGCCGGCTCCTGCGTCTCGTCGCCGGCGATCGTGCGCGTCGCTGCTCGGGCGCGCATCGTCGCGCAACCGGCAGAGCACCGTCGCCGCCGTCGGAACGCGACTCACGCTCGAAGTGCAGGCAGCCGCGACGGCCTCGCCTATCAGTGGTTTCACAACGGCGCTGCTGCTGCCGGCGCCACGGCCACAACGCTCGATCTAGCCAAAACCATCCCAGGCGATGCGGGCGAATACTATGTTGAAATCGCCAATCCAGTCGGCCTGCGCCGCTCTGAAACAGCGGCCGTTTCCTTGTTTGCGCTCCCGAGCGGTTATGCTCCCGACCCTCAATTCCCAGCCCCCGAGCTTGGGTTTACTCCCCTCGCGGTCTCGACCCATCACGTCCAACCCGACGGCAAAATCATTGTGGCGGGCTCCTTCCGGTTGACAGGACCAGTCAGCGCCGCCCTGCTCCGGTTCAATCCCGACGGTTCGCTCGACGCCACGTTCAGCGCGCCGGTGCCGGACAACCAGATTCGCGCAATCCACACGCTGGCTGATGGCAGCATCTTGATTGGCGGCACTTTCGCCAAGATCGGCACCACCCCCCGAATCGGTCTGGCTCGCCTCAACCAGAACGGCACGTTCGACCCCGCCTACGACGCCGGCATCGGTCCAGCCAACACCGGCATCTACGCGCTTAAGGCCCGCCCGGACGGCAAGATCCTCGCCGGTGGGACTTTCAGCACCTTTGGCAGCCTGCCAACCATTCGCAACCTCGGGCTGTTGAAGGCCGATGGCAACCCCGAGACCAGTTTCGTTCCGCCCAATGCCTTGAATGCCTATGTCCTGACAATGCTGCCGCTTTCCGACGGACGGCTGATCATCGGCGGCGGCTTCGATCGCCCCAAAACCTTGGTCCGGCTCAACGCCAATACCACCGTCGATAATCTTTTCCCGGAAAGTGGCTCCGGGCCAGCGGCATTTGGGCTCTCAAGTCATTTCAATGTCTTCGATCTCCTGGCCGGAGCCGACGGTACACTATACGTGGCCGGCTATTTTAACGTCTATAACCCCGAACAACGCCCAGGCTTGGCCCGCACCACGGCCAATGGCACCCTCGATGCCAGTTTCAACGCCGCCTTGCCCAACGATGGCGACACGACGATTTACAGCCTCGCTTTCCTCGGCGACCACCTCCTCGTAGCCGGTCAGTTCTCAGCCATCGGCACCAACTCCGCCGCGCGGAACCTGGCCCTCCTCAACGCTGCCGGGATGCTCGTCGCGAGCCCGGAAATGCCCACGACCGATGCAGTCGTGCAAAAGGCCACCGTCCTGCCGGATCAAACCATTATTATCAGCGGCTATTTCAACACCGTCGGCTCTCAATCCAAACCGATGCTGGCCAAACTCGTCCCCGGAGGAAATGCCGACATGGTGTTGACCATCGTCCGCCAGCCGCAACCCCTCTCGGTGCCGACCGGCGGCACGGCCTCCTTCACGGTGGCTGCGACCGGCAAAGGCTCCCTGAAATTTCAGTGGCGCAAAGGCGCCGCGGAGATCCCCGGGGCGACGGGCTCTGCGCTGAAACTCGACAACATCCAGGCCAGCGACGCCGCCGAATACTCAGTCCTCGTTACCGATGCCGCTGGAACTCTCGCCAGCAATCCGGCCACGCTCTCCCTTGCGTCAACCAGCTCCACCGGGTTCGGCTCCTGGGCCGCCGCGCAAAACCTCCCCGCCGGTCGCGCCGGACAATCCGACGACGCCGATGGCGACGGTTTGTCCAACTTGACGGAGTATGCCCTCGCTACCAACCCGATGCTCGCCAACGCAGATCAGAAGCCGCGGACGACCCGGCTCGAAGTGGGAGGCCAAACCTATCCGGCTATCCAATTCACCAGGAACAGCGCCGC
>JAXMHN010000105.1:0-8952 GCA_046346765.1 Verrucomicrobiota bacterium | reverse complement strand
CCTCAAACGAGCCCGCATCCCGGAACCATGGACAATCGAAACCTATCCTTTTGCCCGTCAGCCTAAGCTCAACCGCAAGGAGATCATGGCTCTCTACGACACGATGGACTTCATCGCCAAAGGCCAGAACATCGTCTGGCTGGGGCGCACGGGCTGCGGCAAAACCGGCTTGGCCACCGGTTTTCTCATCCGCGCCATTCAACAAGGCTACAGCGGCCGCTACGTGCTCTTTGCCGAGTTGATTGCCGAGCTCTATCGCTCGGTCGCTGATCATTCCGAAACCCGAGCGCTCAAACCCTATCTGCGCTGTGACGTTTTACACATTGATGAGATCGGCTACGTTGAGGTCGAGCCCGTCCAGGTGGGTTTGTTCTTCACCCTCATGCAGCGCCGGCACAAGAAGAAGCCCACCCTCATCACCTCCAACTTAGGGTTTAGCGACTGGGGCTCGTTCCTGAAGAACGGCCACCTGACGGCGGCTTTAATCGATCGCCTGACCGAATCCAGTCACGTCTTGAATATGAGAGATTGCATCAGCTTGCGCGACAAGCTGTCCCCCGATTCATGAGCTGGCGCGAGCGCGCCCAAAAGCTCCGCGCCGTTCCTCTGGTCTCGGTGCTGCAGCTCTGCGGCGCCCAACCCGATCCTTACGACCCGCGCAAATGGCACACCTCCCAGGGAGTGCTGACCGTCACGGGAGCCAAGTTCATGAACTGGAACTCCGGACGAGGCGGCGGCGGTGCGATTGACCTGGTCATACACCTGCACCAAATCGGCTTTGGGCAAGCGTTGGAATGGCTGGAAGGCCATTTTGGAACTGCCGCCCATGTCCCTTCAGCCTCTCTATCACGCTCGCCGCTATTGCTTCCGCCCTCCTGTCCGGAGCAGTTGGAGCGGGTCCGCCGTTACTTGACCGTAAACCGGCAATTGCCTCCGGCACTCCTGGATCCACTGATCCAGTCGGGCAGTCTTTACGCCGACGACCGAGCCAACGCGGTCTTTGTCCTGCGCGGAAAGCTCGGCCAACCCGTCGGCGCCGAACTGCGGGGCACGAGCGCTTGTGCCTGGAAAGGCATGGCTCCGGGATCGCGCAAGGACCACGGCTTCTTTGCTGTCCCGGCTGCCTCAGAGATCATGGTGCTTTGCGAATCGGCCATCGATGCGATTAGTTGTCACGCCTTGCACCCGCAGTATCGTTGCCTTTCCACCGCCGGCGCACGCCCCGATCCGGCTTGGCTGGGAGACTTAGTTGGCCAAGCTCAACTGCTCTACTGCGGCTTCGACCGCGATGAGACGGGTGAAGCCATGGCCCGCTCCATGATCGCGCTCCATCCTTCCATCCAACGGCTCCGCCCCACTCGCAAAGACTGGAACGACATGCTGCGCTCGAAGTTACCAGCGGCCTAACCGACTCCCTCGACTGCTCCCTCCAAACCGCTCTCGGAAGCTCCTACTCGGAAACCCAAACCGCCTACTTGGAAAGGGAAACTCCCAACGGTGAGAGGGTCACTTTCGGTGAGTGTCGACGGGTCCACTTCGGTGAGCGGCAACGGGACAGTTCGGGGACAGTTCGGATTTGCGCTGGACCCCGTGCAAAATTGCTGATAAAATTTGCCGGAGGCGATGAAACTCGCGACCGCACGTATCCACGGCTTCAAACGGTTCACAGACTTGTCGATCTTGGATTTGCCCAAAAGTGCAAGACTCGTCGTGCTCGTTGGACCCAACGGCTGCGGCAAAAGCTCGTTGTTCGAGGCGTTCAACTTTTGGATGAGTCGGGCAAGGAATCAACATGCCTACGACGAGTTCTACCATCCGAAGGCAGGCTCCCCGGCGGCGTTAACGAGTCATTCAGCGCTCATGTCGCAGATCGAACTCACCTTTCATGGCTGCCCATCCGATCCGCGCCAAAACCCAGATTGCGCCAAGAAGATCTTCTACCTTCGATCAGCATATCGTCACGAGCCGGAATTTAATCTCAACCAATTCATGCGTGCCGCTGATATCCTGATTGATGAGCGTCGGCCGGCGAGGATGAACTCTGGTGAGATGCGCGTCTCAGACAACTACCAGCGGATCGTAACCTCGAGCGTTGACGCACTGTTCGATCCAGCAGGCCAGAACCGAACTGCTGCTGAGATTACGGGTGAGTTGGTCGGTCGAGTGCGTGAAGGCATGTCACGCCTCTTTGACGATCTTCTTCTCGAAGGCCCAGGTCGCCCGATGCAACAAGATGGTACGTTTCTTTTCACCAAGGGAGCCAGCAGGCGATTCCACTATAAGAATCTTTCCGGCGGCGAAATGGCTGCGTTCGATTTACTGCTGGACTTCGTCATTAAGTCTAAGGTCTTCGACAACACAGTCTTCTGCATTGATGAACCTGAGCTCCATATGCACACGAAGCTCCAGGGTCGGTTGCTGGCTGAACTGCTTCGCCAGCTTCCCGCTGGTTGCCAGCTCTGGCTGGCAAGTCACTCGATCGGGATGACGCGCCAGGCGATGGAACTACATCGCAAGGACAGGAGCGACGTGGTCTTCTTGGATTTTGCGAATCGCGATTTCGACTCGAAGATTGAAATGCGCCCTGCCGATGTGAACCGTGCCTTGTGGAAAGGAATGTTCTCCATTGCATTGGACGATTTGGCCGGCTTGGTTGCGCCGAGCGAGGTTATATTCTGCGAAGGGCGTCGAGAAGGCTCAGGGCCAAGGCGAAGTCCTACGTTTGACGCCCACGTATACCGCACGATCTTTGACCAGCGCCACCCAGGTACGGAGTTCCTACCGCTCGGTGGTACAAAGGATGTCGAAAGGGATGGAATACTGTTAAGCAGTGTTCTGTCGCAAATCCATCCGGCAATCAAGACCTGGAAGGTGTTCGATCGCGACGATCGTAGCGCGCTGGAAATAGCAGAGCTGCAAAAGCAAGGAATCAAGGTGCTTGGGAGACGAGACCTGGAGAGTTATCTTTGGGATGACGAAATCATCACCGCTTTGGCAGTTCAATCTAGCAATCCAACAGAGGCAAGCGCCATTATTGCGAAGAAACAGCAGCTCCTTGCAGACCTGTCGAGCAGGAACCTGCCTCCGGACGACATTAAGGCCATCGGTGGGCCGCTTTACAATGAGGCGAAAGCACGGTTGCACCTGAAAGGCTGTGGCAATGACGCTGTAGAGTTTGCGCGTGCCACTTTAGCGCCGCTTGTTGGGCCGGAAACACGCGTTTACGCCGAGTTGGAGTCAGCCGTATTCTCCTGATGCCTCTCTGACGCTCGGCGGTCTTCCCAGTGCCGGTCCTCAGAATACTTAACGCCGCCAGAGGTGGAGCGCGTTGATCAACGCAGCTGGGAAGTTCTTCGGTGTCATGCGCAAGGGCGAAACCGCGCTGGTCGAGGGTGGCGCCAAAGCATGCGTCAAGCGTCTGGGTGTTTGAGGCTGAGCGGGACTTTTTCCATCAGATCGGACGCAGTGAAAATGGGGGATGGAGTGTCTGGGTCAAGGACACGCCGGAGAGGTTCTTGGCCTATGGCCCCTATACGACAGCTATAGCTGCAGGCAAGCGAACGGCGACATTCCGTTTACTCTTGGACAACGTGACAGCCGACGATCTGCTTATTCTCAGCCTCGACGTGTATGACGCATCCACCGGGAGAGTCTTGGCGCGCCAAGACGTGCGGCGTCGGCAGTTTGGCAAAAACCTAACCTATCAGGATTTCCGTCTAAATTTTGATGCTCCCAGGAACCACCGATTGGAATTCAGAACCTACTGGCACAATTACTCCTACGCTCGTCTCGACAAAGTTACCGTAGAATGATTCCACCGGTTTTTTTCATTGCGGCGGGGGTCGTCTTAGCGGCGGTGTCGTAGGGCAAGAACTAGGATTCCTATCAAGATCGCCACGGTGAGGATTAACCCCAAGGCAGGCAGTCGAGCGACACCTCGCCTTCCCAAATAAGCCGGCAATCGCAAAGCCGCTTTGGGTTGCAGTCGTTCGCGAGATCACTCCGCTACCAAATAGACCGTGGACCAGCTCGGCGCTACGGCAGACCTGGCCCGTGGCCTATGGCCACCGGGCTGTTGGGATGGGCGGAGCCGAAATCAGGACGTGCTTGCCTCAACGTGTAATGAGCATCATGCGGCAAAGCAGCTTGCCACAACCCGCCGAACGCCCGTGCTCGAATCCACATGGCGGCCATTGCCTGCCTCAAAGTCCTTGAGCACTTCGCCGTATGTTTCCGCGACTTAGGGCCGGGGCTGGTCCTGAGTTGAAGATCTGGTCCGCTTTCTCCAGCGGCCAGACCCAGGCCAGGCTGGGCAACTGCCAAGTTCACTCCGCAATTGGGCCTTGGTCGGAGATCAAACTTGATATTCTCCGCGATTACGCTGCGCCGTATTCCAGAATCCTCAAGAACAACGGCTTTCACCACGGCTACATTGATGCGTTCTCCGGACCGGGCCTGCACATTAGGAAAGCTGGCGGCGAGCAGGTTTTGGGCAGCCCCTTGGTAGCCTTGGGAGTTCAGCCGCCATTTGACGAATATCACTTCATCGACCTCGATGGTGAAAAGGTCGGTTTTCTCAAATCACAGGTCGGTAGCCGACCGGCTGTAAAGTTTTACAACGCAGACAGTAACCAAGTCATCCTTGAACGGTTCTCCCACGGTTCTCGTATGCTAAGCGCACGCGGGCGCTTTGCGTGCTGCAGACCCTATTGATGTGCAGCGCGGAATACACGAGGAAGGAATCGAAAAGCCCGTTCCGCTGTTTTCCGGCCAACGAATCCAACGCGGCGGCGAGTTCTTCCCGCAGTTCCGACGCCAAACGAAGCGAGCGCTCTTCACGGTCTACCTTCACCATAAGCATGCCTTTCCTGCAGTTGCCCGGGGACTTCTGTTTCGACGAATAGGGCCCCCCAGCGGTTGGTTAAGTCAACGGAAATTCCGTCGCACCGAACGAGCGCGATGAGTGCACCGCCTGGCGCCACCAAGAGCAGAAGAGAGACGCGGGAGCGTTTACCCACCTTACGCCGGTCCTGTATTTCACCCTCGCCATTCTCAAAAAACCACCCCCCTGGCCGCGGCTGCTCGCCTGCTGGCGCCCGGGCGGCGGCAGAGGGGTGTCCGTCCTCCGTCAGCGACGACAAACGAGCCGGGAGACGGCATTGCTGCGAAGCGGGGATGGATTTTGAATGAGGAGGGCCTGTCAGCGGCGGAATGAAAGTGGAGGAAAACCGCCGGTTTGAAATTCCGTTTTCTTCGCTCTGAATCTTCTTGGGCTGATCGACTATGAGACCTTCTGCCAAATCCGCCGTCTCCATGACCAGAAACTCCTGAAAGTTTCCCAGATCGCCGAGGAGTTGAAGCTCGATCCCAAGACCGTCGACAAGTGGATCCATCAGACTTGCTACCAACCCCGGCAGACTCCGAAGCGGCCAAGTAAGCTCGATTCCTTCAAGGGGCAGATCGTGGCCATGCTCGAGCGCCACCCCTTCACAGCTCAGCAGATCCTGCAGCAACTCCGGCAGCAGGGCTATGCCGGTGGCTATTCCATCCTCAAGGAATTGGTGCGCCAACTCCGGCCGCCGCGCAAACCCGCCTTTCTCATGTTGGAGTTTGCTGCCGGAGAATGCGCTCAGGTGGACTGGGGTCAATTCGGGTCGGTCCAAGTCGGATCGACGCGCCGACGCCTGAGCTTCTTTGTCATGGTCCTCTGCTACAGCCGGATGATGTATCTGGAGTTCACTCTCTCCGAAGCCATGGATCAGTTCCTGACCTGCCACCGCCATGCTCTGGAGTTCTTTGGCGGTTCGGTCCGTAAAGTGATCATCGACAACATCAACAACCTAAAGGCGACTAGTTAAGCTGTTGGATGCCTACCAGGATAAGGAACGCTATTTCTACAATGTCGTCTTTTGGTTGGATCGCGTTCTCAATGCGAAATTGCCGCTCAGACGCCTTTTCAAAAAGGAGATCGAAGACTTCCTGGCGGAGACGACGTGAGGGGGCTGTGCCCGAAGCCGCTCCAACGGCCACAGCTCATCGAGAGTGGGCCAGGTCAGTTTCGCCCTCCCATCTTGCCGCAACCGCCTCTTTCTCGGTAAGACAGCGCCGCCGGACGGTTACTTAACAGTGTAATTTCGATTAGGTTCGGCCAGCGGCCTGCCAGCGGCCGTGATTCTGGGGATTCTGATTGTCATGTGTTTGCGAAGGCGTAGCGTTTGGGAGGTAACCCTCAAATCTAATGAACTCAAAACGAGTTTGGCCCCAAATTGTCTCAGCAACTCTGATCGGTGCCTGGGTGTTCGTCGCTGAAGCGCAAATCAACACCGGCAGCGATGGTCGGGACGGTGCGTTGACGCCCAACGTCGATACAGTCATCAATATGACCGATCATCCGGACGGGATTTATCAGTATACCTCTGTCCACATTCCCGCAAATGTGACGGTAAGTTTCATCCCGAACGCAAAGAACACTCCAGTTGTCTGGCTCGTCCAAAACGATCTAACCTGCGATGGCAAAATTGTCCTGGATGGCCAACCAGGGAGTGGTGCGAAGGGAGGTCTTGGTGGGCCGGGTGCTTGGGCAGGCGGCAGCGGCGCCCCAGCCGTTACCACCGGTGAAGGCCCTGGCGGTGGCGGCACTGGGTGCAATGCAGACCATGCAGGCTTTACCTACGGTAATGAATTTCTCATCCCCCTGCTGGGCGGATCTGGAGGGGGCGGATCCACCTGCGGTTCCTGGGGAGGAGGGGGTGGTGGGGGTGCCATTCTAATTGCAGCAGGAGGGGAAATCAAAGTTGTTGGACAAATCACTGCAAAAGCCGGCACGGCGAATGGTTCGGGCTATTCAATCTCGGACACACGCGGAGGAGATGGTTGCGGCGGCGCCATCCGCTTGGTTTCCTCCACGGTTTCGGGCACAGGTTTGATTTCCACCCGCGGCGGAAATCATTCAGTGGGTCAAGTAGGACGTGTACGGTTTGATCGGTACCAAAGTAGTTTCGCTGGCACTATTGAGGGCACGTTTACGCAAGGGCTGCAGCCCATTATCTTGCCGGCTGCCGGTCAGTTCCCACAGTTAGACGTCATCAGCGTTGGCGGTTTTCCCGTTTCCGCACCGCCGACCGGTATTCTTTCCACGCCCGACGCCCTGATTTCCGCCCAGCAGGCGAATCCAATTCCTGTTGTGGTGCAGTGCTCAAACGTCCCGCTGAACACCAGGATCACCGTAACGCTTAAGCCCATGAACGGTGGGCCTGTGACTGGAGTGGGTTACAATAACACGGGCACCCTCGCAACAAGTAAGGCGACGGTCGCCATCAACGTCCCGCGAGGTGGTGGGATTATCTACGCCACCGCAACGACCCCACAGTAGGCATCGACGAGCGAGGGTGTCATGAAAAGATTGAGACGGGTCGCAGTCACCGCCGTCATTCTGCTCCCATGGTCGCTTGTGGCCGGCGCTGACACGGTCACCAATTCCATGTCCGCAATCGTCAGCTACCAATTCCCGGACGATTTGGCGCATCCGCATCGACGGACGCGACCTTGATATCCGCGTTCGTTAGTTATCAACGGACCGAAGAACTCAGCAATGCGGCCCTGACGAATGGAGGCTTGATCAGTTCAATTGCGAGCTACCAATACTTTGAGCGGCTTAGTGATCAATACCTGCGGTCTCAGACAAGTCCTCCGGCCAGTTATTTTTTCCAATATGGAACCGGCGGATTGCAGATTACCGTTGCTGGCAAAGTGACTGACGTGGACGGCACTGTAATTCCAGGTGCAACAATCCAGGCTTCCGTAGGGCTCAGAACGATTGCAGTCACGACGGCCGACACATCCGGCCAGTACGAGCTTTCACCCTTAGATGTTGGGCTTTACGTCCTAACGGCCTCCGCTCCCGCACACGCCAGTTCCGCCCGAGTTTTAAGCGCAGTCGTATCGACCGCACTTCAGAACTTCCAGTTACCGGTGCTGCCGGGGCCTCCGCCGGTCACCGCCACTACCCGGCCAATCCCTTCGGACTTCGCTAAGCCGCCTTCTGGGCCGATGAACAGTTCTTTGAAAGTCTTCGACGCGAATCAGTTCGTCTCCATTACCGCCGGGAACTGGGTGACGGCGGACCGCGCCAAGCAGATGACCGTCGTGCTGACGCACGGCTGGATTATCACGGAAGCCGGAGTCGAACTTGTAAAGGGGGTCGAAGGTTGGCCAACTGACATGGCCAGGAAGTACCAGAATGCCAAAGTCACCGGCGTGGCAAATATTATAGCATGGGATTGGCATGACGCCGCAGCCTCGCCGTTACCCCCGCAAGAACGAACTCCAGCGCAAGGACTGGCGCTTGGCGCGGCGTTGCAGGCTGCGCTTGGGACCGGTTACGAACAGCCCATCCATTTCCTCGGCCACAGTCTCGGCACGCTTGTCAACGCGTGTGCCGCCAATTACCTGCACGGAGATCGAACAGCACAGCAGGAGACTGCGCCAACCGAGTGGTCGCCGGCGAGAACCTATCTGACGCTGTTTGATCAGGCGGAAGTTTCACGGGTTGCGAGCTTGCAGGTCCTGTATGACGGGTTGACGCTCAACCTTAGAGATCCTACTGCTGTCATCCGCTACGTCGCTAATACCCTCAGCGGATGGGCACCGTCGATGCCCATCAACAGTGCCTGGGCTGACAACTATATCTCACTGGTTGGTTTTTACCTCCCCAACACTGTAAACGTTGCCCTGCAAAAGGCTGAGGGATTCGCCGGCTTTGAATTCTGGAATGCCCACGGGTATCCCATGCAATGGTACGCCCTGAGCATCGACCGTCCCGGGGACAGCATTCTTGGTTTCCAGCGCAGTCGGGAATACCTGTTGGCAAACTCAGAGCCCGTCGATTCATTCCCGCCGCCCGACAGTGTTCTGGTGCTCGGTGATGCTTACCATCAAGAGCCAAGCGCAACC
>JAXMHN010000104.1:0-9028 GCA_046346765.1 Verrucomicrobiota bacterium | reverse complement strand
CACCAGCATCACCGTCCGGCGCAAAGCCCCCGAATTGGCAAAGGGCCCAAAGTAGCGGGCGCCATCGTCCTGTTTCAGCCGCGTCAGGGTAAAGCGCGGGATCGGATCATTCAGGTTTACCTTCAGGAGGAGAAAGCGCTTGTCATCTCGGAAGCTGATGTTGTAACGCGGGTGGAATTCTTTGATCAGCTTTCCCTCGAGCAACAAAGCCTCCGGCTCGCTCCGGACGACATGCACATCCAAATCATGAATGGCCTCCACGAGCGCGTTGAACTTAGGATCCCAGCCTTGCCGCCGCGCCGGGTGAAAATATTGGGAAACGCGTCGCCTCAGGTCTCTCGCTTTCCCCACGTAGATGACGGTCCCGAACCGATCCTTCATCAGGTAGACACCGGGGCGGTGCGGGACCTGGCTCAGTTTGGCGCGGATATGATCCGAAACGGACATGAAGGAAACTCCATCAGCACACGGGAGAGCGCAACGCGAATCAGTCAACTCGCGCGATAGGCCTCCGCCAGAAGCGTGATCGGATGGAGCACGCGCACGGCCATATGGCGTTCTTTCGCCCCATTCAACACCTGGAGAAGGCAGCCGGGATTACCGGTCGCAACGATCGACGCGCCGGTGGACTGAATGTGGCGCAACTTGCGCTCGAGCAGCTCATTGGCCATCTCCGGCTGAATGATGTTGTAGATCCCGGCGCTGCCGCAGCACCACGACGCTTCCGGCAACTCGACCAACTGCACCCCTGGAATGGCTTTCAGCAGTTGGCGCGGCTGAGTGGTGATCTTTTGGCCGTGGCAGAGGTGACAAGACTCATGGTAGGTCACTGTTTGGGGACCGTTGCTCCGCAGCGGAGCGCGAATGCCAATCTGCACCAGCCATTCGTGAATGTCTTTCAGCTTCGCGTCCCAAAGCCGCGCCGCCTCGGCATATTCCGGATCGTTCTCCAGCAGCTTGGCATAGTGCTTCAGATGCGAGCCGCAGCCGCCCGCATTGCTGATAATCGCATCGAACTCTGCCGGGGGGAATTGCTGGATGGCGGTGCGGGCCAATTGGCGAGCCAGGTCCAATTCGCCGTTGTGGGCATGAAGCGAACCACAGCATTCTTGGTTCGCGGGGGTGTAAACTTCACAGCCATTCCGCGATAACACCTCCACCGTGTCCCGGTTGATATCGCTGAAAATCAAGTCTTGGGCGCAACCCACCAGCATCGCAACCCGGTATTTTTTTTCGCCGCGGGCGGGCGTCACTCGGCGAATCAATTGCGCGGAGAACTTCCGTTGAATCGTTGGCGTCATTGCCTCCAATTCCCGCAACCGCTTCGGCAAGAGTTGTAAGAGTCCGCTGCGGCGAACCAGGGTTTGCCCGCCGAGACGCTGGTAGCACCGCAAGATCCTCCCGACGGCGCGCAACCGTCGCATCCTCATGAACAGCCAGCCGACGGTAAACTTTCGAATGAGGTTCCGCTTGGGAGCGCTCAAGGTCCGGCTTTGCTCGGCCTCGGCCCGGGCGTGTTCGAACAGTTCGGCATAGTTGACCCCGGCGGGACAGGCAGTCATGCAGGCGAGGCAGCCCAGGCAGAAATACATCTCCTCCGCGAAAGTCCTGGTCGGCTCCATTCGACCGTCGGCAATAGCCCGCATCAAGGAGATGCGGCCCCTAGGACTATGTCGTTCCACTTTCGTCGCGGCATAGGTCGGGCAGGTAGGCAAACAGAGACCGCAATGCATGCATTGCTGGAGAACGGAATAATCCAGGTGACGCAATTCCGATGGCCTTTCCGTTTGGACTTCAGCAACACTTGTCATGGATGAACGCAGGCGTCCCTCCCCAAAGAAGGGATCATCCCGGAAAGAAGCATCCTCGACATTCCCGCCTCTGCCAAGTGCCAAGTCAGTCCAGCACTTTGCCTGGATTGAGAATGCCTTTGGGGTCCAGAGCTCGTCTCAGCTCACGCATCACCCGCATCTGCGCCCCTCCGGCAAACTTCGGCAGGAAGGCCTTTTTGGCAAGACCAATGCCGTGTTCGCCGGTAATGGTCCCGCCCAAACGGATGGCTTCGGCGAAGATCTCCTTGAAGGCGTCTTCCACCCGGTGCATCTCGTCATGATTGCGTTCGTCGGTGAGAAACGTGGGATGAAGGTTGCCATCTCCCATGTGACCAAAGGTGCCAATCCTCAGGCGGTACTTCTGGGCCACGCCCGCCACGAATCGAATCATGCGAGCCAGCTCGCTCCTTGGAACGGTCGCATCCTCCAGAATCGTGGTCGGCGCAACCCGCGCCAGAGCGGAGAACGCTGTCCGCCGGGCGCTCGCCAGTTTGGTTGCCTCGGTCTCGTCCTGGGCCACTCGAAGCTGCAGGCAACCTTTTTGGCGGCAAATAGCCTCCATCTGACCCGCTTCCTCGGCGACGACCGCAGGATGCCCATCGGTCTCGATGAGAAGCAGGGCTTCGCAGTCCAGCGGCAGGCCGATTTTGGCGTAATCTTCGACGCAGTGAATCGTTGTCCGATCCAGAAATTCAAGAGTACAAGGTATGATCTGCGCGGCGATGATTGCGGAAACCGTCTCCGCCGCCTGATCCATCTGGGCAAACGTTGCCACCATGGTTTTCTTGGCCTGAGGCTTGGGAATCAGCCGCAACAGAACTTGCGTGATGACTCCGAGAGTGCCCTCGGAGCCAATGAAGACATCCTTCAGCGAATAACCGGCGACGTCCTTGACACACTTGTTGCCCAACCACATGAGTTCCCCGTCCGGCAGCACCACTTCCATTCCCATCACATAATTGCGCGTGACGCCGTACTTCAAGCCGCGCAAGCCGCCCGAGTTTTCGGCCACATTCCCCCCGATCGTCGAGATGCGCATCGAACCGGGATCGGGCGGATAGAAGAGGCCCGCCGCCGTGGCGGCATCGGCAATCTGCAAGGTGGTCACGCCCGACTCGACCGACATCGTTAGATTGGCTTGATCCACTTCCAGGATCTTGTCCATCTGCACCAGACAGAGGACGATGCAGTCGGGGCTCGGAAGACTGCCGCCGCTCAGCCCCGTCCCGGAGCCGCGGGTCACGACCGGGACGTTGACTTCGTTGGCCAACTTGAGAACGGCTGACACCTCAGCGGTTGTCCGGGTAAACACGACGCATCCGGGCATTTGCCGCAGAGCAGCTGTGCCGTCAAAGGAATAAGGAATCAGGTCTTCCGCCGCGACGAGGACTCCCTTCCGTCCAACGATGCTTTGCAACCGCTCCAGAACAGCTGAGGTCAAAGGCATAGACTTCCTCCGGATGGCATACGACTCATCAGGAGATTCAACCAGAAGTCAGTCGGAGAGGCGAGCCTGCTCTTAAGCGCTCGGTTCACCAGCCAAGGCGGTGACAATCTCCCGAAGTTCGTCGGCGGAGAAGGGCTTGAACAACACGCCATCGAAACCGGAAGGCGGGGCTTCCAAAACCGAACCGGTCAAGAGGAGGACTGGCATGAGTGGGTGCCGCTTGCGAATCTCGCGAGCGATGATGTCACCTTTCATGAAGGGCATCTTCCAATCCGTCACCACCAAATCGAAGGTGCCGGCTTCGAGTTTTTGGAGCGCCTCCGCTCCGCTGCTGGCCACATCGACAGCATAACCCGCCCGGATCAGAACCATGCGCACTGATTTCAAAACCAGTGGTTCGTCGTCAACCACCATGATCCGTTTGTTTGACATGGCCACCCGTTCAGGAAGCTGGGCGCGAGGATGCGAGGAGAATACCCTGTCCAAAAATCGCACCAAATCTGTTCTGGCCAGCATCCAAAAACGACAGTTAGGCGGATGCCAGCATCCGATGCACGGTTGTAAGCAACTCTTCTGCCGTGCACGGCTTTTCGAGCAAGTGGATGTTGAGCGTTGCAGGTGACTGGCCTGCCCCGAGGTAATCGACCATGCCAGAGAGAGCCAAAATTTGGGTCGCTGGCTTGGTGGCGCGCAAGGCCTTGATGAGCGACGGCCCATCCATCACCGGCATTGCCATGTCAGTCAGAACCAAGGCGATCCGTTGCTGGTTAGCTCGGAAAACATCGAGAGCGTCCAGACCATCCTTGGCCGTGAACACTTGGTAACCATGCGTTTGCAAGGTCGCGCGAATCATTTCCCGGCTCGTGGGCTCGTCGTCCACCACCAGCACACATTGACCAGACCCGCTGGGCAGCGGCAGTCGCTGCAAGGCCACTTCCAAAGCCGCTTGAGTCGCAATCGCCGGCAGATAAACGTCAAATTGGGTTCCTTTGCCCGGCTCCGAAGAAACCGTGATCATGCCCCCGTGGCTCTTGATGATCCCCTGCACGGTTGCCAGCCCTAAGCCCGTCCCTTTGGTCACATCCTTGGTCGTAAAGAATGGTTCAAAGATGCGTCCCAGGATAGCCGGAGGAATACCACTGCCGGTATCCGCCACCGACATGACCACATAGGACCCGGACTTGAGCTCCGGACGCGCGGCAGCCGCCAACTCATCGACAATGAAATTGCGGGCCCTGACCCGGATTTGTCCGCCGGCTGGCATGGCATCGCGCGCATTGACGCACAGATTCATCAAGACCTGGCTGAGCTGAGTCGCGTTGCCTTTCACCAGCCATAAATCGCCAGGAACCGAAGCTTCAATGCTCATCGACCGCGGCAACGTCTGTTTCAGAATCTTAGTGTATTCAGTAATGAGGTGACGGACCTGCACGTCCACCAGCGTTTCTCCGGTCCCGCGCGTAAAGGAGAGGATCTGCCGAACCACGTCCGCGCCGCGACGCGCCGAATCGCTCAAGGTGTCGAGCCATTGACGGCAGCTTTCATCGGTGATCTTTTCCCGCAAGAGCTCCGCCGCGATCAGAATGGGGGCAAGGACATTGTTCAAATCGTGAGCAATCCCGCCGGCGAGCGCGCCGATGCTTTCCATCCGCTGCGCCCGGAGGAGCTGCGCTTGCAGCGTCTTGTGCTCCGTCACATCCGTGTTGATGATCAGGATGGATTTGGGCTGCCCGCTGTCATCCCGCACCAATGACCACCGACTCTCCACCACAATCTCACGCCCGCTGCGATCGACTTGGGTGAGCTCCCCGTGCCACTCGTCTTTCGCGATCAGACCTTTGAAAGCAGCTATGGAGCGAGGATCTCCTGCCATAAACAAGATCTGATCGGCCGACTTGCCCACCGCTTCCTCGACCGTCCACCCATAAACCCTCTCAGCACTCCGGTTCCAATACTGAATGCGGTTTTCCAGGTCGCAGACGATAATCACGTCCTGCGCTTTATCCAGGAGCGCTGCTTGCTCGCGAATCTGCGTTTCCGCCCGTTTGCGATCCGTCACATCCCAGGCATTCAGGATCACTCCGTGGACGTTGGGATTCGCGAGCAAATTACGCCCGACCACTTCCATGAAGTGCCAGCTGCCATCTTCGTGCCGGATGCGAAGCTCCACCTTGCTCAGCCATCCTTCGTCCATCGTGACGCGTTGCAGACTGTCCTTCGCGACCGCCTCATCCTCCGGATGCAGAAGCTCAAAGGCATTTCGATTCAACAGCGCTTCCGGATCATAGCCCAACACCCGGGTCACGGACGGGCTCAGGTAGCGCAGTGTCCCTTCCGGAGACAGCACCACGACCAGATCAGATCCCAGTTCGGTCAGAGCTCGGAAATACTCCTCCCGCCCTTGAAATTCAGCCTTGGTGCGCTTCTGCTCGGACAAATCCCGCCAAATGACATAAAATACGTCCCGCCCATCCATCTCTACTGTTCGCCAAGTGACCCAGACATCGATTATCTTGCCGGAACGCGTCCGATGGCGGGCTTCAAACTCAGCGCGCTTGAGCGCCAGGGCAGAGGCAATTTTTTGGTCGATCTCAGCGGGACTATGCCGGGCGTCATAATCTATGATACGGAGCTTGGCGAACTCTGCCCGGGTGCATTCCAATTGACGGCAGGCCTCATCGTTGAAATCGAGGGGAAGGGTCGCTTGGGGGTCGATCACCACAATGGCATCCGGCGACTGATTAAAGAGGGTCCGATATTGCAGCTCCGTCCGCCTCAGCACCTCTTCCGCTTGCCTCAGCTTGGACCGCTCCTCGGCCTCCTGCAACGCACGGTGGACCGCGGGAATCAGCCGCGGCCGGGCATCTTTGCGAACGTAATCGGTTGCTCCTCGTCGGAAGCTCTCGACCGCCAGTTCCTCGCCGAGAGTGCCGGTAAAAAAGATGAAGGGCACGTGACGATTCCGCTGGCGGACGAAGGCCAAAGCGGATAGGCCGTCGTAGCCGGGGATCATGTAGTCTGCCAGGACCAGATGGCAGCTTTCTTTCTCGAAGAGCGCTTCAAAATCCTTCCGACTTTGGGCTACGTGGATCTGAGCGTCGGGCCACTCCGGTTGGAGCACAGCGAGCAGCAACTCCACGTCATGGCTGTTGTCTTCCAGGATCAGGAACCTGCGGGCTTGGGCGCTCATGCGATGGAGGCGTTAGCAATCCGAAGGCCAAGAGGTTGTCGGACCGTTGGATAAAAGCCGGCATTATTGATTCACGTGAACCACCTTGGCCGGAGGAAAGCCATTGAAGTAGGTCGCCGAGGCGTTGCTATAGGCTCCAATGTTTTCAGAGTAGAGCAGATCTTCGATCTCCAATTCGGGCAGCAGCTCCGATTGCGAAATCGTATCCAAGCCATCACACGTCTGCCCAAACACAGCCGACACCTCAGCTTTCCCGCGCTTGAACGCCTCCAAATGGTATTGGCAATGATCAAAAATGATCCCCGAAAACGTATGATACACCGAGTCGTCCACGTAATAGCAGGTCTTCCCATCGCGGACGGTTTTCCCGATCACCTTGCAGACAGCTGTGGCAGCCGTGGCCACCAAGAAACGGCCCGGCTCCGCCAGGATCTCAATCTCCGGCGCAAACAGACGTTCGATTTCAACTCGAATGACCCGCGCCAACGCGGCAAAAGGTTTGACGTGGCGGTTATAAGCCGCTGGAAATCCCCCCCCAATGTCCAGGATCTTAATGACATGCCCGCGGTCGGCCGATTCTTTCATGACCGCAGCTGCGACGTTCAGCGCCTGGACGAAGTTCTCGAAATTCGTGCATTGGCTGCCGACGTGGAAACTGATCCCTTCCACCACCAATCCGAGGCGAAACGCCGCCAGGATCAGATCAACCGCTTCACCCGGGTCGCAGCCGAATTTCGAAGATAATTCGCACTGCGAACCTGTGTTGGCCACTCGCAGCCGCAGGACAACGCCGGCCCGGGGGGCATACTGCTTGATTTTCTTCAGCTCCGCCAAATTGTCGTAAGTGACCAGTGGCTTGTACTGATCGAGCCACATCAGGGTCTCTTTTGGCTTGGTCGGATTAGCGTAGATCACTTTGTCCCAAATGAAGTCCTGCTGCGCTTTGGCCGAGACGTGCTTGATGTTGTCATAGACCATCATGAATTCAGGCATCGACGCCACGTCAAAGCTGGCGCCGGTCTTGTACAAGGTGTGAATAATCTCCGGCGCCGGATTGGCCTTCACAGCGTAGTAAGCCTGCACCTTGGGCAAATGCCGGCGAAACTCCGCGTAGTTTCGCCGTATCACTTCATGGTCCACCACCACCAGGGGAGTGCCGTGCTCGACCGCCAGGCTTTGCAGTTGTCGCTTCGTCATAGGCTTGCCTTTGCTGCACGGGCTTTAGGCGTTTTGGGCGCCAAGCTCAAGTGCAAACCGTTCTTCGCCTCCAAACCTGGCCGAGGCGGCCGCCCTTCACCACTCTCGGCCACCGTCACTTACGTATTGCAGCCAAGTTCAGATCCCCCACACTTGGGCGATGAAAATCCTCTGTGTCCACGCCCACTTCGACGATTACGAGTTCGTCGCATCGGGCACGTTTGACCTCTGGAAGCGAAAACTGGGGAACAACCTACGCGCCAGGGTCCTCGTCTGCACGGACGGAAAGGCCGGTCACCATCTTCGAACTCGCGATGAACTGCATTCCATCCGAATTAAAGAACAGGAGGCCTCCGCTGGAATCGGTGGGTATGAACTGGAGGTGCTGCGTTTGCCAGATGGGCAGGTTCCCCGCGAAGCTTGCCTGCAAGTAACGACCCCGTTCCTGGCCGCGCTTTGGCGATCCATTCGAGCGTTCGAGCCGGATTACCTCTTTTGCCCCCCCTGTCCAACCGATCCTCTGGCCGGAGTTCACGTGGATCATTGGGCGGTATCGGAAGCCATTCGAAAAGTCGCCTACATGATCAACGTCCCCCACGCTTTTACTCCCGAATACCCAACCGAGGAAGCACAGTCCCGTCCCTGTAAGGTCCCTGTCATCCTCAATGTCTATGACGGGTATATGGCTGGCGCCAACGCTTACGACTTAGCCATCGATGTGGAAGATGCCTTCCCCAAGATCGCCCAAATGACCTTTTCCCACCAATCCCAGATCATGGAATGGCTCCCTTGGGTTGGGCGACACCAAATGTCCGCCCCTTCCAGCCTGGCCGAGTGGAGCGGCATTCTCCGAGCCCGCTTCCAACGTCAGAATCGAGAACTGGGACTTCCTCTCGAGCGCGCTTTCGAAGTCTTTACGGTGACTGCCTGGGGCAACATCCCTGCGCTCGATGACTTGATGGCAGACTTTCCGGCAGTAGCCCAGGACCACTCCAACCTAAAGAAGCTGGAAGCCAAACTGAGCAGGTGGCGGCAGCACTAACAAAAAGCGAGTATCTCTCCCTTTCAGACTCGAGCTATACTAAACGCAAGCCGGCAACCGAGAACCTTTCGACCCATAGCGCCGCTCTGCCCACTCGATCCCTTCCCGATGCCACGCAGTGATCAGGAGCGACTCCAGAGTCTGTTGCTGACGCTCATGGCCGCCGGGAGACTTTAGTCCCTTAGAGTGCGCATCGATACAACTCTCAATCGCGTAAAGACAGCGGAAATAGAGCAGCGAAGCGGCATCCTGTTCAAGGGACGGCCAGTCCATATACTTGCAGAAATGACGGGCGGCCGAATCGGCAATCTGATTCTGAT
>JAXMHN010000103.1:0-10953 GCA_046346765.1 Verrucomicrobiota bacterium | reverse complement strand
GACACTCAAGCTATCCGAAGCGATTCTGATGGAAGGTCTGGCCTGGTTGGCAAGAAATACGCAATTCGAAACGACGGTGATGCATTCTTCAAGTGCGATCGCGCCTCCAAACGCGCTTCCACCACCCAGCAGGGGCTTCCCTCCCGATTCGCGTTCCCCTCCTTTGGCCAAGTTATTGGTGAGAGTCGCGACCCAGAGATTCAAAGTGGTGTTCCGGGCATAAATGGCGGCGCCTAAGGCGTTGCCTCCGCCTCCAGTATCACCAAAGACGCTGTGGGCACCGACACCGCCAGTCACCACGTTCTCACCGAAAAGACAATTGGTTATCCAAACTCGTGCATTCAAGGCGTAAATCGCGCCGCCGTACCCCGGACCGCCTCGCGTTGGCAAGGACGTATTCTTTCCGAGACCACCATTCCCGGCGAAAGCCTGGTTCTTCATGAAGGAGCAGTCAACCAGCTCCAAGTCCGCCTCGGAACACAAGATTGAGCCGCCCAGGGCGACGCTCCGTCCTGATCGTTCTGGCCATTAGTGCCGCGATCTCTCCCATTGACCATTGTCAAATGCGCCAGATGCAGTTTGGCGCCGTTAGTAACGATAAAATGTCGCGTCAGGTTCTGGCCGTCGATCGAGACTCGCTCCCTGTCTGCCTCTAAAACTGTATCCTTCGTGACGGTGAGTGGGCTCACCAGGGAAAACACGCCGCCACAGGCCACGCGTATGTCACCTCCCTGCGCAACCAATTCGCGCAGCACAACAACGCTGCAATTTGTCATGGTGTGTGCCTCACCGGCAGCCTGGCAACGACTGCTCTCTCCGCGGGAGACGACAAGAGCGGCACAAACGGCCATTTGGACAACAGCTGCGGATGCTCGCCAATCCTTCTTCATAAAAAAGCTCCGCGACAACAACGCCGACGCCCCTTCCGCACCGGCAAACATCCGAAAGGCATGCAGGTTGCGGCCGGTGTGGCTTCCCGCCAGGGAGCGTGTTGAAAAATCAACATGAGCGCTGTTTTCCTCGAAAACCCTTTGGGGCGGCGCGTCTTTTGTCCGCATCCGGCGTTGGCTCGGCCCTTACAGCCCGCGGCGGGGATGCTCGGGCCTCGCCGCCTAGGCTGCAGCCAAAATCCCTCGCGCAGCGCCCATGGTCGTTTTTCAACAGGCTCCCAGCACCGAATTGAGGCTGAACAATGTTTGACCTGCATCGTGTGTGAGATCATGGTGTTTCCAAGCGACTGTTATGATCCGGCTCGCTCAGGAGAAGGGAGTGGCGGCATGGGAGTTGATCCTCCTTTGCATCCTCGCCGTGGTGCTAAGCGCCGTGTGTGCGGTTCGGCTCTGGCGACAGCCTTCATCCGTTTCAAACACGATTTTCTGGACCGTGTTCCTCTTCTTGCCTTTCGTTGGGCCGCTTTGCTTCCTTACATTCCATGACTCTTCAGACAGGAGCGGATCGCCGTTGGCAGACTATCCCGTGCCGGGGATCGAAGCCAATTTCACTCCTCGCGCGCAAACCGCCGTGGCCCTCGCACAGGCGGAAGCCGATCGGTTGAGGCATACCTTCGTAGGAATGGAGCACCTGTTGCTGGGACTGATTGCGCTCGGCCAAGGCGTGGCGGTACACGTCCTGAGAAGAATGCGTATCGACCTGGAGAAGTTGCGCTCCGATATCGAGAGGGTGATCGGCACTGGTCCCGACGAGAAACTGATCGGAAATCTGCCCTTTACCCCGCGCGCGAAAATGGTGTTTACACTCGCCATGACGGAGGCCAGAACACTCCGCCATACCTATGTTGGGACTGAGCACCTGTTGTTGGGCATGCTCCGGGAGGGCCACGGAGTAGCCGCCGTTGTCTTAACCAACGCCGGAATCAGTATCGAACAGACGCGCAGAGAAATTCGTAATGAACTTGATCCTGACTTCGAGGCGGAACAATAGCTCTGGCCTGCACCAGCAAATAGACGATGGGTGCTCGAAATTGGCCTATGGCAGTAAAACCGTTCGGTAAAAGCGTCGTGAATCTCCTATCTCCAATTCCACCGCGGATGCGGTGACATTCGTCGCTGTCACGCGCGGGACCAAATTGCTCCATGTTTGCTGGTTCAGATTTGTCTTAAACTGCACCTGGTAGGCCCGGCCTAGCAACGCAGTCCATGTCATGGTAAGTGCGCCGTCTGATTTCATTAACTTCCCGAAATCTGGGGTGCGCAAAGGGGCGAAGTCCAGGGCAAGAAACGAGGGCCCACTTAAGCCCCGAAGCAGAATCTCTTGGTCGGATCCATTTAGGTTGGCTCGTCCAATTTCGCCCCCTCCGTAACTCGCCCAATAGAGCCGCCCAGTCCGAGTGTCTAAAGCTATTCCCGCAGGACTGTTGAGGTTTCGGATGAGGATTTCCTGGCTTGAACCGTTGAGATTGGCTCGCCGAATATCGCCACTGCCAGCACCCGTCCAGTACATCTTGTCACTTGGAACATTCAAAGCCATCAAGGAGGGGCCCGCCAACCCACTCACGATGACCTTAGCCTCGGTTCCATCGAGATTGGCCCGCCAGATATTCCCTGCGCCGGATTCGGGCCAGTACATCTTTTCACCCTTTGAATCCAATACAACTGAATGCGGCTCTTTCTGACCGGAAAGGAGCAGTTGCTGATCCGACCCATCCAGGTTGGCGCGCCAAATGTTTCCCCGGCTGGAGACGCTCCAATACATTCTGCCTCCGACCAGATCGAGAGTCGGTGATCCCCCATTCGGACTGCTCACAACCATTTTCTGGCCGGTGCCATCCAGGTTAGCGCGCCACATTGTTGCAGTGCCCACGTCGCCCCAGTACATTTGACCGCGAACAAGATCCAGCGTAGGCCCAATCGGCCGGGAACGTCCACTCACCAAAACCTTGGGGCCCGCCCCGTCGAGATCAGTCCGCCGGATATCGCCCCCATCAAAACTGCTCCAGTAAATGGAGCTGCCCTTAATTAGCGGCGACGGGATCGGAAGCCAGACCAAGCGGCCCGTGCCAAGTTCCGTCAGGATCAACCGGGCGGTCATCCGGTCGATCAGCATACTCGATGGCGTGGTCAGGCAACTGGAGTTGGTGATGCCAATCGAAGACGTCACGGTAAAAGATTGCAGTCGTCCCCATCCAGACTTGGGAAAACTTAAGTCGTGCTCCAATGTCAGCAATCCTCCATCGAGTGTGTCCACAACCAGTGGTGTAGAGTCAATCGCAGTCGTGAGATTCTCGACTAAAGAAGAGATTCCTCCACTTTGTGGATCGATCTGCCAGACTTTGGAGTAGCCAGGCAAAAAAGGAGCGCCACCGAGGGTCGTTACAATTAGCTTCCCGGCCACCCAATGAATGCTCGTGGGCACATTCTCGATGACCGGTGGCCCGTTGGTCAACGGGCTCGGAGTTGGTGGAAAACTGGTCAGCGTTTCCTCGGTAGCGGTCGCCAATTCCACTTTTCTGATCCGGTTCAATCCGGCATCCACGATATAGAGATGGGTGCTGTCCGCGACGAGACCGTACGGGTGAGAATGCCGCACATTGTCCGTAAAAACTGGACGCGGATCAGGCTGATAATCCAAAAAATCAACGAGCAGGCGAAGTGTTGTGCTTTCACCGGCGGCATTGGTGATGGTGAGGATTTCTCCTCTCTTAAGCGACTGATGACTTGCCAAGGTAATCGAGAATCCTGCCGTGCTCTTCTCGAGAGACTCGGGAAAGTCCATGGCCAGCACCGAACTGAAAATCGGTGACGCAGGTGCAAGGTTAGCTTGCTCTGTGCCCTGGACAGGACCGGGCACGGTAACGTCACCTTGTCCGTTCAGGAGATAAAGCGTGCGCCCTTGCAGCCACAGACCAGACGAACCAGATGGGTCCCCAGTAAAGGCGCGAGCAGATGGCAATCCTTCCAAAAGCGTCCGACGATCACCATTCCGGCCCACGATCGAGATTCGGGCCGTATTCAATCCATCCGGCGAACCGACTTCCGCGACCAGATAATTGCCCAGGGGAGTTTGGATCATTTTGGATGGCAGCTGCAAACCAGTTGCGATCACTCCCAAGTCAGGGCAGTCCATCTGCGCTCGGACAGGTTCCGAGGATAGGAAAGAGAGCGTCCCGAAAGCGATCAATAGACTTTGCATCCCAACTACAGAACGGGAAATTGAGACTTTGGTGTTCATATGGAGGTATTTATCGCGAGTTGGACCGAATTATCCCTTCTCACCTTGAATCCATGAGCGCGGGGTGATCAGGTCATTCGGTCATTCGCACAGGTATGCGACGTCCCAACGGGATTTCCCTCAAAAACTTTCGAAGAAACGAAGAAACGTCGCGGTGGTCGGAGCAAATAGCCCTCACTCCTGATTCCAGACCAAAAACTGGAGGAGAGAGCTGAGCGGGATTTGGTACGAGTCCAAAAGCGAGGCAAATCCGACCCGATCACCATCCTCTAGCTCGCTATAGCTATAGCTAGGGTGATCACACCTCTTCCCGTTCAGGACGAACCTCTGGGCGGATAATTGAGGCTCACATGCAACGTTACTACTCTTTTGTCGGAGGAACCCGGTTGGATGCAGCAGCATTGATATCGGCCCAAGAAGGAGCATGCCAAAAGCGCATCGTTCGGTCGCGGCTTCCGGAAATCAGAGTCTCACCGTCAGGCATGAAAGCGAGGGCGAAGATGCCGTCGCGATGTCCTGGCAGCGTCCCTACTTCCTGCCCAATCGCAAGGTTCCACAGTTTGATGGTGGAATCGACGGATGCCGAAGCGAGTAGTCTTCCGTCGGGTGAAAATGTCACGACGTTGACGACGTGCTGGTGCCCCCGCAAATGCAAAGCTTCTCGCCCTGATTCAACCTCCCACACTTTGATTGTCTTATCGGTGCTCCCGGCCGCAAGCATTTTTCCATTGGGTGAGAAGGCCAGGGATGCAACCAGCGGATTGTGTTTGAGTTGTTTGAGTAGATGCATTACAGCGCCCGTTTTGGAATCCCAAATCCGCACAACCCCGTCTCGACCGCCAGAGGCAAGAGTATCGCCAATAGGAGCAAAGGCGATGCGATCGACTCGGGCACCATGAACAAAATGATGTAGTGGCATCCGTGAGGAAAGACTCCAAGTTTGAATGCCTTCGTCCGTAGTGGCCGCGGCCAAAGTGTCACCGTCTGAGGAAATGGCAAGGGTTCCCGCCTCGCCCACCCCTTCGCTGAACGCCTCAACTTGCTGGCCCGTTGTCACATCCCAGAGCCGAACCGTTCTGTCGATACTCGCCGAAGCAAGCAACCGGTCGTCGGGCGTGAATGCCAATCCCATCACGTCGGCCTGATGGTTCGTAATCGTATTTAGTAATCGGCCAGATCGAGAATCCCAGAGCTTGATTTCGGCAGGCCGGTACGGCTGGAAAAAGTCCCCTTGCCCGTCGCGATCAACCACCCAGGTGCGAAGCAGCCCGGGGACATTGTGGCATTCGTGTGAGGATGTTCTGACACGCGCTCTGGACGCATCGCCTGTGTTCCACAGCATCGGCCACGCTGCTTCTACCGAGGCTAATAGGGCTGTAGTATCGAGGTCAGCCATCGCGCGGCGCCAGCCAACCCTTTGAAACTTGAAATCTCCTCCATCGTTTCGAGGTCATGAGGATACTCCGCCAAAGCTGCCAACCGAGTGTCTTGCCGTCGATTGAGAATGCGACCGAGCGGACCTCGCTTTTCTGGGGAAAACAGGCCAGCGGGCGTCCCGTCATAACCTCCCACACGATCGCGGTCTTGTCGCCGCTTCCCGTGTAACTTTGTGTCCCATCCGAAGAGAATGCTATCGACCAAACCTTCAAGGTATGACCACGGAGGATTTTGATGCAACGTCCTGAAGGATTTCCCAAAGCCTCGCTGTATGATCGCGGCTGGCTGTCGCCAACGGCTTTGATTTAAGTGAAAACGCCAGCTTCAAGACTTCGTCTGTATGCACTTCAAGTGAGTCATCATTTGGGTTGGGCCATTTCCCAGAGAATCGTTTGGTCTGCTCCTGCTGTGGCCAGAAACCTAGCGTCGTACGAAAAGCCAACATCATTTATGCAAAGTGAATGTCCAAAAAGGTTGGTGATTAGGGTGCGCGACTCCAGATTCCACAACTTGAGTTCGCCCGCCTGATTTGGCGCAAACAAACCGCCCGAGCCCGAAGCAAGCACGCGCCCATCTGGGGAGAAAGCCAGGCAGCATACCTGCAACGCGTGCCCTCGAAGCTGACCGACCGCGCGCTGTTGGTGCAGGTCCCAAAGTTGCAGACGGCCGTTTGGTCCGCCCATGGCCACGAGTTTGCCATTGGCTGAAAGGGCGAGCCCGTCCCAGATAGAGCTCTCGAACGGAAGGACGATGGATTCGTCCGGGCGGCAAAGCCCCCAAAGCAGTCGCCAATCAAAACCACGTAAATCTTCCTGGTTTGGAGCTGGCACGTGCGCAAGCAGCAGGTCTCTTGCGCGGTTGATTTCACCCGCATCCCATGCCTGCATAGCTAGCTTCATATCCGAAGCATAGAGACTTCTCCGAACCGCCAGTTCGCCTCGCTCGGCGCGCTGTTGGTTCCTATCGGCCGCCTGCCTTGCTGAAGACTCTTGCTGCCGGGCAAAAATTGCGGATTGTCGAGCTTTGCTGGCTTGCCGCGCTTGCCAGGTGCTGACGAGGGTGCCCGCGATCAGGGCCAACGCTACTCCCCCCGTGGCGCCTACTGCAAGCCCGTGGCGGCGAAGGAGCTTTTGGCATCGATAAATCGGACTGGGAGGACGCGCGAGGACTGTTTCGTTGTCCAAGTACCTTTTCAGATCGGCGGCCAAATCGTTAGCGGTCTCGTACCGGCGCGTGCGATCCTTCTCCAGGCATTTCATCACAATCCAGTCCAAGTCGCCGCTGAGCAAGTGAATCAACCCGTGGGCATTCGCGCCACGCCTCTTGGCCGCTGTTGTTTGCTCATTCTCACACAGATTTGCAAGGAGAGAGCTGGGGCGGACAGGTTCCCGCTCACGGATCGTCTTGCGCATCACTTCCAATCCCGCGGCGATCAATTCATTCGCATCGAACGGCGGACTGCCGACAAGCAACTCATATAGAAGCACTCCGAGACTGTAAATGTCGCTGCGCGTATCGATATCTAATCCACTCATCTCGGCCTGTTCTGGACTCATATAAGCGGGCGTTCCAATGAATTGGTGCAAATGAGTGTAGACAGTGGCATCGCCCAAACGGCCTTCGATCGCCTTGGCGATACCGAAATCAATCACCTTGGGGACAGGGATGCCGTCATGAAGCGTGACGAGGATATTCGATGGCTTGATGTCACGATGAATAATGCCCTTCTGGTGCGCATGTTGAACCCCGTGGCAAACCTTCACGAACAAGTTGACCCGCTCCTGGGTTGTCAGATTGGTCTGGTCGCAGTAATCGGTGATCCGGATGCCATGGACCAGTTCCATTACGAAGTAAGGCCGGCCGGCTTCGGTGGTTCCAGCATCCAGAACCCGGGCAATATGGGGATGATCCATCATAGCCAGCGCTTGTCGCTCCGCTTCAAATCGAGCAACAACTGCTTTGGTATCCATGCCCAATTTGATTACTTTGATCGCAACACGGCGCCGAACGGGCTGAATCTGTTCTGCAACATAGACTAGGCCGCACCCACCCTCGCCTAACCTCTCACGCAGCCTATAACGCCCAATCAGGTCCCCGGACTTTTCTCCGACTGAGTCCGTCGGCAGGACGAGGGTATCCTTGAGAAAATCGCCCGCGCCTTCAAAGGCATTGAGCAAGGAAAGGACGAGCGCTCTTAGTTCAGAATCACCAGCGCAGGCTCTTGCCAGAAACTGCTCCCTTCCCGCTCCAGCCGGGTGAGTCTTGGCTTCGTCGAAGATCTCGATAAGTCGATCGGCGCTGGACATGAATTCAGTGAGCCATGCAAAGGTTTCGTCGGAAGCTCATGCGACATTGCACGTCGAAACCCCTCAAATTCTTTCTTATGGTCCCGCCGCTCGGGTCCGCTCCATGTCGCGGAATAACCAGGCTCGGGCAAACGACCAACTGCGTTCGGCCGAGGCCAGGGAAATTCCCAATTCCCTGGCGGCTTCTTCTTGCGTTAAGCCGACGAAAAAACAAAGCTTCACTATGTCGGCCGCCCGTGCGTCGACACTGCAAAGGCGGTGGAGAGAATCGTCCAAAAGAACCACTTCGTCTTCGGGCATGGACAAAGGCAATTCCATCACATCCACTTCCGATCTGACCAACTGACCGCCGCGTTTGAGACGCATCTTCCGCCGGGCGGACTCGGATTGTTCGTCGACGCCAAGGACAGCGAAGCCAAGGCCTATCACGAACGCTTCGGTTTCGTATCGCTCCCAGACACGCCACTGCTGCTATTCGTAAGCGTTAAGCCGGATGCACTGTTGGCCGTCGCAGCGGCCGATATGTTTTTTGAGTACCCCGCAAGCCGGGCCCGTCTTCAATTCCGTCCGCAACACTTTTTGTATTTCTGGCCACTGCCACAAGGGCAAGGATCGTTTCTTCCCGGTTTTTGCTTCACCGGACCGGTTCCGGAAGAGAACGCAAAGACCCCTCTGTACATTGGCATCGATATCCGTCCCATGCCGCCTTGAGGCCCAGTGCCGTTTCAGAAACAGACGATAAAGGTGGCGAAGTTGGTCGTGGCGCTTGGCAAGAACGGCATCGAAATCCGGGTGAGCCTGGCGCATCGAATCCAGGAAGGTTTGGGGCGAGAGGCTGGCTCCTGAGTTTTCTACGTCCTCGATACGCTGGGTATCATAGTGATAACGAAACGAGAGGTTCGGCCCTTGAGGAGCAGCGTCAGCGTTCTGTGGCCCGATCCGGAAGCATTGCAGCACTGCGGCTCGGCACGAGCAGTCTAGCCGTAGACAATATTGGTCGTCAAAAGCCCACTCGTGAGCATCGGCGGTAAAATCGAACGGGCGGGCAAAGGGCAGGATTTCATAATAGCCCACCATCCCGCCTTCGCTGGCGTTTGGCGGAAAATCCGTGTCCAAGTCGTCCAGGTTGGCGCTCTCGGTATAAAGAATCTTGAGGGCATAGAAATAATTCCACAGGTAATGCCATTGATCCGAGGTCATCTCGTCCATGATCGCTTTAGCCAGACCTGAGACAGGAGTAGCTTCGGCAACCCCTGGTTTAACCAGAACTCGTCTCCCCAAATCCAGTTCCAGGGTTAGCGGCGTCTGTGCCGCCGCCGCCTCGTTGGGCGTTTCCGGGAAGCAATGCAGGGTGAACTCCTTACACTGGCAAACGGGATTGCCGCAGATCTTGGGTTCCAGACGATACGCGCGTCCGGCCAGTTGCCCCTGGTCAAGGACCAGGCGCCCTTCGTGCTTGCCACGCTCTGGCAGCATCAGTTGCATATTGATTATTTAGCGGCACCGACGCGGGCTGTGAACTGAGGTTTAACTATGGCGTGCCACTTTCTGCGGGCTTCCACCGACTGGGCAGCAATTGGCTGACCTGATGGCTGATCATCGAGGACAAACGGCTGAGCACGTCGGTGAGGTATTCTTGAGAGTTGATTCCGTAGCGGCGGCAGCTTTGGATGATGGTACAGATAACGGCGCTGCGCCACCCGGCATCCGGATGCCCAATCAACAACCATCGCTTCTTTCCGACTGCCGATTGCCTGACGCCGTTCTCGACCAGGTTGGAATCAATGTCAAATCGGCAGATAGCCAACCAAAGCGGTGTACTTGTTGAGCAGATAGCGGGCGGCGTTGCCCAGTGTGCTGTTGGGCAGCACGCGTGGATCGGCCCGGATCGCCTCGGCCCGTCGCTTCATGGTCAGCCAAATCGCGGGGGCTTTCTGGAGCCGGCCTTTACGGCGCTCCTCCGGACTGGCGTCTTCGTATAACAAAGCAAGTCTCACTTATACGGAGCCACGCTCCGTATGCTCTTTATATTTTGAGAGAATATTGAACTTTGTATAGCAAAGTGTGTCAATCCTTTTATGACGCTCTTCCCTCGCCACCACCGTGACCGATACTTCCTGCCCTCGGAAATGGCACAAGCTCCGGCCCTTCCGGAAGATCTGACGGTCGGCCCGCCCACGCCGAAGTTCGCCCTGCTGATTAACCCATTTTACGCAAAGGACCCCCGTGCCAGCTTCGGCAAACACGTCCTGACACCGACGCTGGCACTGACCAGCATTGCCGGTGCTACTCCTCCAGATTGGCGAGTTCGCTATTGGGACGAGAACTTGTTGCAAGGACCGCCGCCAGCCGAACCATTCCCGCAGGTCGTCGGCATCACCGTCCATCTGACCTTCGCTAAACGCGCTTACCGGCTGGCGAAGTGGTTCCGGCAGAGGGGAGCCAAGGTCGTGCTGGGAGGACTTCACGTGCTCTCGTGTGAAAACGAGGCCGCGCCGCATGCTGATGTCCTGGCAATCGGCGATGGCGTCCAACTCTGGCCCATGATCCTCAACGATCTCATTGAAGGCCGGTTGCAACGAGTTTACCGCGCCGACTATTCCAAGCCATACAGGGATGATCCGCCTCCGCGTCGTGACCTGCTGCCCAAGGACAGCTTTCTGACAACCAGCAGCCTGATTGCCACCCGAGGATGCCATAACCGCTGTGGCTTCTGCTATTTGTCCACCCGCGACCTGCACATGCCATACCTGGTCCGCGATGTGGAGCAGGTTGTGCGCGAGTTTCAGGCCGACAACCAACCCTACGGCGTGTTCACAGACAATAACCTGGGCTCCAAACCCGAATACCTCCGGCAATTATGCCAGGCGCTCCGGCCGCTGGAGAAGATTTGGAGCGCAGCGGTGACCCTCGATGTGACTGACGATCCATCACTCGTCCGAGAAATGGCTTTGGCCGGATGCACGGGCGTGTTTATCGGGTTCGAGTCGCTCTCGGACGGCAACCTGACCGCGGCCCGGAA
>JAXMHN010000102.1:0-11373 GCA_046346765.1 Verrucomicrobiota bacterium | reverse complement strand
AGGACGGGCATCGTCTACGTGCACTGCAAGGTCGGATACTCGCGAAGTGCCATGGCCGTCGGAGCTTATCTACTGCATCAAGGCCACGCCGCCCATCTCCGCGCAGTTCTGGATCAGCTTCGCACCGTTCGCAAACCGATTATCATTCGTCCGGAGGCCATCGCCTCGTTGCAGGCCTGGGCCGAGCGGCAGCCCCGCCCAACTCCCGCCGCGACCGCTTGGGCGACGGCGTCCTGATCGATCCACGCCCTATCTCGGCTAACCTTTCTACTTAAAAGATTGGGGAAGAACCACCTTGCCAGGTGTCAAGGTTTGCGAAGCCACCGGTGAGATCAGAGGAGTCGAACGGATTCAGGTCTACGCACATTCCCGCTGCCCCCCCTCGGCCAACGTGCGATCGGCCTGAAGTTGGTTCGACCTTCGTTCGTCCCTTGTTCGACCTTCGTTCGCCTCGTTTTCGCCTGTTGCCGAAGGAGAGTCAAACAAAGCTCGAACCAGGCACGATGCAGGATAAAGCCGTTGTTCATTGGACCTGTAGCCGATTGGCGTCGGTGTTTGACGAAAGCAATCCCAATCCCGGGACGCGATTATCCCAGAAGCGATTCTTAACGCTATTGAATGGATTTTACTGCATGCCTAATTATGTGCGTTAACCACTGATGAAGGCGAAAGCGGCAATTGGCAGCCGCTTTGCTGAAACGACACCGCCCGGCGGCAGTAGCCTGGGCAAACGGAGAGATTGGCCAATGTTAATCAATGATCTTCAATACGCCGCGCGGATGCTCCGCAAGAATGCTGGTCTCACCACCATAGCGATCGCCACCCTCGCCATCGGGATTGGAGCCAACTCCGCTTTGTTCAGCGTGATTTACGGCGTCATCCTCAGCCCCCTGCCCTTCGCTCGTTCGGACGAGATCATGGTCTTGAAGAGCACCTACAAAGGGGACGACAGCAATGTTTCCGGGGCGGATTACTGGGACTGGAAGGTCCAGAACCACTGTTTCGCCTCGATCTGCGCCATCCGGCCGGCCTGCAAATTCAATCTCTCTGGCCAAGGCGAGCCGGTCGCATTGCGAGGTTGGCAAGTGACACCTGGCTTTTCGGACATCTTTCGCGGGGGCCAATTTCAGGGCAGAAGCTTCGAACCAAGAGATGGGCAGCCTGGGCAGAATTCGGTCGTGCTTCTTGGCTACCGGCTATGGAAAAGCCAGTTCGGCGGCAATACGAACCTGATCGGCCAAAAGATCATCTTGAATGATACCCCACACGAAGTGATTGGCATCGCCCCGGCGTCTCTTGGCTTCGTTGATGACGCCGCCCAACTGTTCCGGCCCATGGTCGAAGAGGAATTGCGGAGCAACCGCGGGAGCCACTATCTGCTGGTCGCAGGCCGCTTGAAACCTGGCATCAAGCGAGAACAGGCCCAAGCGGAGCTGACGACGATCGCGGCGCGGGTGCAAACGATGGAACAATTTGCCGCCGATGCCATTTCCATCCAGCGATTCAGCGCGGTGCTGTTGGCGATCATGGCGCTGGTTGCCCTGTCGTTAGCGACCATCGGGATCTACGGCGTAATGACGTGCGCCGTCGCCGAGCGCACCCAAGAGATGGGCATCCGCCTCGCGTTGGGTGCCAAAGTCCAAAGCGTGATTGGCATGGTCATCGCCAAAGCCGCCCGGCAGATAGCGATCGGGTTGGTGCTGGGGCTGATGGGTGCGGCGGCCATGCGGTCAACCGTCCAAGCCCTGCTGGTTGATGTCAGTGCGTCGGACCCGACCATTATGGGTGCATCCGCGGTCGTGCTAATCTTGGTCGGCTTGATGGCATCCTGGCTGCCGGCGCGCCGGGCAGCGCGGGTGGATCCCATGGTGGCTCTGCGCTACGAATGAACAAGCCGCCGGCGACGACTCTTCACCAATCCCCAGCTGGTCCCTTCCCCTGCTGACATTTGGAACCGTGTTCCCAATCATGAACAGCCGCCGCCCAGGTAGTCTGTCCTTGGCTTTGCCAGGCCCGCGCGTGAGCGCATTCTTTCCTGCAAGGGGATCTTCCGGAGAGACATCGGGCACTCGATGCCACCCTCTCAGTTCCTTATCCTGAAGAACTGCTCGTTTTCGGTGTGAGCCGGGCTAAACGGCTGCGTTGCCGCGGGCAGAGGCGTCCAGGGGCCATGGACGGACGGGGCCACTTCCAGGACGCTACCAGGCTCCCAGGTGAGGGACAAAGGTTTCGGCCTGACCACGCCTCCATTCGCCAGAGCGTCACACTGCACCGTGACTTTGAAGGTGCAGGTCTGTTTTGGAAAGCCCTTCACCGTGCAGACCACCGTGGTGGTGCCATTTGGAAAGAAACTGCCCGGTGGCGGAATGCATTCAACTTCGGCGGGGGTACCGCACGGCGTTTTGGCTTCCACCAGATAAACCACATTCGCCCCGGTTCCTTTGGTGCAGCGCGCGACGAGATCGCGCGGGCAAGCGATCGCTGGAGTGCCTTGGTCCACCACCGTCATAGTGACGGCGCAAGTGGCGTCATTGCCGGCCTCGTCGGTAGCCGTGAGCGTGATGGGGTAAACGCCGGCGTCCACCGGCGTCCCAGGGGGCGGTATCTGAGTGACGAAGCGCTCGCTGGGCAGCCGGCAATTATCCGCCACCTCTACTTGTGGCCGAAGATCAGGGACCAGGGCCTTGCACAGCGTGGCGCCGGCGGGGCTGTTCGGGCCGCCCAGAGCGACGGTGAAGTCGTTTGGGCAGGTGATCGAAGGAGGGGTGATATCGCCAAACAACAAGCCGCCGGGCCAGGCATAGGACTCGTAGAGCCCAAAGCCGTAAACAATCGTGCCGAACGGCTGCGCGGCCGAGAGTGTATGCTGGCCGGCAGAAACCGGCAACCGGGCCAGCGAGAAGCCGCTGGCTCCAATCGCTGCGTAAGCGCCGGCCGGCACCGGCGCCCCATCGAGTGTCAAGGCCCCCACGACGCTGGTCGGCGCCACAACATTGACAAAATGATTCGAGAAGGTGTTCGGCGCAGTGCAGATCATATGGTCCCGCGAGTAGAACCGGGTGGGAGGAACGGTCACCATGAACGGGTCGGCATTCTTCACGCCGTCGTAGTCCGAACTATTCGCGAACTGCGCCACGTAAACGGCTTTGTCCGCCGTGACGCGAGCCGCCGCCGCGAGATTAAGGGTGCGTACTTGGCCGCGATCCAAAGTGCCGATCGGAGCGCCATTGACGGCGATCTGAGTATTGTCCGCTCGAGCCAGGATACGGAAGGTATCGCCACCGACGCGCGTCGATAGGGGCATGGTATAAAACACCTTGCCCCAGGCAGTGGTGGGAAGCAGTTGCTCCACCAGATAATCACAGAAAAGCCGGCTGGGAGAATTGATGTTCGCGCATTGGTGACCACCAAAGACAGCAACCGGTTTGTCGGAAACCACCTCCGTCCCTGACAGATCAGCGGTGGCATCGTCGGGATCGCGCAACTGGTAAGTCTGGCCTTGATCCAATTCCACCACGAAGGGCACGCCCTTGGGATGGCCCAAAACATCCCGGGATGGGACGATGGTCACGACCGTGTCATCAACCGTCGCCACCAGGCCAAACTGACTGCCGTTCAGAGCCGACACTTCGCTGAATACGTTCGGATAACTCATCACGAGGTATTCCTGGCCGAGCACCGGCGTCGGCAACCCGAGGAACCCATCGGAGCTGTAGGGGATTCGGCTTAACCCGTAGACAGCCACCGGGCCATTGGCGACAACATGAATACCCTTTCGCTGCACGACATCCACGACATCGCCCAAACTGGCCGCATCTGGCAGGGTCACACCGGTCGACATGCTGGCGGGCAAAGTGAAACTCTGCGAGAACCGCAGCCCGGCGATTTCGACGGTGCCAGTGGTGCCTTGAGTGCCGACGATGCAGAGCGTCAGCCGCAGAGGCGCGGCCGGATTCTGCGGGTAGTTGCCCGGGAACGTCAGCCAAAAGTCGGTGCCCTTGTAGTTCTGATCGCAAGGCGACCCGCTGTCGATGGTGACGATATAATCCTCGACCTCGCCCTCGGGAGCCTGGCCGGTAAAGCTCAGCTTGCCATCCTTGCTGAAACGAAACCGGGCGTAGGTGCGCCCCCCCTGCGCCGATGCTGGAACAGTGATGGCGAGAGGATTGGCGCCGGCGGCCAATGCCGCGCTGGCGAAGATTTGCTCTCCAGGATCGGCCCAAGAGCGATTACGGTTGAAGTCGATCCAGGCATCGAGCCGCCCTGGCTGGGACGCGGTTACCACGATCTGCGCCGCTTTGCCCGCCGTCAGGGCACTGACGAATTCGACGCCGTCCTCATCATCCACGGATTGCGGGTTAAGGTCATCACCGGTCGCGTCGACGTTCGGTTGACCGTTGGCTTCCGGGTCCACGCTTTTACCAAGGAAAAAGCCTTGGACGATGATGTGCCGAGCCCCGTTGTTGCTCAGGAGTGTGGGGTAACCCAATCCTCCCGTGGTCCCAGGGGTGACGTCCGGGGCATCGCCGAAATCCAGTGGAACCACATTCTCCGCCACCGTGATCCTGTAATCTTCCACTTCGCCGTCCGGCGCCGGAGACAAATCGTCCGGACTTTCAACCCCAGACCGGCTGAAACGAAACCGGGCGAACGTATCGCCCACATTGGCGTTGGCCGGAATGTTGACCGTCAAGGTATTCGGGCCGGGCGCCAGCCCCACGTGGTTGATGAGATGTTCTGACGCCTCAAAACCGCCGGCCCGATTCAAATCGAACCACCCATCGAGCACACCCTGGGCCGAAGCGGTGACGATCAACGTGGCCTGCTTCCCGGGGATAAAGCCCGAGGCGAAAACGACACCGTCTTCATCGTCGGCCGCCCCGGCCGGATTGCTGTCATCGCCAAGCGCATCGGCCGAAGGTTGACCATCCTTCTCGGCGTCGACCCGTTGCCCGAGGAAAAAGCCGGAGATAATCCGGTGTCGCGGCCCTTTACTGGCCAGCGTCGTGTGATAGAGGACAGCTAGCACGGACTCCGGCGCATCGCCATAATCGAAGCGCTGCACAGCGAGAGTCGCGGGAGGGCTGGTCACCGTGCCGGCCGAATTGCTGACGCGGACGCTATAAGCGCCCTCCTGGATCGCTTGCACGTTGCGCACGACATAGGAGGCGCTGTCGGCGCCGGAAATCTCCTGGCCGTTGAAGAACCACTGATAGAACAACGGCGCTGTGCCAGTCGCCGCTACGACGAAGCTGGCGGTCCCTCCTTCATCGACTGTTGTGTTCTGCGGTGGGGTTACAATCTTCGGCGCCTCCGTTACGGCCGTCACGGACACGGTGAAAGTCGCCACCGCACTGCGGTCTCCATCACTCACGGTGATGCCAATCAGCGATGAACCATTCTCATTGCCTCCGGCAGGAGTAACCGTGACGGTGCGGTTGACGCCTCCGCCCCCAAAAGAGATAGCCGTCAACGGGACCAATCCTGGATTTGACGATGACGCCGAGAGCGTGAGTTTGGCCGGATCCGTGTCCGGATCATCGACCGAAAAGGCAATCGCGCCCGTGCTTGAACCGGCAGGAACGCTCTGATTGGAGATGCTCGAAATGACAGGCGGATCGTTCACCGGCGCCACCGAGACGCGAAATTGGGTGCTGGCGCTGGCCTGACCGTCACTGACGATGACCGTGATCGTGGCAGTTCCAGATTGGTTGAACGCCGGAGTGACCGTGACCGTGCGGCTCGCATCCGTCCCCCCAAACGATACTCCACTGACGGGGATGAGCGACGGATTAGTTGTCTCGGCGCTCAAGGTCAAGGAGCCCACCGGACTGTCAATGTCCCCAACAGTGAAAGCGGACGGCGCCGTCGGCGTGTCTTCCAGAGTCGATTGCGTCTCGATCGAGGAGATGGTCGGAGCATCATTGACCGCAGTCACCGACAGAACGAAATCGTCGCTCGTGCTCAACCGGCCGTCACTGACAGTGACGGTGATGACGGTGCTGCCGGACGCGTTCGGAGCGGGCGTGGCCGTTAACGTCCGACCGCCCCCGCTTCCGCCACTGGTCAGATTGGTGTCGGGAACCAACGATTGGTTTGAGGAACGCAAAGCCACCGTCAAATTGGCCGGCCCCGAGTCAGGATCGTCGACGGTGAAAGAGATTGGGCCGAGGGCCGTGTCCTCGGGCGTGCTTTGGTCCGAGAAAGTTGAAACGACTGGAGCGCGATTACTCGGATTAACCGTGACCGTGAAGGTATCGGTCGCGCTGGCCACGCCGTCGCTGACCCGCAAGGTGATCACAGCCGTCCCGGATTGATTGGGGGACGGGGTCACAGTCACCGTCCGGCCGTTCCCCGTCGTCGCGGCGGTGCCAATGACGATGTTGCCATCGGGAATGAGCTTCGTATTGGACGAAGTGCCCGTCACGGCCAGGTTGGGGCCAGAGGTCTCGGGATCGCTCACCGAGAAGCCGAGTGGGCCAATCTGGCCGTTCTCTCCGACCGTCTGATCGGTAACATCTGAGATCACGGGCGGATCATTGACCGGATCGACCTTAAGGGAGAAGCGGGTCGTGGCAGTGAGCGATCCATCGCTTACCACCAGGCCAATGACGGTGCTGCCCGATTGGTTCGGGGCCGGAGTGACCGTAATGGTGCGAGCGGTGCCCGCGCCACCGATCGAGATCGCGGACGCCGGCACGAGACTCTGATTGCTCGAACTGGTATTGATCGTCAATTGGCCGGCCGCCGTATCGATATCGTCGACGGTAAAAGCGATCGGGCCCAGCGTCTGATCCTCACTGATGCCTTGGTCACCGATCTGACCGATAGTGGGGGGGTCATTCACCGCTCGCACCGTCACAACAAATGTCTCCGTGTCCGTCCCGGCAGGGTCGGTCACAGTGATCGTGATGGTGGCACTGCCGGATTGATCCGAGAGCGGCGTCACCGTCACAGTCCGCGACCCCCCCGAACCACCAATAACGATGCCGGAGTTGGCGACGAGCTTGGTGTTGTCCGAGCTGCCAGTGACGGCAGGCGCCCGGGTCGTAAAGCCGGTAATGGTAAAAGGGATGGCCGCGGTGCTTGAGTCTTCGGCAATGTCTTGATTCGGAATCGCCGAGATGACCGGTGCAGCCAGAGCGGCCGGAGCTATCAGCCCGAAAACGCTCACCCAACCGAGCATTGCCCGGAGGGAGATGGCTTTGGTGATAGATTTCATCGGTGGGGCGCTTATGGCTTCAGCTTCAGCCGCAGGAAATACGCCTTCGTCAGGCCGCTGCCCGCCGTTGGGCGCACTTTGAAAGCGACCTTCTCGTACTTACCCCCTGGCAGAATCGTCGACTGTTCCGGGAGCTCTTCAAAAAGATCCGGCCCGGACAGCCACGGCGAGCCATCCAAAGCCGGCACGCCTTCGAGCTCGACCACGGGCACGCCGTCGCTGAAGGGCCGCGGCACCGAAACGACCAGGAAAGACGAATCAGGGTCGCCGTCGGTTGAAAAGGAAAGGAGCGAAGCGAGGGCATCTTTCTTGTTGGGATCGCTCCCGAGCGCGCGTTCGAAGTTGTTGGACCACCCGTCCTGGTCCGGGTCGGCATTGCCCCCCCAAACGGTCGTCTCCAAGCTGGGATTGGAAGCGACGGCGATTCCAAACTGCTGCTCCGACCATTTAGGCTCGATCGTCAGCTGAACGGTGCATTGGCTCTTGTTGCCGCGGGCATCGGCGGCCGTGAGCGTCACTTGATAAACGCCTGGCGGGAGGACCTCACCCGCTTTCGGGGTCTGGGCGACGGCCAGTTGGCCTTGGGGGGTGCAGTCATCAAAGAACTCTGCCTTCAACGCCAGATCAGGGACGGGAGCGATGCACCCGGTCGCCCCGGCGGGCGTCGAGCAGTTGATGGTGACATCCTCTGGGCAGGTGATGATCGGCGCTGACGTATCGGCAAAGCGCATGCCGCCGGGGTATCCGTAGGAATCGAACTCCGAGAAGCCATAGGCAGTGAGGCCAAGCGGCGCGCGCCCGTCGATGAAGTACGCAGTGGCGGGCTTCAGTCGGACGCGGGCATAAACCGCCCCGCTCGGCAGCGAGCCTTTGCTAATATCACCCGGGCTCCAGCCGCTGACCGGGGTGCCATTGATCAGGGTGTTGTCGAGGAAGGCTTGGGTCGTCGCCACCAGGTTGATGTAGTTGTCCTCGAAATCAACCGCCGCCGCGGTGCAGATCCGGTATTCGCTCAACCAGGTTGTGCTGGGCTGAATCATGGCCATGAAAGGATCGGCGTTGTTGACGTGATCGGCGTCGGAACTGTTGGAGAACTGCATCACGCTGGCGGACTGCCGGCAGACAATCCGCGTCGGCAACTCGAGCACCAGGTCCTTGTATTCCGCGCGGTTGAGAGTGAAACTCTGGCTGCCGTTGACCGTTGTGACCGTGACGAGGTTGTCGTTGGCGGAAGAAAGCACTCGCACCGTGTCGTTCTTGCGCGTCGCGAGTGGGACGACAAAAAAGCTGCTCCCCCAGCTCGGAATCGGCAACAGTTCCTCCACGACCGTATCGCAGAAGAAGGTGTTTAACGATTGGACGTTGGCGCAGCGATGCGACCCAAATACGCCGACCGGCTTATTCGCGACGACTTGGCAACCGGTCAAATCGGCCGGTTGATTGGCCTCATTGCGCAACTGGTAAGTTTCCCCCCGGTTCAAATGAATCGTGAACGCCTGTTTGGCGGGATGCGGCCCGACCGCGCCCAAGGGAACGATCGTCACTTCGGTCGCGTTGGCAATGGCGACGATCGCCAACTGAGTTCCGTTCAGGAGAGGAATGCCGCTGAAGACGTTCTGATACGACGAAATCAAATAGTCCGTTCCGAGGCAGGTGTTGGGCAAGCCAAGATAGCTGTCGGTGGTGAAATCCATCCGGGTCGTTCCGTAGACCGCGACATCCGCCGTCGCGGTGATATGAATGCCCTTCTTTTCAATGCTGTCTCGCCCGGACAGCTCCACCGCCCGCGGCAACGCCATCGTCAGCGCCCCGCTCGCCGGAATCGTAAAGTTGCGCGGGAAACCTGTGAGCTGCATCCCGGGAATCTCCACCACCCCGGTCGTCTGCGGCGGACCGGTGATGCACAAGGTTAAGCGCAACGGCGTGTCCGGCTCCTGAGCAAAGTTCTCCGGAAACGCCACCCAGAATTCGCGACCATTCGTCTGTTTGGCGCACTCGCCGCCAGGAGGCGTCGTCGGACGATCTACCTCCAGGCACAACTGGGCTGGGTTGAGGAGAAACCGGCTTGCGTTCGCATCGCTGTTCAGGGCGTGGAAGGCCAACACGTTCCCTCCCGGTCTAAGCAAGCCGAGGTAGGCCGTCAGATCGATGGCTTCGGGAACGACGGCCAGGTTATCGGCACGGTCGTTTTCAGCCGTGGCGAGATCATCCAAAGCAGCCGGAGCATTGCGCCGGGCAACCTCAGCGCCGTTGAGAAAGGCGACAAAACCGTCATCGTAATTCACCCGCAACCGGAGCGCGGTGGCCAAAGTCGGGACGACGGGAACGTTGAAGGGGACCCGAATGTAGGCAGTGGCGCTGATCCCTTTCATCGGTTTGAGCACGTCGGTTCCGATCAGGCCAGCATAGAGGGCGCTGCTGGCCGCTTCATACCCGACGCCGGTCAGGCCGCGAATCCATTTGAGATCGTTGTAGCCGGGGACAGTCCATTCGAAACCGAGATCCTCATTCGGAATCAACGTGCGGGCGACCGAGCCTTTGCCGACCAGCACCAGGCCCTGGCAACCGCATCGGTCCGTCGGATCGCGGAAGGTATCGACGAGCGCTTGTTGGCTGTTGAACAAGCTGCAGGACGGCACATTGCAGTCGTAGCTAAAGCTGGTGTGCAACCTGCCGCCCGGTCCGGTTGGACGCCGATTCTTGCCCGAGGCAAAAATCCGGATCGTTTGGCCGGGGGCGAGCGCATATCCGGGTGGGACCTGCCACTTGTTGGGAACGTTGGCCTGGTCACTCAGAAAGTGCCCGCTCAGATTCGCCGTCTCTGCGGAACGGATCTCGATATAAGCCGGATGATCACCGTCTTCGTCCGGGAAGCTGAAATTGGCCGCGGCTGGCACCACCGTCACAAATCGCAACTGGGCGTGGAGGCTCAGCGCGCAACCCAAAAGGACCAGTCCATGGAGAAAAGCTCTCATGGCTCCACATTCTCCACATTCAGGTTAGGCAAGGTCAGGGATAGGTTCGGGCTGACAACCTGCAGTCCGGTCAAGGTCAAGTTGACCGTGGACGCTTGCAGGCCGACGAGTGTGTCCGTGCCTTCGTTGAAAACCTCAGCGACCGTGTCCGAGCCGAGCGGCAATGTCAGCGTGAACAAATACCGGTCGTGGCCAGCGGCTCCGCCGAGGAGGTCATTGCCTCCGCGGCCTTCGAGGGTGTCGTCCCCGTCGCCGCCGAACAGAATATCGTTGCCATTGCCGCCGATCAGCTTGTCGTTGCCGGCCAAGCCAGCCAGGCCGACGGTCCCAAGCGTAAACGCAGATGCGTCGAGGGTGTTGTGGCCGGCCCCGCCAAAGAGGAACGCCCGCTCGATGGACGTCAGCGAATCGATCTCGGTCCCGATGCGGAGCTGCGTATTCGTCAGAACGAAGTCCGTGTCACGCGCCTCCAGCACCGAATCGGTGCCGCTGCCACCGTCGATGATATCCGCTCCCAGCCCACCCTGGATGATGTTGTCGAGGTTATTGCCCGTGATCTTGTCCGCCCGGGCGCCGCCGATAACGTTTTCAATCTGCACGCCAGCAGCAATCGTGAGCGTCAGATTGGCGGTATGGACAGGTTGGGGGCCGACGCCGCCGAGGTTGACTGTGATGGCCTGAGTTTGAGTTGGCGAGAAATCGAAGGTATCAAGTCCGCCAGAATCAATGACCTGGTCACTGCCCAAGGGATCGTCGACGTCGAACTCGAAGGTGTCGTTATCGCCTCCGCCAGCGAGGATATCGTTATCTCCGCCGCCGACGAGCACATCGCTGCCGTTCAACCCGTTCAGCTGGTCATTGCCCTTGCCGCCGACCAGTCGATTGCCCAGATCGTTGCCCGTGATCGTATCGCCCAACTGCGTGCCGATGACGTTTTCAAACGCCGGCGGCGCGCCCAGAAGCTGCACGCTCAAGTTCAGGTTGAGCACTTGAGGGCCGGCACTGCCGATGTTCAACACGATCCCACTGGTGTCGGTATTGGAGAAGTCCAGCGTATCAACGCCCGCGGTATCCGCGAGCACGTCCAGGCCCAGGGCCCCATCCGCGTCAAAGACGTAGCGATCGTCTCCGGCGCCGCCTTGCATGCCGGTATTGCCCTGGCCGCTGACGAGCAGA
>JAXMHN010000101.1:0-12149 GCA_046346765.1 Verrucomicrobiota bacterium | reverse complement strand
GCGCGAACGGCTTCAATCCGGGCGGGTTTGGCCACAGCCCGCATGCGCTGCGGGCTGACATTGGGAATAGTTGGAATAGGTTCAGAAGCTTTCATAGGATAACGGTCGAACAGAATGGAATAGTCAGAGTCGCCCTCCACAATGGCCCCGACTCCTGAGTGAACACTCCGGGAAAGCGGGTCCTGGTCGCTCCCTGAAGGCTCATCAGAGGAAGCAGCAAAATCGGCCAAACCTGACGGCGCCTCCTCGCGAAGGGACGCGCGTCGCCGACCTAACGCAACAGGACGAAACGCAACCTCCCTCCGGAATACTCCGTGGCTTCCCCAGCCTGCGGCGACGGGACCTTACGCATCCAACCAATCGCGGCCAATGAAAGCAGGATCAACGCGCCTCCGCCGGCAGCCGCCTCGGTTCATTCCCAGGCGGATTTGAGCTTTCGAACTTGAAGAGAACTGATCTGCGCGGTCCCGGCCTTGGCGTAGATCGAGAGAGAATGATTTGCCTCCGGGACAATGACGCCCATCGGCATATAAACGCGGCCGTCGCCTCCGAAGATGTCCAACGAAGTCCGGTCCACCATCACCCGCAAACGCAGTTGGCCGTTGACTGGCTTGAGGACGGCCGTTTTGCCAAGGCAGGAAAGCTCCTGCTTATGGACGTCGTAGGCCACCTCGATCCCGCGCAGATTCAGGCCGACTTGGGCAGCTTCGCCACAACCGATGCTCGCGACCACTTCCAGCAGCTCACCTTCAATTCCCGCGAGCGGGTTCTCCCCGGGAGCAAGGGCCCGCGCAGCGATGCTTTGCGTCTTGGCAACAAGCGAGTCGAATTCGCTGACCGGATTAGCGAACAGCCGTGGACCTTCCTCCGTCTCGCGCAACGTCAATTCCACCGGTAGCCCGATCATCTGATTAAACGGCATGCCTGGAGTCGACATCTGGCCCCACGGAACAAGAATGCGACGCCCATCTTCGACGGGTATATCTGAGTAAGTCTGCGAAGCGTAGAAGCAGTTGCCGGCGTTCAACGCATGAGGGCCTGATTGCGGCGTGAAGGTTCGCCCATCGAATTTCCCGATCAGATAGCGGCCGTTGCCGCCGTAGAAGACCCAGCGCGTGTTGCGCTTATCGCCGTCGACCGGAATTTCAAAGAAATCCGGACATTCGCTCGTGCCGGGAATGCTGAGCGTGGACATTCCCTCCCACTTCTTCAGATCTGGCGAGGAAAACAACCCGTAATCGCTCTTGTCAGGTAGAGCCGCTGACCCACTTCCGCTCAGGGCGCGCAGAAGACCTTCGGGTCGCGATTCTCCGCAATGACGTGGGGCAGCACTGGATTATCCGCGTATTTTTATCCAGGTGCAGCCGCGGTGGTTGCTGTAGGCCACCTGCGTAAATGGACGGCCTGCCGCCGTGAAGATGCACACCGGCGTCTTCTCAGCCCCTTTCCCAGCCAGCGGTGTTTTGCCAATCCACCACCGCCGAGCCGGGAGAACATCGTGCCATGGTCGTCCGGATATAGCGCGATCGGCAACTCGGTCCAATGCACCAGAGTCACGGCTGACCGCGTGCCCCAATGCATGTTGCCCCAATTCCAGCCGTAAGGATTGTGTTGGAAGAACAAGTGATACTCGCCCTGGTAGTAGACCAGACCATTGGGATCGTTATTCCAACCGCGCCGGCCGGTGAAATGAAATTGCGGACGCAACCGTTCCCGGTAAAGCGATTCCGAGTTCCTGATCGCGTCGGACGCTTCAATGGACTTCAAAGCGACCGAGTCATCCGGCAGCTTGTTCACGCGCACCGTCGCTTTTTTGCCCTGAAACGGCGCGACATCGATGAAGGCCCACCAATCGGGCTGACCATCGGCCAGTTCGATCTCAAACTCCCGAGTCGGCCCGCCATCGATGAGCAGAGTCATCTGACGTTTCGGGCCACCATCTTTGATGGGCAAATTGAGATAACGCGCGGAGAGGACGAGCTGTTGGGAGGCATCGACGACGAAGCTCCAGGCGGACGAACGTCCGACTGGACGATCTGATCGACATTGATGTGCCCCCAACCGCCGCTTGCCTGATCCACACGATTTCAATCACAGCCATTCGGCCGGTGAGGTCTTTCAGCCTCCCAATAATCCGGCCCCAGCGCCTCCGTGCCCCCGGCTTTGTCATTGGGTCGGTGGCTTCCGTGCGGACAACCAGACCGTCAACGAGCAAACGCAGGCGCGGTCCGTTCGACATCTTTGCCCCCGCCGATGAGGAAGGTGATGAACGGACGCTCGATGCGAAAAGCAGGCGATGTGAGGGTGCCCTTCGAGGCGTCACCACCGGTGAAGGAGTTGACTAATCCCCTGCCCGGCAACGGCCGCTCGCTGCATCTGGCCGGGCAATGTTCCCTGGGCTGGGCCGGAGCCGAATGCCTGACCGGTCGTCGTCCACGCCCCGTAATCGGAGCCTTCAAAATCGGCAACCAGGATATCTTCCGCAGCGCGCGTCACCTGCCGCCCTCGTCGAAATAAGAAACCAGGATGAGGATGAAGTTCTTCATAGGCCAACGCAAAACGAGTTACGACCAACCGAACGGCGAGCCGCCAATAAGCAGCGATGACGTTTCCTGGGAAGGTTGCCGCAAGATCGCCCGCTCTCAAGATGCAAAGCATGATGCGCGGAGCGACAAACCACGCCTGGCACAGTGGCGCGAGGCCGCCGACGCGCGGCTCAGCCAATTCAATTCTTCAATGCCGTCAGCAAATAGAGAAAAGGCCTCGGCCGCATGCCAGGTGTGGGGGCGAACCAGGCTTTGCTGGGTATGCTCGTCGGAAATGATTCGCATTCCCTCATATTTGGCTTGGCTGGCCTTTGTTCCCATGTCAGCGGATAGTCACGCTCACTGAGCGATGCGCTCTTCGCGCCGTGAAAATGGTCGCAAGCCCAACCTAGGTACGGATAGGGGCCTCCGTCGTGAGCGTCTTTCCCAGGCACATACTTGTCCTTGTCCGCCCACCAGCAGAGCGCCGCGTAGCTGTCCGGGAGCTGCGGCACCACATAAGGGTCCGGCAAATTGAGCGCCGCCAGACCGAACTTGGCCCATCTCGTTTGATACACCGGATGCTCGGCGAAGTCGGAGCGGCCCTGGATATACTTGCCCTCCGGCCCCTGGACCTCGAAACGCGCCAGTTCCCGTTGAATCGTGGCCACGAGCGGATGATGGCGATCGCTAAAGAGGGAAAGAAGATAAAGAGCCTGCCCAAGGTTGTCCGCCTCTGTCTCTCCGGCGTTATTCCGATCGTAGGGCTCGCTCAAGCGCAGAACCCACTCTTTGATGACGTCCAGGTTTCCTGTCTCTTTAAAGCACATCGCCATCATTGCTCCGTCTCGATACCAGGGCTTCGGATAAACGAAGAAGTTCGGCACGGGTTTGCCTTCGATCACGTTCACCAGCAGCTCGTGATGCAGGACACGCAGGATGCGGGGATAGCGATGACGCGTAAACTCCGGCAAACGGATCGGACTTTGACTGCCCGGCACAAACTCGGCCGGGCCGTCCCCCTTGATCCATACGCCTCGTTCATCCTCGATCACGCAGATGCGTTGACCGTTGGTGGCGGTCAGGAAGACGGCGTAATCAGGCGGCAAGATGACGGCCGAGCGCACCGGCCATGAGCGAATCACCTCGCCGGTCACCGCATGCCGAAGCGTGCCCGACTTGTAGAGCAACTTCGGGCGCGATCCCATTCCGAACAGAAAGAAATCCACCCCGGGCAGGGCACGCGTCGCCGGATGCTCCCGCCGGAAGGCGTCGAGTTCGCCCCGGTATTCCTCCAACCGACGGTTCACCTCTCCGTCCCCGAGCTGAACCGGGGCGGCCTGGATCAAGTCACTGGCGCCAATCGCCAGCAACAGCGCGGCGAAGATGTGCCTGGCCCTTCTCATCCTGTTAGCGGTATCTGCCTGAACAGGTAGCCAATATCCGAGGACCTGCCGCTCGTCAACGCTTCAACGCGCCCGCGGCCGGCCCGGGCCAGTTTCGGGCTCCTGGTGACAAAGTCAGGGCTGACAATCGGTCACGACCAAGCGGTAAAATCTGGGTGCCTCGTCCGCGCTCGACGACCCGAGCGGCCCTCGCTCCGAGCTTTGCCAACCTGGATCGGTGTCTATCCGGCCAACTCCTCTTCAAATGCCGTCCGGTCCTACACGTGTTCCGGGAGAGTTTGTTCGACTCTCGTTCGACCTTCGTTCGACCTTTGTTCGACGATTCTCCGGCGGGCGGCGAAGGAATGGCGAAGGAACCTCGAACGGAGGACGGGGCTGACATCGCGGTTGTCCGGTAGGAGCGCCGCTGGACTCGGAGAGGGCTCGGTCACCGCCAGAGGGAGACGGTGTCAGTCGCGCCGGTCGTTGTATCGATAAGCACCAGAATGGGTTCGGAGACTTTGTTCGGGACTGGGGGCCGTTCGCCGATCAATACCACGGTCGCGTTATCCGGCAGGACTTGGTTGAGCCTGTCAATGCCAGTGCTTGCGGACCAAAGGGCTTTGCCGTCCGGCGTCATCCGCACGAGAGCCAGCGGTGCTGTCAGGCTCGGGGATTCCCGATGAAGCATAAGGACACTATCCGGATTGCTGAGACGCCAAATGGGAGGGCCGGTTGCATCCCTTAACAGGGACGCTCCTCGGAAGGTGCTTTCGGAGATACGTTCCATGGCTGCAATGCGCGCCCTGTTTTCCCCCGGATCAATCTTACCGTGGTAAAGTTGACGCGGCTCGTCTTTCGAGCTGACCGGAAAGTCGCGTGATAACGAGGAACCAACCCGAAAGCGGGATGCCACCTCGTCGGCCGACAGCGCGCCAAACCAATCCGCAGGCGTCAGCAATCCCCCGGCGGACAGCCACGCCGTGACATTCTCCGCATTCTTCTGGCTCATCCAGTCACCACGTTGCGGCGGGGGACAAGGGCTGGCACGGAGAGACTCGCCGGTAAAGCCATATGCTTGCGCCCAATCCGGGCTGACGGCGACAAGCTGGTTGGTAAAAGCAAAGTGAGCGGTCGCCAGAAACACGTGCAGTTGCGGATTGGCTTGCTGGAGGTTTTTCAGGCCGGCGACGCGACGTTTGGTCTTCCAGTTGACGCCAACTAGCTCAGGGGCTTGCACCCAAACGATGTCTCCGTCCGCGCCGAGAACTTTTGTCATGGGCAAGGCGCCCGAATCGTTGCGCTGACGAGTGAGCGAGACCATCACCTGCTTGCCCGGATCCTTCAGCGAGACGAGCAGCAGATCCACGCGGAAGCTATCGCGCCCGCCAGGACGGTGCAGCTTAGGTAGATAGCGCTCCTGGGTCCGGATGACTTGCGCGATCGTATCCGGCAGGCGCGCGGCCATTCCGATCGGAACTCCAGTGGAACGGATGGTCCCAAATTGCCATGCAGCCAAGGCCAACGTGATAAATCCGATCACACCCGCCACGAGCGCGATGGGATAACGGGGCTTGCCAGGTGGACGTTCCTTTCGCAATAACCTCAAAATCAGCCTCCAAGCAGCCAGGTCCGAAACCTTGGCGGGGTAAGTATTTCTGGAGGTTTCCCAGTCGTAGAATTGGCGTAGAAATTGGAGGAATTCAGCTTCGCTCCGGAATTCCCTTCGTTCCTCGGATTCGCCGTAATCAGCGCGGACAAAACGTCCGCCCAGCCATCGGATGTTTGTGCCGCCTTCCTTGTGCGCGGTGGCGAACGACGCTCCGGCTTTCATCGCGGCAACAATTGCCTGTTGGACTGCTTCCACCGAACTGAGGGCAGCCTCGGCTTCTAATGTCGCTTCGCTAAAGCTGCGGTAGCGAGTGGTCGAGCCTTCGCCGGGGGACGGTGGGCTGCAGGGGCGGAACTCGCGAGTCCAGAAGCCAAACCAGCTTTCCGCGCTCTTGCGGCCCGCTTCGTAACGTTGGGGATCTTGATCACCCCAAGAGGCTTCGGCGCGTAAGGAGTAGGCGTGGACTCTCGGAAGGGCGCCTTCATACTTGAGCGTCAACGAATACTGAGTTCCTGAAATCTTCGCGTTGGCTCTGAAAACCAGCTTCCCTTCTTCCAACGCCGGCGGCAGCAGAGTCATCAAAGCCCGCTCGAGCAAAAACTGGATTTCCTGCGGCGGACGCGGGTCACGAAAGTGGAGGAACCAAGTGGCGCTTGTTGGCGTTGCAGTTTGCAGAACTGCATCCGATGCCGGACGGGCCATGGTCGCTGGCTGACTTCCGCCAGCCGACGCCGGCTGAGATAGCGGCGGAGGAGCCATCACCGGCGGCGCCCCGGAAGGCCAGCGCCGCCAGAAGTAGTTCAGCAAGTGCAGCCTGGTAATCAGGCCCTGCATGGCGTCGTCCTGCGCCGGCTCAAGCTCGCGGACGGCAACCAGCCCGATGCAGATACTTCCGATTGCAGGCTGGCGTTGGATTGGCGCCGTTGGCGGACCATTCCAGCATGGCATGGAGTTGCCGCTGCAAGCTTGTCCGAACTGGATAGGCCGGTTCGCGAGCACGGCTAGAGCATCAATTCCGCCGCGGTTATTGCGAGGATGCGGGCAAAATCCTCTCGGTTGCGGATTTCGGTCGGACCGGATGGCGGAATAAGCGGTGTTAGATTGGAATCCATCAGTCAATGCGCGGCCAGAGGATTCCGTGAAAGCACCGAATGCACAATGCATCTTTCGTAGTATGGGGCGCCACTGGTCGAGCTCAGCTGCTGGCCGTTTGAAGAGGCCTCTTGACAACGTGGCCACTTCTCAGAGGCTAAGGCTGGCAACAACGCGTGCGGAGACAAGTCGTTTGGCCACGGCGTATGACGGCTGTGCTCACATCCGTCATGAAATCGCAGAACCCTGCCTAACCAAAGCTTGGGGACAGCACACCAGAACTCAGTTCCCGGCTGTTAAAGGAGCCAACTCGAAGCCCCGGGTTTGAGCTTCCAGCCCGAGGTAAAGCTCCTTGACGGCCAAGCCCCCGCCAAGCCGACCAACTTCCCGTTAGACCCGATGACCCGGTGGCACGGCGCGATCGGAAGCGGATTCCGGCCGTTAGCGCGCCCCAACCACCCGGACGGCTTTAGGATGGCCAATCTGCCGAGCGATCTCGGCATAGCTGCAGAGTTTGACCAAACGGAATCTCGACCAATGCCGCCCAGACTTTCTTCTGAAACTCGGTTCCCTTCCAATCGAGCCTCAAGGTGAAGCGCTGCCGCTTTGCCGGCAAAATAGTCGTTTAGCTGACGGTGCGCTTCCACCAGGACCGGATGGCTGCCATCGGGCTTGAGCTTGCCAAAGCCGGCCGTTTCCGGGGTTTCGTCTGGCCAGAGAATGGCGACCAGGCCGTGATCGCTTGCCACCAGCTTTAAAGGCCCGATGGGCGAGTCCAGGATTTGGTAGGCATAGACCGGCTGCGGTCGATGGGCCGTCGTCGATTTGAGGGGGCCTGCAATCTTCATAAGCTGACTGTAGCTTTGCGGCAGACGCCTGGCTCGCCATTTTCGGTCACGCGACCCAAAAAATTTCAATGTCCGAAAATGGCGAGCGGACTCGGCTTTAGGACCGTATGGTGTTTGTTGTGAGACAGGATGCGAGATCGCTATACCGGGCTGCTGGCTCGAGATCGACGCTTCGACAGCCGTCTTCTTCGTCGGCGTGACCTCGACCAGAATCTATTGCCGACCAATTTGCCCAACCAAACCGCCCAAAGAAGCTAACTGCCGGACTTGCAGCGCCGCCCAAGCGGAACACGCTGCAGGTTTGACCGTGCCTGCGGTGCCGCCCGGAATTGGCGCCGGGCCACGCGCCCGTAGACGGGCCACAGCGGATCGCGCATCTGCTCGTCCAACGCATCGAAGCAGGGTTGGCGGATGAGGAGGAGTGGTTTGGAGACGTTGGCAGTGGTGCGAGCTGAGTTCCCGGCAGATGCGGCGGATTGTTCGCGGCGAACTGGGCGTCCGCGCCGATCAGTTGCTCTGACCGCCGATTGCTTTTGGCGAGCAGCTCCTAACCGAGACACAGCTCCCCATGATGGAGGTCGCCTTTGCCAGCGGTTTCTCGAGTCTACGCCGGTTCAACGACGCTTTTAGCACCCGTTATCAGATGCCGCCGACGCGGCTGCGAAAAAAGGCGGCGGAAGAGCCCACTCGTCTCAATGGCGCCGGCAGTTCTCGCCTGCTCCTGGCTTACCGGCCGCCGTATGACTGGCCCGGCCTGCTCGCTTTCCTCAAAGCGCGGGAGTTGAAAGGAGTCGAGTGGGTGACGGACAATTCTTACGCGCGCACGGTCGGTTTGGGCGATTGCCGCGGGTGGATCCAACTGACACAGGCCGAGCGCGCAGACTCGCTCGTCTTGGAATTCAGCCACAGCCTGACGCCGGTGTTGCCAGTGCTGTTGCACCGAGTCCGCGACCTGTTCGACTTGAACGCCCGCCCGGAGATCATTGCGAACCATTTGGCGAGCGACCGTTTGCTGAAACCCTGCGTGCAAGCGAACCCGGGCTTGAGGGTGCCCGGCGCGTTCGATGGGTTCGAACTGGGCCTGCGCGCCATTTTGGGCCAGCAGGTCACCGTGAAAGCGGCCACCACTCTCGCCGGCCGGGTCGTGATGGGTTTTGGCGAGCCGGTCACCTTAGCCAGCATTGAACCGGTTGACACCGGCGTCGAAGAAAGTGTCCCAAGCGAACGTCGATGCCCTCGCCCAGCTCGGCGTGCACAGGCGCGGGCGCGAAGCATCCTGGCCCTGGCCGACGCGCACGCTTCCGGAGCACTTTTGTCGTTTTCGAAGGGCGGCCGAGCCTTTCGTCCCGAGGCGAGCATCCGCCGTTTGACGGAACTGCCAGGGAATTGGCTCATGGACTGCCCAATACGTGGCGATGCGCGTTTGGCGGTGGCCGGACGCTTTTCCAAAGGAAGACGTGGCGATTCGCAGTCGTCTGGGTGGCGTCAGCCCGCAGCAGGCCGAAGAAATGTCGCAGGAATGGCGGCCCTGGCGGGCACGCGGTGCTTCATCTTTGGAGGCAGCCAAGGCGGAGCCATGGCCAGAACAGGCGGCCGGGCGAGAAGTCCGGGTGAGATGACGCTGCGTGGGAGGTCCAGAATGCTCAAGGAATGCGGAGGGGCGCCGCCAGACGCTGGTGGAAGGCGAACGAGGTTTCTTCAGGATGATGACCCGCTCGAGCTGATCGATGTCGTTATAGGCATCGACCGAATCCCCGACAGGACGGTAGCCAGTGCGAGCCTTCAACCGCCGCGCCGTCGATTTTCACCGTGCAGCTCACCCTTGCCGGATGGCGGTTGACGAGAATGAGGCGCACATTCGACGGTTCGTCCACAGTGGCGACCGCATCGAGCACCGGCACCGAGTCATTTCCCGGATTAGCCTACCGGCGGCATCCAGGTCGAGGGCGGCAACCTGATTCTGAAGGCGATTGGCATAAGGGGAGAGGACGTGGAAGGTGGTTCGTTTGACGAGGCCGGTGGGATGAACGAAGAGCGGTCCGCGGTATTGACGATCGGGGCTATGTGTAAATACCCTACATCGGCAGCGTGCCGCAAACAGGCATTGAGGAACGAGGCGGAAAGAGGGCATCAGCCATGGTGTGCTGCAGGATGCGATCGCGTTCTTGTCGCGAGCGCCGATCAGTTCAGCGACGGTTCGATCAGCCGGATCGCTCACCTGCTTGCGCGGAAAGCCCGGATGATGCCAGCCGCGTAGATTCCATTCGTCAAAGGCAATTTTGATTTGGCCGCGGAAGCGGCTTCGTCGAGCAACGCCACAACGCGGGCAATGGTTGCTTCAAGGCCGCATTGAGGATGCGTCAGGTAATCGGGCGTCGGGTTTTCCGCTCCAACAGGAACGGCCAATACTCATGAATGGCGACATATTGCAGCTGACGGCCCGCGGCCTTGAGCAAGGGCAATGTCCACCCCCGGTCAGGAGTGGCAGCGGCGAGCAGGGTCGGAGGTTGGATCGGCGGAGCGCATCAACTCGGCCGATCGGAGGACGAAGCCGGGCCCCATTCCTGAGGTGTTCGGGCGCCGATCTCGTGGCCGCCCCGTTCGTTGCCGATGCTCCCAATATCGAACGGCCACGAAGCGAGGCCCATCCGACCGGCGCATCCAGCCACGGGCCGTCCGTCCGTGCAATGCTCAACCCACGCGCTCATCTCGTCCGCCATGCCATCGCCCGCATTGGAGCAAATGTAAGGTTCGCAACCGACCCGCCGGCACCACTCCACAAACTCGCCCGTCCCGAACGTGTTCGGATCCTGCCCGCCCCAGACTGGGTCTGGCACGGAGTGGCGCCATTTGCCGACCCCGTTGGTCAGGCGATAGCCGCTGGCGAAACACCCGCCCGGCCAGCGCACAATCGAAGGCTTCAGTTCGCGGAGGGCGGCCAGGACATCCCGCCTGAATCCGCGGTCATCGGAAAAGAGGCGAGCCGGGCGCAAAAGATGCCGCCGCGGATGCCGCCATCAGAGAGTGCTCGAGGAACCCGCCAAAAAAGCAGGCGGCTGTAAGGAACGGCCGGGCCGGCGGCGTGAAGATTGATCACAGCCCGGGGAGTTTCATCGTCCGCCGTTGTTTCGGTTGCGGCGGGACCGTCAGCGCCGGCTAAGGAAAGAGGGCCAAGATAGTGAGCGCGCGCAGCAGCTGAGAGCGGCGCAGGAACGACGTTTTCATAGCATCGGCAGACGCTCATCAAAGGCGGCTCACAGGCCCGCCGTCAACCGTTTCCCGGATCGAGGAGGCATTGATTCCATCGCGCGGACGCAAGGCCACTTGCTGAATGCGAACGGTCATGCCTATGCTGACGGGCTGGACTTGGCCGGCCGGGGTTGTTCGGCTTGGGCTGAGTTGACGGAGTTCGAGGTTAAATGCATTTCAGGGTTGAAGGCGCCAGTGTCACATGCACACTTGTGCCAACGTTCGGCATCGTTCAGCCCGGTTGCCCTTGATTCGGGATGAACAGCGGGCGTTTTTGGACCAGGAAGGCTGACGGAATTAACCGGAAAAACGAAGACAAACATGAGCATCATTGGAGGGACGATTAACCACGCGCGCAGTCTCGTAACCGCGGCCGCCATCTGCGGCGGGCTCCTCGCGACGGACAGACTGCAGGCCGCTTCACTCAACGTTCCAAACGGCTCTTTTGAATCCCAATCCGGTGTTGGCCAACCTTTCGGCGTCAACATCTTCATCGATTCATGGGAGAAGCTACCCAATCCGGGCATTCCAGAAGGAGGGTCCAACAACTTCTTTTGGGTGCAGTCCGCGGGCGCATTTCTGGCGATGGCGCCGAATTCGGCTACGCCCTACAGCAATCTGGCCGGGAGCCAAGCGGCCTTCGTTCTGTCGATTCCGGGCGCCGGCCTGTTCCAGGACAATCAGTCCAAAGACTGGAGCGGAGCGGCCAACGGCTTGAACGCCACCTATCAAGTCGGTTTGGCGTACAACTTGACCGTCGGGCTGTTTGGGAAGGGAATGGTTGACGACTTTTCCGCCGTGCAGTTGAGCCTCTATTATCGCGATGGGGCGAACCGGGTGACCATTGGAACCCCCACCACGGTGACGTTTGACACCTCCATTTTCAATCCGGCCGGGCCGTTCTCTTTGATCGACTACTCGGTCGACATTCCTCAGGTCCAGGCGGGCGACCCGTGGGCCAACCAGAATATCGGCATCCAAATCGCCTCGATTCAAGGCACCGGCCAGGGCTATTGGGATATGGACAATGTCCGGCTAACCAGCACCGTTCCGGAGCCTGCGCCGCTGGCTTTGGCCGCCGTGGGTGTCTCGGTGCTGGCCCTGATGCGTCTGCGCTCGCGCGCGCCATCACGGGTCGGATGAACTTGCGGGTCAGGCATGAGACGGGAATTCGGCGCAGTCATTTTCAGCATCGCCGTCACCTTGACTGGCTTGAGCCTCCATGCGGCGCTGGTCCCAGTGCCCAACGCGTCCTTTGAATCACCGGCGACCGGGTTTGTGAGTGTGCCGGTGGACGCGTGGCAAAAATCACCCAAGCCGTCCTGGTACGAGGAAGGTGGAGGGTTTCTTTGGTCCCAACTCATCGGCGCCTTCAAGAACACGGCCCCCACCAGCCCCGATCACATTGCGAATATGGAGGGCAGTCAAGCGGTCTGGC
>JAXMHN010000100.1:0-12453 GCA_046346765.1 Verrucomicrobiota bacterium | reverse complement strand
TTCTGGCGAAGAGCGTCGTCCGAAACGGACTGCAGCGAGGCTTCGAACTCGTTGACGCGAGCGACCATCGGCCGCAGCCGCTTCACCTCGCGGTCGTTCTTCGAGCCGATGACTTTTTTGATGATGTACCCGATCATTTGAATGAAAGAAAAATCCGGTTAGACAAGCTACGAGAAGAGCGATCCACCGTCAAAGGAAATGGGGAAGTGACAGCGCTGCGGAAGCCGCTTTGGATCTGAGCTCACGGCGCTTGAACAGGCCAACGGAGAGCAATTGCCATCAGGCCGAAGCGGGGGCAACCGACCCTTGCGGCCCGGTTTCGGAACCCGGCTTGCTCCTGGCGGCAACCCCTCGAAAACTCAGCCAGAACCGCTCCGGCAGGAGAGCGATGGCAATCAGGACCACTTGACTGACGACAAAGACAACCAACCATTGAAACGCTTTGTCCATGAACCCATAAGCGTGCAGGCCAACCCCGAGCATGTTGACGCCAAACCAGGAGAAGCTGGTCACCACGTTGCCGAAGAGGGCCAGCGCCATTAGCCCACGATCATGGACTAATCCACCCCAGCGCGCGTGGAGAATAATCGCGCACCAAATCACGATCAGGAGAGCGCCGTTTTCTTTCGGATCCCATCCCCAAAAGCGGCCCCAGGACTGGTCGGCCCAAATGCCGCCGAGGATAGTGCCGACGAAACTGAACAAGGTCGAAAAGCAGACGATTCCGTAGACCATTCGGGTTAACGACTTCGCGGAAGTGAGACTGAGTGACCGCGTGAAAAAGCCTCGCAACACGTAGAGAATAGCAAGGAATCCGGCAAAGAACATGGAAGCATAGCCAGTCGTAATCATGACGACGTGGGTCGCCAGCCAGAAATTCGTATCCAAAACTGCCCGCAGCATCTCCATCGTATCTCCTCCCAGCGCGAGGTGATGCGCGATGATCTGAGTGCTGAAGCCGACCGCAGCCGAAGCCACGATGCCAATGCCGTCGCGGAAAATTCGTTCCAGAATGATGCCGAGCAGGACCGCACCCCAGCCCACAAAAATCGCGGATGAATAGAGGTTCGTCACGGGTGGGCGCCCCTCCAAGAACATGCGGAAACCGAGCCCAACGGTATGAATAGCGAATGCCAGCCCAAGGAGGATGAAAGCCGCTCGACGAAGGGTGTCATCCAAACGGAGCCAATAGGCACAGCCCAGCAGCAGCGCCACGACATAAATCACCATCGCTTTGTAAAAGGGTTCCAGTTGATTGAACAAATGTTCACGGCGGCCCTTGTCCAACTCCGGCACCAAACCTTGTCCCAGTAACCACTGCCGGTATTCGCCCAGAACCGTATTGAACTCAGCCGGGCGCCCTGCCTGATAGGCTGCCCCGAGCCGGGCGAAATAGAGCACCGCCGGATGCAGGTCGCCCGATTTGAGGGCCTCCAGCAAGCTCCGTCCGAGGTTCCGCCAGTCGTCCCGGGAATGGCTGGGCATCAAAGGAGGAACGATCAAAGGGTAGGCGAGGCGATCCAGTTCTTGGTATCGGCGAAAGTATTCCACGAGGGCCTGCAATTCTGGAGCATGTTCGCTTTGACTGGAGTCGCCATGCTGCAGCGATGGAAGCGCAGCCCGTATCGCGGTCCGATACGACTCCAACTCTCGGAGAAAAGCGCCATCCTCACTTTCCGTTCGGGTCTTGCCGGAGCGATCCGCCAGAAAGGAAGCCGAATCCGCCGGCTGCAAGCTGTTCTTCAAACGGTGATATACGAAGAGACTGTTGTAGAGGTGCAGCAGGTCCTTCTGGAATGGGGTTCTCGTCTCGGGCGATGACCGTTTCTCCTCTTCCGCGCGCACAATGGGCTGCACTTGTTCCTCGATCTTAGCGAGGTTTGGCGCAATCTCGTCAAAGGTAAGGTATTCAAGTCCGTGGGCTTGCACACCGAGCAGACTCTGCACCTCCGGATGTTGCACTCGAAAACTGCGATATTGATCCGCCTCGTTCGGACGCAGCATCAATTCAAGGAGCCATTGGGTGCTGGAAATATAAGTACCGTTGTTTTTTTCTTTGGCGACCGTTTGCTTCCCGCGCATGCTCAGAAGAGAATTGCGCGCGACCGAGTCGAGCGGTTGAACCCGGCCGTTGAGCAAGACAGGCAAGCGGCCGAATCCGGCGAAGTCGAAGCCATCTTTGGGCTGGGGAGAGACGAGCGCGGACGCCACCCAGGCAGCGAAACCGGCCATTATAATCCAAGGCAACCACTTCTTCATGAACTCCTCCTTTTGCCGGCGGCAACCTGCATCGATTTGACCATGGCCTCTCCGGCGGCAACCGCTGCTTCCGGCGACTCGCGACGCTCCCGGCTTCCCTTGACCTTGCGCCCGCGCGTCTCACCCGACAAAGGCTTTTGCGCCCGGCGTTTGCCGAAGCTGACGAGATGCATCAGAAACTGCACGGTCAGGCCCAATCCGACCAGGGCACACGAAAAGTAAGGGGTCAGCCATGCCGGGTTGCGAACCACTTGCAGGATGGACACGGTGTCGCCAGGCAGGAACCCGCCTTGATAGTATGTTTCGCCAGCGTAGCGCAAAGGATTGTTCATAAAGATGCGCACTTCGCGATTTTCACCCGTGGCCGGGTTCTGCAAACGAATACTGCTGGAGAAGTCTTTGGGAATCTCTGTCCCCTTGTAGCGTTTGTGGGTGAAGTCGAGCAGCGTAATACTATAGGGCTTGTAATAACGAACCGGACGGACGGCCAGCTTGTACGTCTTTCCTTTGTAGGAGAACTCCTGTGGCACGTCGAGAAGTGAGGTTGCCTGCGCCCCCAACATCTGCCGCAACTGGCCGGCGGGATAGGGGTACTTCGTCAACCAGTTGGACACAGTCCAGGTGCCAAGTGAGCCCTCCGGCGTAACGATTTCGACCAAAGCCAGCGGAACGTTCTCTTCATCAGGTCGCACGGTCAAATCTCTAGGCTGGAACCGAAGGCGTTGGCCAACTCCTCGGCTGGCTTCGACGCGCTGCATGGCACCCGCAACCGACTGCATGGCCGGCGCCGGCGCTGAGTTGGGGAAGTACTCTTTGACTCGCACCGTGAAGGGCAGCGCCGGTACTTGGATGTCGCCTTTGGCCGCTAAGAGCGCTTCCGGAACAACCGTCACCTCGTCGCGCTTCGCGTCGGAGGTGTCGGTAATCGCCAACTCGCTCTTTCTGGCATGCTCTGTGTAATTCTTGGTCTCGCCCTCTTCCAATTGCATGAAGGTCTCAATCTGAAACGTCTCGGTCAGGAACTGTCCAAGGAGAAGCAGGATTAATCCGCCGTGGATCATGAACAGTCCAAGCTTCCTCGCAGAGAAGCTGAGCCGCTTGGAATACGCAGCCAACAAATTGATCAAAAGCACACCGCCCAACAAGTAACCGCCCGGCCAGACCGGGATGCGGAACTCGGTGCCAGGAACGGTCCAGGAGACAAACAGACTGTGGAAATATCGTTCCTGAGTGACGTAGAGACCCAGGTGGATTTGAGCCAGCGTTCCGGCGAAAACCAGCACCAAGGCGCACGCGAGGCAGGCAACGGTTAGCCGGAGCGAGGAGAAGAAGTTGAAGATGCGCTTAAAGAGCATGGGGATAACGGGCTGTTTCAACGAACTGATCAAAGGCCTGTCGTTGCTGAGCAACCAGGGCGTCGTTGCCCAGCATCTTGTAAAACCAAGTGCCCTCCGCCCGCGGAACTATAGCAGCTAACAGCCTGGCCGGATCTCCCGACTCCACCGACCGGCCTACCATATCGACGAACGTCACCTGAACTCCCCCGATATCCCGAGACGTCACCAGTTTCTGCAGGGCCGCTTCATCAACCGGCTGGAGCCCGATTTGTGATCTCCAACGATTGACATTCGCCAGAATGCCGCCGGCCATCCCGCTCAGCTTGATCACGGAAACATCCGCTTTGGCTGAACCTTCCCCGCTCACCATGAAGCTGGCTAAGCGCATCGAAGTAGCCGCTTGTTCCTGCCAGCCAGTCGGCACCACCCAGGTCGGCTTGTCCGTCTTGGCACTGCCGGGCATCTCTTTGACGTTCGTGCTCACGGGACGGGGCGCAGAAGCTACTTCCGTCGGCGGCGCCCCAGCCGGCGTCGCTCCAAACTGAACACTCGCCAACAACTGCTTAAAGGCTTCCTTCTGCTCCGCGACCATCTTCTCCGGGCCAACCATTTTGAAGAACCAGGTTGTTCCTTCAACCGGAATAATCGCCGCGACGATTCGAGTCGGCTGTTTGCTCTGGGGGTCCGTTCCAACCATGTCGTATACCGACGTCGTCATGTTGCCCGCCGATACTTTTTCCGCGGCGCCGGCCAAAGCGGCGCTGTCAATCGGTGCCAACCCCACCTGCCCTCTCCACCGATTCACGTTCTCCACCTCACTGCCGGAAATAACAGCCAGCGGAATGATGGAAATGTCTACCTTTTGGCCCTCTTTGTTCACTGCAAAGCTGCCCACCCGCATGCCGCTCGCCGGTAATTCCTCCCATCCAGCTGGTGTCTTCCATTGAAGCGGCTGCGGCGATGCCATGTCGGCTGAAGCCACTTTAGGCGGGGTCGCCGGAGGCGAACTTTCCTTTGGAACCGAGTACGACTGGACCTGTTCGCGTTGACAACCGGCGACGAGACAGGTCAACGCGGCTAAGACAGCCGGAAGCTGAAGAGTAGCCAGGCGAGTCTTAGCGGAGAATTGCTGCATCACAAACAATTACCGTTGATCCACGGACTGTGCAAGTCTGCAGCGGGAGTGAACGGGGAAGGCAACAGGGCCAGAACATCAGCCCATTCCCATCGAAAGCAGGAACTCAATATTAGTTCTGGTCTTTTTCAACTTGTTCAGCATCAGTTCCATTGCTTCTACTGGAGGAACGCCCGTCAATGCGCGCCGGAGAATGACCACTCGGTTATACTCGTCCGGATGATAAAGCAATTCTTCCTTGCGCGTGCCCGATAGCTCGATGTTGATCGAGGGGAAGATGCGGCGATCGACGAGATGTCGATCGAGATGGACCTCCATGTTGCCCGTGCCTTTGAACTCTTCGAAGATGACTTCGTCCATCCTTGAGCCGGTGTCGATGAGGGCGGTGGCGATGATCGTCAGTGATCCGCCTTCTTCGATATTGCGGGCGGCGCCGAAGAATCGTTTGGGTTTGTGAAGGGCATTGGCATCGACACCGCCGGACAGGATCTTGCCCGAGTGAGGTTGGACAGTGTTGTAGGCGCGGGCCAGACGCGTGATCGAATCGAGCAAGATGACCACATCCTTTTTGTGCTCGATCATGCGTTTGGCTTTTTCAATGACCATCTCCGCGACCTGGACGTGGCGCTCAGGTGGTTCATCGAAAGTGGAGCTGATCACCTCGGCGCCACGGCAAGTGCGCTCCATATCCGTCACTTCCTCGGGGCGTTCGTCGATCAGGAGAATAAACAAGTAACTCTCCGGGTTGTTCTTCAGAAGCGCATTGGCGAGCTTCTGCATCAGCACCGTCTTACCCGTCCGCGGAGGCGCGACGATCAAGCCGCGCGTTCCCTTTCCGATCGGACAGACCAGGTCCAGGACACGAGTTGATAGCTCCTCCGCCCCCGTCTCGAGAATGAACCGCTTGTTCGGGAAGAGAGGTGTGAGGTTGTCAAAATGCGTCTTATCCTTGGCCTTATCCGGGTCTTCCTTTCCGACCGCCTCGACTTTGAGCAGCGCAAAAAACCGTTCCTTCTCTTTTGGAGGTCTGATTTGGCCAGCGACAAGATCCCCCGTCTGCAAGTCAAATCGCCGAATCTGTGAAGGCGAAACGTAGATATCTTCGGGACAGGGCAGGTAATTAAAGCTCTGGGAACGAAGAAACCCAAATCCTTCCGGCAGGATTTCAAGCACGCCTTCGGAGAAGAGAATTCCGCTGCGTTCGGCATTCTTTTGAAGGATCTGGAAGATCACTTCGTGCTTTTTCATCGTGCCGAAGTTTTCGATCCCCATTTCCTTGGCCATCTGATTCAGGTCGGGCATGGCCATCGCCTGAAGCTTGGCAATATTGATGGCGGTCGCGGCAGCCTCCTTGTCCAATGGAGGAATGTCCGCTTCCTCGGGCGGCTTCTCTTTCTGTCGCCCTCGACCTCGGTCACGGGCTGGCTCTCGTTCGCGGTCGCGCGAACGGCCCGATTCCGACCCACCCCGCCCGGGGCTGGTCGTCTGAGGCATGGCCTCTGGGCGCGCGGCTGGACGAGCCTCCATATCGCGCGGCTCACTCATGCTGGGAGGAGTGGTCGGTTCGATCGCGCGGGTGGGTGCAGGGGGGACTGGCGTTGGGGAACTCTCTTCCCGAAGAGATGGAGGCGGAGCAGTCGGAGGCGGAGGAGTGGATGGAGCGTCTCCATCCAGGCCGGGCAAGGATGGCGGCGCCAAACTTTCGTCATCCACTTTGACCTTGGGCCTGGCACTAGGCTTGGGGCGGGAAGGCTTCTTGGTTACTCTAGGCATACGTGATGGTCAAATTGGCCACGCTGAGGCGACACTAAAAGTATTGATTGGATCTCCGACGTTTCGGGATGTTCAACGAGCACAGGCAATGCCAGTTGAGATCGGGGTTCAGTCCGAAGATCCGCCGCAGTCAAAAACTAATACGGCAAAGGAAATCGTGCGGTTAACTCGCGCACACGTTCGCGCACCTTGTGGGCGGCGTCAAGGCTTTTGATGTCGAGCAAGGTCTCGCTAATCATGTCGGCAACAGCAGCCATCTCGGGCTCTTTCATGCCTCGGGTCGTCACGGCAGGCGTGCCGACGCGAACCCCGCTCGCCTGGAAAGGAGACCTTGTTTCGAAGGGGATAGTATTCTTGTTGACGGTAATGCCGGCCAGATCCAAAGCCGCTTGGCATTCTTTACCGGTGAGGCCTTTGTTCCCGACGTCCACCAGCATGAGGTGATTGTCCGTCCCGCCGCTTACCAGGCGAAATCCGTTTCGCTTCAAGCCGGCCGCCAATGCCTGGGCATTACGAACGATCTGTTGCTGGTACGCTTTGAAGCCGGCTTGGAGCGCCTCGTGGAAACAAACTGCCTTGGCCGCGATGACATGCATCAAGGGACCGCCCTGGGTTGCCGGAAAGATCTGCGAATCGATTTCCTTCGCGTGCTTTTCCCGGCATAGGATCAGCCCGCCCCGTGGTCCGCGAAGGGTTTTATGAGTCGTGGTCGTGACGAAGTCGGCATGTTGGATAGGGCTGGGGTGTTCGCCCGCCACTACGAGTCCCGCGATGTGCGCAATGTCGGCCAAGAGCAACGCGCCGACTTCTCGCGCGATCTCTCCCATCCGGGCAAAGTCGATGATCCGGGAATAAGCGCTGGCGCCGACGGTGATCATTTTTGGGCGTTGCTCCTGCGCGAGGCGAGCCAATTGGTCGTAATCGATGAGTTCGTCGTCCTGGCGCACGCCGTAATGCACGACCTCGAAGAAGCGGCCGGAGAAGTTGGCTTTGTGCCCATGGGTGAGATGGCCGCCATGGGTCAAATCCATCGTCAACAATTTGTCGCCCGGCTTGAGGAAGGCGAAGTAAACGGCCATGTTAGCGCCGCTGCCCGAATGCGGCTGCACATTGACGTGTTCAGCCTGAAACAGCTTCTTGGCCCGGTCGATGGCCAGTTGCTCCACCACGTCCACATGCTCGCATCCGCCATAGTAGCGGCGTCCCGGGTAGCCCTCGGCGTACTTGTTGGTTAAGACCGATCCCTGCGCCTCCATGACAGCTGGGCTGGTAAAATTCTCACTGGCGATTAATTCGATGTTCTCCTGCTGCCGCTGGCGTTCGAGAAACACGGCATCCGCGACCTGGGGATCAACGTGCCGAAGGCGCAACGCCCCAGCCGGCGCGAGGTTCTCGATTTTATCGAGCCGCCGTTCATGACGGCCCCCCTGGAAGCGGGCTTCGAGAAAAGTGTCGATGATTCGTTTGGCATGGTCCGGCAGCGTGATCTTCTGGCCGAGACACAAGACGTTAGCGTCGTTGTGTTGCCGGGCGAGGAGCGCCGTCTCTTCGTTGGTCACCAAAGCCGCTCGAATGCCTGGCACCTTATTGGCCGCGATGCTCATGCCGATGCCCGTACTGCAAATAAGCAAACCCAGCTGACTGCGGCCGCTCACGACCTCTTCGGCCACAGCCCGGGCGAAGTCAGGATAATCGCTTGACTCGGACGCATTCGTCCCGAGGTCAGCTACGTTGATTCCGCGTTTGAGCAGATAGTCTTTCAGAGTGTCTTTGAGCGCGAGCCCAGCGTGATCGGCGCCCACCGCAATCTGGACGAGTTTGGCTGGGTCGTGCCCGATAGACGAAGTCTGAGAGGTCTGTTCGATAAAATTCAACATAGAGGCGATGCCCTGTTCAATTTGGTCGCGGCAATTTAAATAAACTTCGTAGGACCCGCCAATCGGGTCGGAGATGTCTTTCTCGAAGATGTCAAGAGTCTCGTCAAATTCCCGGAGAAGAAAAGTCTTTTCCGCCGCTTGGGGAAAGAGAAGAGTGACGGCATCGACGTGGCCGTGAGTCATGCCGAAAATGTAATCGGCCTGCTCGACCAACTCCGCCGAGAGCATTTGGCTGCGCTGACGCGAAATGTCCACCCCCAGCTCCTTCAGAGCGCGCACCGCATGCGGGCTAGGCGGCTGGCCATCGACGGCCCCAACGCCAGCGGAGAGAACGCGATAGCGACTATCGCCTTTGACTGCGTGACGGAAGAGCCCTTCGGCCATGGGACTGCGACAAACGTTTCCCGTGCAGACAAAGAGGATGGTCTTCATGCTTCCAACGAACGGCTCAACTTCGGTTCCAGGGTAAAAATCGTCAACGGTTAAATCCACTAACGCCGCTTGGCCGCAAGGGCCAGCCCCTTGAGCAGGTCCAGTGCGCGGGAAACCGCCGGATCACTCACGACCGGGCTGCCAGCTTGGGCGGAAGCGGCAGGCAACGTTTCGCTCTCAAAATCGAGCCCTTCCCGTTGCATCCGGACCAATTCCGCTTCGTTCAGGCGGCGTCGGGGACGGTTGGTGCTCTGGCCCCCGGCCAATTCGTTGGTGGCGGGGCGAACCGACTGGGCAAACGGCTTGGCAATGACTTTGTATGGGTCTTGGAAATAGGCCTTCTCATCTTCGAAGTTGACGTTAATCGGAATATCCGGGCTTAGACCGTTACTGGAAAGCTGCTCTCCCTTGCCGGCGGCAATAAAACCGCTCGCCACCCGCAAGCTGACGCCGGCGCCGAGCGGAATCTCCTTGAAGAGGTAAGCGCGCCCGGCGCTCGGACTGCCGATCAGCAATGGCCTTCGGCGTGCCGGAGCCCGGCCGCGAACGCTTCGGCCGCCCCGGATGTTTCGCGGTTGATGAGAACGACCAGCGGAAGCTCAATCGCGGAGGCTTTGGTCGTCGACCGGATGCTTGTTTCGCCCCATTGAAGGAGGGGTTGCTCGGTGCGGTAAAACAGATCGGCGGCCTCAGCCGCGGCGGCATAGTCGTGTCCTCCTGCAAAGCGCAAATCAACAATCAGCCCTTTCAACTTGTTGGTCGAGACCAGATCATCGTAAGCCTGGCGGAACGCCTTGGCCAAACCGCCATCCACCCGCCCTACGCGCAGAAAACCGTAAGCACCTTCCAACGCCGTCGCCTTGCTCACCAAGGGGACTGCTTCGGCTTGGGAAGCCGCCGCCCCATTCGTGACGAGTGTGACACGGGATTGCAGTTGGGAAAGAAAACCGGCAACAGCCGCCCGATTGAGTTCCTCGGCAGAAGCTCCTGTCAAGTTCGATCGCACCACGCCGTAAACCTCGTCGAAAGAGGGGAATGCCACCGAAGCCGCGTCCGCGGCGCTGAGTGAAATCGCAGTCGTGAGAGCGAACGCCGCCACGACGCATCTATATGCAAAACTCATCCTCATGTTCAATTTCTACCTTTCAGCGCTTTGCTCGCGATATCGCGGCGGAAGCATAAGCCATCAAACCGGATTCTGCTCACGGCTTCGTAAGCCTTGGCCCGGGCCTGGGCGAGATCCGTGGCCCAAGCTGTCACTCCCAGGACCCGGCCCCCATTCGTCAGCGTTTTTTCGCCCTGGCGGATGGTGCCCGCATGGAAGACCTTGACGTCAGGATAAGCCAACCCTTCGGCTAGACCCTCGATCAACTTGCCTTTCGCATAGTTTCCCGGATAACCGCCGGACGCGAGCACAACGCAGATCGAACTGGCCGGTTTCCAACGCAACTGGCGCGTTGACAATGTTCCATCGACTGAGGCATCGAGCAATTCAAGCAAGTCATCCTCCAGGAGAGGAAGATAAACCTGGGTCTCAGGATCGCCAAACCTGGCGTTGAATTCGAGAACCTTCGGGCCATCCCGCGTCAGCATCACGCCGGGGTAGATGATCCCGCGAAAATCGATCCCTTCACCGGCACATCCGGCCAGCCAGCGGTCAATGATCTGAGTTCTGGCTTGTTCGAGTCCAGTTTCATTCAGGAACGGCGTCGGGGAGAACGTGCCCATGCCGCCGGTATTGGGCCCCCGGTCTCCATCCAAAATCTGCTTATGATCTTGAGCGGTCGGGAATAACCGGGCCGTTCGCCCATCGCAGAGAGCGTGGAGCGAGATCTCCATTCCTTCGAGAAACTCCTGAATGACAACTTGGCTGCCGGCCGCCCCGAAGCTTTTGTCGACCAGCACCTGATCAATAGCGCGATTGGCCTCGTCCGGACTGCCACACACAATCACGCCTTTGCCTAACGCCAGCCCGTCTGCCTTGACGGCGCACCGGCCCAAAAGAGACTCGGCGAAGGCACGCGCCGGCCCGGGTTCCGAAAAACTGCCGGCGCGCGCTGTGGGAATCCCCCACTTTTCCATAAAATTCTGGGCGAATACCTTCGAGGATTCGAACTGGGCAGCGGCGCGGTTCGGGCCCCAAATGCGGAGCCCTTTACTTTGAAAAAGATCGACAATGCCTGCGCCCAGGGGATTGTCAGGGCCGACCACGGTCAAATCGGGCCTCTTGTCTTCGGCAAAGGTGAGCAGGTCAGGCAGATTCTCGGCCGCCACCGGCACGAGTTGCACCGAAGAACCCGTTCGCTGCAACCGCTCCTCCGCCACCCCGGCATTGCCTGGGGCGCACCACATCTGTGTGATATGCGGCGACTGGGCCAGCTTCCAGACCAGCGCATGCTCGCGTCCTCCTGAGCCAATGACCAAGATTTTCATCTTACGTTTACGACTTGCCTGCGGAGGCAACGGCCAAAGCAGCTCCTCATCCCTGCATTTGGACACGGCCGTTGCCGCGCACGACTTCCCCGATCAGCCAAGCGGACTGGTGCTGGGCCTCCAGCCAGCGTAAAACGGCTGCCGCTGTCGCCGGCGCGGTAATCACCACCATACCGATACCCATGTTGAAGACTTGATAAAGTTCCTCTTCCGACACCTCCCCATGAGCTTGGATGAGCTGGAAGATGGGCAACACCTCCCATGACCCTTTGCGAACAATCGCATCGCAGTTTTTCGGTAGCACCCTCGGAATGTTATCGACGAATCCTCCGCCGGTGATATGGGCGAGGGCGTGAATTGGCCGGCTCGCCCTTGCCTCAGAACGGCTGGAACGTCGCTCCGCTGCTCCGGCTGCGGTCCGATTAAAGCGCTTCAGCAGCCGTTGAACGATCGGGCCGTAGCTCACATGCACCTTCAGCAGCTCATCGCCAATCGTATTTCCCAATTCCGGCAGTCGGCTGGTTGGCTTCAGCCGCATCCGTTCAAAGAAGATCTTGCGGGCAAGCGAGTAACCATTCGTGTGCAAGCCGCTCGAGGCCAAACCCAGGATCACGTCGCCCGAGCGCACAGTTCGGGGGCCGTCGAGCATCCGGCTTTTTTCGACCACGCCGACAATCGTGCCGCTGACGTCGTATTCGCCTGGTTGATAGAATCCAGGCATCTGGGCAGTCTCGCCGCCAATCAGGGCACACCCGTTTTCCGTGCACGCTTTGGCAAATCCAGCGATGATTTGCTCAAACACCTTCGGCTCGAGTTTGCCGGTTCCCAAGTAGTCGAGGAAGAAGAGCGGTTCGGCCCCAATCACGGCGATATCGTTGACGCAATGATTGACGAGGTCCTGCCCGATGGTGTCATGACGATCCATCTCAAAGGCGATCTTGAGCTTGGTCCCTACACCGTCCACGCTCGAAACGAGCACCGGTTGAGCGTAGCGCTGCGTATCGAGGGCGAATAATCCACCAAAACCGCCCACTTTACCCAAAACGCCGCGGCGCTGCGTGGCAGCAAGCATTTTGGGCAAGCGGCTTTTGACGCGGTTGCCCAAGTCGATATCGACGCCAGCGGCAGCGTAGGCTTTTTGTTTCATGAAACGTCGGCGATATAATCGGGAGATTGCCACGCCTGTCGAGAAGGGAAATTCGAGTTG
>JAXMHN010000010.1:0-125536 GCA_046346765.1 Verrucomicrobiota bacterium | reverse complement strand
AGGCCGGTTAAGTAACCTGGAAATCCCGGCGGCTGAGTGTCGCTGCCAGGTGCGCCACCCGTGAGGGCAGAGAAGATAATGGATTCGCCGTGTTTGCCCCCGGCTGCCACAACCTGGTCGTAAGTGCTGCCTTTCAAAAGGGACCAGACTTTAACCTGGCAAAAGGCGTTTTCGCCCGGGTCGACTCCTGGAATAATGCGGGTAAGGGAATCGTCCCAACTGTTCCAATAGCCGGCGTTGAGGCTGAAGCTGGCGGCGAAGCCGACCGGCACGAGGCTGTTCGCATCGGCTCCCGCGTAGAGTTGCGCCTGGAATCGATCGCCGAAGAGGAGCGATTGTCCGTCGGTGTCGAAGACCGGCGCGTCCAAGCTGACCGCTGGCACATGATTGTAGAAGAAAATCGTGCCTTGCGCGGCACAAGCCACCTGGGCAAGGAGCAAAGCTAAGAGGAGAGCTGCGGACTTCATACGTGAATGACGGTTCGGCATGAATGGGTCGGCTGATCAGTTTGAGCGGGGAACCAGGCGGACGAAGATCCCTTCACCAGGGGTCAGTTCCGGCACGGCCGGAGTCCAGGCCGCGCCGTCATAAATCGAAACCTCCCAAGTCCCCTGATTGAATCGATATACAGTGTCGCCATCGACGAGCGGAAAACCGAGCCGTTCCGCCAAACTGCAGTTCTGGGGCTCGGTGCAGGTCAGGGCAAAGAATTTTGGGGCGCCCGCGGGGGGGCTGATGTCTTCGACTTTTCCTTCCACGCCTTCGAAGACGAAATTGAACGACTGGCTGGAAGGGTTTTGGACAAAGAAGGCAGCACCAAAGGGAATGGTCAGTGACGGGCTGGTCCAGAAAGCGCGATCGAAAATGGCGGTCGCATAGGTCTGTCTGTTTGGGTCAAAAAGATAAACCATGGTGCCGTCCGGCGGAGTCGGGGCTACACCCGCGAGGTAAAATCGATACCACGCTCCCTTCCCGAAAGGATTGCCAATGAAGCTAAGACCGGGCGGGACGGCAATGGTGTGTTGACGACCTCGTATCGAGAAGCTGGAGGAGAAGTTAACACCCGTCGGCGTGTCCGCCAGCGTCAATGGCGTGTTGAATTGCGCCGGAAAGGAAGTGCCGACCAAACTGCCGTTGGCCGCGGCGGCGGCGTAGGATGGCCCGTGATCGATTTGCCAGACGCGCAAGACAGCGACAACGGCCTGATTGGTCGTAAAACCGGACAACGTGATCGTCGTGTTGATCGGGGGATACCAGCGTCCTGGCGGACGGGGGCGATTGGCCCGACCGGAATCAGCTTGGCCGGATTCACTTCGAGCGCCCCGGCTGGATGTAGGTATCCGCCTCAACGCGCGCGACAAAGACTTGGGCGACCCAATTGGTGCCGGTCAGCGGCAAATTGTCGACATCCTCGATCCAGCTGCCTTCCCCGACGTACTGGGTGATGACGATTTGAGGATCCGGAGAGTCGTCGACCCAAGTGACTCCATAAATGTGCAAGCCAAGTTCCCTCAAATCCTGAGGCTCGTTGGTCGCAAAGAACCAAGCGGTGCGCGAAACGGCTTTGTCACCGGTGCATGTTTCATACGTGGCGCCCTTGCTCGCGTCCCAGATCCTGACTTGCACCGTGGCGCAACAGCCGACTGGCACGTCCACGCCAATGGGCGGATTGTCATCCGCCTGCCAATAGCCCGCACCGGCATCGACCCCGAAAGGAACCGGTTCTCCGACCGGATGAAGGTTATCAAAAACGTCCGCATAGAGCTGGGCGACAAAGTTGGTGCCGGCGAGGCGGGTCCCATCGCGTCCGAAAATTGGGGCGTCAAGCGTGCCCGGAATAAGGTTCTGAAAACGAATGGACACCGCATGCGGCTGATGGATGTAGACGTAGCCAAACCAACTCTTGAGCAGCGCTCCTGGCATCCCCGGCTCTCCAGCTCCGCCGGTGCGGACTCGAATCACTGGAGAAGCGCCCGAACTGCCGAGCAAGACGGCTTGGTCGTAGTTCGTCCCAACGCTGCCATCCCAAATGCGAATTTGCACCCACGCAAAGTCGCCCGCAGTGATGCCGGGCAGTTCCACCACTCCGTTGCCCAGTGGCTCCCAATAGCGCGGACGCTTGAATGGCGTGGGGAGGCTCGCCGGCCGGAGGTCAAGCGAAGTCTTGCCGGCGTAAAGTTGGGCCACGAACGGCGCGTCCGCTCCCTCAACCGGAATGTCCAGCACCCCGGGTATGTAGTTGCGAAAATCGATCAACCCGGGCTTCGGACCGCTCAATGCAAAACTTTTGAGGCCTGTGAGGACTGCGGGTGGGCTGGGCGGATCACCCTCACCGCCGGTCCGCACCTGGATGTTCTGGGAAATACCGCGTTGACTTGAGGTCTGAACCGCTTCATCGAAGGAGCCGCCACCGGAGGCTTCCCAAACGAAGAGTTGGATGTCGGCCACTTGGCCGGCACCCATATTTGTCAACACCACGGTCCCAAAGTCAAAGTAACCTGCTTGCGGCCCGGTCCCAAACGGAACTGGTGGTCCCATGGGCTGCGCGTCCGCGAACAGGTTTGTAGCGATCCGAGCGTAACACTGCACCAACTACCCCGCTCCCGCCAAGGGCTGGCCGTTGCGGTCCTTGATCGGCGCGTCCAGTTGGTTTGGCACCAGATTCTGCAGGAGCACCGTGCCATGCGATTCTGGATTCAGCCGGATCGGTTTCAGCCCGAGCATCAAGCCTGGACTGTCGTAAGAGCCCACCGTGACGGGAAAAATCTCGCTTTGCCCGTGCGAGCCTCCTGCAGCGGCGACGGTAGCGTAATCATAGCCGAAGCGTGAGTCGTAGACGCGCACCTGGACATAGGCAGTCCCGCCCTGCGGCACGTCCGCGACGTAGACGATCAGGTTAGTGCTGTCGACGTAGCCTGCGTTCGCGCCGGAGCCAAGCGGAATAACCGCGATAAAGGGTCCGACCGCTGCGTCCGTCGCTGCAACACTCAATTCAGCCTGAAAAGGAGCACTGGCGCGGTTCGTGCCCGTAGAGTCGAAGACCGGCGCGTCCAGAGCTGGCAAATGGTTATTAAACAGAATAAAGCCATCGGCGTGGCCCGACCATTCCAAACCAAAGAGGAGCTGCGCGGTAAGAATCCAGGCGAGTCCGACCCTCCTCCCCAAACAACCTTTCCCTAGCATGCCCGGACTATGAGGTATTGCGCTTCGTCAGCTCAAGGCAAAACCGTTGGCTGGCGTGAGTATCAATCGGCCTTCTCGTTGGAATAGCGGAAAACGATACAATCCCGCGTCAAACCCCGGCCGTCAGGACGACGCCTTCGGCAGGCAGTGGGTCCCGTGTCTGCGCCAGCCGGCGGCGGAAATGGAAGTGACGCCTTCGGTTCCATTCGACCAGTGGTCGCAAACGGTTGCCGTGAGTCGGTGCGTGATGAGGGGGTGCCAAAGCGGCATACGGCTGACGGTCCGCTTCAAATTCGCGCGCGATCTGTTACACATCCCGCATCAGGCAAGGCATGTGCAAATCGCGCGTCGACAAATAGCCGAACCCGCAACGGTGATGGTCAAGCTCTGCGATATCAACGCCACAGGATCGTTTGGTTCCAACCCTGGGATTTTCAATACTTTGCCAAGCAGAGCTGATCACATCCCTTCCCTAGAACGCTCCTGCCACCTTCAACGGGCCAAACTTTGACGCGGATCTCGCTCGGGCCGAGTCGCTCCGCGAACGCGGCTCGCCCGGGCGGGTTCTACGCTTACAGCGCGTAGCGGACCTCGACGCGCGCCGGAAACACTTTGGTCCCAGCCAAGGTCACGTTGGGCAAGCCAGCCAGTTCCACTTTTCGCAAGCGGGGCAGCCCGGCCAGGAAGACGAGACCGGCGTCAGTGATCGAACTGCATTCGTAGAACTCGATTTCCTCCAGCGAGGCGATTTGACTGAGAAGCTCCAGGCTGCGGTCAGTGATTTGGGTGAGTCCAGCGTAGTAGCTCTTCAGCCTGGTGAGCGAAGCGAGGTGTTCTGTGGCTGCGTCGGTGGTGTCGCGGCAGTACATGCACGTGAGAGTTTCCAGGTATTCGCATCGGCCGATGTGACGGAAGCCCGGGTCGCGCACGTCGATCGGTGTCAACTGGCGCAGGGCCGGGAAGTGGGGCAGGCGAGCGAGGGCTTCGTCGTTGACCTCTTTGCAGCTGACGCCGAGGAAGCGCAAGGCGGGCATTTGGGACAGGGCAAGAAAGCCGCGGCTGGTGAGTTGTGGGTTTTCGCGGGTCCAGAGACGTTGGAGGGTGGGCGAATGGCTTAAGGCTTCAAAGCCGGCATCGGTTGCGACGGTGCCTTGGGCCATGAGCATGGTGAGGCGGGGAACTGCGGCGATGGAACGCATGGCGGTGTCGTTGCAGAGTTTTCCTTCGCAGCCGATCGCTCCGAGCCGCGGCAGATGCTGGAGAACGTTGAGTCCCGCCGGTGTCAGGGCGGACGTGTGCCAGAAAAAGGTGAGGCCGAACAAGCCGTCCAAACCCGCGAGGTTCGCGAGGCCTTCATCACTGAAAGGGCCATCGATCGTCAAATGGTTGGGCTTGTCATTGGGCGAGAACCTCCCGTAATCGACCTCGGCGCCTTGCCACGTCTTGAAAACCGGGAATTGGTGCAGGAGCGGCAGGCCTTCATCGGTCACCAAACGGCCGGTGTTGAATTCGCGAAGTTTCGCCTTGCCGACCAAGGCCCGAATGGCCCCATCACCCGTGGGCGTGCCCATCAGATTGACGACTTCAAGTTGAGGGCAAGAGGCGAGCTGGGCCATGCCGCGATCGGAAATGGCGCTTTGCCAGGCGATCTGAAACGTTTTTAGCGTCGGCAGATGACGGAGCACTGCCAGGCCGCGATCCGTCAGGCGCCCGCCCGGGTATTCGCTGAGATCGAGGTGCTCCAGCTGCGGCATGAGAGCGAGGTGTTGCAGGCCGTCATCGGTCAGTTGGCGTGACCCGCCCAGGTTGAGCCGAGTGACCTGTCCGAGTTCGGCCACCTTCTTGAGAGCGTCGTCGGTCATGTGGCCGTCGGCGTCCAGCGCCGTCACCCGGTGTTCACGCATAACAGCGAGAATCGTGTCCCAGTCTGGTGGGGCGAGATGGCGGCGTGGTTGGATCCAGCTACGTTTGAGGTCGAGGACGTAACAGTCGCCGGGCGGCATTGTCCCGGCAGTGGCTGCCTGCAGCAGCGCGCCCCAGTTGCTGAAGCCTGTTTCGCGGGCCATCAGCCATTGCGCATCTTCGACGGCGAAAGAGCCGGGACGTCCTTGGCCTCGGCGCACCTTGTAAACCTGTCGCCAAACATGAGCGCGCGCGTCGTCCCAAGTGAAGGAACGGCGGTAATGTGCGTTGAGGCGCTGCAAGGCTTGCGGTTCGCCGGTATCGTAGACGCGCACGTAGTCGTTCGCGAGTTCCTGCAGCGGTGCCGGGGCAAACGATGCAGGCGGCGGTGGGCTCGGCGGTCCTGCGAGGGGTCCTTTCAAGATGGCAGCGGCTTGGTCCAGGCCGCGTTTCTCGGCCACCTCGGCGGCGGTTAGCCCTTCGGCGTTTCGCGGGGTCGGATCGGCGCCATGAGACAGCAAAAGTTCGGCAATGGCGGCGGCGTTCCTGGGTTCGCCCGGCAGCCACAGCAGCGGTGAGCTTTGCGGAGCGGCTTGCTTGGCCAGGTCCGGCTCGTTGCGGAGCAGTTCTCGAATCCGCGCGATATTGCCGGTAAAGGCGAGAGCTTTTAGGTCGCGGCTGGATTGGCTGAGGAATGCAATGGTGCGTGGTCTTTGGCCCCAGACGGCCCACCAAAGGGGCGTGGCTTGGTGCATCCCATCCAGCGGGTCGACGGCGGCGCCTCGTTCGACGAGCAGTTTGGCTACGGCGATGGAGTCCTGGTAAGCGGCAACGTGCAAGGCCCGTTGTCTGTGGGCGTCTGCCATTTCCGGTGACATGCCGAGATGGAGCAGCAAGGCAACCACCTCCGCCCGGTCTTGGTGCGCGGCGGCAAAGAGCGCATCGGTCGATTGGAGGTAAGCGGGGTTTTCGCTCGCCAGTCGGGCAGCTTCGGCCTGGTCCAGGCGAAAGCAGGCGGCCATGAATTGGGCTTGGCCTGGCCGTGGGGTCCCGCGTGACTCGGCTCCGTATTGGGTCAGCAGATGAGCCATGGCGGTCAGCCCATGGTTGGCGGCTTCATCCACCAGCGCGCCTTGGAGGAACCGTGGGTCCTGGGCGGGAGCGGCATTGGGATTGGCCCCGTGTTCGAGCAGCCAGCGGGCCAACTCGAGGTCGTTCTTCTTGAGCGCGATCTCCAGGTGCCAACGCGCGCCGGACCCGTACCGCCCCATGTTCAACATCGACCAATCCGGATCCTGCCAATCTCGGCCCCGGCCCGCCTTGACGGAAGATGCGTGGATGAGCCGCATGAACCACAGGATTTCTCCCCGGAAATGCAAATCGTAAACCACCTGCATGTCGAACGGCTCCGCGCCGCGTTCGAGCAACAACTGCACCAGCGCTTCCCGATGCGGATGAGGCGGCCGGTTTTCTTCACCTTCACCGCAGACTCCGACAAGCGGGGTGTAGCGGCTGTCACCGGCCATGAAATAGGCGTTTGAGCTGGCCCCGTGATCCAGCAGGAGGCGGGCGATGGGCAGGGCGTGCGTTGTGGCGGCGGCGGTGTCCAGGCGCGCGAAGCACAGATACAAGAGCGGCTCCCATCGTTTTGGCCCGTTCTCTTTGAAAAGATCCTCGCTATGGCCGAGGCCGGACCGGTCCGGTCCCGTGCCGGCATACGGCTCGGAGGCGGCCGGTGGGTTCTCGGACAGGATTCGCCTCACTTCATCCAATTCGCCGCACACGACCGCGGTGTAGAGGCTGTGCCGCGCCAGTTCTGGATGCTGCTCGAGCAGCTGCACTGCAGTGTGACGAGCCATTATCTGAGCTGGCCCTCCTCTGACATGATGATCCGGGCAGGCATATTCCAGGAACCGGGCCGCGAGGGCATCCTGGCTCTCCGCCGCCAGGGCGGTATCGCTTGCCGCGGGCAGTTCCTTCGCCGTGCCGCGCAGCTTTTCAACTTGCTGTTTCAGTTTGGGCCAACTTTCGAAGCCGTATTCACGCGCGACCACGACTTGTGCCTCGCTCAACGTGAACGGAAGGGCGCGAAGATCCGCCAGGCTTCGGCCGGCGAACTTCGGATGGAAACGCTGGATCCGGACGAGCGCGGCAGATTCGGCCGCGCGGAATGCATTTAGTAAGTCTTTGGCCTGATACTTGAGATGGTTCAGGCTGGGGCGGGACGGCAGTGATTTGGCTGGCATACGAACTTCTTTCGTTACGCCTGGGGTCCGCAGCATCAGGCAGAAAGTAAGTTCGTGAACTTACAGTTTAATGGCAGGTGGACTTCTGTCCTTTCCGCGGACGGGATGCGTCCTGTGACGCGCCGTTACCCTAGACGAGGCCTGGAAACCCGGCAATGAGGAAGTGAATGGCCTCGGGTAGAGGAGTGGTCGAGAGGAGAAGACGGTGAGGTCCGAGGCGGGAGGTCGCCAAAAGCTCGGCTAGACTGGCCTATTCCGGACCACGAATCGCCTCGTCACACGGCAGGCACCGCGCGGGGTTGCTCAGCCAACGGTGGGCCTAAAAGGTTTCGTGGGAATGGTGTGGAAGGGCCCTCGACCCCCTTTTGGCGAATGAGCCAACCTCGTCCTCGCAAGAGGACGCGCGCGGCTGAAGGAAACAGGCAGCCGCGCGCGGGTGAGTTGACGGCCCGAGACTTTTAGTTCTTGAACAAAAAGTAGGCGAGCGGGCCGCGATCGTATTGTTCGACAGAGTTGACCAGTCCGCTGCCAACAATGCCGCCAATGGCGAAGATCATATTGTTCCAACCGACCGCACTAAATTCGCGGCGATCGCTGGAGCATGGGCTCGCGCGTTGCCCAAGTGTTCGTGACCGGATCAAATTCCTCCACGACGTCAAAAATGGTTCCGGAACCATCCAGGCCGCCCAAGGCAAAGAGCCGGCCGTAGGCAGTTGCGACTCCGTGGTACGCTCGAGCGGTCGGCATGGCCGCGCGCGAGCGCCAGGCGTTCGCCACGGGATCATATTCGAAGACGGTATTCTGATAGGCACCGCCGTTGAGGCCGCCAATGACATACACCTTTCCATTGAGGGACGCGGCCTCGAAGTTGGCTCTGGGGGCCGGCAAGCCGGCCTTGGCGGTCCAGGTGTTAGCGGCGGGATCAAACTCATGAACGGTGCTGAGGAAGGTGCCGCTGTTCGCTCCACCGATCGCGTAGATTCGGTTGTTGGCGGCCGCCACGCCCACGAAAGCTTTGACCGACGGCAGAGCGGTCTTTGCACTCCAGCTGTCATTGGCCACGTCGTATTCCTCCACAGCCGCCACCGACGTGCCGCCTGTCCCCAATCCGCCAATGGCGTAAATCTTGCCTCCGAGCGCGGCGGTGCCGAGGGCCTCGCGCGCTGTCGGCATCGGCATCTTCGTCGTCCATGTGGCCGTGGCCGGGTCGTAGGACTCGACGGTGGTCAGACGCGCCCCGAGCGGTCCTCCGAATCCGCCGATGACATAGAGCTTGCCGTTCACTTCCGCTGTGCCTGTCCGATCGCGGATCACGTTCATGGGCGCGGTGGACGACCAGGTCTCCAACGGAGCCACCGCTATTTTGGCCGACGTGTAGCCCACCGCATTAGGCGTGTCGTTGATGATCACCGATCCGCTTAAGACCGGCCCGGGCTCTCCTTGCGGGCCGGCGGGGCCGGCTGGTCCTTGCGGTCCGATAGGGCCAACAGGACCTGCGGGACCTGTCAAACCGTCCGGCCCCTGCGGACCAGACGGGCCAGTCGCACCGGTCTGGCCCTGCGGACCTTGCGCTCCGACCGAAGCGAGCAGATTCCAGGAACTGATCGAAGTTTCGGGCGACAGGCCGGAACTTGGGGCGATCGCGATGTAAGAAGAGCCGTTGAATGCGACCGCATCGTTGATGTTATAGGCGGTGCTTTCGCTCCACAGCCCACGCCACAAGATAGATAAACCCGCAGCACCTTGGGGACCGGCCGGGCCTTGAATGCCTGGCGAGCCAACAGGTCCGGCATCGCCTTGGGGTCCTTGCGGCCCCACCGCGCCGGTGTCCCCTTGATCGCCCTGCGGACCCGCTGGACCTTGAACGCCTTGTGGCCCCTGTGGACCGACTGGGCCAGCAGCGCCGACCAAACCTTGCGGTCCCATATCACCCTTGGGTCCTTGGGGTCCGGCGTCGCCTTTCGGCCCTTGTGGTCCAATCAGACCCTGGGCCCCAGTTGGACCCATCGGTCCGGGAGGCCCCTGCGGTCCCGCATCGCCTTTGGCGCCCTGCGGTCCGGCGGGACCTTGGGGCCCCGGCGGGCCTGCCGGGCCGGGAGGCCCTTGGAGCCCGCCAACGCCGAATGCGATGTTAGCGGCGGCAAACGGAATGCCGAATTGACTTACCGTGACCAGGTAGGTTGCGGGCGGCGGCAATGGGTTAGGCAGTGTGACATTGATCTGGCCTGGTGGCTGGGCGAAGTTCAGGCTGTAATTGGCGCTGTTGAAGCGCACGACCAACTGGCCGGAGGGGAAGTTTTCAACCGTTAAGGTTAACGTATTGCCGCTGATAAGGCCACTTTTGATTGCGGGCAATCCCAGCGCCTGGCTGGCTTGGGATCCGAGCAGCCAAAGCGCCAAGACGAGCCAGACAAGCTTGAAGCCCTGCGGAACGGGTCGTTGTGGGCGGGCCAGCGTTGCAGTCTGCAGTGGCGCAAAGCTCCGCCGCGAATTTGCCGACGGGTCCGATCGCCGTCGGGTCGGTATGGGGATTAGTCTCATGCGTCGATCACAGTTCTTGTTGTTGTTGGCCGATGCGATTCAGCGGCCGGCGATCACTCGCCATGTCATACCGACAGATTCAGGGAGGAAGGTTACACAAATTGTCGCAGCTCTGGCTTTTCGTCGGGCGAGTTTGGAAGATGTATACCGCACCTCTCGACGCGGTCATCGGCAGACTGTTGATCGGTGGAGAAGTCGCGACTGCTGACAAAGAGACGCGCGGCCGGGTGTCATAACCCGGTTAAAACCGCCGAAGCGTGGTTGGCTCTTCGGCGGCAGACGGGCGTGTTCACGATTGTGAACACGCGTATACATCTCTAATCACCAAAGTCTTGCCGTTAGATTCTGTGGAATTCGGCACCGTCCCTCGAGCTATTCCGATCCATCCGTTCAGGCATGGCCCTTTTACCCAGATTCGCCAGTTGGCATCCTCGTCGTTGCCGCCAGGTTCGTTCGCCTTTGACTCATGGTTCATTCGACGCGGGACGAACAAAGGGCGAACGCGGGACGAACAAAGGACGAACAAGCTGGGGTGCAGGGCGGGCGGCGGACCCCGGGCGCAAGGAGAGGAGAGCAAGGGGAACTCAAACCGAAACTGCGGGCTCTGGTTTTGAGCCGCCCGGGATTGCCGGTCGGACCGGGGGTGATCTGTTGGTTAACTTCGCCGCCGCAAGATGCGTTTTGCTCCCGCCGTTGGGGCGGTGGCGCTTTGGTTGAGAGAAGGTGTCCTCCGACTTGTCCTGTCCGCGCGCCGAGCCCATCGGGGAATTTTGATGCATCAGAATGCCTTCTCTATTGCCAAATATTGATAAGTCGATACGCTAAGCACGTTGGGTGAGCATTGGCCGCTGCTCCACAGCGCCAGTGCCCCTTAACCGAGCGAACGAAGATCTCTGCTATGAAAACACTCATCCCCATCTACTGCCTGTTCACCGTCGCGGCCATGACCGATGTTCTTGCGCAAGGAGGCGCACCTGTTGGGGTTGACCCAGCCAAGATTGGAGAAATCCGGGCGAAAGCCAAAGAAGTGACGGGCGCATTGCCGGCGGCGATGCCCGGGGCCGAGAACGACACGGCTGCGCTCGTTGATTTGGGCCGCAAGTTGTTCTTCGAGAAGAAGCTTTCGATGAACCAAAGCCAATCGTGCAACAGCTGCCACGCGGTGGATGCCAAACGGGCTGGGGTGGATGGCGAACCCACCTCTCCAGGTGCCTTCGGCAAGCGTGGCGGCCGCAATTCGCCCACGGTGCTGAATGCCGGCTTCCATTTCGCGCAGTTTTGGGATGGCCGCGCCGCCACGCTCGAAGATCAGGCGAAAGGGCCCATTCTCAACCCGGTGGAGATGGCGATGCCTGACGAGAAAGTGGTTCTCGAGCGTCTGCGAGCGGACAAGGACTATCCCGGACTGTTCAGCAAGGCATTTTCCGCTGGTGGGGAGACGGTCAGTTACGACCGCGTGGCGAAGGCCATTGCCGCCTTCGAACGGACCCTGGTGACACATGATCGCTTTGACGATTTCCTCAATGGGAATGACAAGGCTTTGACCGCCAGTGAGATCAAAGGTCTGGAACTCTTTATGGAAGTTGGCTGCACGACGTGCCACAACGGTCCATTGATCGGAGCGAACACATTCCAGAAGATGGGGCTGATCCAGCCGTACGCGAATACAACCGATCTGGGACGTTTCGATGTGACCAAGGACGAATCGGACAAGTTCAAGTTCAAAGTTCCTTCATTGCGGAATGTCGCTTTGACAGGTCCTTTCTTTCACGACGGACGGACGTCCCAATTGGACCAGGCGGTCACGCAGATGGCTCGTTTGCAGCTTGGTCGGGAACTGGCGCCAGCTGAAAAGAACGCGCTTTTGGCTTTCCTGCGATCGCTTTCAGATAAGGAGCGAGCGGCGGTGGCACGTAACTGACATCGCCGCCTGGGGTGGACTACCTGGACACCCTGGCCAGTTCGACCGAATCGAGAAAGGCCATCAGTTTTTCGTTGACCGGATTGGCCGCTTGGATGGTCAAGCCGTGTGACGCGTGGGGAAGCAGCTCGAACCGGGCTCCTGGTATAGCGCGGGCCAGGCTTCGTCCGTAGTCAGGCCGGGCGATGGGATCGTGCTCGCCGCTTAGGACCCAGGTGGGAATGGAGGAGAGCTTGGACAAGCTGGCCGAGGCGTCGTGGCGGGCCATGGCTTGCAGCTGCTTCATCAGGACGGGCGGTTGATCCGCCAGGTCGCGTCCGACCAGCCCGGAGACGCGTGTCGCCAGTTGGCCGGCGTCGGCATTTGCCAAGGCATCGGGAGGCCAAAGCATCTCGAGAAAAGCGCGGCGTCGCATTTGGCGAGTTCCCAGGCGCGTTCGGAGGGTCATCCATAGGACCCATGGGGTCAGGCGGGCGGCGTCTTTGCCGCGCCGAAACGTGCAGAGGAGAGACAAGCTGCGGACGCGATGCGGGCAATCGAGCGCGAGTTGTTGCGCGATGATGCCACCCATCGAATGCCCGATGACGTGGGCGGACTGCCACCCAACCGCGTCCAGGAGTGCGCAGGCGTCCTGGGCCATCGTTTCAATCCGAATCGGCCCACGGCAAGGAGCGCTCCGGCCGATGCCTCTATTGTCAAACAGGAGCGTTTGGAAGCGTTTCTCTAAAACCGCAACTTGCGGGCGCCAGCATTCACCAATCACGCCCACGCCCTGGATGAGCAGCAAGGGCGGCCCTTCGCCAGACAGTTCGTAAAACAACTCGAGATCATCAAGACGTAGTGTGGACATGTCATGAATCAGTTGGCGGCGGATGAGGCTGGTTCGGGCCGGTGGCTCTCCATTGCTGGACCAGCTTGAGCCCGGCGCATGGCGGTGTTTTGGAGCCTCTCGACATTGACGATCGCGCGCTTGTGCCGAGCCCGCCCGACCTCACCGCCGGCATCGCTCGCCACAATCTCGAAGAGGAATAGCTTGCCTTCCCGGCCAAGGTATCGCGCCTGGGCAGTGACCCGCGCGCCCAGCGGCGTGGGGGCGGAATGGGTTACTTCGACACTGACGCCAACGGAAAGCTCGCCCGGGCTGAGGTGCGGTTGGAGAAGACGGGCGCTGGCAATTTCCATCAAAGCCACGAGTCGGGATGTGGCGAAGACAGCTGGAAAGGCGTCTTGTGGATGGATGGGCAAAGCGCTGGCGAGGTCAGTTGGTTTGACCAGGAGGTCGGCCGTGGCGAGAGAATCTGGAGTTGGTTCGTGCATAAACAGTGCTGTTGGGGGGGAGTGGTTGGTTCAATTTGTCCGTTCCCACCCACCGCCGAGCGCTTTGGCCAGGAGTATGGTGGAAATCGCCCTCTGGCCAAGCAATTGAGTGGCCTGGCGTTCCGCTTGAAGGACAATCCGTTCGGCATCGACGACATCGAGGTAGTTCGAGAGGCCGCGCTGGTATCGTTCGGTCGCCAGGGCGGCGGTATCCCTGGCGGAGAGCAAAGCCCGCTGGACGGCTTCGGTTTGAGCCGCAAGCGCCCCGACGTCGGAGAGGGCGTCCTCCACCTCGCGGAAAGCATTCAGAATCGTGGCCCGATAGCTGGCAACCGACTGTTCGTAGCGGGCGTCGGCGGCCTTCAGATTGGCGCGATTACGGCCGCCTTCGAAGACAGGAAGGTGGATGCTCGGCCCGGCGGACCACATCCGGCTGGGCCAGTCCACCAGGGTGCCGAGGTCGGCGCTGGCGAGGCCGGCGGCGCCGGTCAATTGATGGTGGGGAAGAAGGCTGCTTTGGCCACGCCGATGCGCGCGGAAGCGGCTGCCAGCATTTGTTCGGCTTCGACGATATCGGGACGTCGCTCCAGGAGTGAGGCAGGAAGGCCCATTGGGATTTCGGGCGGGGCCATGGCCAAGGGGGGCGATGGAGAGGCTGGTTGGGGGCTGGCCGCAAAGGACGGCCGGGGCATGCTCGGTTTGGGCGCGGGCGCGGAGGATGCTGTGCAGTTCGGCTTCGACGTTGGCGAGTTCCGTTTTGGCGCGGGCGACGTCGGCCTCGTTGATCAGTCCGGCCTGATTGCGGGTTTGCTGGAGGCGAACGGCGTCGCGGCGAAGGGCGACAGTAGACTCCATCACGACGCGTTCACCGTCCAAGGCCCGGATTTGGTAGTAATGCCGCGCCACGTCCGCCGTCAACGTCAGCACAACAACCTCCACGTCGGACGCGGCGGCGGCCGCGTCGGCCCGCGACGCTTCCACCGACCGGCGCACGCGGCCCCACACGTCCAATTCATAATTGAAGTCGAACGACGTGCTGAAATCGTCGGTTTCAACGTTGTGAAAGGGAAGGTCGCCGCGATGATCGCTCAAGCGCTCTCGCGAATAGGCCGCGCCGGCCGAAAGACTGGGATACAGTTCCGCCGCGCTGACGCGGGCCATGGCGCGAGCTTCGCTCAGGCGGGCGACCGCGCGCCGCAGATCCTGATTGGCGTCGATGGCTTGGCGTTCTAAGGCGCTGAGTTGGGCGTCTTGGAAGATTTGCCACCAGGTGCTGGGGAGCTTGGCCAGGTTGTTCGTGGCGGTCGATTCTTTCCAGCCGGCCTGGGCAGGAGTGGCCGGCCGGGAGTAGTTCGGGCCGACGGCGCAGCCTGCAGCGGCCAGCGAGAGGAAGACAAGGGCAAGGCAAGTTCTCATAGGTCGCTTCAGGGAATGTTGTTGGCTTGGGCGAACTGCTTGGCAGGCGTGGTTCGGGCGGTGATGGCCGCGATGCCGGTCTTGACGAACAAGTCCACTTGTTGTCCGACATAAACCGGCTGGTTTTGAGGACGCTCGAACGAGTAGATCACCTGCAGGACGCGTGTGTCGACGCGTTCGGTGCTGGCCCCAGTGAGAGAGACTTTGGGAACGACGAAGGGCTCGATGCGAACGAAGGTCAGCTCAATCGGCCTGGTCGTGTCGCCTTTGAGATAAGCCGTGGCGTTCTGCCCGGACTGCAAGCGGGAGGCATTTTGCTCATCGACATCGGCGCGAATCTGGAGATGCCCCACATCTCCCAACACCAGCGCCGCTGTCTTTGGTGTCGCAGACGCATACTCACCCGGGCGCACATTCACCTGCAGAACCGTGCCGGCCCGCGGCGCCCGCACCGTCAGCCGCTCCAAACGAAGCTGGTTTTGAGTAACCTGCGCCTGTGCCGCCTCGAGCTGAGCCAAGGCAACCGCCACGTCGTTCTCCTTCGTCCGCACCTCGTCCTGGCTGACGGCGCGCGGATCGCGGACGGCTTTGAGTCGGCCCAGTTGATCCTGGAGGCGGCGCAGGGTGGCGTCAGCAACGGCCGCATTCGCCTGGTTGACGATGAGTTGGGCTTCGAGCTCACGGTTGTCCAGGGCGAAAAGGGCCTGTCCTTGCTCCACCGTTTCCCAGACTTTGACATGCACTTCGGTCACAAGGCCGGAATCGGGCACGCCGATAGCCACGTTCTCGCTCAATGCTTCGACGATCCCGGATGCGGCGACGCTGATTTCATATGGCTTGGGCGGTGGCTCGATCGGCGGCGATTGGACTGGCGACTGTCCGTTCAGGCGAAGCACCAGGGCGACAGCGGCGCCGGTTCCGACCAGCGCCAGATAGAAGGTAGGCTTTTTGAATAACATAAGTGTTCTCCGTGTTGATCAGTTTTGCAGTGAGGTGACGTGACTTGTCTCTCCGCTTGAGGAGAGGGAAAAAGGCTGAGGAGACGTTGAACGGCTGGCCGGGTTGATTTCCGTCCGGTCGATCCGGCCGTCTTCCATGAAGGTCATCCGGTCGGCGTATTTGAAAACGCGATTGTCGTGCGTGACGATGATGACGCAACGGTCCGGTTTGGCCGCGACGCTCCGCAGGATTTGCATGACCTTCGTTCCATTTTCGCTGTCGAGAGCGGCGGTCGGTTCGTCGCAGATGATCAGTTTGGGATCGTGAACCAGAGCGCGGGCGATGGCGACGCGTTGCTGCTGCCCCCCAGACAGCATGTTCGGACGGTGGTGCATGCGCTGGCCGAGGCCGACAGTGTCGAGCATTTCAGCCGCCTTCTTTTCGGCGTAAGCGGCTTTGTGGCCCTGAATGCGCAACGGCACGCTCACGTTCTCGACGCAATTCAGAGTGGGGATCAAATTGTATTGCTGAAAAATGAAACCGATGTGGGCCGCGCGGAATTGAGTCACAGCTTTCTTCTCGAGATGGTGGAGGGGCGCATTGAACACCTCGACTTCGCCGCGATCGGCGGCGAGGGTGCCGGCAATGACGCTGAGCAGCGTGGTCTTGCCGCAGCCGGATGGGCCCACGAGCATGAGTAATTCGCCCATCCTGGCTTCAAAATGAATGTCCTTGAGCACTTCGGTGCGGCTCTCGCCTTGCCCGAAGCCTTTGCAGACGGCCTGAGTTTTGACGGCTAGGTTATGCATAGGTTCTGGTGCCATTTGAATTGCGGCAGTTAGATAACACCGGCCCCCGCCGTCTCAAATAGCGCTTCGGTATTAGGCGGGTTTGTCCCAATGAACGTGGCATCCCGCGGCCCAATGCCGAAAGCCAAAGTCCGCCGTCCGCGGAAAGGAGCTCTCCAGCAAGGGAGACCAAGGTGACTTTTGCCTCGGGAACCTGTAACCTTGCGCCATGGGCGTCTCAGGAACCGGGTATATGAGCGATACCATTCGAGCGAACCAGTGTCCTCACTGCGGCGCCCCGCTATCGGCCGAGACGACGCATGGGCTGTGTCCCAAATGCGCCCTGATCAGCGTCGCGCATGGCACGGAACCAGACGGCTTGTCCGGCTTGTCTGCTGAAATTCCTTCGCTGGAGCGCGTGGCCGAGGCTTTCCCCCAGCTCGAGATCCTCGAGCTGATCGGACGGGGAGGGATGGGATTCGTCTATAAGGCACGCCAACCTCACTTGGATCGGCTGGTCGCTCTCAAAATCTTGCCGGAGCAACTGGCGCGTGACCCGCGATTCGCGGAACGGTTTAACCGCGAAGGGAGGGTGCTTGCCCGGCTCAATCATCCTAACATTGTCAGTGTTTACGATTTTGGCCAGGCGGGGTGTTTTTGCTATTTGCTGATGGAATTTGTCGATGGAGTGAATTTGAAACAGGCTCTGGAAGCTGGTCGGTTCTCGCCGGAGGAGGCCTTGAGCATCGTGCCAAAGATCTGCGAGGCTTTGCAGTTCGCCCATGACCAAGGCATTCTCCATCGCGACATCAAACCGGCCAATATTCTCCTGGACGCGCGGGGCCAAGCGAAGCTGGCTGATTTCGGCATTGCCAAGCTGGTGGGCACGGAGAAGCCGGATGTGACGCTGACGATGACCGGGACCTCGCTAGGCACGCCGCATTACATGGCGCCAGAACAGCTCGAGAAGCCTGCGGAGGTGGATCATCGTGCGGACATTTATTCCCTGGGCGTGGTTTTCTACGAGATGCTGACGGGCGAGCTGCCTATCGGCCGGTTTGCCGCGCCTTCGTTCAAGACGCCAGTGAGTAAAGATGTGGACGAGGTGGTCTTCCGCACCTTGGAGAAAGACCGGGAGCGGCGATATCAGGCGGCCAGGCAGGTGCAAGAGGAGGTGGAGCACATGACCGAGGCGGGCGCTGCGATCGTGAATGAGGCGGCCTGGGCGGCTGATGCTGAGCGCCCGCCAGTCCCCCCGGCCACTCCAGACCACGCCGCTCCCCGGATTCGCTGGGTTCGGCCCTTGACGTGGGCTTTGGCCGCCGGGTTCGTTGCCTGTGTGGCCGTCGGGGGCTGGTGGCTGCGCATCCGGGCCACGAGCCGGGCCGACGTCGGAACGGCCGCGCCAGCCGCGGTCGAACCAATGATTCAATTCACGTTCACGCGGGTGCAGTTGGAGGAAGAAGAGGGCGCCCGCTGGCTGGCGATGGATTACCTGCAGCAAATCCGCGGCCGGTGCGAACGAGCCTTTCGCTCGGATGTTTCCGTGCCGGGATTCGTCGGGCAAATGCGTGCCTCGGACGCGCTCACCGACGCCAAAGACGGCTTTCCACCCATGCGGTATCAACGCGTCGCCTGGAAGTTGCCCGACAGCTTGCCCTTGGACGACGCGCAAGCGCTGCGAGATATGGTGGCCAACCAACGCGTCGGCAAGCCGATCAGCGTTATCGCCGGTGAGGAATTCCCGCTGTTTAAGGTCCTGGTTCCTGGAGGCGGCGCCATGGTCAGCGCCATCGCGGTGCGACTGACGCCAGATGCCTTGTGAGCGTCCAACCAACCTCTTCATTTGCCCCGACTCGCTGGACGCTCATCCTGCGGGCTCGGGGTGAATCCCCGGAAGCGCGTCGCGCCTTAGCGGAACTTTGCGAAGCGTACTACCAGCCCGTGCTCACCTTTCTGCGCCGTGAGGGGCGGACGGAAGACGCCGCTCGCGAACTGACACAGGAGTTCTTCCGCCGCATTCTGGCCCAGCCGGGGTTTGCCGAAGTCACCCCTGGCCGCGGCTTGTTTCGATCCTATCTCCTTGGCGCGCTGAAACACTTCCTGGCGGACCAGCGGAAACACGCCTCGCGGCTCAAGCGCGGGGGCGGGGTTGTTCTCGAGCCATTCGACCCTCTGGATCCGGACGATGAATCGGGCGCGGCGCGAATTGCGGATCCTTCGATGGCTGGGCCGGAGGCGTTTTTTGACCGGCAGTGGGCTTTGGCCGTCGTCGAGCGCGGCTTGGCCGTCACGGAAAAGGAGTTCGGCGCCGCCAATAAGGCAGACCTGTTTCGCTGCTTGAAACCATGGATTACAGGGGAGAATGCGAGCTTATCGCAAGCCGGCGCCGCCGTTCAATTGGGCTTAAGCGAAGGGGCGGTCAAGGTGGCCATTCACCGTCTGCGCAAGCGGTTTCGAGATGCGGTCCGGGCGGAGATTGCCCAGACGGTGCCGGAGCCGTCGCAAGTGGATGAGGAGTTACGCTACCTGATCGCGGCGCTGGCTTAGTTGGGACATTAACGGGCTCCAAAGCGGCGCGGAAGTTGCGAGAGTGCTTGTCCGCCGTTAATGCCGAGGATTCGATAATATTCTTTCGATTTGTCACTATTGTTCCAAGCGTCTGAAAATGCGGGCTTTGCACACGAAAATGTTACGCCCCCCTTTTTGCAGTGGTCGTCGGTTCAAAAATGGCATCATGGCAGCCAATCAACAGTCTCCCAGCCACGCGGCCTGGTTCCAGGTGAAAACCGCCGGCTGATTCTGCTCAATTAGCCGCGGAAAACGATGGCCGGTTCGAGCTGCCGGATCTTGCGAATCCCCAGCGACGCAGCCAGCCAGCAGATAAACAGGATCGCTCCAAGGGTCATCAGCGGAAGCGGCCATGGCAGGAAGAACGGCGGCATGCCTTTTTGGAGGAGCGCCAAACCGAACAAAGAGGCCAACCCTACGCCGCAGCCGTAACCGATCAAACCCACCGTGAGCGTCTGCAGCATGACCATGCGCGCCAGGACGCGGTCCGAAGCGCCCATGGCTTTCAGGGCGCCCAGGTTGCGGAGGTTTTCCAGAATGAAGGAATAGAAAGTCTGGCTGCTAATGGCCAGGCCGACCACGAATCCAAGCAAGACCGTAGCACCGAAGGCGACGGGGATGCCGGTATTTTTTATGTACCACCAAACCGTGAGCCAAAGGAACTCGCTTTTGGTGTAGGCTTTAAGGCCGGTGGCTGCACTGATGCGCCGGGCCACGGCGGCAGGGTTCTCTCCGGGCCGGGTCCCGGCCAGGACGCAGGAGAGCATTTTGCGCGTGTTGGGCGCATATTGCACTGCCTGATCGTAAGTCGTGAAAACATAGGGGTTGCCCGAGAAGGCCATCCGCGTCTTACAGATGCCGACAACCCGCGCTTCGTGATCATTGATCTCAAAGGTTTGGCCCAGGTCGATCGGCTTGGACGGATCACGGCTCAGCTTGGCGGCGCCGTATTCATCGAGCAGCACGGTGTTGGGGAGACGCAAATCCTCCAGCTTTCCTTTGACAATCTTGGCCGGAGCGCCGGCGAACGTGGTCGCATCCAGGCCAATCACCTGCACGAATTTGAACGAACCGTCCGGCATGCGGGTCCGCAGAATTCCCTGGTAGAACGGCGCGGCCCAGGCAACGCCTTCCACCGAGCGGACCCGATGCAGGTCAGTGTCACGCAACGCTTCGGTATCATTGATCTGTTCGACCATCGGGTCGACTACCCAAATCGGGGCTCCGACATTGTCGAGTGTCGACCCGGCCCATTGCATAATGCCGCAGAAAATGGCGGCCTGCTCGGTCATGAGCAGGGCGGCGAAAGTAAGGCCGCTGATGAGCATGATATATTTGGCGCGGTCGCCGAGGAGCATTTTGAGAGCAAGGTCAAGCATACGGGTGCGGGGATAGTGGTTTGGACTGGTTGAGGCGGTCGGAGAGCAACATCAAGCCCCGGCAGGATGGTTTTGCGGCCCAACGGTCATCCGGCTGGTGCTCAAAAAGTCACCTCCAGTCGCTTGCCAGAGGGCGAGTTCGGCGGCAAGGAGAGCCGCTTGGAGTCGTTGACGGCAAACACGCCTTGGCCAGGAGGCGACCACGAAGCGGGTGCGACGAGGCCGTCCCGTATGACTGAGCGCGCACAGTGCAGGCGACGTGAGATGAGGAACGAGGCTGCCCGTTTCCATTTGGCTGGCGAACTGGTGTTTTTGCATACGCCTATCTATGCCCTCGCGGATGGCAGCGCGAAATAGTGCTTCCGAATTAGGCCATGTGCCCTCAACTTTTGGACTCCGCGGGAGCGACGCGCCTTTTTCTGATCTTCGTCCGCGCCGGGTTGGTAGGGTTGCGCTCTCCGAGCGCGCCGGGTTGGAGATTGGCGATTATCGAAATGGCTCGCGCGGAGCTCAAGCCCTGCTTTGAGGTTGTATCGAGACGGGGCGCGGACGATGGCCTCCAGACTAATTCATGGCTGAGATGCGCGTTTCGTCGTCACGTCAAAGTGCCCCCGGATCGGGCGCAAGATGACAAGTTCAGCCGTGACGGTGTCCAGGTCAGGGGGCGTATCGAGGAGGAAGGGCAGGATACCGTCGACCATGCCTTGAGGCTCTGGCTGAGCAATCCACAGCTGTCCGGTGGCGTCCCGGAGCCGAAGGCCCCAACGTTCGTCGCTGGGCCGGGCGAATGCGCGCAAATAGATGACGGGGCTGGGGGTGTAATGCCCGTGCCAATGGCGGAGTTTAAGCGGGGTGACACGCTGACTTTGCCCGACCCAGCCGGACGGGGCGCCGCCCCGGACTGGACCCATTCGGGAAGGAGGATTGGTCTGATAAATTCCCTCGGAAAAGACATGTGTGCCTGGGACAAAGACGCCCAACAAAACCGGTGTTTGAGTAGCTGGTCCGGCATTTGGGTTCCACCACACGTTCGAACTTAAATCCTGCAACGAAAACGGGGGCGACGAGGTGACGTGCCGGCAAGCATTATCGTTCGTGGCGAGCGGGTAATAGTTGACCGTGAAGCGAAGGGCCGGTTGATGGACGCCAAGGAACTGGCTGCGATTGCCGCTGCCGTCTTCGGCAATCCATTCCGGCTTGCTCCAGCCTGGGGCAGGCGCGCCGTTTTTCGTCAAGCTCCAGGTGGGCTCATAGTAGACGGTGGGCGTTTGCCAGTAGTTTTCAGGACCACCATTCGTTCGGGCGCTGAGATGCAAAAGGCTCAACTCGAGTTCTCCGACGCGCATTTGTTGGGGGAGAGGCTTATCCGCGAGCGGTTCGACGGACGCCCGGTGGGGGTTGAGGATCGTCACTTGGGCCGGCACCTGTTGACGCCATGGGACGATCCGGAGAGTCAGTTGGCGCTCGCTCCTCGGGAAGGCGTAAAAGATGTGGCCGACTCGCCAGAAATCCGCCCCGCCAAACCAGGAGCTCGTTTCCTGCCCAAAGAGGTCCCCGTGGGCGTCGAGCAATTCGAGGCGGACCCCCTGACAATCGACCTGCTTGCCGGATACGGGGTCAGTGGCATTGACCCAAACGACGAGGGCGGGTCGGTCCAGGTGAATGTCGGATTGCGGTCGCTTGGGTGCGAGGGCCTGGCGGACGGCAGCAGGGAGCCACGGGCCGAGCCGATCAACCACCACCGAACGCACGCCGATCACGTGGTTCGTGCCGTAGCTGACCCCTTCAACGTGAAAGACCCGGCCATCTGCCAGTGCAACCGTGGCGAGCGGACGTCCGCCTTTAGCGGCCAGGCTCAGAAGGGCAATCAGCAAGAGCGCCACTGCCGCCAGCAAGACGAGTCCAGCGATGAGAAGTTTGCGCATGGCCGGTCCGGTTAAGGTGTCGCTTGCTGCCTGATCAGCGGCGCGCTCAGAACTTCCAAGGCGCGGAGAGTAGCCGCATTCCGGTTTTCAAAACCGAGCTTTTCAAAGATACGCGCCGTATGAACTTTGACCGTGTTTTCGGCACAGCCAAGGATCGTGCCGATCTCGGCGTTGGATTTGCCTTGCGCGATCCAGAGCATGACCTCGGCCTCGCGTGGGGTGAGGCCGAGGGATTCCAGCGGCTTAGGCGAGTCGAAGTTGGGCTTGAGTTCGGCTTTGGCGATGGCGGCCTGCGCCTTTTCGACATGTCGATCCAAGCGAGTGTTAATGGCGGCCAGGACTTCCTCCGCGCTGGCCGGCTTGGTGAGGTAGTCATCAGCTCCGAGGTTCATGCCGGTGCGCAGGTCCTTCTTGTCGCTCCTGGCGGTCAGGAAGATGAAGGGAATGGAAGTGGTGGCGCCATCCGCGCGCAGCGATTCGAGCACGCCATATCCATCCAACTCGGGCATGGAGACGTCGCAGAGGATCACATCTGGCATTTCCTTTTTCGCCAGCGCGACGCCTGCGCGGCCGTTACTGGCGGAGATGGCTTTGAATCCTTCCATTTCCAGCATCAGTAGGATGTTGTCCAGAGTTTCCGCTTCATCTTCGATAACGAGGATCTTTTTCATAGGCTAGTTTCGCCGCGGCTTCGGTTGGTGAGAGTGCTGGAAAGAGAGGCAAATGCACGGTGAAGGTGCTGCCTTGCCCCTCGACGCTCTGGAAATGGATGCTGCCCCCGTGCAGAACGACGCAACGCTGCACGATGAGCAGTCCCAAGCCGGTGCCTGGGACCTGGCGGACATTGCTGCCTCGATGGAAGGCCTGGAAGAGGCGCTTCTGGTCGGCTTCTGGAATCCCGCAGCCGCGATCAACAATCTGGCAGGTGGCCTTCTCTTCTTCGCGATGCAGAATGAAATCGACCAGCTGGTCAGGCGGGGAGTATTTGACCGCATTGGACAACAAATTGGTGAAGATGTGTCGGAGGAGGCCTTCATCGCCTTGGGCCATTTCTGGAGTGCCGTTCATCTGCAATTGGATGGCGCAGCGGCCCGAGGTCGCCGATTCGATTTCATCGCAGAGTCGCTGGCAGAAGGAGCGAAAGGCAAATGGGGCGGGGTTGAAGGTCACGCGGTCGGTTTCCAAGCGGCCGAGGACGAGCACTTCTTCCATCATGCTCGACATGCGCCGGACCGATTTATTGATGGTCTGAAGCAATTGTTGCCGCTTTTCCGCCGGCAACCGCGCATGGTAACGGTCCAAGTTGTCCACCGATGACATGATGATTTCCAGCGGAGTCCGAAATTCGTGCGAGACAAGCGAAACAAACTCACTCTTGAGCTCACTCAGTTCGCGCTCGCGCGTCAGCAAACCCAAGGCTTCTTCGCGCGCCCGGTCCAGGTGGCAATTGGCCTCCTGCAAGTCCGCTGTGCGGAGGGCGACGCGGTGCTCCAGGTCCTGGTTCAATTCGCGCAGTTCGGCATCGCGGGACGCGACCCGGGCAGCCATTTCATTGAAGGCAGTCGCGAGCGCGCCGAGTTCGTCCTGGCGTTTGACACTGGCCCGGGCGGCGATTTGGCCGGCGCTCATTTCTTTGGTGGCGCGGGTGAGTTCGGCCAGCGGTTGAGCGATTTGGTGTCGGAGGATAACAGCGAGGAAGCCGAGGACCAGGGCGAGCGAAAGCAGGCCGGACCAGAGGACCCACTGGGCCGACTGGAACGCCTGTCGCTGTAACTGATCGCGCGGCATCATCGTGAGAAAGAACCATCCTGGGCCCGCCAGGTGCGCGACACTGAAGTAGGATTCGCTCGCTTGATCGTAACCGGAGAATGCGCTGTCCGGCCGGCTGATGACGGCGCGGTAAAGGCTGGCCAGGGCCGCTTGCCCACTGGCCTCCATCGTCAGCCGTCCTTTGCTCAAGAGGATCTCGCGCTGTTTGCCTGGGTGGGCGATCAGTCGGCCGTCCGCGCGGAAAATGACATGCGAGGCGCCCGGGAGCCGGCTTTCAGTGGTTTCCTGCATCAAACGCTGCACGGCCAGGTCGTGGCCAATCGAGCCGAGGAAGCGGCCGTCCTGGTAGATCGGAATATAGACGGAGACAATGGGCACCTTGGTCGTGGGCTCTTCGATCACGCCGGTCCAATAGAAACCATCGGTCGGTGAAGACGCCGGCAGGGCAAGTTGAAACCATTCGAGCGGCTCTGCTCCATAGTCCGCGGGCGTGTCCCAGACCCAGTTCGGAATGCGTGGATCGAAGCCAATGTTAGCCCAGCCGCGCAAGACGAAGTAGACACTCGGAAAGGTGTCGACCCATCCTGGCAAGAGCTCGTTGCAGATATCCTGGGCCCGGAGAATCTGCGTCTGTCGCTCGGGGGTGAGCTCGTAGTCCCGGTGCGCCCAGAGAGTGGCGTATTTCCGGCCGTCGGCGAACGCCTCGCGGCTCCGCCACGCTCCATCGGGGAACAGCCGGAATCGCTCATCCCATTTGGCTTGGTAATCGCGCGGGAGAGGCGACTCCATCCGCTTCTGAAACTGTCCGCGGACGAGCGATAGGTTCGCCTGCACTTGCTGGAAGACAATCTGTTCCCGGCGGGACCGTTCCGAAACGTAGGTTTCGAGGTGCTGTAGGTCCCGTTGCCTGGCGCTGTTGTAGACCAACGCATAGGTCATGGAAGTGGCGACGGCTATAACCAGGCCAGCTCCCGCCGCTACCTGCGAAAGGATGCGTTGAGGAATGGTCATGGCCTCTGATCGGTGACTGGCGGCCGTTCCGGGAACCGGCTCATGAATGCGGATAGTAGCAGGTGTTGGCCGTGCGAGAAGCGGATTCCGGCCGTGTAATACGGAAGCATTATCGCCCCGCCCTGGCGGCGGTGTTAGGCAATAAGGAGGCAGTCCGGGCCGCCCTGGAGCTGCCCAGGATGCTCGATGAGTATGCAACCATCAACCAATCACGGAGCTGGTGCCGATCTGCCGCCTTGGGCTGATTGTGAGTTCTTTTGCATTCAGGACTATGCCGGCACCAGTGCTTCCCCTTGCCGATGGCGCGGCAAACTCCCGGCCGCTGCGGCAACCAAAGATCGGACCCGGCTGGTTTGCCCAAGGTGCGGACGCCCCACGCTCTTTCGCGTGCCTCTTTTGCCGCCGGACGATCTCACCGCCTAGGAGCCTGTTGAAAAACGACCATGGGCGCTGCGGCAAAGGGATTTTGGCTGCAGCCTAGGCGGCGAGGCCCGAGCATCCCGCCGCGGGCTGTAAGGGCCGAGCCAACGCCGGATGCGGACAAAAGAACCGCCGCCCAAAGGGTTTTCGAGGAAAAGGCCGTCTGGCTTTGTTGCTCGCACGGTCACAGCCCGCTGCGGGGATGCTCCCGTGCTCGCGCCTTGCCATCCAACCATTCCTCGAAAACAGCGCTCATGTTCGTTTTTCAACAGGCTCCTAGTCCGGAAGCATTATGGCGGTTCCCTTACTCTCCGCGTAAACAGAGGGACATTAATTCGCCAGAGCCCGTATGCCATCAACCTTGAGCCATCGACGTTCGACGCCCCCAACCATTGTCCGGCAGGGCCTACTTGTCCTCCGCGACACCACCACCTGCGGCCGTCGAAAGCCGCGTCGTCGCGCCAATCGAACCATCGGAGGACGGGGCGGAGCCAACCAGTTCCAGACCGGCATGCGCCTTGCGATCCGGTTCGCGGCATCTGCCTGGGTGCGAATCCCCATGACGCATCGCGCGGTGATTCTGTTTACTTTGGTCTGCTGGGCGGCCTCGTCGCGAGTGCAGGCAGAAGGACTGGCTGGCTTCCCAACCGAATCGCGCTCGAGGAGTGAAGCCGCCGCGGGGCCGACAGTGCTTCCAGCGACCGACGAGCAAATCGATGCGGCGCTTGCCCGAGTGGAGAAGCGGTTGGCCCAGGTCCGTCGTCGGTTGTCCGTTTTGAGTGAACTGGCCGTCGGATCAACACGGGCCGGTTCCGATTCGCTCAAGCAGGGCGCTGAACCCTTTCAACAATGGATCGTCGCGCTGGATCAGCACGCGCGCTACTTGCGCAAACTCAAGGAACTTCGCCGCACCGAGGGCAAGGGTGCGGTGGAAGGCGTCGCTGGCATTGCTACTTCCCTCACGGCTGCGGCTGCCGAGCAGTTGACCGATAGCCTGGCAACCAAAAACCTCGAACTGCGCCGCGAGCAAATGCTCCTCTCCATTCTGGAGGCGGAGATAGCGCGAGCAACAGGGCGATTGAATGAGAGCGCCCGACAGGAGCGCTTGCTGGCGGATCAATCCGAGCCGTGGGCCGCCGCTGCTCCCGCCTTGGATGACGCTCCCCTTCAATCGGCCCGGGCTCAGATCCAGGCGGATGAGGCCAGTCTGGCGACGTCCGAAATCGGCCGGCTGGTGACGTGGGAAGCAATTGAAAAGTTGCGCCGCCAGATTCAGTCTCTGGAACAGAGACGCGCCGCTGTTCGGGCGGCCACGCGCATGACCAGGGCGGATTTAGATAACCTCCTGGATCAAATCAAAGAGAAGGAAGCTCGCCTCCAGCAGGAATTGAACGACGCGATCGCGGCAGACAATCAATTGCGGACCGCTCGTGACACGATGGCGCGGTCGGAAACCTCCGCGGACTCGCCTGTTGGCGGGGAAACCGCTTTAGCTTTCCAAATAGCTGAGGCTCGAGTCGAAACCAGTGGGCAAAAAGTCGACGCGCTGCGGTCTTTCCTTCGGTTGGCCGAGTATGCCCGGACGGTTTGGCAGGATCGCTTTTGGGCGGCGACGGACCGAGAGGTGCGACCCTTGCGGGCAAAACAGCGCGCCTGCGCGGGGGCCATCCATGGATTGCGGGAGTGGCGAGCGCTCATGGAGCAGTCGCTCTCTTCCGTCAGTGAGCAGGTCTTGCGGCAGACGCTTAGAGTTGAAGACCGACGATTGTCCCCCGGGGAAAGCGAGGCGGCCCGACAGATCTGTGCCACGTTGCAGGAGCGCGCATGGATTCAGCTGCGGATCGTCGGCGGATTGGCCTTCGCGGAGGACCTGAGCGGCCGGTTGTTGCAGGAACTATCCGAGCAGGTGGCCAAGGCCTCAACCGGTGGCCAATTGAAAGCGATCGCGCAAAGCGTCGGCGCCGCTTGCCGCCGCGTCTGGGACACGGAGCTTTACATTGCGGAGGACAGCGCCATTGCCGGCGGCCAAAAGGTCTCGGTTCCGCGTAGCATTACGTTGGGCAAAGTGACCATCGCTTTGGCCATCTTTCTGTGTGGCTTGTTGGCCGCGCGCACGGCCGCCCGTTTCATGACGCGGTTCGCGGCGCGTTGGACCGGAACGACCGGCCGGGCTGGCTACTTGCCGGCGATGATGATGTCAGTGGTGCTGGCCGTGGCTTCGCTGGGTGTGGCGATGGCTTCGGTCAGGATTCCCTGGACGGTCTTTGCCTTCCTCGGCGGTGCGCTTGCCATTGGGGTGGGGTTCGGAGCGCAGACCCTGATCAACAATTTCATCAGCGGCATCATTCTGTTTTGCGAACGGAGCATTCGCGTTGGTGACATTGTGGAGGTCGATGGGCAGCGCGGCAAAGTGGCCCGGATCGGTTTTCGCAATTCGCTCATGTCGCGGGGGGATGGGATCGAGGTGCTCGTTCCGAACAGTCAGTTTCTGGACAAGAAAGTGGTTAACTGGACATTAACGCATGACCTGGTGCGCTACTCGATTTCGCTGCGCGTCGGGCACTACACCCCTCCCGAGCGCGTGACGGCGCTCATGTCGCAGGCGGCCCTCGAACACAGCCTGGTGGTTAAAAATCCAGCCCCGGATGTGCTCTTGGAAGACTTCGGCGAAAACGCGCTCCTTTTCAGCCTGCATTTCTGGATGCACCTCTGTCCCGGCTCGGACGGCGGACGGGTTCGAAGCGAACTGCGGCATCGCATCCATGCCTTGTTCGCAGAAGCCGGCATCAGCATGGCGCTCCCCGAGCGCACCATCCATCTCGATTCCCTGCATCCCCTTGAAATCAATCTCGCCAATGGATTGGGCCGACATGGCGAGTTCGGCCGCTCGAGTGGGAACGCGGTGCTGCGCCGCGACTATGGCCGCCTGGAGCAAGCAGGAGCCGACTCTTTTCCTCGGGCGGTCGACGAATGACCGGCACCTCCTCGCGGAGCTCTGCCGAAAGCCCAGCGGTTATCTCAAAACCGTCTCATCCGACGACTTCGTCTCGAACTCGTAGAATTCCGGCCATTCTCGACACGGTTTGCGATGAAGAGGCCGACCGGGATTTCCGATCGCGTGGCTGTGAACTTGAATTGATCTTGGCGGTTCGCTAATTCGACTCGGCAAGCTGGAAAGAGCGGAATCGAGAGCGGGTGTGCATCAAAGTTTGCGAACCTGATGAGGAATTGCGGCGCGATTGCGCTCGCCGAATGTCCACCACTTGTGCAGGACAAAGGCAACGGCGAAGCCGGCCACAAAAGCAATGGCGGCGCCGATCAGGTAAGGAATATCCCACCAGGCGACCGTCAGGTAGAGCGTGCCCAGGTTGGCCAAGGCCGCAATTAAGGCGGCCGTCACAAACCGGCCGGCCTGCAAGGGGTAGGTCTTGAACGAGCTCATGCCCGGTGTGACTCTGATTTGAAGGCGTTCATACGACGCCCGTGCCATCGCGGGCGCCACTGCCTGACCCTGCGTCCAGCTGGGCTGGCTCCAGGCGCGGCGCCAACCCATGAATGGCTGCCGCCGCAAGCAAGTAAGCACTGCCTGCACAGACGAAAGGCACTGTATAGTTGTGCTGCTTTTCAACGTAGTAGCCGACGACGATTTGAAACAGGGAAGCCCCGAAATAGCCGCACATACCTCCAAGGCCGGCCACCGAAGCGACCGCGTGGCGCGGAAACATATCGCTGACGATCGTGTAGAGATTCGAGCTGAACCCTTGGTGGGCGGCCGTGACCAGGCCAAGCAGCAGGACCGCCGGCCAGACGCCTCTCACCTGCTGGGCGAACATGATCGGCATGACTCCCAGCGCGCAGATCAAGAACGCGCTTTTTCGCGCGATGTTCACGCTCCGGCCTCGTTGGATGAGGAACGACGACAGCCAGCCGCCGCCGACGCTGCCGAGATCGCAAATGACGTAGATCGTGATCAACGGCAACCCGATTCGGATTAGGTCGAGTTGGTAGGTCGTGTTGAGGTATTTGGGGAACCAGGTCATGTAAAACCACCACATCGAGTCGGTCAAAAACTTGCCGACAGCAAAAGCCCAAGCTTGTCGAGTGCCGACCAGACTTAGCCAGCGCATCCGGACGACTGGCTCCGGAGGATCGCTCCGGATATATGCCAACTCCGTTGGGGAAACGGACCGATGCTGACCCGGGTTGCGATAGAGCGGGATCCACGCCAGCAACACCAGAAAGCCGATCGCCCCAGTCCCGATGAAAGCCCATCGCCAGCCATACGTTGTCGCCAGCCATGGGACCGTCGCGGAAGCGCAGATCACACCCATGTTGGTTCCGGCATTGACGAAGCCAAAAGCAAAGGCGCGTTCGCGTCGCGGAAACCATTCCGCCAGGATTTTGGCCGCGCCGGGAAAAGCCGGGGATTCGGACACGCCCAGCAGGGCACGCATCACGCCGAAGCCCCAAGGGCCTTGGGCGAGCGCGTGAAAGACGGCGGCCAGACTCCAAGCCAGCAGCGAAAGGGCATAACCCAAGCGCGTGCCGATCTGATCGAGCAGTCGGCCAGAAAAAACCTGGCCGATGGCGTAAGACAACGCGAAAGCCGATTGAATGTAACCGTATTGGCTGTCGCTGATGGCGTATTCCTTTTGCAGTCCCGGAGCCAGAATGCCCATCACCATGCGATCGAGGTAATTCAGCGTTGTGCCACCGAAGACGAGGGCCAGGATCCACCAGCGCACGTGAGATCTGCCGGCTCCAACCGCCCACTGTGTTGCCGAGGGCTCTGGATTCATGGCGCGGGGTGGGCCTGGTGATAAGCGCGGACGAAAGCGCGACTTCTGTCCTCCAACCATGCCCAATCGCCGGCCGCAAGGCGCGGCCTCGGAAAGAGGGGAGAGCCGATCCCGTAGCCCGCGGCCCCAGCTCGGGCAAAAGCTGCCAGCGTGTCGACGTCGACTCCTCCTGTGGGCATCAAGCGGAGTTCAGGCATCGCTTCCGTCAACGCTTCAATTCCTCCGACCCCGATCGCGTCGGCCGGAAAGACTTTAACCATCGCGGCCCCCAGGTCCCATGCCCGCAGGATCTCCGTTGGAGAAAACGCCCCGGGAAACACCGGAATTTTCGCCTGCGCACATTGCTTCAGCACCGGTTCCACGATTGTGGGTGTGACGATGAAACTCGCGCCCGCCCCCAGAGCTTCTTCCAGCCGCTCCACATCCGTGACCGTTCCGGCGCCGATGTTCAACCGCCCGCCGGCCAATTGGCACGCAGAGCGGATTTGGTTGGCGGCGCCGACGGTATTCATCGTGATCTCGATGTTGGTCAAGCCAGCGCGGCAAACCACGTCGAGGAGCGGACCAAGGCACGCATCCGGCAGACCGCGCAGGATGCCGACGATGGGCAGACTTTCGAACCGCTCACGCGAGAAGGAACCCATATTCAGCAGGGTTCGCGGGCCGCTGCCGGAGTGATCCGATCACTATCGCCGCTTTCTTCGGTCACCGGGTGGGGACCTGCCAAAAGGACGCGGTGGCCGCGGACGGAAGCCGAAGCCATCCGTTCCGGCGGCAGCACCGTCAAAGAAGAATGGGGGCCGAGGTGTTCAAAGGCGAGTGCGTAGGCCGTGCTGAGCGGCTCCGGGGCGGCGATCAAGACAGGCGTCGCCGAGTGGAACTTGCCGAAGTCAGCCGCTTCCGCGCCGATCAAGAGGCCGCTCAGAAACCATCGGTTGACGGCCGGCTGCACACCGTTGAGCACCGTCCTGACACGGGTCCGAAACAGGCCCGCGGCCAGACCCGCTTGCGCGGCACAATCGACGCCGGCGAGAAAAGCATCGCGGCTGGCGCGATCCAACAGGCCCGGACTTGAGGGGTCAACGGTCGGCTCGACCGAAGCACGGAGCAGGCTGTGGGACGAGAGGACTTCGAACAGCTCGCCCGTCATGTAAGTCTGAAAGTCGGTCATGCGCCGATGTTCCAGCCGGATGTGCTTGGAGTGCGTCCCCGGCAGGATGACCAGCCCATGGCGGGCGAGCGCATCAAATTTCCCCTCCGCAAAAATGCCGAGTAATTCCGTCTCTTCGCCGCGCATGATGTTGTTCCCGGTGCGCACACCCGAAATCAAGCGGACATGGGCCCGGGCCGTGGCATTGATCTGCAGATCAAACCTCGCTTGAACCAACCCGCTGCCGTCCAGACGAACTGGCACCATCGCATACGCCAGCTCGCGCCAACCGACGGAGGAAGACGCCATCCCGGATATGAGCACCTCGGCTCCCGCCAAAAGGTGCGTTTGATCATCGACCAGGCTGAGCAACTGGGCCCGCAGAAACTCTTCGCATTGCTTCTCCCGGCTTGGCTGGTCGTCCGTCGGCAAATGGCCGAGGAGCATTTTCACACCCATCGGTTGACGTCTTTCGGACAGGATTTCGCCGGTGGCGGCATCAATCCGGCGCAAACGAAAGGAGGTCGTTCCCCAATCGCAGCTGTAAAATGCGTTCATCCAGGCGGCCTCTCACCAGCTGGTCTGCGAGCCGTCCGGTCGATAATAGGTGGGTCTGGGCAACCCGGGTTCCGTGATGGAAGTGACAAGCGTGAGCAAGTCGGTGTTCAAGGTGACGCCCAAGCCGGCTCGTTGGTTCGGCCACAGCTTGCCATGGCGCAGCTCCAGGCCCTCGTTGAGATGCGCGGCAGGGCGAGTGTTGCCGCCAATCTCGACCAAAACGGGTCCGGAAAAAGGACCGAGGGCGTGAACCAACGCTGCGGTCGAAATCGGACCGGTGAAGTGTGGCACGATGCCAACTGCATGGGTCTCGCAGAGCGCGGCGATCTTGAGCATCTCGGTAATACCGCCGACATTCGGCAGGGTGCATCGGACATAATCGATATCTTTGTTCTCGACCAGTTTGTGAAAATCCCATCGCTGGCCCCATTCCTCGCCGGCGGCGAGCGGCACAGTTGTTAACTGGCGCAGCTTGGGAATCTCATCATTGAACTGCTCCGCTCGGGTTGGATCTTCGACCAAGTAAGGCGCGTATTCCTCGATGAGCTTGCAGGCGCGCAAAGCGTCCGAGAAATCGAAGCGTTGATGAAAGTCGATCAGCCAGTCGCCACCTGGTCCAACTGCTTCGCGCACGTCCCGGCAATCTTCCGCGACCTGTCGAATCCGATCGTGCGTGTTGTAGATCGGACCGGGCAGCGGGGCGCTAGCGCCGTCAGGGGTATCCGGCCCTGGCCCGCGCGGTCCAGCTGCGCCGATGCGAAAGGCGCGATAGCCAGCTGCCATCGCCGCTTGGGCAGATTCTTTCAGGCGGGTTCCTGAACCTCCGCCGGCGGCATAGCACTCGAGGAAGGCGCGGTTCATCCCGCCGATCAAGTCGTAACAGGGGACATTCAGGGCCTTTCCTTTCAGGTCCCAAAGGGCCAGATCGAGCGCGCCGAGGGCGTGGATCTTCTCCCGACCTGGCGGGTAAAACCAGGCGCGATACATATCCTGCCAGCAACGTTCGATCTCGAATGGGTTCCGGCCGATCAGCCTTTGGGCGCATTGTTCCAGGGTGTCTCGTGAACCGCCCTCACCCACGCCGACCAGCCCAGCCTGATCCGTCTCGATCATGACGACCATGTTACTCTGGTTAAAATGCAGATTCAGGACCGGCGGACGGTAAATATGGATTTTGGTGATCTTCGCTCGCGGCAGGGCGGCTTCGAGGGATGGCGGTGGAAGGAAGGCTGCCGCCGAGCTGAGCAGAGCCGCTTTGAGGAATCCTCTTCGATTCATGCCAATTTGCTATGGACGGGATTGCTTCGTAGGTAATGACAAGAATCAAGCGTCGATGCAAGTGACAATGAACCTGGCTGACGGGAATGGGACGGGAATGGGTCTGAACCGGATCGCCTTCCGCCACGGCCAAGACCAGCCTCGAAGCGCATCGGGAACTCCGTCCAGACCCTGAAATGGTCGATTAATTGGCTTTGACAAAGCGCCTCGCCACCCTAAATTCAGCTCGCCTCAGGATGGGGTCGTAGCTCAGTTGGTAGAGCACCACAATGGCATTGTGGGGGTCAGGGGTTCGAATCCCCTCGGCTCCACCATCCTTCGCTCTGAACCCGCTTGTCGGGTTTAGAGCGAAGGATGGTGTCCTCCGTAGCTCCGTCGGCGGAGCGGAGGAGGACTGGTTTCTCGGGTTCAGAGCTTCCTCCTACGCCCTCGGAGGGCTTCGGAGGACAAGTCGGATGGCAGGCCATCCAGGCCAAAGGAGGGATGTGTTCTACGCTTACATTCTTCAAAGCGTTTCTTTCCCAGAGCGGCTCTACCATGGCCATTCTTCCGACTTGAAGCAGCGCTTAGCCCGACCAAAATTACGGCAAGCGTCCCCACACCGCGAAATACGTCCCCTGGAAGGTGAAATTCTATGCGGCTTTCAAAACTCTTGATCAGGCACAGAACTTCGCACGCTAGCTTAAGAGCGGCTCAGGCCACGCCTTTGCTCGCCGTCACTTGCTCTGAAACCGCTGCCGGATGCGGCGCCACCCCCCCCAGAACAGGCCAGCGAATTCAACAAATTTGCCAGCCTCACCATTCAAGGCGGTGTCCAGTTGCCGTCCACTGAAAAGCGGGCTTACGCTCGAAGCATAACTTGGCCGGAAGTCGCAGCGGGAGTGGTCCAGACTCTCTGACTCTCGCCGAGGTCCGCTGGAACGGAAACAAGAGGCAACTCGTGGGGTTTTTCACTGGAACCAGCCTTGTGAGTCATTCGCCGGCTGCTCGCGTCGGAGTTCGCGCCTCGAGGCGGCCTGAGAAGAACCAGTGAAGCCATCGATCATCTCCCGTATCGTGGATCATGGCGTCACGACGAATGCGCCCCAGTTGGTCGCTGGGAACCGGGGTGCTCCCGCCATTAGGCTCATCCCGCTTGCCGGCCAGGGCTTCGGCCAGATCCGGCAGCCAGGGCGGCGCCGTTCCTAAGTCTGGCAAATCCCATCGCCGGATGCTCGTATCAAAAGAACCGGTCAGCAACTGACGACTGTTCGGCAGCCAAAGCAGGGTAGTCACACCGCGCTGGTGGCGGAGCGGTTCGGTGATCGGATAGCCGGTTTGAGCGTCCCAGACCCGCGCTGCCCCATCTTCCGAGCCCGTCGCAACCCAGCGGCCGTCGGGACTGAAAGCCGCAGTCTTGACTCGATGCACAGAGTCGCCATGCAACATCGGCGGGGTCAGTGGTTTCAGAGTCTGGGCGTCGTAAATGCGCGCGCCTGTAAACGTGTAAATCAGGATCCGACCCCCATCAGCGCTGAAGACCGCGCCCATTAGTCCGGTCTCCGCGCGGATCGGCGTCCCAATAGGCGCGCCGGTGTCTGCCGCCCAAAGCTGGGCTGTGCGATCATAGGAAGCCGTGACCAGGCGGCGGCTGTCTGGGCTAAACCGGGCGCTACAGACCGAACCCTTGTGGCGGAGGACGGGGGAGAGGGGTTTGCCGGTTCTGGCGTCCCAAATCCGAGCGGTAGAATCGTCGCTGGCAGAGGCTAACAGGCGGCCGTCCGGACTGAACGAAACGTCTTCGACCGAATCGGAATGTTGCAATGCGGGAAACAAAGCGCGGCCCGAGGCGGTCTCAAGCAGTTGGACCGAGCCGTCTTCACTCGATGAAGCCAGGGCTGTTCCATCTGGAGAGAAGACGGCGAGCCACACCCGTCCTGGATGTGCGGTGTTGCGCCACAGAATCTGGCCGGTTTGTGGATCGATCAAGCGGACCGATTTGTCTGAGCAGGCGGCGGCAAGAGAGCGCCCGTCCGGGGAGAAGGCCACATCATTGACCCCATCGGTCGCGGCGACGGGCTTAAGGAGAGCCCGACCCGTCGCGGCATCATAGAAGAAGATCTGGTCATCAATTGCGGCCGCGAGGCGCCGAGCATCGGGACTCAAAGCCAGGTCTATGACCTGGTATGGCCCTTGAATCAGCAGAGTCTCGGCAGCGCGCATCCGGACGTCCCACAATCGTGCCGTCCCGTCCTGGGACGCGGTGAGCAGGCGAGCGCCGTCCGGGCTCAACTGGTGCTTTAGAATCGTGCCCATGTGCTGCACGGGCTCCATCAACACTTGGCCGTTGACCAAGTCATGCAGACGGCCGGAGCCGTCATGGAGCGCCTGGAATCCAACGTGAAAAAGGCGGTCGGGCGATATCCGGGGAATGACCGGGACCGCCGCGCCAATCGGCGCGAATCGCTCGCGCAAAGTGCTGGCGTCGATCACCGTCGCTCCCACTCCCCACCGGGAGACGGCGAGTTGGGCGCCATCTGGGCTCGGCTCGATCGTATGCCAGGCGAGCGGGGCCATGTTACGCGCCAACTCGCGTCCGTCCTCCAAACTCAAACAGATGACTCCGTGTGTATTGCCTCCGGGATTTTCGACGCTGACGTAGAGTCGTTGACGAGGCCAGTCGGCCACGGTGCAGACGATCTCCTCATTGGGGTCGAGCAACGCGACGGGCGACGCCTGGTGCGGCCGCCAAAGCCAAGCGCCGTAATTGTGCCCGCGTATAATAGTTTCGCCCGTGGGCCCGAGACTGGCCGCCAGCTCAGGAAGTCGCGCGGCGGTCTTGGTTTGGGCCACGAGTTTTCCCGTGGTCGTATCCCAGAGTTCAACCGCTTGGTCGGGACCGGTCAGGGCGATCCACCTCCCGTCATCACTTACTTCCCACTTGCGATCGAATGCCGCGGGGCTTGCAAGTTCGTGATCCGGCTTCCATTTTTCACTATTCCAGAGGAGCACCGTCCCTGAGCGCTTGTGCAGGAGCAAGCGGCCGTCGGGGAGCCGTTGGAGAGCGTCACTCGCCAGCTCCAGGGCCGCCTGGTTCTCGAGCGCGCCGCTGCTGTCATTCCAAGCGCGCAAGACCCCGTCATCCGCGATCGTCCAAACGCGCCGGCTGAGCGGGTCCATGCAAGCCAGACGCACAGGGCGTTCGTGCTGCAGAGCGGGCGCGGCCGGCAGCGGAAAGGCGCGCATCTCGAGCAAAGAGCGCAGCCGCGCGGCGGCGATCAGATCGTCGGGAGTTTCTCGCACAAAACGGGCGAAAATGGAGAGAGCGTCGGGGGTGCGGCCATTCGCGAGGGCGTCCTCCGCCTGGCGCCATTCCACGCGCCGCAACTGGCGCGCCAATTCGCGATTGGCGAATTCCGTGGCGTGCTGCGCGACTGAGATGCGGCGGTAGTGCCAGAAGAGACCGGCAATGAGAGGCGAGACAGCCCCAGAGCGACCGTTCCTACGAGGGCGGCATGCACTGGCTTGCGGCGGGCCCATTTTCCCAGCCGGCCCAAGGCCGTGGTCGATTGGGCGAGGATCGGCTCGTGCCGGAGCCATCTTTCCAGATCGTCAGCCAACGTCCCGGCTGACGAGTAACGGCGGGAGGGGGCCTTTTCCAGGCACTTTGAGCAGATCACTGACAATTCGACCGGAATGGTGGAATCCAGGGAGATGGGCGCAGGGGCCTCCTCCTCCACGACCTGGCGTGCGACGGCCATGGGCGAATCACCCACAAACGGCGCGCGGGCGGTGAGCATCTCAAACAACACCGCGCCCAGCCCATAGACGTCGACGGCGGTGGTGATCTCCTTCCCTCGCCCCGCGGCTTGCTCCGGGGCCATATAGGCAGGAGTGCCCAGGGCCGTGCGGGTGAGAGTCAGATTGCTGTCGCTCTCGGTGATCTTGGCCAGTCCGAAATCAGCGACATGGGGTTCGCCGGATGCGTCGAGCAGAATGTTGCCGGGTTTAATGTCGCGGTGCAGAACCCCGCGCTCATGGGCATGTTGGATGGCGCGAGCCACGGTGGCGAGGAGACGCGCAGTCTTCTCGAAAGGGAGGCGGCCCTTCGTGAGGGCGCAGCTCAGCGAGCCCCCTTCGATCAGGCGCATGGAAAAATAATGCCATTCCGCCTCCTCCCCAACTTCGTAGATAGGGACAATGTTGGGATGCCCGAGCTTGGCGGCCGCTTGGGCCTCAACTCGAAAACGTTCCAGATGATTGGCGAAACCGATCGCCCAGGCCGAAATTACCTTCAGAGCGACGACACGATCGGGTCGGACTTGACGAGCGCGATAAACGCGGCCCATGGCTCCACGACCGAGCTCGCCCAGCAGCTCATGATCCCCCAGGCGCTCCAAACGCGGCGCCGGGGGTGTAAACGCCGGGCGGCATCGCGCCGCTGCGCCTTTGCCAAACAGGCACGCGACGCAAAAGCCGTCCACCGCCTCCGCCGACAAGGGTTGGCCGCAAATCTGACACGTGTTGCTCATCCGCGCGCTCCAGCGTTCATTCTATTCTACGAGAAACCGCCTCAAACGTTGCGCCGCGATTCGGAATCGCGGTCAGGCCAGCCTATCGCGAGCTGAGCGCGCCCATAATATAATTAATCTCCTCATCGACATCCTCGGGTCGCTCCACCGTCTGCGCAACCTCGTAGGCGAACAATTCCCCGTAGCGCTGGCGCAGACGGTAGATCGCGGATTTGGTTGCCGATTCGGAGAGGCCGATTTGCTCGGCGGCTTCGGCGTAGGACGTTTCTCCGCGGTCACAAAAAAGGAACTGCTTGAGCACTTCGTAGCGCTGGCCGCCGCGACCATCGACCTCCTCGCGCAACCGGGCCATGACATTTTCAAGAATGGCCTGAGCCCAGCGATGTTCGAAGATCTGGACGGGCGTGCGCGTGTCAGGGGGAAGCAGACTGTAAGCCGCTTCGGCCCCGCTGGAATCGTCCAATGAGAAAATCTCGCGTCCCCCGCCTCGCTTCTGACGGTGGGCGCGGTTCCACTCGGTCATGACATAGTTCTCGAGAGCCCTTAAGAGAAAGGAGCGGAACCGCCCGCGTTCGCGGTCGGCGGCGCCGACCAAGCCGCTTTCCAGGATTCTTTCAAAAAAGCCCTGCACCAGGTCTTTGGCATCCGCCTCGGCGTAGCCTTTGCGTCGGACGAAATAATAAAGGGGTTGCCAGTACTGACGACAAAGGCGGTCCAGGGCGGCCGTCGATTCGCTGGTGGCGGCTTCACCGGCAAGCCGGACCACGCTCCAATGGGTCGTGGCAAAAACGCTGGTGTCCGAGGCGCCGGTTGCTGGGCCAGACGGACGGTTAGGGGAATGCAATTCGGGAACAACCTTCATCAGTGGGACATGCTATCAGCGCGTGACACCTTCGCCAATCTAGAAAGCAAGCCCGATGGCAGGTGGATGATAAAGTCCTGAATCCCCCCATCCATCCCTCTCCACTCGAGGACGAAGGGGCCATGCCCGCTTCTCCCATCCGTCTCTCGATTCGAAGGCGCCTCATTTCCATGCGCCGGCGCGAAACTTTGAGCGATTTTTCGATTAGAAACGAGTGAGGCCATAACCTTGCCGGTTCCCGACGGGTCTGCGGCCGCAGCCCGATGCTTGGCAACGACGGGCGGCCACCCCGGCAAATGCGAAAGGCGCGACCTGATCTATGAACAACCACAACCTTGGATATTTGAAAACCCGCGCCGCCGCAGGGCGTCTGCACGGAGCGAAGCTGCTTCTCACGGCCAGCCTATGGCTGCTGGCGGGCCTCCTGGCAGGTCGAACCGCGGCCGGCGGCGAATTGCCGTCCATCGAAGACACCATTCCTCCGGTTCCTCCGACCCTCGAGCCCGTGACCGGAGAATGCAGCGTGACCCTCACCACTCCGACGGCCGAGGATGAGTCTGCTGGGACCATCGTCGGCACAACCACCGATCCGCTCACCTACTCCACGGAAGGAACTTTCATTGTCCATTGGACGTTCGACGATGGCCATGGCAACACCAGCACCGCCAACCAAACCGTCATCGTCGACGATACCACTGCTCCGGTTCCGCCCATTCTCGCCCCGGTGACGGCGGAATGCAGCGTGACCCTCACGGCTCCGACGGCCGAGGATGCGTGTGCGGGCGTCATTGTGGGCACGACCACCGATCGACTCACCTACTCGACGGCGGACCATAGCACAGCCGAGGGAATCTTCATTGTGCATTGGACTTTCGACGATGGACATGGGAACACCAGCAGCGCCGAGCAAAGCGTCATCCTTGACGATACCTTGGCTCCGGTCCCTCCAACCCTGTCCGATGTGAAGTGGGATTGTCTACCCGCCCTATTGTCGGTTCCCGTCGCCATTGACGATTGTGTGGGATTGGTGGGGGGGCAACATTCGACCCCTGACGGCGCGTTGTATGAACCCGGAGTTTACCTCATCCATTGGACTTTCAACGATGGACATGGCAATACTAGCAGCGCCGACCAGACCTATACCGTCCTCGATGACACCCCTCCCATTCCGTTTGACGCTCCTACCTTGACGGGTCAATGCAGCGTCACGATCAACCCTTGGATGATCGAATTAAACGCCCTCGCCCACGACAATTGTCAGCCGGAGCGCGTAGTTGGCACGACCAGCGATCCGCTTACCTATTCCACCCAGGGAACCTTCATCATCCATTGGAACTACAGGGATTGGTCTGGGAACACCAGCTCCAACGAGCAAACCATCATTGTCAAAGACACCAGAGCTCCGGTCGCTCCGACCCTCTCTCCAGTGACCAACCAATGCAATGCCACCCTGACCGCGCCCACGGCCGAGGACGAGTGTGCCGGAACCATTGTGGGCACAACCAGCGATCCCCGCACCTATCCAACCCCAGGAACTTTCCTCGTCCATTGGATATTCGACGATGGCCATGGCAACACCAGCACCACCGATCAAGCGGTGGTCATTCAGGATACTGCTGCTCCGGTTCCTCCCGTCCTGGCGCCGGTGACCGCCGAATGCAGTGTCACCCTCACTCCGCCGACGGCCGAGGATGAGTCTGCAGGGACCATCGTGGGCACAACAAGCGATCCACTCACCTACTCCAGGGAAGGAACTTTCATTGTCCATTGGACTTTCGACGATGGACATGGCAACACCAGCACCGCCGACCAAACCGTCATCATCGACGATACCATCGCTCCGGTTCCTCCCGTTCTCGCGCCGGTGACCAACCGATGCTTCACCCCCCTTGCCGTTCCAAAGGCGGAGGATGCATGCGCGGGGGCCATCGAGGGCACGACTACCGATCCGCTCACCTATGCAAATCGAGGACAGGGAACTTTCATCGTTCATTGGACCTTCGATGATGGACACGGTAACGCCAGCAGCGCCGAGCAGACAGTGATTGTGGCCAAGGTGCTGTCCGCGACCAACCTCGCCCCTCAGGAGACCTATATCGAAGACACGCCCCTTGATTTGGGCGACATTGTCATCGACGGCAGTCCGGGTGAAACAGTAATCGCGATACTGCAAGTCTCACCTCCTATTCTGTCCCTCTTGAGCACAGCCACCGCAGGCGGTGCAACGTCATCCTACCTCCCGGCCGCCGGCTATTGGGTCGTCACGGGGACCGTGGCGGATGTCAATACCCTTTTGGCCGGGCTCACCTTCCGAGAGATGCCCAACTTCCATACCGACGTCACCATCGACATTCGCCTCGTGGATGCATGCGGTACGGAGCTGTTGGCCAGCCGCAAAACCATCACCGCCATCGCCGTTAACGACGCACCCTCCTTTCAGAAGGGTCTCAATCAAACCGCCACCGCTGGCGCCGGCACGCGCACCGTTTCGAATTGGGCGACACTCATCAGCAGCGGCCCGGCCGATGAATCGGGACAAACTCTGGCCTTTGACGTGTCCAACAACAATAACCGTCTGTTCTCTGTGCAACCTGCCCTCTCCGCCGACGGCACGCTTTCCTTCACCCCGGCCGCTAATGCCAGTGGCGACGCCACCGTCACAGTCGTTTTGCGGGACAACGGCGGCACTTCGCACAACGGCTTGGATACAAGCCCGAGCCAAACGTTCGTTATCACTGTTCTTCCCGCGCCGAACAACCCGCCGCAGGTCACGGGGTCGCCCGCCAACCTCACCATCCAGTACAGCGATCCCATTCCTTCGACTCTCCTCACCGCTAACGATCCGGACTCCAGCGGCGCGACTCTCGCCGTCGCGTTTTCCTGGAAGACCAACGGCGCTGCTTTTACCCCCGGTTTGCCGCCGGGCCTGAGCGCTGCGCAGTCGTCCACTACCGCCAATGCCCGCGTCTGGACTCTCTCCGGCCTGCCCAGCCTGCGCCCTGGCACTTATACGCTGCACGGCTCTGTCACCGACGCCAGCAATAACGTCGCCAGTCTGGAGCTGCCGCTCAACATTCTGCCTGAAGACGCCCGCGCCACCTACACGGGAGATGGCTTTGTCACGACCTCCTCCTCCTCGGCCACCACCGCCAAAGTTAACTTGAGCGTGACGGTGCAGGATATCAGTGCCGTGGCTGGAGATCCCGCCATCGACAATTACCCTGGAGACATTCGCAACGCCCGCGTCTCCTTCATTAACCGCGACGACAGTACGGTCATTGCCGCCAACCTTCCGGTCACCCTTCTCAACAGCTCGGACAAGAAAACGGGCACAGCCTCCTATTCCTGGACGGTGAACCTGGGCTCGGCCGATTTCCTCACTTACAATGTCGGGGTGATTGTCACCGACTGTTACACGGCCGACTCGGCCGCCGAGGACACTCTGGTGACCGTGGCCCGGCCGGCCACCAGCAAGTTCGTGATCGGGGCCGGGAACCTGGTCTTGTCGCGCCCAGCCGGACTGGCGGCGGCTCTGAGCAACTCCAGGACCGACTTCGGGCTGGCTGCCCTGAGCCGTTCCAGCGGAGTCGTCGGCGTCATGCGCGTGATCGTGAGAGCGAAAGATCGGGTTTGCTATCTGGACTCCCTTTCCATGAGCTCGCTCGTCTTCGACAAGAAGAAGGCCACTCTCACTGGAAAAGGGCGCATTACGACCTTGATCGGAAAGAACCGTCAGGTTTTGGACAACAACGCCAGCTTCCAGATCAAGATGAGCGACAACGGGCTTTTTATTCCCAGGGACACGATCGCCATCACGATCTGGAATAGCGCAGGCGCACTTTGGTTTGCCAGCAACTGGGACGGGGCGAAAGCCATCGAGCAAACGCTGGCGCAAGGAGAGTTGCTGGTGCTGACGAGCTTGAGCGGTCTGCTTTCCGAATCCAGTCCTGGAAAGGCCGGCCCCGCGCTCTCCCTGACCCGAAGCTCGACCGCGCCCGGAGGGTTGGAACTGATCTTTCCCGCGCAGTCGGTCAGCGCCTATGTCCTCGAAGCGACCACTGACTTGATCTACTGGACGCCCGTGCATCCGTTCACCGCCCAGGAGGATGGGACCATGGTGCTCGAACTCCAGACCTCAGAGCAACCGGCCAAGTTCTATCGACTCGTCGGTGAGAGCGAGGCCAAGCGCTAGCGTGTCATCGTGAGGCTCCGATACTTGAGGAGCAGTTCGAAGAAGTCCAATTCGTTGTGGGGCACCCACGGGCACCAAGCCTGATTTACGGGCTGAAAGTGCCAATTGGCGCGGAGAGGACACCACAATGGCATTGTGGGGGTCAGGGGTTCGAATCCCTCGGCTCCACCAGCCTTCGCTCTGAACCCGCTTGTCGGGTTTAGAGCGAAGGATGGTGTCCTTCGTAGCTCCGTCGCGGAGCGGAGGAGGACTGGTTTCTCGGGTTCAGAGCTTCCTCCTACGCCCTCGGAGGGCTTCGGAGGACAAGTCGGATGGCAGGCCATTCACTGAAAGGATGGAATGTGTATTACGCTTACATTCTTCAAAGCGTTTCTTTCCCAGAGCGGCTCTACCATGGCCATTCTTCTGACCTAAAGCAGCGGCTCTCTGACCACAATGGCGGCCATTGTCCTCACACGGCGAAGTTCATTCCCTGGAAGGTGAAGTTCTACGCCGCTTTCGAGACGCTGGGGAGGGCCCAGCGCTTCGAGAACTACCTGAAGAGCGGTTCTGGGCACGCTTTTGCTCAACGCCACCTTCTCTGACTTCGGCCTGCAAAACAAACCCCAAGGTCACTGGAGCCCACTATACTCGCCTGACTGATGATCTGCGCAGGCGCCTGGCCAAACACAATTCCGGTGAGGTTCCACACAGCGCGAAGTGTAAACCGCGGAGAATCGAGACCGCCATCGCTTTTTCCAATCCAGCGAAGGCCGCCGCGTTCGAGTACTATCTCAAGAGCGGCTCTGGTCGGGCTTTTGCCAAGCGGCATTTCTGAGCTGACCTGGACGCCGCAGCGCTACCGCCTTGGCACTCAGGCTCACGGCGTGTTTAGGCGCAGGTGAAGGATGCCCCGCTGTAGCCCCGTCCGCGGGAGGAAAGTGAGACTCGCTTCTAAGCCTGGCGGCCTGAGGATGTCCGCGACTTCTGGCTGTTCGACGGCGGGCGCTTCACCCGCTTAACTTTCATTTGCCTTTCGTGCTTACGAGTGAGCGGGTGTTTTGGATCCCACCAGGGATACGGCGCCCAGTCGATGGGCGATCCATCGCATCCGGGAGTCCCGCACTCCAGCCACAAACTTCCATCGCGCCCTTTCCACACACGCGCTGAATGTCCATCGAACTCCTGTTCACAATGCAGGCACCAGTTCTTCTGATCCAGAGTGGGAAAGGGTGCTTGAAAGCTGTGTTCTTGCAACAGTCTGAGTTTCTCGGTGTCCGAGAGGCGCACATATTCGCTCATTGAGTCTTCCTCCTTAGGCCAGATAAGCCGCAGTTCTATCCAAGGACTCGAACGTAAGCAGGACTTGATGGCAGGTCAATGAAATTGCCGCTTATAAGGAATTGCCGCTTGCCCGATCTCGGCTTGTTCATCGGCCAAACCGTTCTCCCGTTCCATGCAGCAGTCCCGGAAAGGATGACCGCTGCCGCAGTCGCAAGCACGCGCAGTCCATGCAGGGCAGATCCGGTTTTGTTCGAGAATGCGCCAGAGTGGTGATTCAAAGTCCCCATACCCCGCCAGCAGATCTTCGAAAAACTCGACGCCGAAGAACGCGACGGTTCGGTCAAACAACGGGCGATCACGCTGGGCGAGCTTGAGCCAGCGGCGCCGCTTTCCAGGAAGCACGCGCGAGATCTGGAGGATCAAAGCCGCGAGTTCCGCCACTTCGTGATTCGCATGGCCGGTGAGTGTCTTGAGGCGAGCAACATTCTTGGCCGAAACAACAGATTGATGAAGAAATCCATGCAGCTCGTCGAGCCGTTCAATATGGTCCGGCTTTTCTCGCGGAAGTCGCTGGCACTTCTTACAGACGTGAACGCGATGGCCACGCCCGCTGAATTGCTCGTTTGGACGCGACCGACCACAGATTCGGCAAAAGTGTCCCATGCACTTCGGCAAGGTTGTTGAGGTGGCAGGATTTCAGTCCTGAGCCGTCCGAATCCACCGCGTGCGGCTTTCGGAGACAATGACGAGGTGATTCCGAAACTCATCTGGATTTCGCTGTCGTATCAATGGCAACAACAGCCTCGCTACGTTTGCGCTGGTCGTGGGGTGAACCCGGACTCGGATAACGCCCAGGTGCTCAGATAAGGGCAACGTGACCCAATCGCCAAAGTCGCCATCCACTGTCACAAGGATTCGTTCCTCCTGAATGGCCCGGACCAGGATTTGAGCGTCGTCCGCCCGCGCCATTCCTCTCTCAGAGACACGCACGACGTTGTGTCCGTCGCTCCGTAGCTGCTCCGCCAACTCCTCCCGGAGCATTTGGTCGAGAAGCAGGCGCACAGCGGTTTAGGCCGCTTTCGACGGAATGACGTCAGAATGCAAGATGGCGTCCTTGGCGTAGCGGAGTGCTGCCTGAATATCAGCCCGCGTCAGTTCAGGGTAGCCTCGGAGCAACGACTCCCAGGATTCATCCTCCGCCAGTTGCTCGAGAATAATGGCCACAGGAATGCGAGTGCCTTTAATCACCGGCTTTCCGGCGCAGACGCGCGGATCCATCTCGATCGACGATTCCATGAGAAGAATCTGCGCCTGACATACCGCTGGAGCAAGGTCAAAGGCACCGTCAATTGAAACGTCTCAACGTGATCTGGCTCGAAAATCTATTGTGGGGCACCAACGGGCACCAAGGCCCATTTTCCGGCTGGAAGCACCAATTGGCGCGGAGAGGACACCACAATGGCATTGTGGGGGTCAGGGGTTCGAATCCCCTCGGCTCCGACTAACGCCTATCCGGTCTGCGACTTCAGCCTGCTCGACCGCGCGTGCCTCTCCTGCTTGCCTTTCGTTTGCCTTTCGTGCTTGCGGGTGAGGGGGTGTTTTGGATCCCACCAGGGATACGGTGCCCAGTCGATCGGTGATCCATCGCATCCGGGAGTCCCGCACTCCAGCCACAGACTTCCATCGCGGCCTTTCCACACACGAGTCGAATGTCCATCGAACTCCTGTTCACAATGCAGACACCAGTTCTTCTGATCCAGAGTGGGAAAGGGCGCTTGAAAGCTGTGTTCTTGCAGCAGTTTGAGTTTATCCGCGTCCGGGAGATTGACGTACTCGCTCATGGCTTATTCTCCTTCCATTGGTGAAGTTCCCGCGGCTCTCCGTGGATTCGAACCTAGCGGAGGACTGGAGGATGCGTCAACGGAATTGTCGCTTACTTGTGACGCAAGCAACGATGCGAACATTGGTCTGAGATTGTCAGGAGTTGCCAGTTTCCTGGTCGGCCAGGTCGTTTTCCCTTTCCAGACAGCAGTCCCGGAATGAACGGCCGCTGCCGCAATCCCAAGAGCGCTCAGTCCATGGGGGGCTGATCCAGTTTTGTTGGAAATGCGCCAGAGTGGTGATTCAAAGTCGCCATACCCCGCCAGCAGATCTTCGAAAAACTCGACGCCGAAGAACGCGACGGTTCGGTGAAACAACGGGCGATCACGCTGGGCGAGCTTGAGCCAGCGGCTCCGCTTTCCAGGAAGCACGCGCGAGATCTCGAGGATCAAAGCCGCGAGTTCCGCTACTTCGCAATCCGAATGGCAGGTGAGTGTCTTGAGGCGAGCAACATTCTTGGCCGAGATGACGGATTGATGGAGAAATCCATGCAGTTCGTCCAACCGTTCGATCCGATCCCGCTGTTCGCGCGGAAGTCGCTGGCATTTTTTGCAGACGTGAATGCGATGGCCGCGCCCGCTGAATTGCTCGTTTGGCCGCGCCCGACCACAGATTCGGCAAAAATGTCCCATGCACTTTGGCGAGGTCGTTGGGGTGGCAGGACCTCACCGTGGAGATGAAATCCTCAAGCTAGCGGCCACAGCAACGTTTGAATTTTTTGCCGCTGCCGCAAGGGCACGAATCATTCCGCCCCACTTTAGCCTTGGGCGGATGGGCCTGTAAATGAGCCTCCTCATGGTTGGATCTCAATTGCGAAGCCAATTTCGGCAATTCCTCCAATGGCAGCCCTTCGGATCCAAAATTCAGGGTCGTGGTCAACTTCACGCTCTTCTCGGATCGAGTGACCGTGTTTCGGATGGAGGCGCCACGACTCTGGAGTTCCGCCGCCTCCTTTGCCCGGCCTTGCTCTTCATAGAGACTGGCGAGCCGCTCCAGAATATCCTCTCGATCCCGCACCTGCTCGAGCGCAAGGCCCTCCTTCAATATCGCCTCCGCACGAGCCAAGTCCTTGTCCCCACTGCCGCGCGCGAAATAGTACAGGTCCGCCCAACCGATCCAGCCCCAACCCCATTCTGGATCCTCCGCAAGCCATCCACGATACAGAGCATCGCCACGGGCTTTATCGCCGTGCGCGTAAATCGACTCCGCCAAAGCTCGACGCATATTCTGGGTGAGCAACTGGTCGGCTGCCTCGAACTCCCGCAGAAACTCCTCGCAAACCCGCACCCTCGCCTCGTGGTATCGTGGATGAGCGAGGGCCGCGTTTCCCAGTGCCATCTCAAAATCCTGGACCCAGTTGAAGATGGATTGGGTTCCGCCAAACCGGTCATCAAACTCCGCTAGAGAGCGGCAGCGCGCCTTCTCCCGGAGTTTGAGCAGGTCGGCCCATACGGCTAGCCAAACGTCGCATTGAGCCGATTCTTCCTCCTGTTCGTAGCCCTTTTGCATGGCCTCATCGAGTCGCTCGAAATTCGGCACCTCGCCAAACCACCGTTCCCAGAGGACTGTCAGCGCAAACCAACACCAATCACTTTCTCGTTCCTCCTGGCCGTTGCGGGGTTGCCACCGGTCCAGAAACCCCTTGGCGATTTCCTCGGCCGAGCAATGGGACTTCACCAGTGAAGCCAGCCGCTGCTGATCCAGCTCCATGCCGAAGTTACGGAGACGCTGTAACAGCTGCTCTTCGGATAATTGGCGAGCCTCTGAAAGCACAGACCGCCCGGGTTTGGGCGCCGGTTTGCCTTGCGCGCGAAGCTCGGCGGCTTTCTGCTCGGCGATGCGGTTGAGGGCATAATAGGAAATACGCATAGGCTCATTGACGCGGCGGTTCATTGCCCGTCTGCTTGATTTCCAGCCTCTCAGAACAGACCTCCTCGAACACTGTCAGTGCCTTCTGCTTCAACTCACCGAAGTGCAGCGCGATCATCTGCCGGAGCCAATCTCGGGCAGTCACTGGCGATTCTCTATGCAACACAACCGAATCCGGATCGGTCAGCCAATAGGCAACCGTGCCTTTGGCGGCCTTTTGCAGACGGCCGAGCTTTTCGCAGAGCCAGGGCCGGAAATCCCATTCCATATCCCGTTCTGTGTGCCGGATTTCCAATTTGGCCGGTTCCTCTGCGACGCACGCCGTTCGGGGAAGGCCATGAAACTCGCCGGCTTCTTTATCTGGTTCCAGCAGTCCATACGCTGCAAGTGCGTTGCTCAGGATACGGAGCAGCTCGAAATTAATACTGGGTCGCTCATCATGAACTTTCAGGTAAGCCTGCAACGCCGGTTCGATCCGACGGCAGTCTTCGAGGATCGTGGACAAATAATGAGTCAGTGCCGTGCTGGTATCTTTGCTTGTCATTATTATTATCGTCGTTTTGTCGGTTCTTGCCGCTGAAACCAGATTATTCGCCAAAACGTAATCAGCGTGCCTTCGATTACTCAAAGCTCGAGAAGGCAAAAGAACGTAAAGCTGGCGCGTTCATAGTGCTCGGTCACCTGCGGAGATCATCTCCAGCGTGATCAGCCGAGAATTCAAGCTCCACCACCGGATCATGATTGTCTGGATAGCGGAGGCCCGAGAATCGAAAGTGCAGCGTTGGGGTCACCCCGATCTTTATTTCGGTGACTTCACTTTGTCGCAGGATGCTGCGGTGAAACAGTTCGACGCACAACAACGCCGGAAGTCGCAGGCGCAGTTGTCCGGAATGTCCGACTCTCGCCGAGGTCCGTTGGGACGGAAACAAGAGGTAACTCGTTGGGGGCTTTCCGCAGGGGCCAGCGGGCAGCTGCAGTTCATCCAACCGGTAACCGTTAATCCAGACCCCCTGGCGGGCATATTCCAGCTCAGCTAGTCGACGGAGCTCGACTTCGTCAAATACGGATCCTTGCCAGTGGTGGATTTCTCCGCGACGACGGCAGTCGGGACAGATCCAGTGGATCGGCCCGGCGGGGTCTTTGTTCTCGCAGTAAGCGGAGATCGTGCCGCGACAACATCGACCGCCGACGCGTCTCCGACAGTAAATCGGGCTCGAGCTGAAAAGCTGGCGGGACCTGGACACGGAGCGGACGATGCCACCCACGAAATCCAGGAGGTTGCGCGCGCGGGGAGGCAATGCCTCTGGGACCTGTCCGCGCTCCGTCAAGAAGTGGCGGATGTCAGTGATGGTCTTCGCTGGTGTCATATCGAATGAGACAAGCGCTTCCGAATGCCCTCTCGGTTAAACAATCCGGTCTAAAGTCTCGCTCAACCAATTGATCGGGGTGTGACGAGGAATCGTCAAGCGCACCCGGCCGTTGGACATGACCGTGTGTTTGCCCTCATTAGCGATGCGAAATCCGAGTTTGGTGAATACCCTTACAGCCGTGGCGTGGCTAATGCCTGGCAGCTTCGGCATATTTCAAATCGCGACCAAGTCTTCCTCGATTCTCACCACTCCGGCTTCCTGAGCCTCGACTTGCAGCCATTCGCGAATCGCAATTCTGATATTTTCGACCGCCTCTTCTCGAGTCGCACCTTGAGAATGACAGCCGGGCAAGCTTGGGCAACTGACCGCCCAACCTTCCTCGGATTGAACGAGCCGAATTCGGTACTGCATGCCTCACCTATGACCGAAATCCCGAGAGAATGCAATGTCGGGACCTGCCGATTCCGGAGCAACGAGGCGCAGCTTCCGCTTATGGCGGCACCCGGGGCCCGACCGGGGTTTCGCTTGCCTTTCTCATCAGAATGGATCGGTGTGGCGATGTTCAATTTGTTGTGGGGCACCAAGGCCCATTTTCGGGCTGGAAGTGCCAATTGGCGAGGAGAGGACACCACAATGGCATTGTGGCGGGCAGGGGTTCGAATCCCTTCGGCTCCACCATCCTTCGCTCTGAACCCGCTTGTCGGGTTTAGAGCGAAGGATGGTGTCCTCCGTAGCTCCGTCGGCGGAGCGGAGGAGGACTGGTTTCTCGGGTTCAGAGCTTCCTCCTACGCCCTCGGAGGGCTTCGGAGGACAAGTCGGATGGCAGGCCATTCACTGAAAGGATGGAATGTATTACGCTTACATTCTTCAAAGCGTTTCTTTCCCAGAGCGGCTCTACCATGGCCATTCTTCTGACCTAAAGCAGCGGCTCTCTGACCACAATGGCGGCCATTGTCCTCACACGGCGAAGTTCATTCCCTGGAAGGTGAAGTTCTACGCCGCTTTCGAGACGCTGGGGAGGGCCCAGCGCTTCGAGCGCTATCTCAAGAGCGGCTCTGGCCGGGCCTTTTCCAAGCGGCATTTGTGATCAGAAGCTCGGCTCCTTCACGAGTGGTTCGATGCATTCCTCGAACGTCTGGTGCGTTGCGATCTTCGACCAGAACTTCGAACTTGGAGCTTAAAAGAAAAACATCTGATCCACCGACGTTACGGTGAAATTCTCCGCGTTCACCCAGTCAACGAGGCGGCGGATGCACAGGTTGTAGCGACTTCCTCGAACAGGATATAAAAGGGCGAACGGAAACTCCGCTCCGCCGAACTCTCCTTCATATTGAAGCCACGCCATGAGGTAAACGCACGCATCCAGGAATTTTGCGTCGACTGAACATTACTTGCTGGCGCATGGATCGGATTCCGTCCGCGCCCGCAGTTTTGGCAACAGGTGCTCAGCGGCATAGTGGCTCATTTCCTCGGCTAGTTTGCCCGCCCTTACGGGAAAACCGGATGTCGATGGAAGAAGACCCTTTGGGATAAGCGAAACGCGTTACGGCGGGGGGGAAGTGCGTTCTGCATTGGGTTGCGCGAGTTCATACGGTTCAATCGTAACAGCCCGTTCGCTACCACGACTCCCAACTAAAAAATTCGACCCGGTGACCGATTTCTTCCCATAGGGTCCCTGGCTCTTTTGCCGCCCGCGCCACGATCACCATCAACCGCCAATGCCCCAGGCCCCTCGTTCCCCAGCCAAGGTCGCTCACCGCCGCCGCAGCCGGAAGAACCGAGTCGGTTCGCTACAACTGTCGATCAACGAATATCTCCCCTCTACGTCGGGCGGCATTTTGATGATGGGTTGCCAGGCTGACCCTGAGAGCCTGGGCGCGCTCTCAAGCAAATATTGTCCGGCGGCGGCTGGCCAGCTCAAGGCGACGAAATCGCCAACATGACTAATCTCAACGCGCGGTCCGACGATCAAATCAGTGCGAACAATCGCCAAGCTGTGAGTTTTGCCTGCGGCAATGGCGACGACTCCCTTCAAATTGGCAGGCACGGTGCATTGGCCAACGTTCAGCCCAGCGGTATCGCCCGGGCCCTGAGCTCCCCAGGCAACAATCGTGCCGTCGGATTTTAGCGCCAAACTATGCAGGTATCCGGCCGCAATCGCGACAACTCCGCTCAGATTGGTGGGCACTGCGCATTGACCGGCGTCGTTTGCTCCCCACGCCAGAACGCTCCCATTGGATTGCAGCGCCAGACTGTGCATTTCTCCAGCCGCGATGGCGATAACGCCGGTCAGGCCGGATGGCACCGTGCTCTGGCCAAGATGAGGCCAGGAGAATTTACCCGGGCTGCCCGCTCCCCACGCCACGACGCTGCCATCGGATTTGAGTGCCACACTGTGAAACCATCCAGCGGCGATCGCCGTGACTCCGCTCAGGCTCTCCGGCACCGAGCATTGACCGGATGTCGTGTCTCCCCACGCGACAACGGAGTGGTCAGACTTCAAGGCTAAGCAGTGGGAACCGCCGGCGGCAATTGCGATAACGCCCCTCAAGTCATCCGGCCGGCTTTGTCCCGGGTCGTCGGTTCCCCATTCGACGATGGTGCCGTCGGATTTCAGCGCCAAGCTGTGAGAATCTCCCGCCGAGATAGCGACGATGTCCCTGAATGGCTCGGTTGCCGCGGGCTGACCATAGTCATTGATTTGCCAGGCCGGAGTAATAATCGTGCCGTCCGATTTAAGCGCCAGACTGTACGAAACTGCGGCACCAATTCCGACGATATCATTTAAGCTGCCTGGAACTGTGGTTTGGCCTACCCAACCCAACCCCCACGCGACAAACGTGCCGTCGGACTTGAGCGCCAAACTGTAATCCTCACGCGCGGCGATTGCGATGACGTGGCTGAGGTTCGCCGGAACCGTGGTCTGGCCAGACGGATTGTCGCCCCAGGCAACGACGGTGCCGTCGGATTTGAGCGCCAAACTATGCACTCTTCCGGAGGCAACGGCCACAACGTCGGTCAGGTTTCCCGGAACCGTGGTCTGGCCGGACTGATTGTTGCCCCAGGCTACCACTGTGCCATCGGCTTTCACCGCTAGGTCGTGAGAATCTCCCACCGCAATCGCAACGACGTTGGTCAGATCCCTCGGCACGGTAATCTCCGCAAGTCCATCGCGCCCCCAGGAAACCACTGTGCCATCGGCTTTCAGCGCCAAAGTCTGAGAATCGCCCGCCGCGATCGCGACGACGTTACTGAGGCTTGATGGCACCGAGGTCCGATCCCATAATCTAATGCCCCAGGCAACGACTCTACGGTCGGATTTCAGAGCGACACTATGGTTTCCTCCTGCCGCGATCGCGATCACGTTCTGCAGGTTCTCGGGCACGGCAGTTTGTCCCCAGCCGTTTGATCCCCAGGCAACCACTGTGCCGTCCGATTTGAGCGCTAGATTGTGATTCTCACCAGCGGCAATAGCCACAACGTTGCTTAAACCTGCCGGAACGGTGCTCTGGTTGCTCCCGAGCAGGTTGACTCCCCAGGCCATGACCGTGCCATCAGATTTCAGTGCCAGGCTGTGCGTCGGACCGGCCGCAAGGGCGATAAAGCGCGTTCCTGGCTCGACATACGGAATCACTCTCTCCCCCCAGCTGACGAGTGTCCCGAACGGTCGGTTATCGGCCAGAACCCTTATCGGCAGCAAGAGCGTTGCCCCGACTGCTGCCACAGCGCAAAGCGTATTCAACCTCATCGTCGCTTTCCCAGCGGTGTGTTTTGCCCTCGGAGGTTGCAAGCTGCATGAATCCCGCAGCGCGGGTCTCCAAAGATAGGGAATCATAGCTCCTTGCGCTGCCCCCCAGACCCTTGCGAGAGCATTGATCTGAATGAAATTCCTACAGCATCCATTCCTTCGACAACATACCGCGTGAGCGACCGCTGCTAAGGCGGGCTCACGCCACCAGTCTAGTCGTCGGGTATTTCCCGGCAAGTTCGAAGTCAGAGCCTTTTCGGGTCGATTCGGGTTTTATCCTAGAGACCGCAAACGGCATAACCGGTCCACGAGGACAAGTTCAAACGCATGCTTCAGACTCCTTTACCGTTGATCCATCCAATGCGGAGGGGCCGGCTCTTCCGTCTGACAACTCCTCCTCCCGCACCGCGAGGTAGAGCACAAGATTCTCAACCAAGGATAACTGGGGGTCAGGGTTTGAATCCGCTGTCGTCCCGTCCGCGGCAGTCGCTGGCAGTTTTTGCAGACATGGATGCGATGGCCATGCCCGCTGAATTGCTCGTTGGGATGCGACCGACCACAGATTCGGCAAAAATGGCCTATGCAAACAGATGGATGAGGGCTACTCGATCTTAACGGTCACATGGCAGCCCACCATCTGGACGCGTTTGCGACCGCTTTGGGCAAGACCATCAGTGTCGGGGGTGATTGCGACACGAACGCCGCGATCGTGGGAGGAATCCTCGCGCTGTCTAGAAAGCCTGACGCCATTCCAAGTGAGTGGTTGAAGAACAGGGAACCTGTTCAGTTCTGATGAAAGCCATTCTGCGAACGGCTGTTTTGTATTGACGTCGGCGGCCGGTGTGTGGTCGCCTTGGCGTGCGACGTTCGGCTCGAGAGTAAAGCGTTGAATCCGCACCGACCAAGAACACACCGCTTGTGCAAACTCATTCAACGCGCAGTTCGCGCCTTTTTGTTGTTCTAGTAGTATTAGCCCACCTCCTGGATTGTGCTCCATCGATTAAGGCGGCTGGAGGGGAAGTGTTCGCCTGGGGCTACAACAGCTTTGGCGAATCCACAGTTCCACCCGGTCTGACCAACGTAGTGGATGTCGCCTGCGGCGGATATACGAGCATGGCCCTCCGCGCAGACGGGATGATCGTGAGGTGGGGTGACACTCTAATGGGCCAACGCGACGTCCCCACGGCCGCCAGCAATGTGGTTGCGATCGCTATTTCGGGCTACAGCGCCATGGCCTTACGAGGCGACGGTTCGGTTCTGACGTGGGGGTTCACCGCCCCTCCTCCTCCCCCAGAAGCTACGAATATTGTTGCGATCGCATGTGGCGCCGGTCACGGCCTGGCCCTTCGAGAGGATGGGAAGGTCGTGGCTTGGGGCGAGAATCGCGCCGGCCAATGTGACGTCCCGAGGGCGGCGACCAACATCGTGGCGATCGCGGCCAGTCTCAACGGCAGCGTTGCCTTGACCAGCGCCGGCGCCGTCCTGGCCTGGGGCGACGGTGCTGCGGCGCTTCCAGCCACGGCGACCAACATCGTCCAAATCTCGGCCGGACTGAACTCCTACCTGGGTTTGCGCAACGATCGCACGGTGGTGAGCTGGGGAGAGGACTGGGGGGGCGACCATTCCGCCCGGGACTCGCTGACCGATGCCATCTCCATTGCGGCCGGTCTAGTGGCCGGCTACGCCGTGCGCGCTGACGGAACCGTGGCGGCCTGGGGCCGCAATAACGACGGCGAACTGGACGTGCCGCCGGGGCTCGCGCCGGCCTGGAAAATCGAGGCGGGCGAACACCACGCCCTCGGAATCCGCGGAGCAGGCCAACCCAGCTTTCTGAGCGAGCCTAGTGATCGAGTGGCTCCAGCCGGCGATTCAGTCCTTCTGGCTGGCTCGGCTTTTGGACTGCCCCCCATTGCGTATCAGTGGCGGCGAAACGGGGTCGCTCTGGCCGGACAAAGCGGGCCGCGCCTGCTCCTGGCCGGCGTCCAAGCCATTGATTCCGGAGACTACGAGGTAACCGCACAGAACGCTCTGGGTGCGAGTACAAGCCGATCCGCAAAGGTGACTGTTACTCCGGCGGCGCCGAAGGCGACGGTCTTCCCTTCATCTCAAGCCGTGTCGCTGGGAGACAAGGTGACGTTCAGCGTCGACGTGACCGGGACGCTACCCCTCCAGATCCAATGGCATCACAATGGAGTCGAGCTCTTGGGCGAGAGCGACTCCGTTCTCGTCCTGCCCAGCGTTTCCTACGAAGCTGCGGGCCAGTATCAAGCGGTGGTTTCAAATGAGAGCGGAGTCACGCCCAGCAATGAGGCGGTCTTGGAGGTGGACTCGATCGTCGGCTGGGGCGAGAACCCGCGAGGTGCTCGGACCTGGCCGCTCGGGTTGGGAGATTTGGTCGCAATCGCAGCTGGCTATACGCACAGCCTCGGCCTGCGCAGTGACGGTTCGTTGATCGCTTGGGGCAGCGATGATTGGACGGAATCGACCGCCCATCCGTGGATCTCCGGATCGAACTTGTATGCGCGCGCGAACTGGTGCAGGGCGGCGTACACCTCCTCGAAATCCCAAGGGTCCCGAAAGTCCACCAGCGTTTTCCGAACCTCGGTTTCGGGCGAGACCGACCGAATATCCTCACAAACACCACTGGCGCCAGCGCTCCAGGGTGCGGCGGTCGATCCCAAGCGTCTTCCGCAGTTCCGCCACTCGTTTGGGCGTTAGGCCATGGGTCATGGCCGAGACCAGCACAACGACAAAGCCGGCGTAAACCCGCCGGCCCATAAAGCGCACCGATGGCGGGTATGCCGCCGTCGGCAGCCTTCCTGGTCGCAACAGAAGCCGTAGCACCGCCTTTGGCTCTTCCTGCCAGGACGGCACCACGAGGCTTGCGCCTGTAGTTGGCCCGGTGCAGACTGCTCCGAGCAGTAGCGCAGCCGTTGGCTGCTCGATCTCCGCCAAATCGAGATCGATTTGCTCAAGAAATGGACGTAGTTTGTGTCTTCTGCCAGCTGGTTTGGCACCAGCTTTCTCCGATTCTAGTTTTCTGCCATTCCAAATCGGAGAGAAAACCCTCGCAGGCGCCTCTGCGAGGGGTCCATCTACCGGCCGGGGATGTTCAGGCCGAAAGACTCGCCCCTCTCTATCACCATCTATGCAAAAACGGCATTGCCCTTAACTCGATTTTCCCGCGTGTGCTCAATCCACTTCGGCAGGTACCTCGAGGCCCTCGCAGGCTACCGCCACCGGTTACCTCCTCATGTTGCCCAATTCGCCGCCGATGAGGAGCGATTTGCACTCAATCATCCAAAGAGCCTCCACGATGCCTGGCTTGAGCGTGTGTGTGTTTCGGAGAGGCGCGCTACTAAGGACGCCGCGTCCGCGGTGAGCATTGAGGTGGTTCTGCTGGGACAATACCACGATAGGAGAATTCGGCTCTACTACGACCACGTTACCCGGTATCAGTTACTCGGGCAAAGCGACCGCGGGAGGACCGTTGAAACCGTCCACGGTGACGTTCTCACTCATGAGGTAAGAGCCGGCGATACGGACCAAGTAATTCATGAAATCGCTTTTGTTACGGGAAGCACGTTTTATGTCGAGTGTGAGACCTTCACCGTGGCGGAGGAGGTTTTTCCGGCCACGCACGGCGAACCCGCCACGCAACCGACACGCGGTGAGTGATCTCACTCCAGATTCGCCGGTGTGGTCATCGGCTCAAGGCACACGGTGTCACTGCGGTTCACCGTTCCGAAGCCAGCCGCTTGGGATGTCCACCCGCCTGAACGTATGCCAGAGCTAAGGTGCAAGAGTGTTCGGTTCCTCTCCAGTGGAGATGAAGCAGCCTTTTTGGGTTTTGCCAGGAGTATCAAGGCTGTCCTGAAGATCACCGGCAGAGGCGACGAGATCATTTTGTCGGTAGTGTCCCGGCCGTCGGAGAACTCCCTCCGTGACTTGATCGCTTTATTTTATAGGTATTCCATCGCGATGCGTCAGCTCGGGCAGTTCTGCAACGTGAAGAATCGCCGATGGTTTCGCGACTCCCGAGCTTTCTGGTTTGAGAGGGTTTTCAGAAATGATAATGGCTGATCAGCCCGCGTTGGGGACTCGGTCGGCCGGACTGCGGCTGCAGTTTCATTTTGTCATTCTCTCTGAAGCAACTGGGTACCGATACTCAACGTCTTGCCGTTGTTCAAAGGCGATCAGGATTTCCTGTTTGCCACCCTGTAGAGTCTTCCCGACACGGATCCTTGGCCAGTTACATTCAACGGCTGGGAGGCGCTTTCCGTCCTGGTCCTGTCGTTGAACTGCAAGAGAAATGGAAACTCCGCCCAGAGCAGAGAGGGCGGGAATTGAACGCCGGGCAGCACTTCTTCAAGATTTTGATCGCGTCCGAAGCAAAAGTCAGCGTAGGACGCTACATGGCCTGCAGGATTCGGCGGCATGGGTCGCTCGACCGTGAGGGGAGGTCTGCTCGGCAGGTTCCTCGACATTCTGGTCGATATGGGGGACCGGCGGAGTGCGGCGCTTCAGCTAAGCGAGGCATTTCGTGAAGTGCGTTTGACCCTTGAGCGATAGAAAATCTCGCGTGGTCGACCAGTGTGATTCATTTCTGCTGCGATTCTCAAAAATAAGAACGAATTCGTTGTGGGGCACCAACGGGCACCAAGGTCGGTTTTTGGGCTGGAAGTGCCAATGAGAGACACCTCACAATGGCATTGTGGGGTCAGGGTTCGAATCCCCTCGGCTCCCACCATCCTTCGCCGCAGCACCGCGGAGGCGAAGACGAAGGTAGTCCTGTCCGCGGGACGAAAGCGGGCGCTCGGCCCAGATTTGCCCGCGGCTACGGCTTGGCAAGCCAGTTTCTCGAGGAGGCACGCGAGCCGCGGCACCACCGCCTGCATCAGAGGCGAACCTCATGGAAAGGTTCCTCTCCTGATTGAGAGAGAAGCGTAGTCGTTCTATCCTTGGCTTCCCCGCATTCCTCGATCACCATAAGCCGCCGATTTAGCGAGGCCTGGCTTGAGGTCATCAGGGACCGGAAGTGAAATAACCGGTCGCGCGAGCGGTTATGACGAAAATGAGCAACCCTATTTCAGCACCGCAGCTCACACTGCGCACCATAAAAGCATCGCCGCCTGCGGGTGGCCCGGACAAATTAGGGCCCCTCACCTTCTGGTCGGCCCAAACGGCAGCGGCAAAAGCAATTGTCGGACAGCTATAATTGTCGCCGAGTCCTTGCGCACTTCTCTGATCACGCATTGCGAGACCGCGGAACGATCATCAAAGAGGTCCGCCGGCGGTCAGGGGGCATCCCAATCACTTTGCCAGTTCGCTTGGATTTGACGGTTCCGCCGGGGCTACTGGATACTACAGCTTTCAGGTTGGGGCTAAGGAATCAGCGGGTTTCGAAGTCCAAACCGAAGAATGTCTTCTGACGAGCGGGACGGAAGAGCACTTCTACCGTGTCGAACGCGGTCAGGTCGTAAAGTCTTCACTTAACCTCGCAACCCGCCGCATTCGCGGACCGTCTCTACTTGGTTGCTGCCTCTGGATTGCCAGCGTTTCGACCTCTCTATGACGCACTTTCTGGCATGGAGGTTTACAACCTGAACCCGAAGGAAGTCGGGGCGATGCAGAAGCCTGACCCGGGCGAGATCCTTCGCCGGGACGGCAGTAATGCAGCGAGCGTAAGGCTTAACAACCTGTCTCCAGACGCAAAGTCGCGCGTCAACAATTACCTGGCACGAATTGTCCGCGGAGTTTCGGATGCCGAAACGCGCATCCTCGGCTCTCAAGAGACCGTCGAGTTTCGCCAAGCCGTCAAGGGGCAAAAGCATCCATGGCGCTTCCTTGCCGCGAGTATGTCAGATGGTACGCTGCGCGCATTCGGTATCCTCCTCGCATTGTTCCAAGCAGAAGGTCGAGGTGCCAACTCCGCCCTGATTGATCGGCCTTGAGGAGCCTGAAATGGCGCTTCATCCTGCGGCTTCCGGGATCTTGCTCGCGGGCTTGCGCGAAGCGTCAGCGGTTACCCAGGTGATGGTGACCAGTCACAGCCCGGATCTACTGGACGATTCATCGATTCCGACGGACGCCATTCTGGCTGTAGACAATGAGGGCGGAGTGACTCGAATCGGTACCATCGACGAAGCTGGCAGATCCGTTCTGAAAGACAGGCTTTTCACCCCAGGCGAGCTCCTCCGACAGAATCAACTTGCGCCCGATCCGGGATTTGGCTGCGGCTGACGACGAACGCCAACTCAACCCTTGAATTGAACGGGTGATGAGCCATTTCTTCATCGCCCCTATTGTCGAAGGGCACGGTGAAGTCCAGGCCGTCCCGTTGCTCCTCCGACGGATTCTCGAAGAGAGCGCGCCAGGTGCATGTCTGGTCAACCTGCGGGTAAAAAGCCGGCAGTTTCATGAATGACAAGTATACGCCAGGCGGTATCTCGAGCTTGCAGCGCGCAAGGCCAAACCGCACGAAAATGGTTCCGCATTGATTTTGCTGGATTGTGAGGATGATTGCCCAGGCCGGTTGGCCTGTCCATTACGGCGAAGGCCGAGGCCATCCGGTCGGATACCGGTGATTGCCTTAGCGTATCGAGTATACGAACGTGGTTCTTGGCCGCGGCACGTTCGTTGCGGGGCGCGTCTATGGGCTGCCGATGGACCTTGAGCCTCCCCTGTGCCGGAATCGCTCGCGATGCCAAAGCCTGGCTCAGCGCACGGAATGTCGACTGGATAAATGAGCCGAACGATCAGCCAACTTTCACCGAGCGTTTTTCGTTCAAAGAAGCCAGCGTTGTTCCGTCCTTCGAGCGATTCCATCGAAAGGTCTCTGCCCACTTCCGTCCCTGAATCTCGGAGTAAGGCCCACGTACCGGCGGGTGAATCCCGCAACAGATTTGTTGTGGGGCACCAACGGGCACCAAGGCCCATTTTCGGGCTGGAAGTGCCAATTGGCGCGGGAGAGGACACCACAATGGCATGGTGGGGGTCACTGGTTCCGAGCGAAGGATGGTGTCCTCCGAAGCGTCTGCGCGAAGGAGGACTTCCAGCTACGTTCGGGTTCCGAGCTTCCTCCTTCGCTCGCTTGAGGGGAGCTACGGAGGACAGACGCCTTGGCTTGGGATGACTTGGCGGACGAGATGGATGGCAGGCCATGGCTGAAAAGGATGGGACATGTTTTACGCTTACATTCTTGAACGCGTCAGTTTTTCCGCCCGTCTTTACCATGGCCATTCCTCCGACCTAAGGCAGCGCCTCTCTGACCACAACGCCGGTCATTGCCCGCACACGGCTAAGTTCAGGCCTTGGAAAGTCAAATTCTACGCTGCATTCGAGACGCTGGAACGCGCTCACCAGTTCGAACGGTATTTGAAAACCGGCTCAGGCCACGCCCTTGCTCAGCGTCATCTTCTCTGAATCCGCTAGTCGGATTTAGAGCCAAGCATAACGCCGACGAGGTTCCCCACACCTCGAAGTTCAAGCCGTGGAGAATCGAAACCGCCATTGCTTTTTCCAATCATGCAAAGGCCGCCGCTCTCTTCCTGCTCAGGCGTCGATACGGGGCATGCGCCGGCTTCGGACTATTCGCGGCGGTTGACTTCGGTGATCAGGGCCAACTTCCGAATGCACCGGGGCGCAAAAAGTATGTCCGATTTTCGCTGATCGAGGCATTTATGAATGGATGCAACCAGAGGAAGAGATGGGCCTTCTCCGAGATTACGCCGAGCGCAAGTCGGAGGAAGCCTTTGCCGCGGTGGTTTCGCAGCGGGTCAACTTCGTTTATTCCCAGCCGCTCTTGCGCCAGCGCTGGAGCGCTCCAGACGCCAAAGAGGTTACACAGACCGTCTTTATTGTTCTTGCTCGCAAAGCCGGCCAACTCCCGGACGGGACGATTCTTTCTGGATGGCTTTTCCGCACGACCCGTTTTGTAGCCCTTGCCTACCTCCGAGCCGAGGCCAAACGCCGTTCGTGCGAGCGGAAAGCCCATATGGAATTAGAATTTCATCATGATTCATCGGAGGCCGCATGGGAAGAGATCGCGCCGCTCCTCGATGAGGCACTGACGAAGCTCGGGGAAAAAGATCGGCAGGCGATTCTCCTTCGGTTCTTTGACAATAAAAGCCTCGCGGACGTGGGACAATGGCTGGGGACAACCGAGAATTCGGCTGGCAAGCGGGTATCTCGCGCTCTGGAAAAACTGAGAAGGCGATTGCTCCAGCGCGGCGTTGCTACAACAGCAGCAGGGCTCATAGCCGCCCTTTCCGCGCAATCTGTTGCGGCTGCACCGGTGGGATTCGCAGGCGCGGTGACAGGTATCGCGCTCGCGCAGGGAACATCGGCCTATGGGCAGTCCTTAATTCTTATTAAAGGAGCATTGAAAATGATCGCATGGACGAAAGCGAAAACGGCCGGGATCGCAGTCACTATACTCCTCGTAGCCGGGAGCGGCACGTGGGTGGTTACGAATGCCCTTCTGAGCGCACGTGAACCGAGTTACCAGGGCCGACTGCTGTTAGAATGGTTGGCAGATGTCGACTTCGGCAAGCCGGAGGACCTGCGTGCCAGAGCAACCACAGCCATCCAACATATGGGCAGGAGAACTCTGCCGTTCCTGCTCATGGATTTATCAATGCGCCCGCCATCTCCAGATAGCCGGGTGCGTTACCTGAGGCCGGACATGCGAAGTTCCGATGAAAGAGCCCGTCAGGCAGTCTGGGCATTTGTCGCACTCGGCGCTCAGGGGAAGTCGGCGATCCCTGAACTGGAAAGGCTCTTGGACCAGATGCCAGGCTATGCTCCCGAAGCGTTGGGCGGGATCGGGCGCGATGCCCTGCCGGTGATGTTCCGGGCGCTGACGAACGAGCATTTCTGGGTTCGGGACAATACGGTCGCGGCTCTGGCGAATGCCCTGTTTGCCGGCAGAATCACAGGCGAAGAGGCGCGCCCGGCTCTCGCCATCGCCTTGGCCAACCTGACCTATGATAGCACCAATTCACTTTACCTCGTGAATACTCGTTCTCGCGCGGCGACTCTCCTCGGCGCGCTCAAGTTGGATCCCGACCTCTCGGTCCCGGCTTTGATTCACGCGCTACAGGACACAAACCTAACCGTCCAAATGAGCTGTGCCATGGCTTTGGGGCAATTTCGATCCGATGCCATCCAGGCCGTAAACGCTTTGGAAAAGACAGAAAACTCCACAGATCCGCAGCTTCGCAGGGCAGCTACCATGGCAATAAGCATGATTAACAATAGGCCACTCAATCCGTGACCGGGCGGATTCTCGTCTCTGAGCGAGCCACGCCCGAAGCGTTGGCCGGGATCGTGGTTCGCAAACCGCTGAGAAACGTTCCTTGAGATTGCCGCCTGCTTCTTGTCATGGCAGCCGATCACAGTGCTCTATTCGGCAAGCCTGCCGTCTTAGTATCCCCGAGTTCATCGTCTTTGGAACAGTGCTCAGGCATCTTCTGGTGCTGCAAATCAGTTGCAGGTTCTCTTCTTGTGGAGCCGGGGAAGGTGTGATGAATTTGATGGAGTGAGACCGACTGGGATGCTGAAGTTTAGCCAGCGTCTGACGCACCGAGCGTTGGGCGGCGGCTTGGCCGCATTCCTTTACCTCGTCCTGCAACTCTTCGCGGCCTCCCCGGAATTGCATCACCTATTCCACAAGGACTCGAATCAACCCAACCATCAATGCGCTATCAAGCTGCTTTCAGATGGGCAGGTCGATATCGAACCAGGTGATTTCGGCCCCCGCATTCCTGATCAGCCTCTCATGGCTGAGTCTTTCTTGGCGGTCTTCGCACCGACCCAGGTTGACTATCAACTCCCGCCGGGCCGCGCTCCGCCGTCCTCCCGTTCTTAACTCCCCTGTTGCTCCTCTGTGAACGACGGATCTCGCGGACGCGACATGCCGGCACCCAACTGAGGAGTGATTCCCAATTAGACTCGGTCTGCCCGTTCCGGGCTGCGTGCAGAAAGCACCAAATCGCGGGCCCTAACGGGCGGCGCTGAGACCAAATGCGTTCGCGTCGAATGTCGCGCGCACTGGTCTGTGTCGGCGATGATTTAAGCGAACCAATTCTCACTCCAGTGCGAGGCAATTCGACCTCGTGTCAGCTATGGAAACTTCAGAAAAGCGCGAGTGGGCCCTCGCTGAACTGCGGCGTTCCCAGGCCCGCCTCACGCCCGTGCGCGAAAAGATCCTCGGCTTCCTCGCCCGTAACCCAAGTCCGGCCACGCTGACCGAAATCAGCGGTAGCGAGGAATTGGCGCGTCAGTTTGACGATGCGACAGTTTACCGCACTCTCGTGCTGCTGGTAGAACTGGAGATTGCCCGCCAGTTCCAGTTCCAAGGGCGACAAACCCATTTTCTCCTCAATGTGCCAGGAGAGTGCTTCAGCTTCTTGATCTGCCGGTGCTGCGGCGCCATTACGCGAATTCCCCATGGGGACGAACTGTATTTGCTGGAACGTCAAATGGCCGACCGACACGGATATGTCAACCTGACGCATGAGCTCGAGGTGTATGGCACCTGCCCGGGTTGCCGGCAGCGCTCGCAGACCTCCGCTAAACCGACGAAGCTGCTGACTGGCCTGCGGTTGCACGGCCGCTACAGCAACTGAGAGTCGTGAACCTGCCGTGGTATGGACATGAGCTATCCACAACAATTCCGCCAGCCCTCAGGCCGAGATAGGGAAGTTGCTTTCACCTTGATTGAACTGTTGGTCGTCATCGCCATCATCGCGATTCTCGCCGGCTTGCTGTTGCCGGCCCTGGCGAAGGCAAAGGTCAAAGCGCAGCAAGCCAGGTGCAGCTCCAATCTCCATCAAATTGGCCTGGCCATGATCATGTACGCGGACGATCACGATGGCTGGCTGCCCGAGACGACCCATCAGAATCCGACCAACAACTCATGGATATACACTCTGGCTCCTTATGTCGGCAAGGTGGACGCCATTCGAATCTGTCCCGCCGATCCACATGGGCAAGCGCGCATGACAAATCACGCCTCGAGCTATCAACTCAACGAGTATACCTCCGTTGATCGGGTCGATCCCTTTGGCGGAATCCTCGAAACGTTCCGGAACATCAATCGGTTGAAACGACCCGCCGACACATTTCTGGAGTTCACCGTCGCCGAGACTGTGAGCCCAAGTATTTTCACCGACCACGACCATGCCCGGAACTGGCACAATGGCTGGCCTGTCCTGCTGACGGACATCGCTCCTGATGAGCATCGAACGGGCAAAGCTACTCCAGACCACACCAGCGGAGCCGAGAATTACTTATACGCAGATGGACACGTCGCGGTGGTCAAGGCCGCGACTCTGAAGAAAAGATACGATAGCGGCGAGGACATCGCCCGGCCGCCTGATTAAACCCTTCTGTCCGAAAACCAGCCGAAGATCTTAAATGAAACATCTAACCTGCAAACTCTCCATCCTTCTGGCGGTTCTTGTGGCCAGTTCACACGGCACGCGAGCCGAAGTTCGCTTCCTCGCTCACGGTCACACCGACCTCGCGATTGACTACGATGCCGGCGCGGGCGCCTGGGACTTTCACGTTGGCTCGGACACCCTGGGCGTTGAATTCGCGCCCGATGAAGTCGTGTTGAAAGCCAAAGCCGCCGCGCTGACTAATGTCCCGCCCAATGCGTCATTTCTGGGCCCGGCCGGATCACCGGTATGGATTCTCCCACAGGTGCAGAACGAAGAGGTGCTTTATCTTGGCTACGGTGGCGACGGCATTCCCGACGGCGTCTTTGTCCGAAACCAGGTAAGGGTGACTCTGAAGAGCGTGACCGGGCCTGGGAACTTTTTCGCCTACACCCTGGACAGTTTCCTCAACCCCGTCGTGAGCTTCAACAGCGCTGATGGAATCTCCACCAACGATGTCGCCACCGTGCAAGGGGGCGGCGACACGCACCTCAACTGGGCATTTACTCAACCAGGAGAATACACGGTGGTGCTCGAAGCCTCAGGAACCCTCGCTGTGGGAAATGCAGTCACGTCCAGCGGGCCCGTGACGTTTAGATTCAGCGTCGGCGACGGGCCGAAGATGCTCGACACCGGTCACACGGATCTGGCCATCGACTACTCTCCAGACGAGAACGCTTGGGACGTCCACGTTGGTTCAGATGCCTTGGAAGAGACCTATGACGCCGATGATGTTATTCTCCGAGTCAAAGGAGAGGCAAAAACGACTATTCCTTCTGACCCAAAATATGCCTTCCAGGGTACGGCAGGCGATCCGATCTGGATACTGCCGCAGGCGCAGAACGAAGAGATTCTCTATCTGGGTTACGGCGGTGACGGGATACCTGACGGCGTCTTTGTCGGCAATCAGGTTAAAGTGGCGCTTAAAAGCGTCACCGGGCTTGATGGCGCCCCCGCTCCCGGTGACTTCTTTTCCTACTCGGTCGATCCGATCACCCTTGGCCCGGTGGTCCTGTTCAATTCACGGGACAGCATTTCGACCAACGATGTGGCTGTGGTTCAATCCGGTGGAGATGCGCACCTTAATTGGGCGTTCAGTCAACCGGGTGAGTATCAGGTCACCGTTGAAGTCACCGGAACTCTGGTGGACGGCAACGAGGTCGTGTCCAGCGGACCGGTTACTTACACTTTCTCGGAGCTAAAGCCCATCGTGCCGCTCACGGTGGAACACACCGATATTCAGGGCGTGTTCGATGCAACGGCGACAAACAAACTCACCATGGTCGCCTTCGATGTGAACCACACCGTCGCTTATCAAAGCGATGAAGTGGCGCTGGTGGTTGCGGAAGCCGCAAAGACGCCTTTACCATCGGGCACTCCCTTCGGGCCCGAAGGCGCTCCTTTGTGGATCCTTCCCGCAAGCCAAAACCCGGCCTTGCTCTATCTGGGTCTCTCGGCCGAACCGCCCTCGGCGGCGGGCAGGCCAGGCATCCTTTCCGGGGTGTTCAATGGCAACTTGGTGTTTCAATTGAAATCGGTGGACGGTCCGGGGTCTTTCTTCCTCTGGCAATCCGGTGGCGGCGGATTCGACGTGCAGATGGACACCGCCGATGGAATCACCGACGCGGACGCTCACATGCAAATCATCGGCAGTCATGAGCACTTCAATTGGGGCTTCACGACCAACGGTGTTTACAGAGTGACGTTTCAACTGTCCGGACTGCTCGCCGGATCAACTAACATCTCCAGCCCGGACACGACCTTCACCTTCAACGTGCTGCCGCTTGCAACCAATGCGCCACCGGCAAGCATTCAACTCAGTGATGCCAAAGCTGCCGCTGTCGGCGGATTCGCCTTTGATGTCATCGGAGCCGCCAATATGACCGTTGAAGTGCAGGGCTCCGAAGATCTCAAACAATGGTCATTGGTGATGAGTTCCGCCATAACGACCTCACCTCAAACCATCACGATTCCCGCAGACGTGACGAAGACCCGGCACTTTTTCAGAGTCCAGACGCATTAGGGATTGGTGAGTTAACGAGGAATCAGTTCACAATTCGAGCCAGTCGCGGGCTCCCAGTGTTGACTAAAGCTGCTTCCCGGTGGACAATTGTCCCGGTGGGCCACCGATCGACCAGTTTCCCGGTAGTCGTCATGCTCTGCCTCGTCTTGGGATTGCATTGGCCCGTCTTGCGTACCGTTGCCTGGGTGAACATGTTGGTGACATTCGCTCAGACTGACACCGTCCAGGAAGCCCTGACGAAGACCTTCGATGGGAAGCATCCGTGCTCGTTGTGCAAGTTCGTCAAGCACGCCAAACAGGGTGAGAAAAAAGACCAGTCTCTCAAAGTCGAGGCCAAGCTGGACTTGATGCTGGTGGTTGAGACTTGCCGATTGAATCCGCCTACCGCTTATTCGTTGTTTCCTGTTCTGGACACCTCAACCTTCGGAAGGACCGAATCACCACCGGTCCCGCCTCCTCGCACCGCGTAATCCATTCTCGTACCGGCTCAGGCTTTCCTGGCCTGAGTGCGTTGTTGGCTAAAGAACGTCGTCTTTAGCAGATCAGCCGTATCCTGATCGGAGCAACTGGGCTGCCTCCGATCTTGTTAGACTGTGAGAACGGGTCTCCGCGGATTCACGCTAATTGAGTTGCTGGTGATCGTTGCGATCATCGCCATTCTTGCTGGATTGCTTTTACCGGCGCTGAGTCGGGCGAAGCAAAAAGCCCGGGCGACCGCGTGCCTAAGCAACCTGCGCCAGATCGGCTTGGGCGCGGCCATTGTTCTGGGCGCCGTTCTGCTCTCCGGTATCTGGATGAACCTGAACGGCGAGTTTGTCTCGGTCGTGAAGCTGCTTTCACCCGGAACTCGGGCTGGCGACGAGGATTTGCCCGGGTCAGCGATTCTCGCTGGAAAAGATCCTCTTCCGTTGACGAACTATATCGACACGCTTCGCCGCCAATTCCCCGAAGCCCCCTCAACTGGATCAGCCTTCCCGATGCTCCTTTCGGTGCCGTCTCCCTCAGCTTCGTTGGAGTGCCCGGTAGCCGAGTCTTACGCTGGTCCGAGCGAACGGTTTGGGTTGATCAATTCACCGGTGCGGTTCTGCGAGTGGACGCCTCGGATACTCATCAAACTGACGGCGAGACCTTTCTGGCTTGGCAGTGGCCGCTGCATAGCGGGAAGGCCTTTGGCTGGCCAGGGCGCGCGGCTGTCTTCCTGGCCGGGTTTGTTCCAGCCATCCTTTACTCGACCGGTCGGACCATCTGGTCGAGAAAAAAGCGTCGGGCCGCTCCAAACGGGGCGGAACCTGGCGCGAGCTAGTGAAACGTGCCCCGATGGATAAGTCTGTTCCACAATTTCCCGGCAATCCCTGCGCAACTGTGTTGCGCGGGCGGACGTATTTGCCGGGTCACACAACAACCCGTAACGCCTACACCCATGAGCAAACCGTTCTCGTTAAAAACGATCGCGACGATCGCGATCATCCTGACCGTTGACACCGTCGCTTGGCGGGCCTCCGCTGCCGAGGAGAAAGAGGAGCCTATTAAACATGTGATGAACACCTTTCACAAAGCCCCCAAAGGTGTGGATCCGATCTGCAAGAAGGCTTTGGAAGGGAAAGCCAGCTCTGATGAACTCAAGAAGCTCGTTGCCGCCTACAAGACCTTGACCAAGGCGACACCCCCCAAGGGTGATCAGGCCAGTTGGACCGAGAAGACCGGGAAGCTGCTGGCCGCCTCGGAATCCCTTGAAAAGGGTGAAGCAGATGGGATTGCCAAATACAAGGAAGCCCTGAACTGCAAAGCGTGCCACACGGCTCACAAGCCGGATTGACCATCGGCACACTGCAACCCTGCGGCGAAATGCCCCAGGATTGCTGGGATGTTGCCCATTCATCCAACAAGACCAGAACGCTATATGAGAACGATGTTCAGCTTGCTGCTCGCACTAGCCAGCATATGCCCACGCCCACAGGCCGAGGAGGCCTCCGCAGGTGCGCCGAACGCGACCAATCAATTCCAGATCAAGGGAATGAGTTGCGACGGCTGTGCACGCGGCATTGCTTCGGAACTGCAACGCGTCCGGGGAGTTTTCTCGGCAGAAGTGACCTTCAGCAACAAACTCGCGATCGTCGCCTACAACACGAACCGGGTCTCCGCGGAGGCCCTGGGCAAAGTGATTCTTGACGCTGGGTATGAAGCCAGGCTCATCACAACCCGAAAGCCGAAGTCCCACTGAACCCAGCCCTTTGCCGTCGCCGGATGAGGCACACCTGACCCGGCGGGAGTGGCTGGGCACGATTTGCTTTGGTCTCGCCCTCGCTGGTGGGACCGGAGCAGTTGCCTTTTGGACTGGCCGGCGAGCTAAGACTTCACTCAGTCCGATTGAGCTGGATCGGCCGCGTCGATTAATTCCGTTCCAGCTCACGGAGCGCAGCGGGCGCAAGGTGACTGAGGCGGATCTAGCCGGAAAGATCCTCGTCGTCGACTTCGTCTTTACCGGTTGTTCTCTGAGCTGCCGCGCGGTGAACAACTCGATGGAGGAAATTCAAAGACTCACCGACGGTGCGAAGGACGTTCAACTGATTTCATTGACGGTCGATCCTCGCAGCGACACGCCTGCAGTGCTGACGGCGTTTGCGAACGGTTACCATGCGGACTCCAACCGGTGGTTGTTTCTAACCGGGGACAAGCGTCAGCTTTATGGCCTCATCGAAACCAGCTTCATCCCTAAGTCTCCCGAGCTGGAACATCTCATTCCCGGGGGCTTCGCCGCCACCGACCGCATCATGCTGGTGGACCCGCTCGGCAATGTCCATGCCTCGTTCGATGGTCTCAAACGCGACGCCGCAAAAACCGTCGTCTCAGGAATCGAAAACCTTCGTTCCAGGATCCGCGTCAAATGAACTGTATAGCAATCCGCTTCATCGTTCTCTCCAGCAGTGTTTCAGCGCTCACCCTGGCGCCTAGCGCGGAGCCGACGCAAGCGACCGACCAGGTCCACACGACGCGTGGGATAGTCCGCGAGATTGCTGGCGACCGCCATACTGCCGTCATTCGTCATGAGGCAATTCAGGGGTATATGCCGGCGATGACCATGGAGTTCAATGTGAAGAACACAAATGAGTTGAGCGGCATTGCCGTCGGTGACTCGGTTACGTTTCGACTCAGCGCGACCAAGCAAACGCACTGGATTGACACTATCCGCAAGGTCGCTTCCGCCACTAACAGTCCGCCTCCGGCACAACGAAGAATCAGTCCGTCGCTTGTTGCCGAACTCAAACCGGGCGACCTGCTCCCAGACTCCGACCTGCTCGCCGAGAATGGCAAGAGCATCCGATTCTCGGACTATCGCGGCAAGGCCGTGGCCTTCACGTTCATATTTACGCGCTGTCCCCTGCCGGACTATTGCCCGCGCATGGGCAGCCATTTCGCTGAAGCCCGTGAGTTGCTCCTCGGCAACACCAACGCGCCCGCGAACTGGCAGTTTCTTTCCATCTCGTTCGATCCGGAGTTTGACACGCCTGCCGTGCTTTCGAATTACGCCAAGCTCTATCGCAAGAACACACCTGACCGTTGGCTTTTCGCGACCGCCTCGCGCGGGGCGCTCGAGCAGCTGGCGCCTCGGCTCGACCTGATGGTCCGCCGCGAATCGGGAGGAAGCATTTCGCATAACCTGAGAACCGTCGTGCTCGATCCAGTCGGCCGGATCCACCGGCAGTTCGACGGAAATCAATGGACCCCCAAGGAACTGACCGAAGCGGTAGTTCAGGCTGCCGGAAAGACCAACCCGTGATGATTGCATTCGACACGCCAGTCCAGCAGACGATGGATGCTGGTCCACGGCAGTTTAGCCGATGGTGCACGTACGGAAGCCGTCTTCACGCTTTTGTTGCCTCACGCGTGACCCGCTCGGATGGGGCCAGGTTTGTCTGGCCGGCGGTCGCCGCCCGAAGAGTGGTTCGGGCCGGGCGTTCGCGAAGCGGCACTTGTAACTTGAACTTCACTGCCGCTGGCAGCGCCTATAGTCATGCGGTTCGGGCTCGGCGCCGCTTCGGCACAACCAGCCCACCAATGAAGCTTCTGGCAGAAGTCTGTTCACCAGAGTGTGGGCTTCCTTAGCGCCGCGGAGGGTTCTAAGCAAAGCTGCACATTTCGAGAGGCTCATTTAGGACTGTCCCGAGCTTCGGACTGTCGGCTTTGGTGCCCGAAGGGCAGCAGTCCGCTTCAAGCGCTATCCCATCAATCTTTGATTTAGGTCAATGCGCGGGCCTGTTGACTTGATCTTGATGAAGATCTTCCCGGGCATACCGCAGCTCGTCACGGCGGTTGCCGGGAGAGAGCCAGCCGAGGTTCCAATGCGCGGGCGACCATCGCCGGATTGCGGTGAGCGCGAGTCTTTGCCAAAAGGAGGAGCTGCACCCTGCGCACTCGTTGTCGTCTCGCATCCTCATCACGCGCTAGCGCTGAGACAGTCTCCTTTCCCGCCGGGACGGGATCAACAGCCTGGCCGCCAAGGAAGCTGGCGGGACCGATGGTTGCCAGGTGAAGGGCGGTCAATGGTCACTATGAAGCTGCTTACCTCTTTTTTAATCTTCACAGCTGGTTGCCTCACGATCGCTTCCATCGCGCGAGGGCAAGACGGAGACCCCTTGGTCGGTATCTGGACTGCCGACGAGGGCTTCCAAACTATCGAATTACTCTTTCGCTCCGATGGCGCTTACCAATTGCAGACGAAACTGACGGACTCGGAATGGAACCTTGGCTCCACCGATCGCGGCTGGTACGAGGTCGTGGGAGAGTCGCTGATCATGACCTCGCATCAGTATTTGAACCAACCCGATTCAAACGTGTACAAGTTCGAACTCGATGGTGATACCTTGGCGCTCACCAGTTCCGGGTGGAATTCGCGAATCTATCGGCTCATGCCTGGTTCCAGGGACGAGGTGATGGCGCGGGAGGGGGCGGGGTTGGACCTGTTCCGACGGTGGAAGCGTCACATCCTATTTACCGGCGATGAGGAATACACCTTTCGCCCGAGCGGGTACTATTGTCTCGAAATGGACCATGAGACTGTGGTGTTTACTGAATACACTCGTGGGCGCTTTGAGCAGGCCGGAACGCGGCTAACGATGCAACCGTACAGCGGGACCGACGTTCACTGTCAGGTCGACATTTTCGGAACGACCTTGACACTCATTCAAACCAACAGCTTTTCTGGCTGGTTCACCAGTTACGAGGAGGTAGCAGGCTCGGCCCCGGAAGTAAGGTCCAAGGCCGAGGAAGCAGCGGCTTTTCTGAACGCCCCTGATTGGCAAGCCCGGATTTGGAATTTTACCACCGAGGGTAACAACGTTGACCTGACTCTCCGGCCCGACGGCATTTACATCGCGACCAACACGACCCCAACTATCCGACGAGTGCTCTACGGGCGCTATACGTTGGCCGATCTGCAAATTCACCTGGTTCCGTTCGTCGGCCAGGAGCGGTTTGTCCTGGATGAGGCCACTTTCGGTATGGACGCGCATACCTATGCGCTGGATTACTACGATAGCCGGCTGCAACTCATTGACTTCAAACCGGTGGTGCAATCAGTGACCCTGGCCTGCGAGGCGTCAGGCAGTCACGCGACCGTTCTGACGAGAACCCATCAGGCGAAAGCCGAACGGCAACGTGACGGCTGGTATCTCGGGACTTGGGAAGGGCGGGACGCTGCCGGTTGGATGGCATTCACTTTCCGCCCGGACAATCGCTACATTGCCCAAGCCGGAGTCGCAAGCGTGGCGAAAGAAGTGGAGCGTGGCCAGCTCGTGGTCGCACCGGACAAGATCAGCTTGTCGCCCTATGCGGGGAACGGCGCGGCTCGAGGCTTTGAGTTGGATCTATATGAAGGCAACCTGTTCCTGATCGGTGATACGCGCCGGTTGGTCATCATTCAGAAGATCGCAGGCTCCGAAACCGGGGTGATCGAGAAGACGCGTGATCCCGCGGCTCTGAAAGGTGAGGCCGGTTCCATCGTGGGCCTGTGGACGGGGAATTGGCCGGGGGAATATGCGGAGTTGGTCTTTCGGCCGGACGGCCAGTACCGTTGGAAGAGCTGCAAGCTCGTCCTGACAAACGACATCGTTTATCACGATTATGGGCTCTATCGGGCCGATATGGCCTCTTCCACGGTCGTGTTGGACTCCCGTTTCATCGATGTCCAAACGCGACTACTCGACTTCTACGGCGACACCATGACGCTCTACGGCGGCTTGACCAATACCACCCCTGACACCTATACCGTCAACCTCGGCTCAGTCAACACCGCCATCGCCGCTTCATTTGCCGCCGACGCCGCCGAGGCGCAGGTGGACGCGCAATGGCTGGCGAGAGTGCCGCTTGGCCCGGCCGGCCCGGTTGGCACGATCCCGTTCGACATTGGAGCCGACCCGAGTCCGGAGCGGATCTTTCCAGATCCGACGGTATTCCCGGGGTACCAATACTACCGGAAGATAATCCCGAGATGGTTTTATGACCACGGAGTGGAGGATACGCGGCAGTGGCATTTCTTCCCCAATGGCCGCGTGCTCGTCCGGTATACAACCTGGGAGATCCAAGGGGAGGGACGGCCACTCCGAAACCACCCAGTTCTGGGGCGCGTATACGATCGGATCCAAACCCGCTCAGACCGATATTCTGCACTGCTACGCGGATAATGACGTCATGGTCAAGCTCGATGCGGGTGACCTGGTGCAGCTGACGCTCGAGGACGGGAGACGGAACCTGTTCTGGAAAAAGGAGTGCTTTCCTCTCGCTGCCTGGGCCACGCAGATGACAGAGGCCTGCCAACGGACCGCCGACCCTGACGCCAGTCTCGTCAATACGGGCGTGTCGCTTTCGACGACCATCCCGCCCGATGGCAGCAGAGCTCTAGGCCCACTCTCGATCAGCGTTCCTCGCCCGGGGCTCGGCTCTATTGTCGTGAGTGGGAATACTGAGTTTGCTCGAATTTTGGTCTTGGAGCGCACCGGGCAGTTCACCTCCCCAGTCTTGTGGGATCCTGTTTTCTCCAATGGTGTCTCCGCCGGTCCATTTAGCTTCAACCTTACCAATGTCTCGAACGACACAGGCTTTTTCAGAGTTCGCAGCCAATAGAACAGTGCGGGAGTTGATCTCACGGTTAACCTGGTCCTGCCTTTCGTGCTCCGCAGCATCGGCCGCTTCTCGGCCGCCGGTCCAGTCTGGCAGTTCGCATCCAGGTCTCGACGCAGGCAATTTGCCGAAGCTCTCCGCATGCGGCCTGTGGCTGCAACCGTGGTGCAAGCTCCGCCGAGTCGTGCTTGCCTGTGCGCGTGGAAGCCAGGATCCATTAATTAAAGTCGCACGCCGTTGCCGCTGTTCCTGAGGCAGGCAACGACTCGGCCGTCCGCTCTGGTTCAACGCCGATGAAAGCGAAACCTGATCTACCAATGCTGCTTGCAGCCCTGACAGTCGTCATGCCAACGGATGCTATGAACCCTCCATCGATGATCGAACCCGAAATGGTCGAACGGGAGAAATTCCTCGTTCTGGGAACTCAGGCGAGGTTCACCCTTGGCACCGAGAGCGGCGAGGATTTCGCTGCCATCTGGCGCGACTTCGAAGTGCACCGCAGTCAGATCCAAGTGCAGAGCATAGATCAGAAGTATTATGGAGTGAGCTTTCCCTCGCACCGCGGAGGCTTTGAATACCTGGCCGGAATGGCCGTCAGGCCGGCTGGGGTCATTCCTGCCGGTCTCGTGATGAGCGAAATCCCGGCTGCGACCTATGCCGTGTTCGCGTGCCCGGTGTCGGCCATCGGACCGACGAAGCGCTACATCTTCACCCAGTGGCAATCTCAATCTGGTCGCGGGATCGACAACTCAGGAACGGTTTTCGAGGAATACCCGGCCGCCGACGATACCCGGTCTCTCGTTTTGATCCACATTCCAATGAAGGCTGCGGCCGAAGCCAAGCGCCCGATGTTCTTCCCGCAACCGTTGCGCGACGACTGGAGCAAATGGATCGTCGGCGAATGGGAAGGGGCGGGCGAATCGGATACCGGGCGCGGGAGGGGGATCGAATCCATCGAGCTTGCCCTGAATGGCCAGTTTCTGATCTGTCGCGGTAAAGCCACAATCACCGAACTCACGCCGGCGCATGCCGAATATCTCCGGCGGCAAATACATGCTTCCGACGAGGAGATCGAACGGTTTAGGCGCCAAGGCTACCAGTCGCTCCAAATCTTAACTGTGGACCAAACCACCGGCGAAGTCCTGGGCTACCTGTTCGACAGCCTGCGCTGCATGGCCACGGGGCGAGGAAAGCGCGAAGGCGACCGGGAAATCATAGAGTGGAAGTGGGCATCGGGCCACACGAGCACGCGCATCACCGAACGAATGGGTCAGGACAGAATGCGCGTTATGCAACGCACGCCCATGGCGGATGGGAGCGTCATGGAGGAGCAAGGGGAGAGCGTCCGAAGAAGGCCCAACCGATGAATTCACAAGATCCGACTGGGATTGTCGCCCTTTGCGGCGATCGTTGCCATTCGAGGCAGGTTCGCCTCTGGACTGTGACCAATGATGCTCCTGTCAAAACACCCTTGGCAACTCAGCTTTCTGCGCGTCCATTCTCCAATGCGTGTCTGCCTGGTCGGGTTGAAATACGGTCCCTCGGACAACCTTGCGGCGATCGGCATCGTTCACAGTTCCTTCGTCATAAACAGGCTGTTCGAATCATGACGGTAGTCAGCGAATGGCGCGCACGCCTCGAACTCGAACTTGCGGTAAAGCGCATGAGCCGGCGCGAAGTATGGCATGGATCCAGTCTCGAGACTCAATCTCCGGTAGCCTCGACGTTTCGCCTCCAAAATGATATGTCGCAGCATGAAGCTCCCGACACCCTTCCTCAGGTGAGCAGCCGCCGTGCGCATCGACTTAACCTCTCCGTGACCCGAGTCCAATTCCTTTAGGGCACCACAACCGACGAGTTCGCGTTCCTGCCAGACGCTCCAGAAGGTAACAGCCGGTTGGCGCAGCCCGTCGAGATTGAGCGCGTGCCTGCTCTCTGGCGGCGAAACCGCGGCCATGCATCGAAGATGTTCGGCGAGAAGGTCGGTGACGGCGTGTCCGCTAAGATCATCGATTCTGATTTCAAATGCTGCGCTCATCTTCGGGAGGGGTTTGGGGACGCAATCACGACAGCATAGTGGGCCGGTTTTCGAGTCGGGTTGTGGAACATGGTCGGTCGGTCGAGTTCCATCGCCAGACAATCACCTTGACGTAATCGGTGGCGCTCGTCCCCCACAGTGACATTCATGATGCCCCGCAATACCCAGATTTGCTGGTAGACGCCTCGATCCCGTGCACCCGTCTCAAAAGCCACACGCGCCCCAGGCGGGAAATGCACCTCCACGATCTGCATTGGCTGGGGCACGTTGGCCGGTGAGACGTTGCGCCGAATATAGCCGGAGCCCGGGTCTTGCCATTCCGTTTGGTCCTCACGTCGTGCCACCGGACCGCTGGGCGTGTGAGCGGCCGCTTTGGGTGGGTCGAACAGCGAGGCCAGCGTGATGCGGAGACCCGCCGCGACTTTTTCCAAAACGACCGCCGTTGGGCTGCATTCGCCACGTTCAATGAGTGAGAGCATCGATCGGCTCACGCCGCTCTTGGACGCCAACGCGTCAAGCGAAAGGCTCTGCCCGGTGCGCAGGTCGCGCACGCGACCGGCGATGCGGCGATTGAGATTGAGGAGCGGCTCTTTCAAAGTAGACGCATTTGTCCACTATAATGGAACACCCGTCAAGACGAGCTTCGTTGGAGCGGCCACCTATCCCGTCTTCCAGCCCGACGAACGACCGAAGATCCTTCGATCTGAAAGAGCGATTTTCCGATTACAACCGTGGCCGTTGCCCTCACACGGCTGGATAGTCTACCGTGCGGTGAATGCTACAGACCGGAAAATTCCTCACAGCGACACTCCTTTGCCTGGCCGTCGTCTTGTTGAATTCACTTGGGCCGCGAGCAGCCGACTCTGCCCACACCGACACGGACAATGGGGCGGCGTTTTGGTTGGAGACCTCGCTCAAGCGCGTTTTTCCGGCGACGCCGCCAGGCTCGATGCATCTGCGCCTCCTGGCCGCGCGAAACAGCAAGACCGCTTTTCAGGCTTGCCTGCAAAACCGCCGGACGCAGCCGCTCTACGTGGACTGCAAAGTCGTGGGCGCTGATGATTTGAAACCGCAGGTGCGGCTGGTGGGGTTTGTGCCCGTCTGGCATCACACGCCCAACACTGCTGACGAGGAGCTCGATGGGGTGGGTAAAATTCCCGGTCTGGTTCCCGATCCGCTTTGGCCAATGGCGCGCGCCAATGCCGGCCCGCACGAAAGCCGTTCCTTCTGGATCAGTCTGAACATTCCGCCAGATGCGAAGCCTGGCGCGCGCGTTATCACGGTCGAGCTGTCGATGGTTGGCGGGAAGAAAGTCTCGCTGCCGGTCCAGATCGAGATCAGCCAACTCGTGACGCAGCCGCGTCACGACTTCCCCGTCATCCATTGGTGGCGAGGCGAAGCCACCTGGGATTTTTATCAGACCGGAATGTTCGAGGACGAACGCTGGTGGAAGATGACCAAAGCGCAGCTGGAAAACATGTTGGCCCACGGTTCGGACGTCGTTTACGCGCCAATTTTCTTCGACCGTCGTGAGACCTTCAAGCGGCCCTGCCAGTTGCTGATCGTAAATGAGCCGCAGCCGGGCCGATACGAATTCGATTGGTCGCGCGTGAAGCGATTCACCGACATGAGCAAGCAGATCGGATTCACCCAATTCGAGTGGTCGCACTTGTGGATCTATTGGGGTGTAGAAAACCCCGTGCGCATTTACAAGAAATCCGGCGGCGAATACGTCATGCTCTGGCCGCCGGACCTTAGCGGGTTTTCGGACACCTTCATGCAATTTCTCGACCAGTTCCTGCCCGAGTTCCATCGATTTTTGGCCGCGGAAGGGCTTCTGCAACATTCCTATTTCCATCTCTCGGACGAACCGGGCAGTGGCCAACACCTTGCCAATTACCGGCGCGCGCGCCAAATCTTGCGCGAGAAAGCGCCCTGGATGAAGGTGATGGATGCGCTCAGCGACATTCAGTATGGCCGACAAGGTCTGACCGACATTCCCGTTCCGATGGTCAATGCGGCCCAGGCTTATATAACCGAGAAGATCCCGCACTGGGTTTACTTCTGCTGCGCGCCGCAAGGCGAATGGCTCAACCGGTTCATGGACACTCCGCTGCCGAAGATTCGGATGTCGGGGATGCTTTTCTACCGTCTCGGCGCCAAGGGATTTCTGCACTGGGGGTTCAACTATTGGCACAAGATGGAGCGTGAAGAGATTGGTGATCCTCTCCACGACGCCTCCAACGCGCTCTGGCCGGACATTCCTTATGGCGATCCATTCGTGATCTATCCTGGAGCCGATGGACAGCCGATGGACTCGATCCGTTGGGAGGTTTTCGCGGAGGCATTGCAGGACTACGCGATTTTGCAGACAGCAGGCCTCGACCGGCAAGATGCATTGCTCTCGGCCATTAAGAGCTACGCGCAGTTTCCGAAGAACGAAGAATGGTTGCACAGTGCTTTGGAGAAGATTCTGACGGCGCCGCCGTCCTCCCCTGTCCGGCCCTAACCCTGTTGACATTCCGCCTGAACTCGCCCATCGAATGGACCAGAACCGAACCACTTTTATGCGCCGTTGCGCAACCCTCTTGATCCTCGGCTTCCTGATGCAAGTCGGGGCGGTTTGCGACGGCGTGGAACACTCCGAACCGGCGCTGACGCTCGCCTGCCGTCCGGACAACGATCTCTTCCTGGCTTTGCAGGAAAGCGGAATTTCATCGGCGCGATTCTCATCGGCCACGGAGGCCATCGCGCGCGCCCGGCCTGGTTCCGGAGTGCTGCTCCTGGCCGACGAATACCCCAAAGCAACGGTGCCGGTGACAAGCGCACTCTTCGCCGAAGCACGCGCCAAGGATCTTCGCGTTTACGTTGAGTTCCCAAGCCAAGCGCCCGGTCTCGAATTGGGATCGGCTCAGCCGAGGCCGTGGCACAGGCTGGTGATCGGCAGCGATAGATTTGGACAGGACTTGCCTAAGGGGCGGATTTTGGTGGCTCATGAGTGCTATGTTCAGCCCGTTGCCGTCACGAACGCGTGGGTCGTGTCCGCCCGGGTGGCTGGTTACGATTCGGCCGTCTTCGGCATTCCTGCAGGGGCGGAGCCAATTCTGTGGCCGGTCGAAATGGGACGCGTCCTGGTTAGCACAACGAAGCTGAGCGGTTTCATCACAGGCCGATTTGCCCCCCAAAGGGAATGGAGGGCGTTGTGGAATCACGTTTTGAGTCAACTGACTCAGACCACCTTGCCCGCACTTCGATGGCGGCCGCGCGTGCAAACAGCCTATCGCCCGGACGAGTCGTTGCCGCTCGATGTAGAGATGACCACCGTCCGGAAGGCGGCGGAATGGTGTTCCCAGTCCGGTCTGCTGGTTTGGGAGAGTCGGGTTCCGGAAGTGCTGGCGATGCTGCGGGTGGATCAGGCGCTGACGAATCGACCAATGGCCTCAGAAGAGTTGGGCGATGGGAGATATGGGATTCTGGAGGGTTACGGCTCCAATATTCGTCCCGACGGCGAGCAGCCGCAGCGCGTGCCGATCCGGGCTGATTGCCAGGCCGAGTCAGCCATGGTCCTGGCGCTGGATTGGGCCCTGAATGCCAATGCCACCAGTCGCAACGTCGCCTCCAATCTGCTCGACTACCTCTACTTTACCTCTGACCTGTGCCAGGGGCCCCGCGGTAATCCGCGCCACCCGGCATTTGGCTTGATTAGCTGGGGCAGCACTTCACCGCCCTGGCTGATCGCCAACTACGGCGACGACAACGCTCGGACGATGCTGGCCACCATCCTGGCGGCCGCCTGCCTGAATTCACCGCGGTGGAATCAACCGTTGTTGCGTGCGCTTCTGGCCAATCTTCGCACAACCGGACGCGATGGCTTTCGCGGCGATCGCATTGACATGCCGGAGCTGGAGAAGAATGGCTGGCGTTATTATCACGATCGCTCCCTTGTCAACTGCTCGCCCCCGTTTGAGGCTTACAATTGGGCCTGTTTCCTCTGGGCTTATCGCCAGACGGGAGAGCGCGAGTTTATGGAGCGGACCAAGAGAGGCATCCGTATGACCATGGAAGCTTTCCCGGAGAAATGGCGGTGGAATGACAACTCCGAGCGCGCCCGGATGCTGTTGTGCCTGGCGTGGCTGGCGCGCTTGGAAGATACGGCCGAGCACCGGGCCTGGATCCAACGAGTCGCCCGTGATCTGATCGACATCCAAGACCAGACCGGGGCCATTCCCGAACGCTTTCGAGGCGCCGTCGGCAGTCACTACCAAATCCCTCAATCCAATGAAGCCTACGGGACGGGTGAAACGCCTCTCCTCCAGGAGAATGGCGATCCGGTCAGTGATCAGCTCTACGTGACTGGCTTCGCCTTGCTGGCCTTGCATGAAGCCGCCGCCGTGCTCGCGGATCCTCGAATCCGAGCGGCCGAGGACCAGTTAGCCCAGTTCCTCTGCCGGATTCAAATCCGCTCCACAAGCTTGCCCTACCTGGAGGGGGCTTGGTTTCGGGCTTTTGACTTCAAACGATGGGAACCCTGGGCCAGCTCGGGAGATGCCGGTTGGGGCGCCTGGTGCCTGGAATCCGGTTGGGGACCGGCCTGGACGGCCGCCGTCCTCGGCCTGCGACAGAGGAACAGGTCGTTCTGGGAATTCGCCGCCGCTTCGCGCATCGGTGAGCATCTCACCGCAGTTCGCGACGAAATGGGCGAGAATCAGGGCGAGCCATGGGCCAAGTCCCGGACACCGTCTGAAGCGCCTTAGCGAGCACGGGCCGATCGCAGCATCGATTCACTGGGTCTGATCGCTCCGGATAGATTCCTCCAAGGGGAAGTAACCTCCACGTCGGCGTTAAGTCGATGGAGAGCTGGTTCAGCTGATGGAGACCGAGCCTGGAATAAAGGTGGAAGGTATTGACGGTTTAGGTTATTGAAGTCGTTCACCAGAGGCCGTTCCGTCTATGCGCACCCGTTCGACTCCAGAAGGAGAGCGACTCCTGAAGCTGATGGCTGAGGGCCGAGCCTTGATTGCAGGGGCCGAGGAGATGAGCCGCGAGACTGACCAACTCATTGCCGCTCGGAAAGAAGCGAGGAAGAGAGGGCGAACGCGCGAGAGATCAGGTCGCGGACAAGCCCTCGCCGCCGGGCCGGGCAACTTTCGCGCGGACGTTGGCGACGCGTGCCCCGGTTCAAGGGATTGGCATGTCGCCCCCAGGCAATCGCCACCGGTCTTGATCGTGGTCGAGAATAACGCGGACGATTTTGCTCGCCTCAAGCGGGCCCTCTGGAAAACGGGATCAACGCTTCGGGTCTGGTGGGCTCACAATGGCGAAGAGGCTCAGTTAATTTTGGATACCGTCAAGTCCTCCGCTCCGAGCATTTGCGTGGTTGCCGACGTCCAACTGCCGGGTGGTGATGGATTTGAGCTGCTCGAGAAAATCAAAGGGCGGCCAAGCCCGGTGCGAGTCAAGTTTGCCTTCCTGACCCGTCACATCCACCAGAAGACAAAGGATCGCGCCTACGCTGCGGGAGGCGACGGCTTTTTTGTGAAGCCAAACGACCCGGCGGAATTCATCCCGATCGCGCGTGCGCTGCATCGAATAACCATCGCGTTGGATGATGTTTCGACAAGGCCGCCCAACGTTTCATCTTAGGAGATGATCTGGCGCCGTTCCGATCACCCTTTTATCTCCTCGAAGGCCAGCAAGATCAATGGTATCCCTTTGCCTTCTTCAAAGAAACGGGTCGCATTGAGCCGGAATTGGCGCATCCCCGTTCGGGGAAAGTTCGCTTCGACGATCAGGTCGCGGATGAATTTATTGCGCGGAAGAACTTCCTCGAGCAGGCTGCGGAGCTGCGGCTGGTTCCAGGCGTCGGCGCTGATTTCGTAAAAGAGCTTGCCCATGGTGCGCGAAGGATCGATCGCGAACTCGTTGAGGAAAGCGGGGTTGGCGTTGCGAATTCGGAGTTCCCCGTCCAGCATGAGCAGAGGCTGATGAACCATCCCCATCAGGACGTCGGTTGCCTTGCGCAGCTCGTCGACGTCCATCAAGGTAATGACCGCCCCTTCGATTTTGTTCTCGCGAGTGCGGTAGGGCCTGATCCGCATCAAATACCAATGGCCGTCGCGATCCTGCACTTCGCGCTCGATCACGGCGAGGTCATCAATGACCCGTCGAACGCTAACGTCGAGGTCCGCCGGCAGGAGTGACCGGCGTAAGTCGGGAAAGCGGCGTCCGATGTCGGTCGGGATGATATCGAAGACGCGCTCCGCCAAAGGAGTGAGGCGGCGAATGGTCAGGTCGCTGCTGACCATCAGAATGGGGATATTGACGCTGGCCAGCAGGTTTTGCAGGTCGTTGTTGGCTTGGCTGAGTTCGGTGTTGCGGTTTTGCAGTTCCTCGTTGAGAGTTGTCAGCTCTTCATTGGTTGATTGGAGTTCTTCTTTGGCTGTTTCGAGTTCTTCATTGGTCGATTGAAGTTCCTCGTTGGACGACTGGATTTCCTCGTTCGCCGACTTGAGTTCTTCGTTGGTCGCTTCCTGCTCCTCGATGACCGATTGCATCGACTCTTTGGTGGCCGTCAAATCGAGTTTGACGCGGGCGAGTTCGCGGCGCAGACGCCCGACGTTGCTCGTCGGCGTTTCCTTCCCTTCCGGATGAGCAGAGACGACGGGACTGGCGCCCTCGCGGAAAAGGACGGCGAAGAAACGTTCGTCGATGCCTTCCATGCGGAAAGGGACCACCTCGATGGTCAACTCGAAAACATGGCCGTTGCGCCGAAACTCAATCCCGCTGTGCTTGACAGCCGCGTCCAGGCGAGATGCTTTGCTGATGGCAGCGCGCACGCTGACGGAGAGATTCTCGCGCAGCATCTTAAACAGGTTCAGGCTGGCGGTGCCGGGAGCATGTTCCAAGTAAAGGGAGGTGCGTCCTCGGAAGTAGATCACGTCCATTTGGGAATTGATCACCACCGTGGGCGGGGCAAAGTCGCGCAGCAGCAATCGGTCAATCTGCTGCTGAATGTCCAGCGGCTTATTCGACGGCAGTGTCGGTTCGACCGCCGAGTAGGGCCGTGGTGGCTCAAGGTCCGGCGCTTTGGCTGGAAGTTCGAAGCCAGGCCGAAGAAAATTCGCCTTTTTAGTGTAAATTTTGTGCTTTTTGTCCAGGAGGGCAAAGTGTTCCGTCGACGCGCCAATCGTCTCCGAATTGCCCAAGAGAAGAAATCCCGTCGTCCGCAACGCGTAATGGAATAGCGGCACAACTTTGCGCTGAAGGACCGGGCCAAAATAGATGAGAACGTTGCGGCAGCTGACCATGTCCAAGTTTGAAAAAGGCGGATCGACCAGCACATTCTGCCGCGCGAACACGCACATGTCGCGGATTGACTTGTTGACTTGAAAGCTGCCATTCACTTTTCCGAAAAAGCGCCGCAGCCGCTCGGGGGAAACGTCCTGGAGAATGTTTGGTGGGTAAATGCCCGCCCGGGCTTTTTCGATAGCGAGGTCACTCACATCCGTCGCGAAGATTTGAGCGGAGTGGTGTGTGTGCGTCTGTTCGAGAAACTCAATCAAAGAAATGGCCAGGGAGTAGGCCTCTTCGCCGGTGGAGCAGCCGCAGACCCAAAAGCGCCAGGGCGCATCATCCGAGTGGGTTTTCAGTATGCGTGGGAATACTTTCTTCCTGAGGACCTTGAAGGTGTTGGGATCCCGGAAAAAGCTGGTCACGTTGATGAGCAGATCGTTAAAGAGCGCATCCAATTCCACCGCGCTCGACTCGGCCATCCGCGTGTATTGGGCCAATGAGTCTTTCTTGTGCAGGATCATGCGGCGAATGATCCGCCGCTTGAGGGTGGACTGTTTATAGAGGGTGAAGTCCACTCCCGTTCGTCCGCGCAAGAGGCGGAAGAGGGTGTTGATGTCATTGGGGCTCTCGCGCAGCATGCGCTCCAGTTCGGCCGGCTCGGCGCCGGATGCCTGCGCCGTCCGCACCTGGCCCACCAGCGGATGGCGAGCCAGCCGGCAGAGCTCGCTGGCAATGTCGGTGGGCGGCAGGATGAAATCGACCGATCCGGAGGCAATGGCGCTGCCGGGCATGTCGTGGAACTTGGAGGATAGGTCGTCCTGGGCAAAGGTCAGGCCGCCTTCTCCTTTGATCGCCTCAATGCCGAGCGTTCCGTCGCAGCCCGTCCCTGAAAGCACCACTCCAATGGCGCTGGTCTGTTTATCTTGGGCCAATGACCGGAAGAAGAGATCGATCGGCATGGGCGGCGTTTCATGCTCCTTGCGCGGGTGCAAGCGGAGCTTGCCATCGATGATCGTCATGTTGGAGTTTTCGGGGATCACGAAAAGATGGTCGGGCTTGACTTCCATGTCGTTGCTCGCGCGCAAGACGGGAATTCGCGAACTGCGGCTCAACAGCTCGGTGACTTGGCTCTTATGCTTGGGATCCAAGTGCAAGATGAGCACAAAACCCATGCCAGTGTCTGCCGGCAATTGTCGCAGGAACTCCGCAAAGGCTTCATAGCCACCGGCCGACGCGCCGATGCCGACGATGGGAAACGGTTCACCCCCACCGGCGCGTTTGTCATCCACGACGATTGCGCCGGACTCTCCCCCGGGCGGCAGTGGCGTCGCCGCTTCATGCAGCGAATGGGCCGCTTGATGGGCGGCGTCCGCGGAAGCGTGCAGCGCATCGGCCTGCCGGTCCAACTCGTGCGCGGTGCCATAGAGCTGACGGGCACTCGCCACAACCTGCTGAGCCGCTTCGCTCGCGTTCTCTTTCGACGGCGAGGATGGGTGGGAGGATTTGATCCTGCTCTGGCCCGCAGGTTTGCCGGCGCCACGCTTTTTGCGATTATCTTTTTTCATAGGCATCTCCCACGCATGCCGGAAGGGTGCTGCCAGAGCAGCATGGCGCTAGATGGAAACCCAAGCAACGGCGAAAAACACGAACCCGCCCAAGGTTGCCCCACGACTCAAGGCATGAAGATTTCCTCATCTCTAAACCAGGTGCTCGTGAAGATGAAACTGCGGTGAAGTCGCCCGGGCCTGAGGACTTAGAAGGCCACAGGCAACAACCGCTCCAAGCTCACCGGGGATCAGAGCTTACACTTTTCCAAAATGGTCCGGAGGGTTCGAGCGTGCTTTTCACTTTCAATCAGACGTTGCTGAAACATCCGCTCCCCCGACTTGCGTCCGGCTGCCCGGCACTGATCGGCCAGGCGACGCTGCAGGACCACTCGTTCCTCGAGCGCCCGCAATGCCGTCCACAAGGCGGCTTCAAGTCCCTCAGCGTGTCCCGCCAGAAGGTTGTCCAGGCTGTAGCGATGTCCCACCAGGCATTGATACCGCACGAGTTCGCCATTCCGGATCTCCCACAATGGCCCATGACATTCCGGACAGACCAGCGGCGCCGGTTCGCCGTCCGTCGGCACAGCGCCCGTTTGGAGTGGCTGAGGCGTGGGTCTGGCCCGCTTCTTCATCTTCCCTCCTCCGTTCGGCGAATTGGGCAATCGTGCCAGCAGATTCTCGATCTGCTTGAGTTTCAAAACGTGGTCCGGTTTGAAGGCTTCGAGCGCATTGCGTGGCATTTGCGGAAAAGGTGCCTCGGCCGGATCCTGCACGATCGTCAATCCTTGGTTTTCCTTGATAATCTGCAAACCGGAAACGCCATCGTCGAGATTTCCCGTCAAAAGCACTCCCGCAACGCGGTTGCCATAAACTTGCGCGGCTGTCCGAAACATTGGATCGATCGCGGGCCGATGTCGATTCTCCTTTGGGCCATGACTGAGTTCAATCACGTCGGGACCCACGAGCAAATGATGATCCGGCGGCGCGACATAGACCATCCCGGGCCGGATTGCCATTCCGTGCAAGGCATGCTGCGCCGGCAACCTCCCGGCGCGCGAAATGAGCTGGGGCATCACACTCTCATTGTAGGGCGCAATATGCAGCGAAACGAAAATCGCCGCTTGGATGTCCGCTCTTAGGCTGCCCAACAGCCGTGGGACCGCCTCCACTCCGCCTGCGGATGCTCCAATGACAATGATATTTCGTTTCATATTCCAAAATCCTAGAACGGCCCGTTGCCCCACCTCGCTTTTTGACATCACCCTGGCACCCCTATCCAGCCGGGTCAACCGCCACCGGGACGGCCGGCCTCTCCCAACCTTTCCGCTGCACTCCCGGGAGGCGGCGTCAGTGGAGCGCGCCGCGCGATGGTCGCTCGGCGGGCGGACGTTTTGTTCCGATCCACTCCCCACCAGCCTTAAGGGCATGCTGCTCGGCTGCTTGGGCCTTGTGCAATCTCCTCCAAAATCGTCTCCAGAACGTCTGGATCGAGCGGCTTGATCACGTGATAACGGTATCCCTTCTCCTTGCTCTTGGCCCAGTCGCTTTCCCGGCCAAAGCCGCTCATCGCAATCGCGCAAATGGCGTGCGTTTGCTGCAGGTGCAAAATCAAGTCCCAACCCGTTCCATCGGGCAATCCAATGTCGCAGAGAAGCACAGTGCATTGCGCCCGTGGAAATTTCTCGAGCGCCTCGCTGCACGTGGCCGCCGAGACGACGGTGTGGCCGAGATCCTCCAACCAAACTCCGAGCCACTTCCGCGTGTCAGGGTGGTCTTCAACGATGAAGATACGGAGTGGTGTGGGAGGAAGGGGCTTTCTGCCGGACCTGAATGCTGCAGCGTGTGAGGAGTGGTCTCCTGGACGCCGGCCCTTCCCGGGCCTGGGACGATGTCGGCTTTTAGTGCGCATAACACCCCGATCTCGAACCATCCTCTCTCGAGGGTGGAAATCAAGTGAACCTTGACCTCGTTAAATTCGCTACTCTAGTAAGGAACGTCCCCAGTTGCTAGGGGCTAAACCCCGATCCGGTGGTCGGGTTCACTTCTTAGCGAGCAGTGGCAGCTCCACGATCAAATTCGCGCCTTGGCCGGTCCCGGCGCTCTCGGCTCGGATGGCTCCGTTGTGGGCATCGACTGTCGCCTTGGAAAGGGCCAGACCCAGCCCGAGCCCCCCATAGCGGCGAGCGACGCTTGCATCGGCTTGGACGAACGGATCAAATATTTTTGGCAGGGCCTCCGCGCGGATGCCCATGCCATTGTCTCTTACTTCCAAGATGATCTGGCCGCGCGCATTGTGCGAGCGAATGCGAATTTCGCCCCCTTCCGGGGTGAACTTGGACGCGTTCTTCAGCAGATTCCAGAACACCTGCTGGAGTCGCATAAAATCCCCCTTCACCCGGTGCTGCCTGGCTTCGAGCCGAGTGATCAGGCGCTGCCGTTTCGATTCCATGTCTGGTTTGCTGATTTCGATTGCCCCCCGGACCGTGTCATGCAGGTCCATCGGTTCGCAGGCGACCGGCCTGGCGCCCCGGCCGATTCGACTCAAATCGAGCAAGTCTCCAATTAAATGGGCCTCCACCTCGACGTTACGTCGAATCATCTCCAATCCTTCGACCGCGGTCTCGGGCAAATCTTGGCGGCGGAGGAGGGTGCGGACGGCCATGAGCACTGGGGTGAGCGGTGTGCGCAACTCGTGAGAGAGGACCGCCAAAAAGTCATCCTTCGCCTTGCTGGCGCTCTCCGCCTGAGCACGGGCGCGCTCGGTTTCCTCGAGAGCGTTTTGCAGGGCTTCCTTAGCTCGCAGTTCGACAGTCTGATCGCGGAAGATTTTGACAAAACCAATCGCCTCACTCTTGGCATTGCGGATCGGCATCAGCACGCCGCTGCCCCAGAACAGGCTGCCATCCTTGCGCCGGTGCCATCGTTCGTCGTTCGCGCAGCCTTCGGTCAGAGCCCTTTGCGTCTCCGCTTCCGGAACGCCTGATTCGCGGTCCTCCGGGGTGAAGATGATATCACCGCATTGGCCAACGATGTCAGAAGCCGAATACCCAAGGATCGCTTCGGCGCCGCGATGCCAGGCCGTTACCTGGCGCTGCAGATCTATCGAGAAAATGGCGTATTCGCGGGCATTCTCCACAACCAGCCGCAATCTCTCCTCGCTCGCCCGCAATGCCTCTTCGGCGCGAGCCCGCTCAATCAAAGGAAATGCGCGGCCGGCCACTTCGCGCAGCAACTCAATTTCATCCTCGCGCCAGGCGCGCGGCCTTTTGTTGGCCGCGACCAACGTCCCCGACCATTGGCCGGCGATTAAGCCTGGAGTGACCACAAAGGCGCGCATTGGGGTGTGACCGAACTGAAGCGCGAAGGGCGCGGTGCGTCGATCTTCAAAGACGTCTTCGACGACCATGGGTCCGCCGCGCGAGAATAAGTCGACGCTTTCCGCGGCGATGCACTCGTTGAGCCAATGGCCGGTCACTTTCTCTTCGCCCATCCGGCCCCGGCCCAATTCCGGTTGCCTGGGGCTGAGGTGTTCTTTCCAATGGCCAAAACAGCAGTAGGACAGGCCCAGAAACTGGGCCACGCGCGTCGTCACTTCGCCCTCGAGTTCAGCCGCCAGACTGAACTGGTTGAGCGCCCCGTCGAGTTGAATCAAGAACTGGCTGTTAAGCTCTGCCCGCCGACGACCGGTCACATCCTGGAAGAGGACGGCCACCTTGCGCTCAATCGGCCCGCCGAGTCGGAAGGCAAAGACGTCATAGTAGCGGCCGAGAGCCTCGGCTGGGCCTTGGAAGCGCGCCGGCTCTCCAGTGAGGGCCGTCCGACCGAAGGTTTGAAACCAGTGCTCTTCCAGGCCGGGCACGAGATCGCGGATTCGTCGGCCGCTGACTCCACCCAAACCGGTATGTCGCGCGAACGCCGGATTGACTTCGATAAGGCGGCCGTCGATTGGCCGTTCGTCATCATCGAAAAGCACCTCGATCAGGCAAAAGGCTTGATCCATAGACTCAAAAAGCGTGCGGTACTTTTCCTCTGACCGCCGCAGCGCCTCTGCGGCGCGCGCCCGTTCCAATCCCTCCCAAGCGCTCTGGACCCCGGCATTTCCCGAACTTTCACCCAACGCGCGGCGCGGGTCCGGGCGCGACCAGGCTGGCAGCCCAAGCCGCTTCCCCGGCCGGCGCTCATAGAGTCGGTGCCGTGGCTGCATCGTTGCAAAGAGAGGGTCAGAGTCCCGCAGTGATTCCGGCGCCCCCAGGAAAAGCAGGCCGCGGTCATTTAACGCGAAGTGGAAGATTTCGACCGACCGCTGTTGCGCCGCGGGATTCAGGTAGATCAGTAAGTTGCGGCACGAAACCAAATCCATCCGGGAGAAGGGCGCATCCCTGAGCAAATCATGCGACGCGAAGCTCAACAACTCCCGCAACTCCCGTCGCACCCGGTAGCCCCGTGATTCTTCGGTAAAGAACTTGGAGAGCCGTTGGGCGCTGATGTCCGCGCAAATGGTTTTTGGGTAAAAGCCGCGGCGCGCCGCTTGGATGGCTGCGTCGTCAGGGTCACAGCCGAAGATTTGAATACGCGGCGCCAACTCCAACCTGCTGGCGCATTCCAGTGCGATTATCGCTAGCGAATATGCCTCTTCCCCAGACGCGCACGCCGGCACCCAGAACCGCACGGCATCGTTCGAAGTTTTGCCCTCGAACAGTCGCCCAATGTACTCTTGCAGCACGGCCAAGGATTCGCGGTCGTGGACAAAACTACTTGCCGGCGCATCCAGGTCCCGCACCAGCGCGATGATCTCGGCAGGGTAGCTGCGCAAGAGGGTCAAGTAACCCGACAAATCGTCCATGTCGGTCAGCGTCATCCGGTGCCCGATCACGCCGATGATCCTCGTTCGCTTGAGATGGGAGAAGTCCCGCTTGGTGCGTTCGCCGAGCAGCGAAACGATCCCGAGCAGCGCAGCTTCGGTTTTATTGCCGCGGATGGACGGTGCAGTCGGCGGCGGAAGTTTGAGGCGAATGGAACGCGCGTGGTAATCCATCATCCGCGCCGGCATTTCCGCCACCGCGAGCACGCAATCCACCGAACCCGTCGAAATCGAAGCCACCGGCATTTGGCGATACTCAGCTTCGGTGGGCTCCTGCGCGATGGTCAGACCGCCGGCTTCCTTGATGCGCCTGATCCCGAATGCGCCATCCCCGTTCGCGCCGGAGAGCACAATGGCGGTCGCCTTGGCCCCTTGCGCCTCGGCCAGCGCGCGGAAGAGCCGATCCAGAGCCACGCTCGGCGAGTCACCGCTCCGGCAGTTTGACAACCACAAGCGCTCGTCGACCGAGGTGACATACTTGTCGCGTGGAACAAGGTAAACTGTGTTTCTCTCCAGGCGCATCCCGTTCGCCGCTCGCACCACCGGCGTCGCGGTGCAGCGTTGCAGTCGCCGTGGCAGCGAGCGCTCTTCGTCGGCCGAGAGGCGGACGAGCACGAGGAATTGCATCCCAGAATCTCCTGGTATCTGTCGAAAAAACGTCTGGAGCGGCCCTACGCTCCCCTCCGCCCCCCCAACCGCGACTGTCGGCGGCGCAAGTTCGCGGTGCCTTGGCTTGATCTCGTCCACTGGCCCACACCTCTCCACGGAAGGAGGGTCTGGCGCCAAGAGTCGTTCCCCGAACGGCCGCTTTCGAGCCGATCGCTTCTCGCGATTCGCCATAAGGATATTGTATCATGGTAGGATCGGCGTGCTACACTCTATTCGTGAAACGCCCTGGCAACGTGCAGCTCACTCCATCGCGCTCGCGGCAGTCGCGGCGGAAACCCGAATGCCCCCTGGTGGCGCTGGGCGGATCGGCCGGGAGCGTTGACGCCCTGATCGAGTTTTTTGCTTTGATGCCTGAGGACTGCGGCATGGCGTTTGTGGTGGTCGTCCATCTGCCCTCGAACCAGGAGAGTCTCCTGCCAACCCTTCTTCAACGGCGCTGCCTTCTGCCGGTGATACCGGCCGAACACGATCTGGCCATCCGAGCTAATCGCGTTTTCGTGATTCCGGCCGGCCGTGTCCTCAGCCGCTTTCGTAATCGGCTGAAGAGCGCGCCGGCGGTCCCGAGCGGTGGCAAGCTCCAAGTTATTGACGTGCTCTTCCGGTCCATTGCCGACGAAAGTCACGGCGCGATCGCTGGAATCGTCCTTTCCGGCGCCGATGCCGACGGAGCCGCAGGTCTTCGGCACATTAGACAATCCGGCGGCCTTACTCTGGTCCAGGATCCAGGCGAAGCTCGCTACGAAACCATGCCGCGGGCCGCCGTGGCCACTGGTTGCGTCGATGCTACGCTCCGCGTGAGCGAAATGCCTGCCCGGTTGTTCGCCCACTTTGGCATTGCGGCCGCCGTGCGACCCGCGCCGATGCCGTCAGCCGCTCCATTCCCATTGGCCGAGCCCATGCCCCGCCCGGAGACAGCCCAAGTGAGCGAAGTGATCTTGTGCCTGCGGCAGCGAACCGGCCGCGATTTCTCGGGCTATCGTCAGAGCGTTTTTCTCAGGCATATCCGGAGGCGAATGATATTAACGGGTCGGGGCGCGCCCGAAAGCTACCTGAATCATCTGCGGATGGATGCGGCAGAACCAGAGGCGCTCATTCGAGAGCTGCTCGTTTCAGTGACCGGATTTTTCCGCGATCCGGAAGCGTTCGGTGCGCTCGCCCGACACCTGCCCCAGTTGTTCCAAGGAAAGACTAATGAGGACATTGTCCGGGTATGGGTTCCGGCCTGTGCCACGGGTGAAGAGGCCTACTCCGTCGCCATGCTCCTCCTGGAACATGCCGAAAGCTTGTCGGAGCCACCGGGCATTCAGGTGTTTGGCGGCGATCTGGACGCGGCCGCGATCGCCAAAGCGCGGGCTGGTCTTTACCCGGTCGGGACAGCGGCGGCCGTCGGGCCGGAGCGCCTCCTGCGGTTTTTTGAGAAACAGCCGGGCGGATATCGGGTGCGTCGGGAGCTGCGCCAGGTCGTGCTCTTCGCCGTCCATGATTTAGGCAACGATTGCCCTTTCGCTCGAATTGATTTGGTGACCTGCCGCAATCTCCTCATCTACCTTAATCCTGCGGGGCAGCGCCGGATGCTGGATGTCTTCGACTTTGCCCTCGGGGCGAACGGACTCCTCTTTCTGGGGGCAGCGGAGGGCGTTATCACTTCACGCGACAAGTTCCAACCGCTCGACCTCCAGTATCGCATTTACCAGCGCCGCCGGCTTCGCGGCGGCAGCGGTCCGCCCCGTCCAGCCGAGACCGGCAGCGTCGTGACCGCACGGGCGCTCGGACGACAAGCGCTTCGTGACGCGCTTCGAAATGACCCATCGTCCCCCAAAAAAGACAACCGGTCTTGGCCTGAGCTCCAGGGCGAGTTGAATCGATTGTTGGCGCGATTGGCCGAAGACAGGTTGCCCCTTGAGGCGCACCCTGGCCCTCCGCATTCGCCGAAACAAGCCCTGCAGGAAATCACCCAGCAATTGCAGGCGGCGATGGAAGAGCTCGAAGTCAACCGGCAGGAGCTCCGGTCGATGAACGCGGAGTTGGCAGCCGTCAACTCCGAATTGCACGCCAAGCTTAGCGAACTCGGACGGGCCAACAATGACCTGAGCAATCTCATGAACGCGACGGCGATCCCGACTGTATTTCTCGATCGCGGCTTGCGGATCATGCGTTATACGCCGACGGCGACGGGCCTCTTCTCGCTTATCCCAGGTGATTTGGGCCGGCCTTTGGCGGACCTTAGCAGCCAATTGGTTTATCCCGGCCTTTTCGACGATGTTCAGTGCGTCCTGTCGACCGGGGAGTCTCTCGAGCAGGAAGTGCGGGACGGCGCCGAAAGACGCTTCTTGGCCCGCATCCTGCCCTATCGCACGCCTGAACAAGGCATCTCGGGCGTTGTGATTACGTTCGTCGATATCACCGCCCGAGCGCGCATCGAGCGGTCTTTGCTCGAGAGTCGGACTTGGCTCGCGGCTCAAAAAGAGGCTTTCGAAGCTGCGGTGAAGGGTGCACCCCTGCCGGTGTCGCTCGGGTTGCTTGTCCGATCTGCCGCGACGCAGGCGGGCACAGGGGTCCGCTGCGCCTTTTACATCGTCGATTCGGACCGGCGGGAGTTGCGGTATGTCGTCGGCATGCCCGATGCCTACGCCGAATGCGTTGATGGCTTTGAGATTGGTCCAGACTCTTTGCCTGTGGTTTGCCGTTTACACGGGTCAGCCGATCATCACGCCCGACCTGACTGCGCATCCTCGCTGGAAGCCATGGCTGTGGCTGGCGGAGCGATATGGCTACCGCGGATGCTGGTCCTTCCCAATCGAGACGGAGTCGGGCAAGGTGGTGGGGACATTCGCGATGTATTTTCGGTCGCCACGGGCGGCTTCACCAGACGATTACGAGGCAGCAACGGTGCTGACTCGGGCCGCCGCGATCATTATTTCGCGAACGGAGCAGGCGGAAGAACGGGCCCGCGTTGAGGAAGCGCTCCGGGCGCGCGAGGCCCAACTTGGCCATGGCTAATAAGTTGGCCGCGACCCCGGGTCGTTCGATGGGACGCCTTCGGCAACGTCCGTCTCGTCTTCGAAAGCCCGGCGGCGACTGACTCCGCGCCGTCGCCAGGCCGGCAAACTTGTCCCAAACACTTTCGCGTTCAAAAAATGTTGTCGGGAACTTGATCGCCTCATCTATTCGACCGCCTTCCACTTAAAGCTCTCGCCTTTCTGACGCGCTGGGGTCGGGCCTGGCCCACTGATTCTAACTGGTCCCGGCTCGTTGGCTTTCGTCTCAAGATACCGATGATTCGAGAGCGACATGAGCATGGTGTCGCCGCGCATCAAGTTGACCCACTGAAAGGACTCCATTGGGCCGGCAGACTTTCCCCCCAGATCTTTCAACAGGGTCGCGTCCGCCTCTGCAGAAACGAAGCGCCCATCGGCAGCCTGCAAGGCGACGCGTCCCTTTCCCAAGTCGACGATCTGGAATTTCGCATTCGACTGGATCGTTCCGGCGGGATCTGCCGGGACGTTGATCAGCAGGTTCTTCTCGGTGTCGGCGGCCAGGTAGGTGCCGTCTGCTCCGCTCCGCAACGTGATCGTTTTGCCCACCGGGATTGCGCGCTCAAGTCCCCGTGCGCGAGGTTCCTCGCAGACGTAGTTGTCGAAGTCAACATAGCCGCCAACTTGGCCGGAAGTGTTGTAGTGGAACAAGGCGGGTCGCACTCCCTGGAAGGTCGTCAACTGAAACTTCATCGTAAACGGATGACCTAAGCCCATGAATAACTTCCCATCTCCGCTCCAACTGAAAACAGCCTCGTCGGTATCGAAGTTGCAGCGCACGCGGAGCCAGAGCCGGGGCGAAGGGACGGCCTGGCTGACCGAGGGCGTAGGCGTCTGCCGCGGAGGAATGTCACCCTGCCGTCCGCGTCGCCCGCCGGTGCCGGTGACCATTTGCAGCTTCGCCCCTTCGGCGGATTGCACCACGCCAATCCAGGCATAGGGAGTACTAAGCAGGCCAAGACCAGCCGTGTCGCCCGAGTTCATGCCGCGCGTGTCCATCTCGACGGTGATGATGCACTCGGGTCCAGGCGGCCGCTGACAGACGGTGTTGCGTGCGCTGTAGAAGTCCGCCGCCGGCAGCGAATGCATGCGCAGCATGCCGGGCTTCTCGCGCAGAGACCACTTCGTGTCATCCGGCACATGATTCCACTGCCAGATCGGATTCAGCTGCCCGCGGTCGAAGTCTTCGTCCCAGACGTAGGTCGGCTTCGGTCTTTGGGCGATCCCAGTGTTTGGTTTAATCCAGGTGTTGGGCGCCCTCCGCAAATTCCCGGGGAGGCCAATCATCGGAAACGCGTCAGCCCACGTCACGGGCACCAGGGAAACCATCCGACCGGCGCTGCCATGATCAGACATGATCACGCACCACCATTCGCCGGCCGATGTATCGCACATGCCCCCCTGGTGCAGCCACAGCCCGCGATCCTCCGGCGAAGCGCGCTCCGGCGCCACGCCGGTCACACCCAGCGACTCGTTCCTCACCATCGGGGTGACTTCCCACGGGCCATCGATCGAACTGGCACGTGCGACCATTTGGTCGACCGCTCCACCGGGAATGGCCGAGACGTCGTAGTAATTCCCGTTGATCTTATAGAGGTGGTGGCCTTCGCCCATGCGCGTGCCCCGTGAGATGATCATTTGGCGTTTGGGCGCGTTCGGATCGAAGGCCCTCAAATCCGGCGTCAACTCTTCGATGGGATAAGTGGTCGATCCGTCCGGGGAGCGGTTGCCGCCGCTGGAGATCATAAAGATCTTGCCCAGATCATCGTCAAAGAGCACCGATAGATCGTGCCTTGCCGGCAGCTGATTGCGTTCCCACGGGCCCTGAATGGATCGCGCACGGAAGACCAGCAGGCCCAGGCCATTCACATTGGAGAAGATGTAAAAAGTGCCCTGATGATAGCGGATGCAGGGTGCCCAAATCCCCTGACCATAGATGTCGCCTTCTTCCAATCGAAATCTGGGACCGAAATCCAGTCGGTCCATGCAGTATCCCACGTGGTCCCAATTCACCAAGTCCTGGGAACGGAGGATTTCCAGGGCTGGGTTCATGTGCATGGTGGTGCCGACAAGGTAATAGTCATCGCCCACTCGAATCAGGTCGGGATCCTCAAACTCGCCGTAAAAGAGCGGATTGGAATAGGTGCCGTTCCCATTGTCCGCGGTCCAATGGCGCGCGGCTGCCGGAGGAACAGCCGGCCCATCGGGTGCCAGAGCGCCCCAGGCCCGAAACGCCGAGCTGGCGATGGCCCAGGCGATCGCAATGAGGCCAGTCGTTCCCAAAAGGTTCTGGTTCATCGCAGACCGGCCATGGCGCCGTTCGGTTCCTTCTTCACAGACCCGTCTGCAAGACGGAGGACCTGCTCCCTCCGCCGGTCGGGACAGTGGCTCGAAACCTCCTGCCGATCCGGCACTCGGCTGTTTCCTCGCCGCTCTTGGTCAGAGTTCATCGGCGCAATCAAAAGCGACGCATCAGCTCCTCACGCACCTGACCCAACGCCGGCAACCGAGGCACTTCCTGCAGTGAAATTCCCAGCGTTTGCGCCAGCGGCAACAGCATCTGCGCGACGCGCTGGCGTTGGACGCATAATCTCTCGGGCCGCGCCCCCAACTGCACCAGAGCGCCTTGGATCACACCAGTCAGGTTGTCCGCCATTTCCTGGTCGGTGACACCGCCCAAGCGGAAGCCAGCGATGAGGCCGGAAGTCGATTCAACCGCCAGGCTGGTCTTTGGAAAGAAGGGCCGATCGCCTTCGCTCACCGGGCTCGGTCCGTAGAAAATGTCCACTTCAAGCTGGAGCCCTTTGGGCTGCGGAAGGCTCGCCAAACGCTCGATCGTTGCTTCGTCGAGTGTGGCGGAAACAGGCGGCGGCTCGGGGGGGATGATCTCCGGTTGCCAATCCAAGTCAGCCGGCTGCAAAGGGCCGGCGGCTGGGTCATAAGCCTCGGGCAGATTAGCCACTTCACCATTGCGCAGATCCGCCTTCAGGCCAGGTGTATCACGGCAGAGAATGGCGAACGCCGCCACCCGCGGAAGCGCGAACACTAACATCTCAGCCTCTTCCTGCGTCACGAACCAAGGATAGCCTCCGGGCAGCATACTTCGGAACGTTGGCCAGATCGGACCTCGCTTTGCTTTGGGAGCGAATCCGGCCGTCGTGAGCACCGCTCGGTCTGGTCCGTCCAGTTCACGCTTCACGACAAATTCCACTTTCAGGCAGTCCTGGTCCAAAGCCGTGTCTTGGTCCCGCCGGACCGTCGGGTCAGCGGAGTCCAGGATCGCGTTCAGAACCCAACGGCGCCCAGCCGGGCGTCGATAGACGATCACTCCGAACACCTCACGTAATCGGCCCAGGATGGAGCAGAGCAGCTTTTCGCCCGTGCTCGGATCGCGTAATCCGACCAGTTGCGAATCGTGCATCCATGTCCAGGGTGCCAGCCTGCTCAGCTCATCCGCTGCCACGAGGAGTCTCTGCCAGGTCTCGGATTTCACCGTTGGAATCGGGGGCTGCTCGGAACCACGTTTTGGCATGCGACAACCAAGCCCGATCGCCGCAGCTTTGGCAATCGCGAAACGCCTCTTGTTTCAGCGCCAAGCTCCGAGCGACGACGCAAGAGCGCCCCATGCCGAACAGGTTTGAGCCGAAACGGTGGTGAGTCCCGGAGTACTTCGAGATGGCGGCGTCTCTCGACAGGCGTTCGGGCGAGCCAGAACTGCCGGTCATCGCGCTCCGCCTGTTCATGCGTGGTAACCTCCAGCGTTCGACGCTGAGCTCGCAAGGTTTCTGCAATCGGCTTATTCATGTTCTTGCCAGGAGAACTCCAAGTCATTGCGAACGAGAGGAGCAGGCAATGCCGCGTAGAAGCTTGTGAGCTATATCTCGCCATCGCCACTGACCGCCAAGTGTTGAGTCGATGATTTTTGGCGACGGCACCCGTTGTTGGCTTCCCCCTGACGGTCCTCGTGCACTATTCCAACTTTCAAAACGCCGTCCAGCTGGTAAGCTCTCAGCGTGAAGACCGTGGGAAAACGTCGGGCGAGTCATGAGCCAGACTCACCGGAGAGCGCTCTCCGGCGTGCGGCCGTGCTCCAAGCGCAAGTTGACCGGCTCAATCCCTTTCGACGGCCCCGGGGATTCGTTTTTAAGGCGAAGACCTGGGAGGAGTTTGAGCACTGGCGCCGGACCCAACCGAACCCCCGTCTTTGGTGAGTGAACAGGTCCAACTGCCCCTTCTGCGGGTCTGCATGTTGCTCAACAATGCGGGAGCAAAGTATTTAGTTTGCGGCGCTCAAGCGTGCATCTTGCATGGCCTCGTGCGCACAACTGAGGATGTGGACATCCTGGTCCAAGCAACGGAAGAGAACTGCCAGCGTGTTATCGATGCGTTGGCGCAATTGGAGGACGGCGCTGCCCGCGAACTCACTCCCCGCGATGTTCTGGACAATGTCGTCGTGAAAGTCGCCGACGAAGTGGAAGTCGATATTAGCACCAAAGCTTGGAAGGTCGGTTATGACGAAGCGATCTCCAAAGCGAAGGACACTCTGATCGAAGGCGTTAGAATCCCGTTTCTCGGCTTGGATGATCTGATCGCGAGCAAGGAGACCTACCGCGAACAGGACGCTTACGACCGGGCCCGGCTCATCGCCTTGCGAGAGCAGCAGCGAAAGTGACAGCAGGATGGCGGTGCCGATTTCCTCTGATTGATCAGGGATGCACGTTAATGAACCACACCGCTGCACCTCCTGCTTGGGTTTGGAGCGCCGGTCTGAACCCGTATCGATTCATCGCCTCTCTCTTGCGGCGTTTTCCTGATGGACAAGCGCGGCCAAAATGGTGTCTAGACCCGAGTCGAGGTGCTTTCCAGCATCTTCGGCCAGGAACCTTAATAGCAAGTAGCCGTGCTGCTGCAGGAGGACATCCTTCCGGCGATCTCGACGATAGACGTCGGGGTCGGCTAAGTGCTGGGCGCCATCCAACTCAATCGCCAGCCGCAGGTCTCCCACGATATGGAGAAGAGTTTGAGCCAAGCCTTCGCTTCCTTCGGGGACAAGGCTGAGCAAATTGAGGTCAGGTCAGTTTGGGAACAGCATTTGCACACCCTAGTGCCGTTTCCCGGTGGAAGCGGATCTTACTATCGAGATTCGGTGAAGTGGAACCAAGCGTTGTCGGAGCTGAACCCGGCCGCATACGCCAAACAGTTGGCCCAGTGGAAGACCGAATATCGGCGACGTCGAAACCTCTGGGCAGACATGGCCTCGGCCGGCTGCCCAGGACTTTGAGCCCCAGGAGAAGATCGTGGCGGATGGCACAGCCAAGCCAGAGATGCAGAGCAGCAGGCGATGAGAAGTATTTAACGGTTAGCCGTGGCCGAAAAATAGTCGGCCGTTCCAGGGCGCAAATACTCTTGCCCAAAGGCTGGGGCCGGTGTAGAAAGCGGCAGTAAGGAGAGCGAAATTCCAATTTAAGAGGGAGGATTTATGCCGTGGAGAATTGGTGAGCAAGTCACTTGGGGTGAACTCGACAATCGCACGATCGGGAGAGTCACAGGGATCATTGTCTTAACCGGCCGAGCTGAGCCTTTGCGCCTAAGTCTGCAGGGCAACCCTTGGCCCGATTGGGCCGGCTGTGTGCTCCGGGTGAAGAATCCGGTCCCGAAGCCAGGCGACCTGCAGGGATTGGCCCCGGAGCAGGAAGGTGTTTGCGGAGACATGACGGCATCGCGCAAGGTCCGGATTCCGCCCGAACTGATACGTGAATGGCTGGAAAAGGGCGCGCCCGGAAAGGATTCGCTGCCTTGGGGCAACTCGGTTTACCTCGAATGGTTCAGTGAAAGGAACGGGCGCGTCGTGGTCGAATCCACACGGTATGAGGTGGAAATTTCAGAACGCGCGTGGACGCTGACCGAAGAGCAAGAAAGAGAACAGCGCCTGCAGAATGTCCAAGCGATGAACCAATTCATGGACTCGCTGGTCGGGGAAGCAGCACAGCCGCTGGGCTCGGAGAGCCCCGGCTTCGTGGAATCCGACTCAGAAGAAGCGGGGGTAGATCGAGCCCTCGAGACGATATCAGAAACTGAAGACCTGAAAGCCAAGGCCAGTGACCTTTCAGGTGGCCAGATGATTGAAGGGGCAGGGAAACAGCCCGTGCCGCTGGATTTGCAGCGCCAGTTCTGGGAGAATGTTGTCTCCTTCGAATCTGCCCCGCGAAAGCTCCGGCGCGAGATTCTGGCCGAGGATGGCATCCAGGCAAGGCGTGAGGCAGGCTTGACTGACGCGGAGCTGGCCGCTGAGTTATGGCGGTTGATTGAGGCGCTAGCCAGACGCCGTCAGTATCTGGAGTGGACCGATCATCTCTCGGATCGTGAGCTTTACACGCTGCTGGTTGCACGTGTTCTAGAGGAGGAGACGGAGGTCTTGCCCCCAGAAGCCGAGTGGAACTGCCACATCTCCATCGACGAATACGGCGGACCAGGTGAGGAAGACGGCACGAACGTCTATTTGCGGTACTATGCCGACGAGGGGACACGGGCAGACTGGGTTAAGCAGTTCCCGGGTGAGATCCCGGTCCACCGCGAACCTCCGTACGATCGAGATCGCTTACTGCCCAAAGCAAGTTAGGAACGTGCCATGCTAGACGGGAGCCAGACAGCAATACTGCGGATCGTCATCGATCATCGGGAGCGCTCCAGCCAAGTGGCATCATTTCTTGAGCAAAGCGGCCAGGTGCAACTGTTCTTCGAGCAGCTGAAGTTGGGCGATTATCAGACCGCCGAATGGCTGTTCGAGCGCAAAACCTTGACTGACTTTGCTGCCTCGCTGGTTGATGGTCGCCTTTTTTCGCAAGCTTACCGTTTGGCGGATTCCAATCAGCCCAGTGCCATTATCCTCGAAGGTACGAGCCAAGATCTGGCCGCCATTCACGTCCATCGGAGTGCCCTGCAAGGAGCATTGATTTCGCTAAGCCTCATTTACCAACTGCCGGTTCTTCGGTCTCGCGGACCGGAGGAGACGGCCCAACTCTTACTCTTTGCGGGGCGTCAACTCGGCCGCTCGCGCAGCGATTGGGCTCAGCGCAGCGGACGCCGCCCGAAGCGCCTGCGGAAATTACAGCTGTACGTGCTGGAAGGGTTGCCGGGAATCGGTCCGCAAAGGGCCGCCGCGTTGCTTGATCATTTCGGTACGGTCCGAGCTGTTATAACAGCGTCGGAGGAGGACCTTTGCCGGATCAAAGGCATTCACCACCTGACTGCCGCCAAAATCGAGTGGGTCCTCGGCGGGCACTCACCCCCAGAGGCTGCAGGCCAAACCACTGAGGGCGCGGCCCCGCTGCCAGCGCCTCACCAAAGACACCCCGGGTGCGGTCTGCTCCAAGATGGGTTCCCAAAGCCAGGGCGAGACTTGGAAACATGGGCTGGTTGAGTGACCGCTGCTGGGAAGATTTTATGGAGCGATATGTCAAACAACTGCTGGAGGATATCGCGTCCGCCGCCGAGAACGTGGCTTGGCCATACCATGAGAATGGTTACGATCTTGAAGCTTGGATGCCTGATCACGAGGAGGAGCAGACGGCCCCACGCGTGTCGTTAGAGGAATGGACCGGCATTTATAAGCATCAGCTTCCCCCGGTGGAGCGGCTGAACGACGACCAAGTGCATCGACTCCTGGAGATGCTCAAGAATCTGCTCGATGCGTGCAACTGGGTTTTTGTCCTGCAAACAAACGTGCCAGAGCGCGTTCAGTACGCAACCATCCAAGAGAACTTCAATCAGGAGGCCAAAATCAAGCGCTGGCACTTGGGTTTCTTTCAGCTCTGCGCTCCTGGCACAACTCACGGGACCTGCACTCTTGGAGAGCACTGCCAATGCCGATTCTACGCAGAGTTGCTGGGCGGCTTCATGGACGAGAAACTCAGCCCGGAGGAGGAACGCGCCCGGGAGTTGGAGTGGGAGATTTCGCATTTGAAGAGGAAGTACGGCGTCGAATGGACGAAATACTACCCATACCACCTGGATCCTGCATACGATGACGGGGATGGTAATCCCTGCGACCACGGCCGTGGTGAAGAGGACCAGGAGGACGACGACAGTGATTGGCGGAGCCACTCGTGACGCACTTGCGTCAACGAAGTGGATGCGGGCGTTGTCGGAGGTGTATCCCGCCGCCTGCGTCGAGCAGTTGGCCGTCCGGGCGACGGAGCGTTTACTTCGCGGGTCTCGTCGGCTATGATCAAAGGGCCATGACAACGCCGACGCTGGCCGCGAAGCTTGGAACCACAACTCACTTCTCCGCGCTACTGCAGAAAACCCGACGACTCGGGCTTGGGCCAGCGGACCTTGAAATCCTGGCGATTCAGAGGGGTGTCGTCACTACTCGACAGGCTCTGAACCGAAGGTGTTGCTGGCCGACCACAACCAACTGTCCAATGAGGAACTTGCCATCGCGCTCCTCTCAACGGCATTACCCAATGCTCCTCATATCATTCCCTGTGGTGCGGCGATGGTGGCATCGGAGGGTAACAATCCAAGGGGCCCGCGGAGACCAGGCCCTGAAGAAAAGTAAAACCGAAATCCGGGTTTGGCTGGACCGAGAGTTCGCAGTCTAGCTGAAGAAATCGGCCTTGATCAGGCAACCGTTAGACGCTAGCGTCTAACAATGAAGACGGTCAGTGTTCGCGAGTTCTACCACAATGCAGCGCTGGTGGATGGGCTGCCGGCCGGCAAACAATTGGTCGTTACGGCTAACGGCAAGCCGAAGTTCGTGGTCAGCAAGAGTTCCAGGCCAAAGATGACCAGGGACCTGGCCGAAGCCCGTTCCGTTGGGCGTGCCAATGCCTCAAAATTTGATGGCACCGCCTTCCTGGCTTCCTTCAAGAAATGAGGCTGTATGCCGACACTTCTTGGTGGCTTGGTTACAAGTGTCGTCGAGATCGACAGCATGATGCGGCGCTAAGCCTCTTCGACCGAGCTCCTGACGCAGAGGTGCTATGGACTTCCTGGCATCGCGTCGAAGTTTTCAATGGGTTTTGCCAGGCAGAGCGTGCGGGTTTGCTCAGCAAAGGCGACTCGCGTCGAGTCATTCGGTTGCTGGAGCAGGAAGTTAGAGTCGGCTACTGGCCTCATGTGGAATTCGACTGGACCGATGCCGTGCGCACGGCGGGAGAGCTCAGGGCGGAACACTCGTTGAAAATGGTGGTTCGGGCGATGGACCTTTTTCATGTCGCCATCGCGATCGAGATCGGGGCTGACGCCTTGATCTCATTCGACGGGGACCAGATTGCGCTCGCCGAGGCCGCTGGGCTGAACGTGCTGCACTTGAGCGACGACTGTCGTTGACAACACCTCGCCGACGAGCTCATGGCGCGATTCCTAGCCGCCACCCCGGCGATTCGTGTTGCAGCAGGCACTCAGGGAAGTCATTAACTCGGTGGCCTCAACAATCAGAGGCAGTAAGCCACGTCGACGATCCCGGTCAATTTGCGGCGTCCACCTCCAAGCCGTCCAAGAGCTCCACTGGGCAACTCAAGAAACGCCGATAGTCGCTCCAGCCACTGTTCCAGCAGTTGTTGGCGGTGAACCAGGATCAGGGTGTTGACGCCTCTTTGTGCGATAAGCCACGTGGCCACAACCGTCTTTCCAAAGGCGGTCGTGGCCGCTAGCACACCGGTTTCATGTTTAGAAAGCTCTCGCGCAGCCTTCTCCTGGTCCGGACGCAGTGTGCCTCGGAACTGTACCGTGAGTGGAGTGCCAGTTACATGCCCATGACAAAGTCTCGTCCTTGTGGGTCCCGGCCGGAGAGATGCCATGTGACTACGTCGTTGGTGATCGCCAGGAACTGGCGATTGGGGCAGTCCGCACATTTAATCCGGGGTTTATCGCATACGCCTCGGATCCACTCATTCGCGCAGGCTGGAGCATGGCCAGATCGCCGTTCTTCAATCCGCCCCAGCCCATCTCCTGTGCTGTGGTAACAGAATGGCTCGACAGGAAACGGCGCAACGGACGGGGCGTACAGGCATCGAGCAGGATCTTCACGCCGCAGGTCGCAGGGTCAGCTTCTGGGCGTACTCAAGCACCGCCACCGCCTGCTCACGCGTGACGTCAGGGAAGCAATCGAGTATTCGTCGAGACTTAGGCCGCTTTCAAGATTGGTGAATAAGCTGTTCACTGGCACCCGCGTGCCTTTGAAGCAAGGCGCACCGCTAAGGCGTTCCGGATCGACCCAGATTGGTACTTCCGGCGGATAGCTCAGGGGCAAGTTCGATTTCATGTCGTAATTATTCTAGCAGAGCGGAACTCATTGTCAGGTGCGTTCGCTTCCCTTCGGCCTTGGCCCAACCTCGACCTGTGACCGGGGTTCCCTCGTCGGCGCCGTCGAAGGTAAACTCAAGCCGTTCGACAGTCTCATCCATGCGCCAATCCAACCCTGCGTCGACACATCCAAAATGGAGGCTACTCCCTGAGACCGATCAGAACCAGCCCGGAGTATGGAACACTATCCCGTGGCGGGGCCCGTCTCCAGATGTCTCCAGAGAATTTCAGACTATTCCCTCTGATTGGTCAGGGATACAGCCTTATTATCGCAGCAGCGAGCCGTCGCTCCCGACCCCCATTCTCGCTATCTCTCGCGATTGTTTCCAGACTTTGCCAGTTGGCGCACCAAAGGTTTAGCTCGCTCGAAGGCATCGCGCAGTTCGGCAAGATCCGGGATGACAGCTTCGGCGAGAGCGCTTTCTATCTGATCAGAATCAATCTGGTCGTGCTGAATCAAAAAGGCGATGTCGTCGAGGTCCTGCGGATCGTCGCCGCGCATCATTTTGGTGAGGATAAGGTCGAGTGTGGCCGGCCGGAACAGTCGAAGCCACCGTGTCGCGGGTCGGAGCAGAGGCAAGACCTGCTGCTCCCAATTGCTGCGGAGGAAAAGTTGGTCAGCCGCAAACAGGTGTGTGATATAAAGTCCCTCATTTTCGAGTTCACGATTGGCTGCTTCCTGAGCTTCCCAAAAATTCGTGTCGTTGCGGAGCTGTTGCGTTTCAGAAACGGGAATGATGACGTCGACATCGAGAGAACGGCTCGCCTCCGCAGGGGCATCGGGGAAACCCAACGCAATAGCGGCCCGCCCATAGATCACGAGGCGGAGGTCGTGCTCCATTCGGCGGTCGAGAGCCAAGAGAATGCGTTCAGCGTTGATCATGGCGAAGTCGAACCACGTCGAACTGGACGCTGCCACTCCAGCACCTGCTCCCTCCCGTGCCGAGTAAATCCTGTCATGGCTACAAACCGAGTAGGATGAGGAAGGACGCCGGGTTTGGCCGCGGACGCCTGGGGCAGCGCGGCCAGCAACTCGTCCCAGAAGCGGTTTTGCGGCTCGTACCTCTTGCCCGCATCCGCTATGTGCCGAAGAGGCACGACCGACCTTTCCATTACCGCGAGACGAGCAAGGCGACTTGGATTGTTACCTTCCGATGCCACCATCGCCGCACCGCAGCGAATGCTCTGAGGAGCATAGGGCAAGGCAGTTGAGAGGAGCGCGATCGCGAGTTCTTCATTGGACAGTTGGCTGTCGCCGGCGAGCAACACCTTCGGTTCAGAGCCAGTCGAGTAGTGGCGACACCCCCTCTGAACCGCCAGCATTTCAAGTTCCGCTGGCCCAAGGCCGAGTCGACGGGCCTTCTGGAGGAGCGCGGAGAGGTGAGTGGTGGTTCCAAGCTTTGCTGCCAGCGTCGGCGTTGTCATAGCCCTTTGATCATAGCCGCCGAGGCCCGTGAAGTAAACGCTCGGTCGACTTCCGCGACTTCCGCCTGAGGCGGCGAAACAGGCCACGCTCGTTGAAAGGTTGAAGAACTGTGACAGTAGACGTAGTGCGCTGTGACCATCCTTGGAGGAATCTCAAGACGGCACTCCCTCTGCGCCCGCTCTCTGACGGCTCATAGTCCTGGGCAGCCGGCCGAGGCCATGTCTGCCCAGAGGTTTCGACGTCGCCGATATTCGGTCTTCCACTGGGCCAACTGCTTGGCGTATGCAGCCGGGTTTACCTCGGACAATGCCCGCATCCACTTCGCCGACTCTCGATAGTAAGATCCGCTTCCACCAGGGAGCGGCACTAGGATGTGCAAATGCTGTTCCCAAGCGGACCTGACCTCAATTCGCTCAGCCTTGTCTCCTAAGGCTGCCAAGGCCTGCCTCAGACTCTTCTCCATATCGTGCGAGATCTGCCGAGCTGGAACCAGCACCTCAGAGTGAAACGTGCCGCACTTTGCCTTAAACTCATTGTGGCGCGGCAAGTGGCGTGTGAGCAGCGCGAGCGACCGCCAGTCTTTCTGGAAGGACGAAGCGCGTTTGCGGCAACTCTCCAGCCAGACATCCAGATGCTCCAGGAAGGCTTCCTGGCCTGGGGACGGATTCCGCTGCGCGTCTATTAAAACATGAACCCAGCAGTCAGCCGCCTGCTCGTTCGGGCCATCCGGTGAGGCGCACGCGGATGCCATGCGCTGTCGCCATTCGACAAACAATCGCCGTGCTACCGCCTGATTGGCCGGATCACTCCACAAGGCGATTCGCGTCTTCCTTCAAGTCTTTTTCCAGGGCCGCATGATCGAGATACGGTGGGTGCCAGTGCTCTTTGTGGTTCGCGTAGGGCCCTTTTTCGTCGACCACGTTCGCGCTATGCCCTTCCCAAGATGCCCAAAGACCGTTCCATAGGTGAATCGTCTTTTGAGAGGATGGAACTGGCTTCGCTTGCGGGTCTGGAGCATCCAGAATCCTCCGCACCGTATCTGCTAGATCCGGATCAGCTTCCCGAAGCCGATCCTGCATGGCACGCAGTTGGCCGGTCTCCGCGGCGACACCCAGGAGGACTTGGATCTGCTCATCGGTAAGGGCCGCTCGGAGCTTGGCGCCGAGGTTCTCAGGTGATGATGTCCGCTCGCTACTTATGGTCAGGTGCGTGTTGCTTGCAGGGCGGCGTTTGGAAAGAGTGTCGTTCTGGAAGGAGCGCAACCAGCCAGAATGCGTTTCCAGCCATTGCGAGCCGCGACAGCATCTGCCAGGACGGCCCGCAACTCAGCCTGATCCACGCGCTGATCGGTCGGGTTCGCACCGCTGGCCTACCGAGCCAAAAGCGCGACACGTTCGGCTCTCCCATGCGCTTGCTCGAGAATACGGCTGTAGATCTCGCAGGCGTAGGCAAACGTTTCCCGCTTGGCAATGGCAATGTCGAGCAACCACTCTGTGCGGCGCGAATGGCCAACATTTCCTGGTCGGTGGGACCGCCGAAGCGGCAGCCGGCGATGAATCCGTCGGGTGCCAAAGACCTGCATTGAACAGCAGGCTGGTCCGCGCCACGTAGTCTGCGTTCAACGTAGTGTCGCTCGAAGGTCAGCCCATCGGTACTCATCCGCCCCGAAGTCTCTAAGGAAGACTGTCGAGGTCTGCGAGATCCTTGTTTCGGCCACTGGCCCGCTTGTTTCTCTTCAAGTCAGCCAGCGAGATGAACTTAACAGCTATCCCGTCCAGTTCAGCTGCCACGTGCTCCGCATAGCACGCGGTGAACTCGACGCCGTCGATCCCGGTTTGGATTTCAATCCGATTCGGAGCAATCCCCATACGAATGATTCTGTCCGGCGCGAGGAACAGGTCCGAACTCAGTCCGGAACATCAAATCCAAACTTGTTGAGGGCTGCGACCAATCGGAGGGCGGCGGGAGCGATGGCAAACGCGCAGTGCCAGCAAGAAGCTGGATTGCTGGACGAGGACCCTGTGGCGCGTGCCAAGCCCGCGCTGCATCGAGCTTTGAGCATGCGGAATAATTCGGCATGTCTTATACCAGCATCATACTGTGACGCGGTTGGCTCGGAAGTGCTTAGCCTTACAGCGCGCCGAGTTTTTTGGTGAATCCAAAGCCTGTTAACACGCCGCGATCTTGACATGCCCGGCCGCGACGAATTCAGCGCCGAAGTAAAGCGCGCATTGGCCGAACGCGCTGGCCACCGCTGCTCGCTTCCAGGGTGCCCGGCAGTCACAATTGGCCCAAGCACTGAGAGTAACACTGCCGTGAGCTCAACCGGGATGGCTTGCCATAGCGAAGCCGACATTAAGGTGACCCGGGACCTGATCCGAGCTGGGCAGATCCTGAAAGTGGAGGTTGGTGACAGTCGTCTCAAGGGAATGCTCATTCATGGCGAAGGGCTTCCATTGGTGAGATGCGAGCGGCGCGAATGGCCGGCAGCAGGGAAGCAATCAGGGTGACGCCGCCTATGGCAATCGCAGCGCCCACCAACGTCGGCATGTGGAACGATGGAACCTCAAAGAGGACGCCTTGCATGGCGCGTCCCGCTGCCCAAGCGCCGACGCATCCGAGGAGCGATCCTATCGCTAGCAGCCTCAGACCAAACAACAGAAACTGGCGGGCAATTCCTCCAGGCATCGCCCCCAGCGCCAGGCGTACGCCAATCTCGCGACGATGCTGCGCAACGGCATAGGCCAGCACGCCATACGTGCCAATAGCCGCCAGCAGCAATGCGACTCCGGCGAATATGCCCGCCAGGATGGCTGGTGATCGTCTCGCGATCAGACTCTCGTTGATGTACACTTGCAGGGTCTTGAAATTCTCAATCGGGATCTCTGAATCGATTTCCCGAACTCTTTTCTTCACCGACGGGATCAACGTATTCACAGGGACCGAGGCCCGGACTAGCAGTCGTAGATCGGTTGAGAACGAATAGGGTTCGTAAACTGCGCCGAGCTTGTGAGTTTCGGCCAAGTCGGTTTGCTTCACGCTGCCGACGATGCCAATCACGGTGAGATCCCGTCCTTCCTTCGTATCCGCCAAGATGGTTGAAAAGTGGCGACCTATGGCATCTCCATTCGGCCAATACTTGCGCGCAAACACTTCGTCTATCACGGCAACTCCTGGTGCGTATCTGGGTCTATCTTGAAGATCCCCATCTTCAAAAAATCGCCCTTGCATCAGCGGAATTCCCATCGTCTTCCAATAATCTGGAGAGACGTAAGAAAAATAGTGTGCTTGGAGGTTGCGGCTCGCAGTCGGATTCATCCCTTCCACGTGAATGGTGCGCGCGGCCGATCCTTCGGTCGTAAACGGCAGAGCGCTCGAAACGGCCGCGTGAGTCACGCCCGGGAGAGCTCGCACTTCCTCCAACAGACGGCGAACAAATGGGATTTTTGTCACTGGGCCTCGGTAGTTCATCCACGGCAACGTCACCTGGCCGGTCAGCACTTGCTCGGAGGTAAATCCCGTCGGTTTTTCCAGCATGCGTCGGAGGCTGACGCTGAGGAGGCCAGCTCCACAGAGAAGCACAAAAGCTATGGCAATCTGCGCGACGATGAATGTCTGGCGGAGCTGTTGGACGTTCCGGCTGGTGGTCGCTCCGCGAGTTTCGCTCTGGAGGCAAAGTTGCGCCGATCTGCGTCGGTTAATCGCGATGATCGGCAAGGCGATGCAAACACCCACGACCAGCGATGCCACAATGGAGGCGTTAGCGATTCGGTGATCGAACGTGATATCCGCTCCCAGGGGAAACTGAGTCGCGCCCAACGACCGCACCAGGCGGATGCCGGCCAGCGCAATCGCGACTCCAAGCGCGCCGCCAGCCTGCGAAAGCATCGTCGTTTCGACCAGAACGGAACGGGCGATGGTCCACCGGCTGGCGCCAAGCGCTTCGCGAATCGCGGTCTCCTTCGACCGTCCCGTGGCTCGCACGAGTTGCAAGCTCACCAGATTAATGCCCCCAATCAGCAGCAGGCAAAGCACGCCGGTTTGCACCAGGAGCAACATTGGTTTTACCGAACCCACGTAATCCTCGTGCAGCGGAGCGACTACGGTGTGATACCCGGTATCCTTGATGGTTTGTCCCATCGGATCGGCGGCGAGCCACTGTTCGTTCAAGACGTTCAACTGCGTTTGTGCTTCGAGGATCGAAGAATGCTTCGCAAGCCTTGCGACCATTTGGCCATCAAACGCGCGCGCGAGTTCGGAGTAACATCCCGGGAAGGTGCGAATTTCCGGGTGGTGTGCGAGCGGCCGATAGATTTCGGCGGTAGAAGAAAGGTATCGATACCCCGGTGGCAAGACACCAATGACGATGGCGTTCTGACTATTGATGACGATCCTTCGTCGAAGGACATTGGTGTCTCCTCCGAAGTAACTGCGCCAGAATTCATCTGTGAGAATAGCGACGAGGTTAGGACCGAAGTCCATGTGGGCATCCGTAAACGGCTCTCCCATCGCCAGGCGGACGCCCAGTGTTTCGAAGAATTCTGGCGTCACCTGAGCGCAAGTCACCCGTCGCGACGACATGGATTCACCAACCGTGTAGGATTCTTCCCGATACATGGATACAGACTTGAACGCCTTGATGCTTTTGCGGCATTCTAAGTAGTTGGCCACCATTGCCGGGGCTCGTTCGATCCCGGTGCTTGGATGGGCATTGTGAACCACCACCAACCGGTCGGGTTCCGGAAAGGGCAACGAACGAACGAGGATGGCATCGATCACCGCAAAAATAGACAGATTGCCTCCGATACAGATGGCGAGCGTGAGCACGGACACGGCGGTAAAGCCGGGGTTCTTCCGTAATTGCCGCGCGCTGTAACGAATGTCCCGCCATAGCGTCTCCAGCAAAGGCAGGCTCCGTTGGTCTCGGTATGCCTCCTTCGTCGACTCAATTCCTCCCAACTTGATCATGGCCTGACGGCGCGCCTCCTCCGCGCTCATGCCCAATCGAAGATTGTCTTCGATGTGCATTTGGATGTGGCTCTCGATCTCTTCTTCGAGTTCCCGGTCCTTGGGCTGCTTGTTGAATGGGCCGCCGAATCTCAGAATCAATTCACGAAGTCGTCGCATGGAAGTCCCTCGTCTCCTCGATCTGGCGCGCGATCCCCGTAGCCGTGCAACGAACCAGCCCGTTCCAGCGTTTTCAAGATCATCAACGCCAGCGTTCCCTGCCAGACATCAGGTTTGCTGCTCAGGAAAAGGACGCTACCATTGTCCTATTGGAAAGCAATATGAAAGGTTGGTCAAAGTGCCAAGGCATGCCTGCCAGGAAAGACCGCTCCCACCGGATCTAATTCGCCGGTCGCTCCGGTTTCAGAGCAAGTGCCGGCTGGCAAAGGCGTGGCCGGATCCAGTTTTGAGGTAATGTTCGAACTGCTGGGCTCGTTCCAGTGTTTCGAAGGCGGCGTAGAACTTCATTTTCCAGGGCCTGAACTTGGCGGTGTGAGGACAGTGGCCGGTGTTGTGATCGGATAGGCGCTGCTTCAAGTCGGAAGAGTGGCCGTGGTAAAGGTGATCTGGCGAAGACACGCTCTGCAGAATGTATGCGTAGAACATCGTTCTCCTTTCCCGGGATGGCGCACCATCAGTCCTCTCCTCCGTAGCTCGCTAGAGCGTAGGAGGAAGCTCTGGCCTGGCGGGCTGGCCTGCCATCCGGAGCTCGGAACACGCTGTGCTGAAGGTCCTCCTTCGCGCCCGACGCTACGGAGGACACCATCCTTCGCTCAGAACACTGACGTGTTCCGAGCGAAGGATGGTGGAGCCGAGGGGAGTCGAACCCCTGACCTTCTCATTGCGAACGAGACGCTCTACCAACTGAGCTACGACCCCATCCCAATCGAGACTTAGTATGCCTGAGGACCGCTTCAGGGCAAGCCCATTCACCTCGCTGACCAAAGCCAGTTCAAGGACTTCCTTCGGTAACACCCGTCCCCGTGGCGCAGTTGGACCCTTCCAATACCCCCGGTCAAACCTGTGATTCAGACCGGCTCTGGGACGCGTTCTTCCCCCCGCCCGACCTTAGTTCCGCCTAATGCAATGGATTCGAGATTTTTCTGCCGATTTGTCACTATTGTTACAAGCGCCTGATATTGCCTCTTTTCTGAACGAAAATGTGACGCCTGGTTTCCGGGTGGGGGTCCTGGCGTGGAGGAGCGCCCTCATTCCCTGCTTTTGGCATGCTCGTTTTCCCAAGCGGCATTGGACTCAATAATGCGGCCCGCGACTGAGCGCGGGCCTTATCCGGAGAGTCCCAACCTGACTGCCTTTCGTTATACTTATGAGACCAACGGCTCACTCATGCTGAAACGCGGCTGGGATACGGCCGAGGGGCGGCGAGTCGAACTCGGAGGAGTCAAGTCACTTGTCGGAACTGCGGCTGTTTCCTGACGCAGCTGAAACTGACTCACGAGCTGTTGCAGATCCTGGGCGAGGCGCGATAAATCGACGGAACTGGACAAGACGCGTTCGCTCCCTGACGAGATCTCCGCGGTGGAATGATTGACCGCTCCGATATCCTTGGCGATCGACTGCGAAACGGTCGCCATTTCCGCCACCCGATGGTTGGCGTCCTTCACCCCGGTGGCCGCCTCGGTCACGTTCCGGGCAATGTCCTTGGTCACGGTGGATTGTTCTTCGATCGCGGTGGCGATGGTGTTAACGATTTCACTGATCTGCCCGATGACTTCGGTGATTCGACGCAGGTCCACGAGAGTGCCGTCGGTCGAGGTTTGGATCCCGCTGACTTTGGTTTTGATATCCTCGGTGGCCTCGGCGGTCTGACGGGCGAGTTCTTTGATTTCATGCGCGACGACGGCGAAGCCTTTGCCAGCGGCGCCGGCGCGGGCGGCCTCGATGGTGGCGTTCAAAGCGAGCAATTTTGTTTGGTCCGAGATGGCCGTGATGGTTTCGGTCATGTTGCCTATGGCGAGGGCCGCTGCGCTCAGTTCCTGCATCGAACTGGTGACGCGCTGGGCTTGATTCGTCGCTTCGGACGTAATGGTCCTGGCCTTCTCCGAATTGGTGGCGATTTCGCCGATCGTCGAAGTCATTTCCTCGGTGGCCGTGGCCACGGCGGTCAGATTGGTCGTTGCCTGTTCCATGCCAGCGGCGACCGAGGCGGAGTTGGTGCTCATCTCCTCGGCGGCTGCGGCGACTGTGGAAGCTTTCTCGGACGTAGCCTTAACGCCGCTGACCGACTGGGTGGAGACCGCGGACAGGCTGCTTGAGGAGGTGGCGAGTGTTTCAACGCCGCTGGATACTTCGCCCAGAAGATGGCGCAGATTTTCGGTCAGCGCTTGAATCGCTCGCCCCAAGTCCCCGGCTTCGTCCTGGCGAGATCGGAGCGCCGGGTCGACTTCGTGCCGGAGATCGCCTTTGCTCAGGTGGCTGAGCACCCCGATCCCGGAGTTGATCGGGCCAGTGATGCTGCGGGTGATCATGATTCCAAACAGAACAGCCAGTCCGATGACAATGGGCATGGCGGTCCAGATGGCCGAGCTCACCTTTTTGACCAGGCGGGCGGCCACTTCGGACGAAGCGCTCAATTCTTTTTGCCGGTGCGAAACAAACTGGTCGACCGCTTTGTCAATCTTGCTGAACTGAACCATTCCTTCCCCGGCGAGTAAGCTGATCGCTTCGGTTTCTTTACCGGCCAGACTCAAGTCGGCCACGCGGGAGTTGACGCTGGCTGCGCCCTGGGCAGCGGTCGCAATTTGATCGAGAAGCTCTTTTTCGGTGGCCGTCTGGGCGCTCGCCTTCATCTCGTCCAGGGTTTTCCGGTAGCCGGCGCGTAGAGCTTCGAGCTTGGATTTCTGCTCGAGTTTGATGGCCTGATCCGTTTGGGCTGCCAGACCCCACAAATGATGATAGAGGTTGTCGATGTCCCCCATCATGTCCTGACCAGTCATGGCTCTGGCCGCCTCAAGCGAGGTGCTGTCCATGGCCCGCCTCATCGCGGTCGTCCCCCAGAGGGCAACGGCTGCTATCGCCGTCGCCAACAATGTCACCGCCCCAAACCCCAGCGTCAAACGCTTCGCCAACCGTATATTCATCAGGTTCAATTGATTAACCTTTCCGTAGCGCCGACGGCTCGACTCCCCCGGGCTCGCTTTGTGCCTTAAGCGGCGCTGACACGTCGTTGCGAGGCGGTCGATGGTCGGCATCTCCCATATCGGCGCAGATCGGGGGCGACTTAAGCCTCGCTTTTGAGCTTTTGAGACGCCGGTTTGAACCCGGTGGCATCGCAATCCGACGATACTGTTTCGCAAGTAACCGGAAGCGGACCCTCCCGTGAGTTGGCAAGCTGGGAGCAACGTATGAAGAATTGCCGCTCAATGAATCGCCTGCACAACCCTCCAGCCGCTATCGCCCCGGCAACCTGATCCGCGATCGCTCAAGCCTCCCTTTTTCCTGCGCACCTTATGAACGAACGCTCCTCCATTCAGCTCACTGCCTTGCTCATGGCTCATGGATTGTCCGGCTCGGCTCAAGGGCAAAATGCGTCCTCGCTGTCGGCCCTGCCTGAAACGACTAACGCCGCCACCAGCCTGCCCGACATCGTCGTCAAGGAGCAGCAGAGCCCGGCCTACAAACCGGATGCTTTGTTTTCGCCCAAGCTGCCGGAGGCTTTGCGCGATCTCCCGCAGACCGTCAACGTCGTGCCGCGTGCTGTTATTGAGGACCAGGGCGCGACCACTTTGAGAGACGTGTTGCGCAACGTGCCCGGAATCAGTTTTCAAGCGGGCGAAGGCGGCGTGCCCGCTGGTGATCAACTCTCGATTCGAGGTTTCAGCGCGCGCACCGATTTGTTCATCGATGGCGTGCGCGACATCGGCGGATACACGCGGGACGCTTTCAACATCGAGCAGGTCGAGGTGACCAAGGGACCGAATTCGGCCTACTCCGGCCGGGGGTCGACCGGCGGCGCGGTCAATATGGTCAGCAAATCACCGAAAGCTGCTCCGGCCTATGGCGCTGATCTCAGCTACGGCTCGGACAGTTACTCTCGCGCCACGGTTGACGTCAATCAGCCCATGACTGGCATCCCGCTCAAAGGCACTTCCTTTCGGCTGAATGGGGTCTTCCACGACCAGGATTTTGCCGGCCGCGACGAAATTCACGATCAGCGGTGGGGATTGGCCCCGTCGCTGGCGTTTGGCCTGGGCACGGATACGAGGGTCATCCTCAGTTACCTGCATTTGCAGGAAGACAACCTGGCTGGGTATGGGCTGCCCTTTGTGAGCAACAGTAACAATCCCTATGGAGGGCCCAGCGCGGTCGGCAAGATCGCGCCGCTTCCTTTCCACAGCTTCCTCGGGCTGAAGGACCGGGATTATGAGCACGTGTTCAACGATATCGGCACAGCCAGGATCGAGCACGACTTCAGCGAGGACATCTCGCTCCGCAACCAAACCCGCTATGGCCGGACCTATCGCGATTCGATCATCACCGCGCCGCGGATCGTCAACAATCCAGCGCCCGACCCGGTCTTTGGCCCAAACACACCGGAACTGGGTCATTCAGTTCCTGGACCAGCTGGGATCAACTATGGCTTGAATCACGAAATGCAGTCGCGCGATCAAACGGATGAAGTCATCGCCAATCAGACGGACCTGACGACGCTTTTCGACACCTGGAAATGGTCGCATGACCTGGTCAACAGCCTCGAGTACTACCATGAGACCGAGGTCAATTATTTGCGTTCGGCCACGGCAGGCACACCATTCCCGTTACCGGCGCAGACCAGCAATCCGTTGAATCCAAGCTCGCAGGATTTGTTCCATCCTGTGTTTCGCACCGGCGCCCGCAACGAAGCAACGTCCGACGCGATTGGTTTCTCGGCCTTCGATACGATCCACCTGACCGAGAAATGGATTCTAACCGCGGGCGCGCGAGTCGATTCATTCGACGTGACCTATCGCCAGTCCGCGACCAACGGGGTGCGGACTCGATTCGAGCGCTCCGACCTGGAGCCGACCTGGCGCTCGGGCTTGGTCTTCAAACCGCGGCCCAATGGCAGCATCTATTTTGGCTATGGCACTTCTTTCAACCCTTCCGCCGAAGGACTGACCCTCGCCACCAATAACGTCAGTCTCGCCCCCGAGTTGAGCCAAAGCTTCGAACTCGGGACCAAATGGGATCTGTTTGACCAGCGGCTCTCCGTCAGTGCCGCTCTCTTTCGCACGGACAAGGACAACTACCGTAACACGGATCCAGTCACCAGCATCGTCAGCACCACCGGCGAGGTGCGAGTGCAAGGCATCGAATTCGGCCTGTCGGGCCAGATCACCCGCGCCTGGAGCGTTTATGGCGGATACGCTTTCATGGAAAGTGAGATTCTCCGCTCCAAAACCGTCACCACCTATAACGGTGTCCGCATTCCCGAGGAAGGGCACACGCTCTCGAACACGCCCGAACAAACTGCCACGCTTTGGACGACCTATGCCCTGACGCCGCGCCTGTCGCTGGGCACCGGCGTGCAGTTTGTCGATAAGCGCTTTTCCAACAATATCGAGACCAGTTCCGTGCCGGGTTACTGGCTGCAGGATGCTCTCCTGGCCTGGAAGGCCAACGAGCACTTTAGCTTCCGATTGAACGCCTATAACCTCTGGGACAAGGAATATATCGACCGCGTCGGCGGCGGGCACTCCATTCCCGGGACGGGCCGGACCGTCATCCTGACCGCCAGCCTCAAGTTTTAACTGCCACCGCTATGCTCCTGACGATTCCCGAAGTCCTCGCCGCCGACCAGGTGGCGCAGGCCAGAAAAGCACTCGACGGCGCCGACTGGGTCGACGGCCGTGTGACCGCTGGTCATCAGTCCGCCAAGGTGAAAGACAATGGGCAGATTCCGGAGAACCATCCGGTCGCTCAGCAAATCGGTGCAATGATCCTGGCGGCGCTTGGCGCCAACGGGCTTTTTCTTTCGGCAGCCTTGCCCCTGCGCGTTTTTCCGCCGCTGTTCAATCGCTATACCGGCGGCCAATCCTTTGGGACGCATGTCGACAATGCCATCCGCCAGGTCACCGGCACACCCCATCGCATCCGGACCGATCTTTCTGCGACCTTGTTCTTTGCCAGCCCCGACGAGTACGACGGCGGCGAGTTGTGCATCGAAGACACCTATGGCGTGCAGCGGATCAAACTGCCGGCTGGACACATGGTTCTTTACCCATCCACCAGCCTGCATCATGTCACACCGGTCACGCGTGGGGCGCGCACCTGCTCTTTCTTTTGGATTCAAAGCATGGTCCGCGACGATGGCCGCCGGGCTTTGCTCTTTGACCTGGACCTTTCCATCCAGCGTCTGGGGCGCGATCTGCCAGGCAACCCGGTCGCCGGCCAGACCACCGTCCAGTTGACCGGCGTCTACCACAATCTGTTGCGGCAATGGGCCGAGGTATAGCGCGGTGGCCGCCTGACTCTTCTGTCACGTGAACTTTCGTCGAATCCTCTTCTGGTTGCACCTCCTCGCCGGCGTGAGTGCCGGCGCCGTTATTGGCGTGATGTGCTTGACCGGCGGCGCGTTGGCCTTTGAAAAGGAAATCATGGCCTGGTCGGAGCGCGACCTGCGCCGCATCCAGGTGCCTGCCGACGGCGCCCATCCTCTGGCCTTGGATGAACTGCTGGCAAAGGCGCGCGCCGATTCCCCAAATCTCCGTCCATCCATGGTCACCATTTATGCCGACCCGCGCTGCGCGGTCCTGCTGAGCGCTGGCCGGACCAACGCGGTCTACGTCGATCCGTACCATGGCAAGGTCAAGAGGAGCGCTCGCAGCCCCTGGCGGTCCTTCATGCAAACGATGGTCAATTGGCACCGCTGGTTGGGACAGGATGGCGATCGGCGCGCTGTCACCAAGGCCATCACCGGAGCATGCAATGCCGCCTTCCTTTTTCTCGCCCTAACGGGCCTCTACCTTTGGTGGCCACGTCATTGGAGCGGTCCGCTGCTGCGGGCCATTGCCCTTTTCGACCTCAGGCTTCGCGGCAAAGCCCGCGATTGGAACTGGCACAACGTCATTGGCCTTTGGTCGGCCCCTGTCTTGATCGTTTTAACGGCGACGGCCATGCCCATTTCGTATCGCTGGGCTGGTGACTTGATCTATACCTTGACCGGAACGGCCGCTCCGCCGCCGAGCGCTGCACCGCCCGGGAGCGCCGCCGACGTCGCTGTTCCTTCGCCGCCGCCCGGCGTGCCGCGGATCAGTCCGGGCAAAGCTTTGGCGGCTGCGCAGCAGGCCGTTCCTTCATGGCAGGAGATCACCTTGCGGCTGGGCGTTGATCGGGCGCAGGGCTCTGGCAGGGCTCTTCGACCAGGCCCAGGGGACGATTCATCCGGTCGGCCCCGACCGCTCATGGTCACAGTCAAGCCGCGCGCGGCCTGGCCCAAATTCGCCTCGGTGCAACTTGCCGTTGATCCGTTTACGGGAGCTGTCTTGCGCCGGGAAGAATATGCCGGCTACAACCGTGGCCGCAAGGTCCGCAGCTGGACCCGGTTTCTTCATACCGGCGAGGCGCTTGGGGTTGCGGGCCAGGCGCTGGCAGGCTTCGCTTCTTTGGGCGGCGCCATGCTGGTCTACACTGGATGTGCGCTCGCCTGGCGGCGGTTCTTCTCCAAACGGCAGGAGGTGAGTCCATCACCCGCCCTGGCTGACTCTCTCTCCCGTCGGATGGGAGAGGATAGGGCCCGGGTCCTTGGAACGACATGCGGCCGGGCATTCCGATGGATAACAGGTCGACAGGCCGGCCCTTCCGGCCCATAATGGTTGGCTGAACACGCGTCGAAGGTCATGGCAAAAGCTCCAGAAAATTTGATCTCCGACAGCGTGTCGGCCGCCCCGATTGAACCGGCCCAGCCTTCCACCGCTATGGAACTGCCCCCGCTGATCAGGGAAGAAATCTCCCTCCTCGGCGTAGGCATAGCGGTCATCTGGATTTGCTGCCTGATCGTCGGCGTGGTTGGTCTGCGCGTGCCTTATGCCCGGTCCAAGCCCGCGCCGGGCAAGGCGGCGCCGGTCCAGGCGGAACTGCTGGACGTGCAACTGGCGGTGGAACCCATCCCTTCCGCGCCAGCCCCTTTACCTTCCGAACTCGTCCAACCGCCCGCGTTACTCGAAGCACGGCTGCCCGATGCCCCGCCCATGATCGCCGTCGCCCAGCCGAGTCCAACCATTGCTTTCGCCCTGCCGGTGGAAGGGCCCGCCCGGCTGGTGGAAGCTGGGCAAGCGAGTTACACCCGGCCAGCGGAGCGTCCGCCCGACAGCGCGACGGCTGCTCCGCCAGTCCAAACCATCACCTACGGCCGTGGCGAAGGCAAACAGCCGGCGCCCGAGTACCCGCCCCGGGCGGTGCGGGAAGGGCAGGAAGGGACTGTCCAGGTGCGGTTCGATGTCGATCCAGACGGCCATGTGCTGCAGGCGGTGGCGGCGAGTCCTTCGCCCTGGCGCCTGTTGAACGAGGCGGCAGTGCGAACGGTGCGCGAGCGCTGGCACTTTCAACCTGGAGCCTTTCGTCGCTATGAAGTGGCGATCCATTTTGAGTTAACGAAGTAAGGTCAATCTATGAGTCCATTGTTTGCCAACATTGCCTTGGACCTCTTTTTCCGCGGCGGACCGGTGATGTGGCCGATCCTCTTTTGCCTCATCGCGGCTTTGATCGTCGTCGCGGAACGCTCGCTCTGGTGGTGGCAGCTCGGCCAACGCTCCCATCGCGATACTCTCGACGAGGCCTTTCAAGCCATTGCCGACGGCCAATTCGGCCGGGCGGTCGACTTGACCTCGGATCGGCAGGACCCTTTTCTCGCGACAGTCAATGATGGCCTGGTTCACGCCCATAGTTCCCTGCTCGGCGCGATGCAATTGCAGGCATCCGACCAGTTGGAACAAGCGGAAAAGCGGCTCTGGATTCTCGGCACGTTCATCACTTTGGCCCCGCTGCTCGGCCTGCTCGGAACGGTCACCGGCATCATGCACTCGTTCAACTTCGTTGGCGATGAACAGCTCGCCGCGACTAAAGTCAGCGGCGGCATCGCCGAAGCGTTGATCGCCACAGCTTGCGGCCTGGGCATAGCGATCCTCTGCCTGCTGCCTTACAACTATTTCAATCGTCGTCTGAACCATTTTCGCTCCCGTCTCGAACGCACCATCAATCACGCCGAATTGCTGGTGGAGTCGGCCAAGCACCATGGCTATGACCTGGAGGCATTCGCCCGCAGCCGGGCGACCGATGCGCGTGGGGGACAGCATAACAAACGCCTGGGCGAATTGACGGCCAGCCACTGAGTTATGCCCGTCAAGCTTGGCTCCAAGTTGTCCGGTGAAAACGAGGCCCGGATCGAGATCATCCCCCTCATCGACATCATGTTCTTCCTGCTGGCGGCTTTTATGTTGGTGAGCCTCAGCATGGTCAACCTCAAGAGCGTCAAAGTTAACTTGCCGACTGCCACCACCGCCACGCCGGAAACGAAGCGCGATTTCGTCAATATTTCCGTCGACAAAACCGGCATGGTCTTCCTCGATCAGAAGCCCATTGGCGATCACGAACTGGCGCAGCAATTGGCCAACTGGCAAAAGACCAATGCGTCCGTTCGCGTCTTCATTAGCGGCGATCAGGACGCGCGCCATGGAGACGTCATCCACGTGCTCGACCTTGTCCGCTCCACCGGCATTGACAAGGTCGCGTTTGAAATCCGGCCAACCGTTTCGCCGCCCGAACCGGCCGGCGCGCCGCTCCCGGCCGCTCCCCACCCGTGAACCGTTTCTTTCAATGGTTTAACCTCTGCGGGGTGGCTCTGCTCGTCGTCCTTTGCGTGCTGCAATGGCGGATGAATCGACGCTTGAACCTCGAAGCCGTTGCTCTGGCAAAGACGCGCCTGGAACAACAAGGCCAGCTGGAAGAGCAGCAAAAGACGATGGCCGGCGTCACTCGAGATCTCGAGACCTTTCGCAGTCAGGTCACCACCTTGCATGCGGCGTCCCGGGAAAATGCCGACCGCGTGAAAGCGGCCGAGCAGGAAGTGGCCCAACTCACCGCCACTCGCGATCAGCTTCAGCTGAGCATCACCAATTGGGCCCAGGCCGTCGCCATACGCGACGCCCGCCTCAAAGAAGCGGACGGACAGCTGGCCAAGCTGGCTGAGGAACGGAATGCGGCGGTGACTCGATTCAACGACCTCGCAACGAAATACAACACCGTCGTCAATGATCTGAACACCCGCACCAAGGAGTTCAACGCCCTCGTCGAAAAGTACAATGCCGCCGTCAAAGCCTCCAAAAGAGAGGCGTCGCCGTGAAGGAGTTTCCAGCCCACCTGGGGGATCCGGATGCGGCCGCGAATGACTGCACCCAGCGAGGCCTGGCGCTGCTGCAGCTCAATACGACTGCCTGCCTGCAGGAGTCCATCTCCTGGTTCGATCAGGCCATCGCCTTGCGCCAGGCCTTGCCGCTCGAGGCCGACCCGTGGCTCCGTTATGGCTTGATTGCGGGCTGGCTGAACCGGGCCGATGCCCTCACCCGCCTCGGCTCACCCGCTCAGCTCGCCCAGGCCCTGGAGAGCTATGCCGCCGCCTTTGCCCATTTGCAGCTGCTGCCGATCGAGGCGCATCCTCTTTTCAAGCGGCGGTTGATCGTCGCTTGGCTTAACCGGGCCGCGACCCTCCAAGCCCAGGCGACTGAGCGCAGCTTCTCAGAGGCGATCCACTGCTTCGATCAAGCCATTCAGCTCCTGGGCCCATGTCCCGATACCCTGGACGACTGCCATCACCTGCTCGGAGGCGCCTGGCTCAATCGCGCCACGGCTCTCCTTTCTTTTCCCCAGGCACAACCCGCTGCCGCCTTGGCCTCAGCCCGCCACGCGCTCCGCTCCGTGGAGTTTAAAGAGCGCGAAGATGTCCTGGCCGCCGAAATCAGCCTGAAGGCGCGGCATGTCCTGTGCCGCGCCGCGGCTCGGGCCCTGGCCGTTCCGGGAATGCTTCCGCAAGATCGCGACCAGCTTCTCCATGAATCCACTGACGCCGTCGACGAGGGCATCGACCTCATTCACCATTGGGAACAATATCACGTCACCCAGTTCCGTCCTCTTGCCCCGGAGTTGTTCCGTTTTGGAGCGCTGGCCTACCAGCTCTATCAGCCGCATTTCCTCGGCGACTTCATCCTCGACGGCCTCGATCGTTTGGAGTCGTTCGCGCCCTGCGAACCGGCTCGCCGCGCGGCCCGCGAAGTTCTCGATCATGCCTTCGGAACCATTCAGAGGGAAGCATTCGAGGCTCTGCACAAACCTCAATTTCATCAGGTGCTGCAAAAGCTGGATGCCCTGCGGAAGGCCGAAGCGCGCCTCCAGTCATCCCGAGCACACTAGCGCAGCGGAGAAGCGGAGGACTTCCAGTGCTCTCAGGGCGAGGCCGCGCGGACGAATCTCTGCCCCACGCGAACGGCTCCTCGAGTTGAGTTTCCCGCGGTGAGGCCGCTCCATTCGAACATTCGAACGTTCGAACAACGCGGAGAGATTTGGGCCGGCCCAGCCGCGGTCAGCTGGCCGCCGGCAAGCAGAAATAGGCGAATGAGCTTTGATTCTGTTCGGTCGGCTCGCAGGCTGACTGGCTGGTGCCTGGCTGCTTCCTGGCTGCTTCCTGGCTTCGCGATGCGAGGCCGAAGGCAGGCGCGAGCCAAGGATCAGCCGATCGCTGACGGTAAGCTGGTAGGGCCGCTCTCCGAGCGCGCCGCTTCGCGATGGATACGTCGCCGATTTCCGGCGATCCGATCCGCCTTTCGCCTACGGCAATTCCTTTATCCGGAGGTTGCGATGCTGGGTATTCTTGCCTTCCTGGTAGTTTTGAAGGCCGATGTAACCGTGGGTCGTCCGTTTGTTTTCGTCCGTCCAGGTGTTAACGAGTTCGCCGTTGACTCGCACCAGGTATTGCTGGCCGGTGCAGATCAGTTCGAATGCGTTCCATTCGCCGATCGGACGGGTTGGAACGCGGATGGGAGCCTGAAATGGATAGAGGGCGCCCGTTTGCCAATGCTTGTCTTTACCTTCCGGATCGTCGCCAATCTCCATTTCATGCCCGTTCCGGACTGCATTCCACGGATCGCGGCCCGGATCTGGGAAGCGGACAAAAACGCCCGAATCGGACTCACGATTGTCCATCCGCCACTCGCCGCGGAGCACAAAATTAGTAAACATTTGGTTTGTGTGCCACCACAAGCCCATGCCGCCGTGGGCGGTGGCGACTCCGTTGCTGAGCGTGAAATGGCCAGGACCGCATTGGGTCCAGCCGTCATGCGCGTCCCGCCCAAAGAGCGGCACGAATCCATCGTCCGTCCGGGCGGACGACGCGGTCGGAGCGGTTTTGGAAGACAACGCGGGCGATTTTTCCTCTCCAGCCGGCGTGAAGACGAGGATGGCCAGGCCCAGGAATGTCGGCAAAAGCGGCATCATCTTGTGAAAGAGCGGGCTTTATTCCAGGTCCGAATTGCTGACGAAAGCCAATCGGCGGCTGTCCGGAGCCCAGGAAGGCACGTTGATGGTCCCTTGGCCGCCGTAGATGTAGGCGACCACTTTCGGGGTCCCGCCTTCGATCGGCATCACACGCAAATAAACCTGTTTATAATAGGGATGATCCGCAGGATCGATCGTCTTGGCGAAGGAAAGGAACACAAGCTTCTGGCCGTCGGGCGAAAGGTGCGGGAACCAGTTATTATACTCATCATTGGTCACCGGTTCCTGGGCCTCGCCGTCCGGCGACATCCGCCAGATTTGCATCAATCCGTTCCGAGCCGAGTTGAAATAGATATACTTGCCGTCCGGGGTGTATTCGGGGCCGTCGTCGAGGCCTTTGGACTTGGTCAGTTGGATTTCCTCTCCCCCGTCAGCGGAGACTTTGTAGATATCGTACTCGCCATTTCGGCCGCCGGTGTAGACGAGAAACTTGCCGTCAGGTGACCACCCATGGAGATAGGAAGGAGCTCGAGGGGTAATCAACTTCGGCGTTCCGCCGCCCACCGGCACGGTAAAGATGACCGAACCGCCGCCATGGTTGGTGCTGTGATGGCTCAAGCCCAACATCTTGCCGTCAAAGGAAAGCACATGGTCGTTGTTGTTCCGGGTCGCAAAGCCCGTGTCAATCAGGGTCGGTTGCCGCGTCGCCAAGTCGAACCGATAAAGGCGCCCGCGATAGTTGCTCTCTCGTCCGCTGCTATTGTAAATCAGGGCGTCGCCGGCAGGCGTCCAATTCGGCGCTTCGAATGGACGCGCCGAGCTGTAAATCAGCTCTCGGCGTCCGGAATCCAGATCCAGGATCTCCAAGTGGCTGCCAATGTAGTCCCGATATGGCACGAAGTTGGGCTTGGCCGGACGGATGATCCGGACATCGCGGAAGAGCGCCTTTTCCGTGACGTTCGAATTGTGCGAGCAGAGAAACAAACCGGCGTAGACCTCATCGCCCAGCGCCAGATTAGTTTGGCAGACGGTCAGCGTGTCCCCAAAGTGCGCTGCCGAAAAGATGTATTGATGGCCGCTCCGCTCGAACTGAATGAAGTCAGGCGCGGTCACCGAGGAACGCACCTGCTCCGTAGCCGCCCCCTGGTTACGGCGAAACTGGAGCGAGGTCAGGCCGTCCCCGTGGACCGCGGCGTCCGCGTAAGGAGCGTCAAAATCGAGGCTGCTCCGGGCCATCCAGCCGAGCTTGCGATGCGGATCGACCCCTTTGCCGACGAACTCGACGCGGGCCTGCAAAATGAAGTCCCCTTTTACTTTTTTCCACACGAAGTGAAACTCGTCGCGGGAGGCCCACATGTTTGCGCCCGCCGCTGCCAGGGTATACTCCTGCGCGGCGGCGTCGTAAGTGCCGGAGCCGGCCAGCTTGGGCGACCCAATATCGCCCTGGCTTTCAAATTGGCCCAGCGGCTTTGGCTCCTGCGAGCGGGCCGGCCGCCCGCCGCCGGCGAGTGCGGTGAGCAGAATGATGAGAGACGTGATGCTTCCGGAGCGAGCGTTGATCATGACGAATAGAACCAATCAGGGTGATTTGAGTATTCTCTCTCAGCCGCTTTATTTCGAAGCCGATTTGAGCCAGCCTCGACTGCGCATCCAATCCGTGACGCGATCTGGCCAGGTCGTGACCAGATGCTCGGACCGGCGGAGCCCATACCCGTGCGCTCCGGTTGGATAAACGTGAAGTTCAGCTGGAATCCCGGCGTTCTTGAGCGCCAGGAAGTAGGCGACGGCGTTTTCGACCCGCACCGGGTCATCTTCCGCCATAGCCAGAAACGTCGGCGGATGATGGGCGGAAACGGCCACGGTCGGGGAGATCTGATCGCCTTGATCCTTGGGGACAATCGCCCCGGGGTAGATCAGCACATTGAAATCAGGTGTCGCCTTTTGCGAGTCAGCCGAATCCACCGCCGGGTAGGTCCGCTGATCTCCAGCAGTCGCTAAAGCGGCGATGAGATGGCCGCCGGCGGAGAAGCCGAGGGCGCCGATTCGTTGAGGATCAAGGTGGAGTTCGTTGGCTTTGGCCCGGAGAAGTCCCATCGCGCGCTGGGCATCCTGGAGGGGCAGGACATGGCGCTCGACCCCTTCGCGCTTGGGCACGCGATACTTCAACAGGGCGGCAGTCACTCCGATCGAATTCAACCATTCGCAGACCTCGGTGCCTTCGAGATCCATCGCCAGGATATGATAGCCGCCGCCGGGACAAACCAGCACCGCGGTGCCGTTTTCCTGGCCAGCTGGCGGCCGGTAAATACTCACGGTTGGCTTGGAAACATTGCCCAACCGGATCACGGGCTTGCCCGCAATCAGCTGGTCGCCCGGCTTAGTCGTATCCTGCTCTTCTTTGAGCGTCCCGGCTTCGCTCGGCGCGCCCCCTGGCCACAATTCGATCACCTTCCGTGGCTCAGCTCCCCGTGACAGCCCAGGCAGCATTATTCCAGCAGAGAGCAGAGCAAGGCAACCAAAGGAACGGGTATTCACGGCGGCTAGTGAAGCGCCTTTCGCTGCAAGCGTCGATGCCAAACTGGGCGTGAACGCTCATCACCGCAGCCTGCTGGCGTCCGACGGAAGAGGGTGTCCGCCAGGGCGGGTGACGAGCCTCTCGGCTTCTTCGTGGCCGATGCTTGAAAAGCGCCCTCTGACGGGCCGGTCAGGTGATCGGACCAAGTCGGACCTCATGACGAATCTTGCCTTCGAGGTCATGCATTTGCAGGTGCAGTCCGTCCGGGCCGGCGTTGGCTTCGATCCACGTGGCCGAATTGGGCTGAGGCCCTCCTCCGACCAATTGGCCGTAGGGAAAGTCGGCGGACGCTGGCAACCAGGCGTCATGATGGGTGTGGCCCGATATGACCACCTGCGCTTGCCAGCGCACCAGGGCGTGGTGCCAGGCTTCCCGGCTTCGCCGGCTGTAGTGGTCGAAGCCAGCCTTGGCGTAATCAGGCGGCGTCTCATCCAGCCACCGCAATGGGATGTGACAAAAAACAATCCGGTAGGCCGCCCCGCTTATCTCCGGACGGGCAATGGTTTCAGCTAACCACGCGGCTTGCTCTTGCCGCAAAGAGTCGAACGCGACCCGGCCCCCGAAGCTCGGGTGTCCGTCAGGCTTGTCCTCCCCTGTATGCAAACAGATGACGGCGACGGGCCCGCAGCGAAAGGCATAAAAGGGTCGGTGTGTGGGAGTCGTGACCAACGCGGGCACTTGAAAGGCATATTTCCCTCGCACGTCGTGATTGCCCCAGACCAGGAAGAGCGGCCGACCATGGGTTACGTCGCACCCGCCAGGGCAGAGCAAAGTCGGAACGAGCAAGTCTTCGGCGGTCCAGTCGTTGCAGGTATCCCCGTTCCATAGGAGGAAATCAGCTTCCGGGGTGGCTCGGTCCAGCTGTCGAATAGTCTGGTTATTGACGTGGGTATCATTCCAG
>JAXMHN010000001.1:0-270175 GCA_046346765.1 Verrucomicrobiota bacterium | reverse complement strand
GATTGGCGGGAAAGAAGTCAATCAGGTCAACGTCCGGACGATGGCGCAGTCGCTCGGCCTGCTGGTGGAGGAAATTCGGTCCAACGAGGAAACAGATTACAACGAATGGCTGCATTTGGCTGTCCATTCCAATGAGCATCGGGTTTCGGTGGGCGGAACGTTCTTCGGCAAGCGAAATGAGCCCCGGATCGTCCGAATGAACAGCTTGCCCGTTGAAGTGATTCCGGCCGGCGTGTTACTGTTGCTCACGAATAAAGATCGGCCCGGCATGGTGGGCTACATCGGAAGCCTGATCGGCAAGTACCATGTCAATATCGCGGGGATGAGCCTCAGTCGCGAGAAAGTCGGTGGCCAGGCCTTGACGGTGCTGAACCTCGACAGCTTGCCGCCGGCAGAACTATTGGAAGAACTGCAGAAGGATCCCGATATCAGCAATGTGCGCGTGGCCAAACTTTGAACCGAAGATGAACCGACCCACACTAGGACCGAGACTTGCGAAGCGCCTGGGCTGGACTCTCTTGGGGATGGCGCTCTCCGTCCTGTCCCTGACCGCTGCCCAGAGCAGGAACGCCAGCAAAAGCACCCTGTTTGACAAGCCCCAGGCCTCCGGCGCCCCCCTGTTCGCCGACGACGTGGTCGCTAAGGGTAAAGGTTTCGAGATCAAACAGAGCCAGATTGACGAAATGTACGTGGCATTCAAAGGCCACCGCGCTGCCATGGGCGAAGCCGTGCCGGACGATCTGCGCCCACGCATCGAAGCTGACATTCTCGAGAAACTGATCGCGACGCGTTTGTTCCTGATACGCGCCACCGAACAGGACAAAACGAAAGCGAAAGAAATCGCGAACGCCTTCATTGCCGAACAGAGAAAACAGGTGCCGTCCGAGGAGAGCTTTCGCCGGCAACTCATGGCCGTCGGCATGACGACCAACGAGTACACCACGCAACTGCACGAGCAGGCCATTGTCAAAGCGGTCATCGATCGAGAAATCAAAGCCGGCAAAAAAGTCACCGATGCCGAGGCCAAGAAGTTTTACGCGGATAACCCCAACCTCTTCCAGGAAGCCGAAACCGTCCGGGCCGCGCATATTCTGATCCCGACTCGCGATACCGTCACAGGCAAAGAGCTGACCCCGGAATTGAAGCTCGAACGCCGGCGTCTCGCGGACAAAGTCCTGGCCCGAGCGAAGGCTGGAGAGGACTTTGCCAAGCTGGTGCGCGAGTTTTCCGCTGACCAGGCCACCAAATCACGCGGGGGAGAATACACTTTCTCCCGCGCCAAAGATGATCCGCGCCGGGCGATGGCAGCGGAGTTCGAGGCGGCGGCATTCTCGATGAAGCCGGGCCAAATCAGCGACCCGGTCGAGACCGGGTTTGGCTATCACATCATCAAACTTATCGAAAAGACGCCGGCCAAAAAGACCGAATACGCCAAGGTCGAGGAACGGATCAAAGAAAGCCTGCTGCGCGAGGCGGTGGAGAAGGAATTGCCGAACTATATCGAAAAGCTGAAGAAAGAGGCAGGCGTGCAGGTTCTCCTTTCCGACGCCAAGAAGTAGGCAGCCACCCTGATTTCGCGGGCCCCCGTTGACCCGGACGGCCTTTCCTGACAGCTTGAGCGCGTGACCACGACCGAAGCGCTGGCTTTGCTGGAACAATTTCGGAACGGGACGGTGGAGCGGGACAAGGTCCTTCAAGCCTTCCAGGCCGCCCCAGTCGCCGACCTTGGTTTCGCCCAGGTCGATACCCATCGCAGCCTGCGGAAGGGATTTCCAGAGGTGATTTTTGGCCAAGGCAAAACGCCGGGCCAGACCGTGGCAATCGCCGGCAAAATTCTGGAGCGCGATCATCGTGTCCTGGCGACCCGGGTCGGGAGCGAACATGCCCGGGCGCTACGCGAAACGTACCCACACGCGGTTCATCACGAGATGGCCCGGTGCGTGGTCATCGAGAAGGAGCCACTGCCGAAGAGGCCGGGGGTCGTGTCGGTGATTTGCGCCGGGACGAGCGACTTGCCGGTGGCGGAAGAGGCAGCGGTGACCGCCGAAGTGATGGGCAATCAAGTCTCGCGGGTGCATGACGTCGGGGTGGCCGGATTGCATCGGTTGCTCCCCCGGTTAGAGGAGATTCAAACCGCCAACGTCCTCATCGTAGTGGCGGGCATGGAAGGGGCCTTGCCCAGTGTCGTTGCCGGATTGGTGCGCCGGCCGCTAATCGCAGTGCCGACAAGTATTGGATATGGAGCCAGTTTCGGCGGCCTGGCCGCTCTGCTTGGGATGCTCAATAGCTGCGGCAGCGGAGTCACCGTCGTTAACATCGACGCCGGCTTCAATGCCGGCTACGCCGCCAGCCAAATCAATGCCCTCGCCGCGGGCGAGTAAGACGGCTTGTTCCCCATGAAGACACTCTACCTCGACGTGTTCAGCGGACTGAGCGGGGACATGTTCCTCGGCGCGATGCTCGATCTTGGCCTGGAGCTCGCCGACCTGGAACGCGAACTCGCTAAACTCGGCCTGAACGGCTACCACCTGCACGCCGTCCGCAAGCAACACTCGTCGATTACAGGCACCAAATTCGACGTGCATCTCGAAGAAGACCATGGGCATGAGCACGGAGCTGGGCATGCCCAAGCACATCCTCACGAGCATGATCATCCTCATGGTCACGGGGATCAGCATGGCGATAATCACCGGCACGAGCACGCGGATGGGCCTGGGGCTGGGCAGCGGCAAGCTCATGAACATGAACACGATCACGAACATGATCTTAGCTACGGCCACGAGCATCGGCATGGCGCCGAGCATGAGCACGGATCACACGCCCAAGCCGGGACTCATCACCGCCAGCATGGCGAGCACCGGACTTTTCGCGACATTCGGCGGTTGATCGAACAGAGCGCCCTTTCCGAGTGGGTCAAGAGCAAGGCAGTGGCCGTGTTCGAACGGGTCGCGAAGGCGGAAGGAAAGATCCACGGAAAGCCGGCTGAGGCGGTGCATTTTCACGAAGTTGGCGCGATTGATTCCATTGTGGATATCGTCGGCGCCTGCGTTGCCCTGGAACAGCTCGGCCGCCCCCGGGTACTGGCGAGCCGCGTGACCGAAGGAACCGGTTGGATCAACTGCGCCCACGGCCGTTTCCCGGTGCCGGCACCGGCCACACTCGAAATCCTTGCGGCCCGTCGGATCAGCGTCCATCAATGCGATGAGCCACACGAATTGGTCACCCCGACGGGAGCGGCCCTCTTGGCGGAGTTCGCCGAGAGCTTCGGTCCAATGAGCGGCTTAAACGTCAGCAAGGTCGGCTACGGCTTGGGGACCCGCACCAACAAGACCCGGCCGAACGTGGTGCGAGCGCTGCTGGGTGAATGGCTGAGTGCAGCCAACGATGCGGCTGAAGGCCATGATTGGGAACGCGACACGATCAGCGTGCTGGAAACCAACCTGGACGATTGCAGCGGGGAGGTCCTGGGTTACGTGGTGGAGCGTGCTCTGGCCGCGGGCGCCCTGGACGTGTTCCATACTCCCATCCAGATGAAAAAGAACCGCCCTGGGGTGCTGTTGACCGTCCTGTGCGCGCCTGAGTCCGCGGACCAGTTCACCGCCATGCTCTTGCGCGAGACCAGTTCCTTCGGGGTGCGCCGGACAACGATGGAACGGCGCAAACTGAAGCGGGAGAGTCGTTCGGTGCAGACGCCGTTTGGCCCGGTCGCAGTCAAGCTTGGGATGCTGGACGGACAAGTGGTTCAAGCGAGCCCGGAGTTCGAGTCCTGCAAAGCGGTGGCGAAAGCAGCGAATGTCCCATTGTCGGAGGTTTATCGGACAGCGGAGCAGGCTCTGCGGGAAAGCGGCGCATGATCCCGGAGGAGTTGGTCCAGTTTCTCTGCTGCCCCGAAACGCGCCAGGCGCTGCAGCGCGCTGAACCGGGCTTGATTGCCGAGCTCAACCGGCAAATCGGCACGGCCGGCTTGCGCAACCGCGCGGGACGGCAGGTGCTTGAGAAACTGGAGGAGGGGTTGGTGCCATTGGATCGGCGGTGCTTATTTCCGGTTCGGCAAGAAATGCCCGTGCTCTTACCGGACGAAGCTATTCCGCTGGGGTGACCGAGGAAGAGTATTAAGGAATGCGATGGCCGGTCTTGGGCGCGGGTGGGGGTGAAGAGCGAGGCAATTGCCGTCCCGGCCGGGCCGGTTCAGGAGATTTCGGCTCGCTGTTTTTGAATGCCGATCGGAGGAGCCAATGGCGTTTGAGTCCCTGGACCAGATCATCGGCATGGACCACAGCTGCCGACACCTGACCGAGGATCTGATCGTTGGTTTGCACCTGCGTATTGAGGTTGCTGGTGATGTTGGCCAGGTTTTCCAGGGTCAGATTCAAACTGGTAGCGAGCGTGCCGAGATTGGTGTTGGCCGCGAACAGGGTGGCGTTTGCGGTGGAGAGTGTCTGCTGGAGCTGAACATTGAGGTTGGTCGGAATGAGCCAATCACCGAGGGAGCCTTGCCCATTGGTGATCAGGGTGGAAATCAAGGCCAGATTGGTCAGGAGTGGCTGGGTTTGCAGAATGACGTTATCGGCATGGCTGGTCACTTGGACGACGTTAGAGAGAACTTGGGCCAGATCGTTGGTGAGGTTGAGAATACCAGGAAGAGCGCCCTTAACCTGAGTCAACAGCTGTTCGACCTGTTCGGTGACGACAGGAGCGGGTTCGGTGGGGTTGAACCCGTAGCCCTTAGACTTGGGAGTGTAGGGCACGTGTTTCTTGGATGAGGGATCCCAAACGCCCAGGACCTTGTCCTTCTCGATGAGGTAACTTGGCTGCAGATTAGTGGCGCCGGTCGTGCCGCCCTGGATCACTTCAAGGACGCGGTTGCCCAACAACCCAGCGCTCGCCAGCTTTACGTAGGAGTCCGTCCAGATGTAGCCGTAATAGGGTTCACGGACAAGAAACTCCACGTAGACGTTGCCGTAGGCACTGAACGGCGGCATCGGGGTGATCTCGGTGATCTCGCCGGCGTCAAAGCCCATCAGCAGGACGGGATCACCGACATGAAGTCCGGCGCCCGATTGGACAAAGGTGTGGTACTTGAGCTTGATCAGGAACCAACCCTTACGTTGGGCGGTATGGTAGACGTAATAAGCGAACCCCGCCAGGAGCAGGAGCGTGGCCAGGATGACAAACCAACCAACGGCGCGCTCCACTCGGCTCAATCGGGTGCGAAGCTGGGGCGTCAAATCTTGGACAGGCATAACTACTTCCTGAGCAAATCAAGCGGCAGCAATTGCCGCAATGTTGGACTGTTGTCCCGCAAGACCGCTTCCCAAGGGCCAATCGGGCGGAACCGCCGCTGCTGGATCAGGCCATACTGTCGGCCGTGCGCTGTCCAAGCCTGCAGGTCATCGGTGCCGGCAATGATCGTGAGCTGACGCCCATCGAGGAGTGGGTGCCCAGCGCGGAGCAAATCCAGGAATGTCAGCCACCAGCGAACCTCACGCGGATCGATGAACGCAAAAGGGTCGTCAAGGAACAGGAGTTCCGGCGACAGGACCAAGGCGCGCGCCAGCGCGATGCGTTGCCGCGTGCTGCGGTTGGTGGAGATTGGGCGGGTTTGGGCTACGTCCGACAATTCCATGGCCTCCAGGACAGTTCGGACTCGTTGGTGTGAGTCGGTTGCGAGGCAATTGTGATGATAGCAATAGGGCAGAGAGAGGTTTTCCTCGACCGTCAGGTGATTGAATAGGCGGCCGCCGTAGCCGAAGACCATGGCAACTTTTAGCTGCAGTTGGGTCCGTTCTTCATCATCCAAACGAGCCAGATCGCGGCCGTGAAGGCGGACGGAGCCCCCGAGAGGTCGCATTAAGCCGGCAGCGGTGGCGAGAAAGTCGCTTTTGCCGGAGGACGGCAAGCCGCCGATGACCCAGTAGTCGCCCGCGTGCACCGTCCATTGGACATCATCGATCAGGACCGATCCCGCGACGTGCGTGGAGGTGACCGTGACGTTGTCCATGGCCAGGATCAGCGGAGCGGGGCTTTGGTCCGGTGTGGCCATGTCAAACCAAGAGATAAACGACGATGAAAATGCCGTCGAGCAGCACGCAGAAAATGACGCTGTTGACAACGGCGGAGGTGGTGGCATCAGCAACGTCTTCCAACCAGAGTTGCCGCGCCAGGCCTTGATAACAGGTTGAAATGGCAATGACGATGCCGAAGGCGGTGGTTTTGATGCCGAGGAGGATAAAATCGGCCAGGCGCAACGCCCCGGCCAGCTGACTGAAATAAACATCCGGTCGCAAGGGCACATCCTGCAGGAAGGCAAAGAGATAACCGCTGATCAAGGCAATGATGATGAGGTAGACAGTCAAGGCTAGGATGGCGATGGCCAAACCGATCACGCGCGGCATCACCAGGTAGTGAATGGGATCAATGCCCAACGCTTCCAACGCCTCCACTTCTCCCAAGGCCCGGGCCGTGCCCAACTCGATCACAATAGCCGTTCCAATCCGAGCTAGCACAAGCAACGCCGTCACGAGCGGGCCCAATTCCCGAACGACCGCCGTCACCATGATCATTCCGGCGTAGTTCGTTGCCCCAACGCGGCTAAGCAAGGAAACGGTCTGTCCGATGACTACCAGGCCCAAGGCCACGCCCAAAAAAGACACCATCGGCAGCAGGCGCACACCCGCCCGGTGGATCTGAGCCCGAATGATGGGATGGATGACCCGGCCAGCCAGACTAAACTTTGTCACCGTTACGCCGAAAGTAATCAGAGCGAATGCGCCCAGCCCATGAATCGTATTGACCAGATGAAGAAGCTTCCGCCCGATCCAATTCATGTAACTTCGGGCGAACCGCGCCTGGAGGACGGGCCGCGGATCTGTGACCGGCGCGTCGGCGGCGGAGCTGTTTTCCACTGGCGCACCCTAATGAGTTCATCCCACAGGGTCAAAGCCGAAAATAGTGTTGTGTTTACAGCGAGATCGCGTATCAAGATGCTAGTCGACGCAAGCGGTTGATCCGCGCAGGACATGAGAAGCATCTTGGTTTTAGCTCAACACCCGGATTTGCCGGAGTCTATCCGGACTGCGCTGAATCCAGATGAGTTCAAAGTCATCCACCGAATGGGTTTGGCAGAGGCTGAGCCTTTCCTACACCAGCGGCTGATCGACCTTTGCGTTCTCGACAACGACTTGGCGGACGTGCAGGCCACCTGGTCGCTGGAGAAGCTGAAAAAGCGCCTGCCAACCTGCCCGATTATCGTCTACACGAGCGTTCGGCAGCCGGAATGGGAGGAGGAAGCCTACGTGCATGGGGTCACCCATGTGCTCACCAAACCGGTCAAGCCCCGATTGCTCAACACGTTACTCGAGCGGATCTGGGCAACCCCGCCCAAAGTCGCCGCCCCCGTCCCTCCCCGTGCCCTGCGCCGCGAGTCGGCTTCGGAAGACTCCAACAACGTCCGGGAATTCCAAGCCCTAGGTGTGCTCCGGAACCTGTCCGCGATCCTGACCCATTCCCTCTGCGCGGAAGGTTTGCTGAAGCAGTTTCTGCTCCTCCTTAGGGAAATTGTGGGAGTGAACCGGGTGCTAATCTTTCTGCGGCGGCCTTCAGCGACGTTTGGCGGGCTGGCTGTGGATGACGGCCGGTGTCTCCGGGCGGCGTGCGCCATCGGCATTCCTTCCGGTCTGCTCGAACACTTTGAGCTGTCCACGGAAGCTGGCATTGGAGGGTATCTCTACCGCCAGGGACGCGTCCTACGGCGGGAGACCGACGCCGCCCAAACTGACGTCGAGATCCAAAAGGAATTTGAGGTCATGGGAACGGAAGTAGCCATTCCCATCCTGGATCGCGAGACTTTCCTGGGCGTCGCGGCGTTCGACGGCCGCGTCACGGGCGAGGCGCTCTCCAATTCAGAGCTGGAATTGATTTTCCACCTGCTGGAAGAGGTCGGGATGGCGGTGAAGAATATCTGGCTGCACGACCAGCTGTCCGCCAACAACGAGCTGATGACCGACGTATTCCGCCAGCTCAGCAGCGCCTGCGTCGTGGTGAGCCGCGACCTGGTCATCTTGCATGCGAACAAGGCCGCCCGTCATTTCTTTGGCCGCACGGGACGATCGCAGGGAGAGCTGGAGTTCAGTGACCTGCCAGCTGTTTTGGGAAGCAAGGTGTACCAGGTGCTGAAGACGGGAACAGCGATCACCACATTCAAGTATCAGCCGCCTGAAAGCCCCGGCTCACTTTATCACATCACGATTCTGCCCTTCCAGAAGCAGGAGTCAGCTCCGCCCGGGTCCGCTTTGCTCGTCGCTGAGGACCACACCCGCACTGAGCAACTGCAGCGGCTGGAAGTCGAGGCCTCCAATCTACGGTTGGTGCGGACCATGGCCGATCGCCTGGCGCACGAGATTGGCAACGCCCTTGTGCCGATTTCGACCCACCAGCAGTTGTTGATGCAGAATTTTCATGACCCCGAGTTTCGAGCGTCGTTGAATGCAGCGTTGTCGGACGGGGTAAAGCGGATTGCGCGCTTGTCGAGTCAGATGCGGTTTCTGGCCAGAGATACAATCGCTGCCCGAGAGGCCTTTCCTTTGGAACCGCTGATTGAAGAGGCTTACGAAGAAGCCAAGCGGTACCAGCCGGTGCGGACGTCGCACCTGAATTATGATAATGGCGCTCAACCCGTCATTCTCGCTGGCGACCGCTCCGCGTTGAAACACGCCTTGACCGAAGTGCTGATCAATGCGCTCCAAGCCAATCCGGCGGATGCGCAGATTGGGGTGCGCACCGAAGCGGGGCCCGAAGGCAACGGAACCGGGATTAAAATCGAAGTGCAGGACAACGGCCCAGGCTTTGCCCCGGAACTGGTGGACAAGGCGCCGGAACCATTCTTTACGACCCGCAATGTCGGGCTCGGTCTGGGACTGACCGTGAGCCGGAAGATCATTGAAACCCACCAAGGGAACCTGGCTGTCGGCAATGCGCCCGACAGTCATTCGGGGCTGGTCCGTATTTCTCTGCCCTTTGCTGCCAATCAGTGAACCTTAGTTGTTCAAGCTGGGCTGGAAAATGCTTGAGGGCGCGGCGAATTTTGCTTAGCATCAAAGCGTGCCCAGCCACATGCGCCCCGCCGATCCAGGCGGGGATCCTTCCTCGACGACTGGGCCGGAATGCGTAACGACATGCCTGCTATGGGTTCCGAGACGCTTGAACCGGTAACATTGGACGGCGCACTGCAGCCGATCCCAGCCTCCCGGAGACAGAATCTGCTCATCGTTGACGACGAAGAAGGTCCCCGACAATCGATCCGAATCGTCTTCAAGGAAGAGTATTCGATTCTCATGGCTGATAATGGCCAAACGGCGATCGCCCTGGCCCGGAGTCACCCGGTGGACGCCGCAATTCTCGATATCCGGATGGCGGGCCTGTCCGGCATCGAAGTGTTGAACGCCCTCAAGGCCATCGATCCCACCACCGAGGTGGTCATGCTGACCGCTTACGAAACCCTCGAGACGGCCAGACAAGCCCTGCGCCTCGGCGCCTGCGATTATCTGAACAAGCCCTTCGACATCGCCACCTTGCGGGATGCGGTTCGCACCGCGATGGAACGACGGTCCATTTCCCTCCAAATCCGCGCCAACAATCAACGCCTCCGCGAACTCCAGCAGGAAATCCAAAACCAAAAGGTCCGCGAAGAAGTTGCCCGCACCCGGGGCGAGATCTACGCCAGCATCATCCATGACATTAACGGCCCGCTGACCATCATTTCCGGATTCATCGAAGTCATCAACCAGCGCATCGGCGACGCCACCCATCTCGAAGGCGACAAGCTCGACATCATCAAGGACCGACTCACCCGTATCACCCGACAAGTGACCAGCTGCATTCAAATCTCGAATCGTTATCTCAGCTTCCTCCGGGGCTGCAGCGGCGAAAGCACTCCGGTCAGCGTCAATCAGATTCTGAATGATCTGGGCGAACTGCTCAAAACGCATACGCACGCGCAGCGTCATAGCCTCCTCATTCGCCCGCTGTTGGAAGACATGTCAGCTCAGATCAACGGCACGGATCTGATTCAGATCCTCCTCAACCTCGCCATCAACGCCTTTCAAAGCTCGGATCAGCCGCACGAGGTTGAGATCGGGAGTGAGTTGATTAACGAGCAACTGGACCTGTCTCAGTTTTCGGACGGGCCGCAGGATTGCGTCGTCAACCGCAACGGGTTCACCAACACCCCTCCCATTCTCGTTTTTACGGTCAGCGACAATGGCCCTGGCATCCCGCCGGATGTCATTAACCGCGTCTTCGATCCTTATTTCACCACCAAGCCGGTCGGGCAAGGCACTGGTTTGGGTCTGGCGATCGTGAAGCGCCTCGTGGAGCAAGCCGGCGGCACCATCCACCTGCATACCGAAGTCGGGCGCGGCACGCGCTTTAACGTTTACCTCTCCGGACACTCGCTGCCGGCCTCGAAGTAAGGCTCAGCCCTTGATCCACACGGCCCGGGACGTGGACCGCCAGCTCAGGCGGTGAACGGAATTCCGGTTCCGGCCACAATGAAGCGTCCGCTCTTTTCCCCCACCACCAAGGTGCGCATGCCGGCCCGCAGGCCAGCTATCCTCGTGTGTTGCGGCATTCCACCGATCAATAAAGCGGTCGAATAGGCGTCCGTTTCCGTGGGAGACGGTAACGCAACCGCCGCCAGCAGTGCCGATTGGGTTGGAATACCCGTCCGCGGGTCGATGACGTGGCCGTAAATTTTGCCATCGGATGAGAAGCATTTGCCGTGAACGCCTGAGACGGAGAGAGCTTCGTCTTTCAAAGCCACAATCGCCAGCGGCCGGTTGGGCTCACTGGGGACGGTCTCGTCCGGGCGAATCCGCGGCGGCGCATCGATGGCTACTTTCCAGGTCTCGGCGCCGACAGGGGTGCCCATCGCGCAGACGGTGCTGGTTCCCCCATGAAGCAGGGCGTTTTGCACGCCAGCCTCCGCCAGGGTCTCGGCCGCCACTTCCAAAGCATAGCCTTTCCCGATCGAGCCTAAATCGATCATCATGCCTTCGCTCGCAAACCGAATGGTGGAGCGACCTTCGTCCAAGATGATCCGGTCCATGCCGACCTTGGCGCGGGCTTCCGCCAGTTGCGCAGGCGTCGGGAGTGCTCCGCCGCCCCCCATGAAGCCCCAGCAGCGAATGAGAGGGGCGACCGTGATGTCAAATGCTCCTTCGGTCGCCCGGTGAATCTGCTGCGCCCGTTGCAGCAGAGCAAACAATCGCGGTTCAACCGGCACAGCCTGCCGGGCCGCTCGGGCGTTGATGGAGCTGACTTCGCTGGCGGGCGAATAGAGGCTCAGCTGGGCGTGCAGCCGCTCGATTTCATGGATGGCTTCTTCCGCTGCCGCCCGTAAAGAGATGACGCTCTCGCCATGGAGGACGAGTTCGAAACGCGTCGCCATGGCATTGCAGGCGGCTTTGAGAGTCTCCATGGCTCAGGAGCAGCCCGGCCAGCGCGCTCCGGAAGCGGTCAGCCAGCAGTCAGCAGAAAAGGGCTTCGCCAGCCTTGGCTCGCGAAGCCCCTGCGAAACGATGCACGCACTCTCAGGACAGCGGCAGCGTGCCGTACGTGATGGGGGCAACTTCTTTGCCGTCGCCGTTGGTAATCTTGCGTGTCTTCTCATCAAAGAGGCAGACCATATCGAGACGGTCGGACATTTCGCCGAGGGAGATCACGGTCTGCACCTTGATGGCCAGGTCGATGTTCGCGTTCGGCAACTTGCCATCCCGGATGCAATCGAACCAATTCTTGTGGTGGACCGGAATGCTCTCCGGCGGGAACGACTCACTCGTTTCGGGATCGATCTCTTCGGTAAAGGGACGCTCGGGCTTCAGCTGGACCAGATTGCCCGCCATCGTCAGCGTGGCCTTATGCCCGCGAATCATCTCTTGCGTGCCGACTTCGTTGACCGTGCTGCTGGTGATGTGCATCACCATCCCGGTTGGGAACTCGGCAATCAGCTGGGCGATTTCAGGCGAATCGCGCAGCCGCGTATCTGGAGTGAGCCGGTCCGTCTCCACCTTGCGAGTGCCGATGCACGCCACGCGAACAGGGAACTGCGGGTTGCCGGTCGCGAGCATATAAGGGTGGAGCTTGTGTGGGAAGAGATCGCTGAGGAGTCCCGCACAGTAGGGATAATACTTGCGCCAGCGAAAATAGTCGTCCGCATTGAAGGACTTCTTCATCTTGATCTGCTGGCCCATCCAGATTGACCAATTGATATCTTCCGGGGTGCACCACGCCTGGATCTTATACTGGTTCCATTCACCGGCTGGTGTGTTCCGCATATAAGAACCTTGGCTCATCACGACAGGGCCAATCTTGTCCGCCCGAATCCATTCGGCGGCCTTGTGCCATTTCAAGTCGGAGCAACCTTGCGAACCCACTTGAAATACCTTCCCCGTCCGCTTGACCGCGTCGTGCACGCGGAAAGCCTCGTCCAAATAGCGGCTCATCGGCTTTTCCACGTAGATATGTTTGCCGGCATTGAGCGCATCGATCGTGACCGGCGCATGCCAATGGTCCACCGTGGCGCAGACGACGGCATCGATATCCTTTTGCTCGAGCAACCGTTGATACTCGACGAATGCTTTGGCATCGCCGCCGGCGGCCTGCTTGGCCTCTTCGAGCCGATGCTTGGACACGTCGCACACCCCGCCAATGGCAATGTTGTTCGCTTGCGCGTTCTGGAGCATCGGCTTCAAATGTGAGTTCAACCCTTGATTGCCCAACCCGACAAAGCCGAGCGTGATCCGATCGTTCGCTCCAATTACTCGCCCGGTCGAAGGCGCCTGGCTCTGGCCGTAGACCGGGGTAATGAGCCGGGTGGTTCCTACGGCCGCGGCTGCCACCGCCGCTTTCTTAATAAACTCCCGGCGAGTCGCTCCGCCGGATTTTGGTAGGTTATCTTTATCCATAAAACGCTTGCAATTGCTCACTTTGAGCGAGGTGATTTGGTCACGTTACTAGGCTTTCCATTTGGGTCAACCATGAACATTTGACCCGGCCCGAGTGACTTTTCTTCAACCAGTCTCTCGCCATCGGGCCTCGGCCTCTTCTCTTCCGGTATTAGCGCTGCATCGCTCTGTCATGCCACCTTTCACCAGTGCTTATCTCCATCCAGCGCCATCGCCTTGCGCCCGATGCTACCTAACTAATGGCGTAATTGAGCGCCGAAGCGGATCAACTGACCCGCCCATCCCGCCTCGTCCGCTTTGACGACCCAGCCCTGCTCGCGTTATCTTCGCTTGGATGGCGCCTCTTCATGAGCTGGGCAAATGGATGGTCCTGGTCGGCGTCGGCTTTGCAGTCGTCGGCGTCCTGCTGTGGACGGGTGTTGGCAAGACCTGGCTGGGCCAATTGCCGGGTGACGTGCGTTACTCAAAGGGGCCGGTTACCTTTTACTTTCCGGTGGTGACCTGCTTACTGCTCAGCGGGCTGTTGACGCTGCTGGTCTGGTTGTTTCGCCGGTAACAGGATAATCGAAGCCGGCCGCGGTGATCCGTCCCTTGGCTGGAGTGAGGCCAGTCCTCGGCGCCTGCGCAATTTTTGTTCCTTCCTCGGCAAATCTGCGATAACGTGCCGCCAAGAACTAATGGCAGACCGAGCAGGCATGGCGGGAGTGCAACACCTCGAACTGAGTGTTGATCTGCATCAAGGCGTCCATTCGGCGGATGCAGGCAAGGTGGAGGGGTCCGATGCGCGCAACCCTTCAAATAAGGTTCTTATGCCACCGCTGAGCAAGTTCAAGAGGTTTGACGTTCGGCCTCTGCTCAAACAAGGTCGGGAGCCGAAGTCAGAGATTCTGAAACGGATCGAAGGATTGAAGAGTGACGAGGGATTGATCGTGATTGCCCCCTTCCTGCCTTCACCTTTGATCGAAAAGCTCGGTAGTGAAGGCTTCGAATCCAAGCTCGAGCCTATGCCGGGGGGACATTGGATCGTCTATTTCTGGCGACAGACGCCGTGAATTCGCTGGCAGAACTCAAGCAGATCGCGGTGGCGAACACGTTACGGAATTGTCAACTGTTCGCCGGACTGCCTGTCGCCGATCTCAATCGCATCGCCGAAATTGCGCTGATCAAATCGCTGGAGAAAGGCGAATACCTTTTCCGGGAACGCGAGATCTCGCGCGGCTTTTACATTGTCCAGCGCGGGGCCATCAATGTCCACCGAGTCAACGCCGCGGGCAAAGAGCAAGTGATTCACATTTTCCGGGCGGGCGAGTCGTTTGCTGAGGCCACCTTGGCAACGCAGGCTGGCTATCCCGCTGACGCACGCGCCTTGGAGCCTTCCCAAGTCCTGCTGATCCAAAAGGCAGGCTTCATTTCCTTGCTCAAACGCCAACCGGAACTCGCTCTCCGAATGCTCGGGTCCATGAGCATGCACCTGCGCGTGCTCGTCGGCCAGCTCGAAGACCTCACTTTGAAGGATGTCGAAACGCGCCTGGCAAATTGGTTGATCAAGCGATGTCCCAATCCGGACAGCGATGCTCCCGTTCAGATCGAATTGAAGATGACCAAACGCGTGCTGGCGGCGGAATTGGGCACCGTCAGCGAAACCTTCTCTCGCACCCTCGCCAAGTTCCGCCAACTGAAATTGCTCACCGTCAAAGGCAAGACCGTGACCGTCCTCGCCCCGGCGAAGCTGACCGCTTTGTTGCGACACAATTTGGGCGAATAGCCGGACCGAAGCCCTGGCCGGCCGGAGACATCTAATCAAGGCTCCTGTGACTCATCGACCGATCTATCTGGATTATAATGCAACCACCCCGCTCGACCCGGAGGTGATTGCCGCCATGCAACCTTACCTCAACGAGCGGTTCGGCAACCCCTCGAGTTCGCACCGCTACGGGCTCGAGGCGAAGAACGCGGTCGAGCGAGCGCGCGCCCAGGTAGCCGCATTGCTGTTCTGTCAACCCGACGAGATTGTCTTCACCAGCGGAGGGACCGAGTCGAACAACGCCGCCATCAAAGGGATCGCCTGGGCGCGGCGCGACCGCGGCAATCATATTATCACCTCGCAGGTGGAGCATTCCTCCGTGACGCAGGTTTGCCAATTCCTCGAGCGGCAAGGATACCAGGTTACGTATCTGCCGGTCGATGCGCTGGGGAGAGTTCGCCCGGAACACATCGAGCAGGCGATCCGGCCCGAGACCATTCTGATTACGATCATGCACGCCAACAACGAAGTGGGTGCAATCCAACCGCTGGAGGCCATCGTGCATCTGGCCCATGACCGCGGCGTCATTGTCCATACCGACGCCGCCCAGACCGCCGGCAAGATACCAACCGACGCCGGCTTGCTCGAGGTCGACCTGCTCTCCATCGCCGGCCACAAGATTTACGGACCGAAAGGAGTTGGCGCCTTGTTCGTCCGCAGCGGGCTGGCCTTGGAACCGTTGCTCCACGGTGGAGGGCAGGAACTGGGGAAACGCCCCGGGACGGAGAACGTCCTCGAAATCGTGGGTTTGGGGGCAGCATGCGAACTGGCCAAGCGGAATATGCACAAGAACTACGCGCACCTGCGTGACTTGCGGAATCGTCTCAGTGAAGGCCTGCAGCGCTCCGTGCCCGACGTGCGCATCAACTGCGATATGGATCATTCGGTGCCGAACACGCTCAGTGTTTGCTTCAAGGGCATCGATTCGCACCTGCTCCTGGGCAGCATTCAGCAACAACTGGCCGCGTCGACTGGATCGGCCTGCCATTCGCAGGAGGCGAAGATCTCCTCCGTGCTGCAGGCGATGAACGTTCCAATGGAATGGGCTCGCGGCACCGTCCGCTTCTCCGTGGGCCGATACACAACCGGTCGCGAGATTGACACCGCCATCAATGTTCTGCAGGAAGCCGTCCAGGAAATGCGGCGCCGGTAAAGGCGGCAAGCCCAAAGGTGAAAGGGTAAGGAGGTAAGTGGAGCTCTGCGGGCGTTCGCTCTGTTCGCTTCGCTCCGTCGCGCCTCGCGGCTGGGTGAGGAGAGGAGAGGGGGAAAAAGAAAAGAGCTGATCTGAGGGGATCAGCTCTTATGGGGAGGAAAGATCTGGCGACAACCTACTCTCGCGGAAGCTATACAACCACTACCATCGGCAAGACTGCGTTTGACGGCCGTGTTCGGGATGGGAACGGGTCGGGCCACAGCTTTATGGTCACCAAAAAGTCAATGGGTCAGGGATTATGGTGTAGCCTAGGAGCTACTGGTCATAGGGGTGGAGGCCAGGATGAGGTCTCCGGTTCTGACCCGAGAAATGAAAAAGAGCGATGAGGCGTTCTCTGAGAACTACACATAGAGCAGGGAAGGATGGGGGTTATTGAGCAATTGATTCGCTTTTGTTCTTAAATCGCTAATTTTCCCGGGATGGGAAAAAGAAGCGATCAAGCCTCACGACCGATTAGTACTGGTCCGCTTAACGTCTTACGACGCTTCCACGCCCAGCCTATCAACCAGGTAGTCTGCCTGGGGTCTTTAGGGACCTTGCGGTCCGGGAAACCAGATCTTGGGAGGAGCTTGGCACTTAGATGCTTTCAGCGCTTATCTCTTCCGCACATGGCTACGCAGCGTTGCCCCTGACGGAACAACTGCCACACCAGAAGTGCGTCATTCTCGGTCCTCTCGTACTAGAGAATGAACCCCTCAAGTTTCCTGCGCCCACAGTGGATAAGGACCGAACTGTCTCACGACGTTCTGAACCCAGCTCGCGTACCGCTTTAACCGGCGAACAGCCGGACCCTTGGGACCTTCTCCAGCCCCAGGATGCGATGAGCCGACATCGAGGTGCCAAACCGAGTCGTCGATATGAACTCTTGGACTCGATCAGCCTGTTATCCCTAGCGTACCTTTTGTCCGTTGAGCGACGGCAATTCCACATTAAACCGTCGGATCATTTGGGCCTGCTTTCGCACCTGCTCGACTTGTTGGTCTCACAGTTAACCTGGCTTCTACCCATACGCTCGTCGCATGGTTGCCAACCATGCTGAGCCAAGCTTCGCGCTCCTCCGTTACTCTTTGGGAGGAAACCGCCCCAGTCAAACTGACCCGCAGACACTGTCCCTCATCTGGCTAACAGATGTTGAGGTTAGAATCCTAATTAACAAAGAGTGGTGTTTCACATTGCGACTCCACCGGAACCGAAGCCCCGGCTTCGAAGTCTCCCACCTACGCTACGCATCATTAACCAGAACCCAATATCAGCTTACAGTAAAGGTGCATAGGGTCTTTCCGTCCTACTGCGGGCATGCGGCATCTTCACCGCAGTTACAATTTCGCCGAGATCCTCTCCGAGACAGCGGTTCAGTCGTTACACGATTCGTGCAGGTCGGAACTTACCCGACAAGGAATTTCGCTACCTTAGGACCGTTATAGTTACGGCCGACATTCACGGGGACTTAAAGACCGAGCTTTGCCTTACGGCTAACAGGATCTCTTGATCTTTCCGCATTGGTCACGTGTCACACCCTATACGTCGTCTTGACGACTTGGCAGAGTGCTGTGTTTTTGTTAAACAGTCGCTAAACCCACTTTACTGAGACCTCCTCCGAGGAGGAGGCACCCCTTATCCCGAAGTTACGGGGCTATTTTGCCGAGTTCCTTAGAGAGGTTTCTCTCGCGCGCCTTAGTCTATTCGACTCACCCACCTGTGTCGGTTTACGGTACGGGCGACCAGGGGAACAACAGGCAGCTTTTCTCGGCAGATTGTCCAGTGATGCGCTTTGCCCGAAGGCTCGGCTCAGCATTCGATTGCCTAGTCACTTTTCTCTCTGCGTCACCATCCTGTCTTAACCCTAGCCGGTGCAGGAATATTAATCTGCTGGGCATCGACTACGCCTTACGGCCTCGTCTTAGCTCCCGACTAACCCTGGGAGGACGAACCTGCCCCAGGAAACCTTAGGTTTACGGCGACCAGAATTCTCATCTGGTTTATCGCTACTCATGTCTGCATTCTCACTAATCAGCGCTCCACCTTCCGTTTCCGTCCGGCTTCAATGCACTGATTACGCTCTCCTACCACTGGCAAAGTCCGAAGACTTTACCAATCCATAGCTTCGGTATGTGATTTAATCGCCAATCATTTTCGGCGCGACATCGCTCGATGAGTCAGCTATTACGCACTGTTTAAATGATGGCTGCCTCTAAGCCAACATCCTCACTGTCTGTGCAACGTCACATCCTTTCCACTTAATCACATTTAGGCACCTTAGCTGATGGTCTGGGCTGTTGCCCTCTCGACGACGAAGCTTATCCCCCGCCGTCTGAATGCTGAGATAATGGGATCCATGGTATTCGGAGTTTGATTGGTTTTGGTAACCTGGTGGGGTCCCTAAGCCATTCAGTGCTCTACCTCCATGGAGTACTGCCTCAACGCTCGCCCTCAAGCGATTTCGGAGAGAACCAGCTATCACGGGGTTTGATTAGTCTTTCGCTCCTACTCTCAAGTCATCTCAGGATTTTTCAACATCCACGAGTTCGGTCCTCCACTGCGTGTTACCGCAGCTTCAACCTGCTCAAAAGTAGATCACCTCCGCTTCGGGTCTATTGCCCGCGACTCTAGTCGCGCATTTCGCACTCGGTTTCCCTTCGCCTCCGGTCCACAAGACCTTAGGCTGGCCACGGACAATAACTCGCAGACTCATTATGCAAAAGGCAAGCAGTCACCACGCCTTGCGGCGCAGCTCCTACACATTGTATGCAATCGGTTGCAGGTACTATTTCACTCCCCTAGCAGGGGTTCTTTTCACCTTTCCCTCGCGGTACTGGTTCACTATCGGTTGCCAAGGAGTATTTAGCCTTATCCGGTGGTCCGGACAGATTCACGCAGAGTTTCACGTGCACCGCGTTACTTGGGATGCCCTTAGGGGGCGTTCGAGTTTTCGCGCACCCGGCTTTCACGGTCTATGGCCGATCTTTCCAAATCGTTACGCTAACTCTAAGCACCTCCCACATCAGGGTCCCGCTACCCCGGAGAGACAAGTCCCTCCGGTTTGGGCTCTTCCGCTTTCGCTCGCCACTACTGACGGAATCATTTCGTTTTCTTTTCCTGGGGTTACTGAGATGTTTCACTTCACCCCGTCTCGCTTCGCCGGACTATGCATTCATCCGGTCGATACCGGGAGGTTAATCCCGGTGGGTTGTCCCATTCGGAAATCCACGGATCAGCGCCTGCTTGCGGCTCCCCGTGGCTTATCGCAACTTGCTACGTCCTTCTTCGCCTCTTGGCACCAAGGCATTCACCGTTTGCACTTAGTAGCTTGATCACAAAGTTTACCCCCTTCCAACCTGCCTCCCTTGCGGAAGTCAGGCTTCCAGGGGAACTCAGCGAATGAATTGTAATTTGCCCTATCTATCTATGCTTATGTGTAGTTGTCAAAGAACGCTCCCGCAGCCTGCTCTCTCCCAAGGCTCTTAACCCCAGAAGATCGCCTCCGCGGCAAAAACAAAGCCGCTCTCAAAAAACTCAACTGTGCGATAAGGTGGGAGCCATACTCCAGGCGTTTTGAGGGCCATGGAGCTCGACCTCGGGAAGCGGTTTTTACCCCGCTTCCGTGGTTTCTCCTTAGAAAGGAGGTGATCCAGCCGCAGGTTCCCCTACGGCTACCTTGTTACGACTTCATCCCAATCACCAGCCATACCTTCGGCACCTGTTTAACGTGGTGACTTCGGGTACAACCGGCTTTCATGATGTGACGGGCGGTGTGTACAAGGCCTGGGAACGTATTCACGGCGCCGTAGCTGATGCGCCATTACTAGCGATTCCAGCTTCATGTCGGCGAGTTGCAGCCGACAATCTGAACTGAGCCCGGTTTTTTGGGATTTGCTCCACCTAACGGTCTTGCTTCCCTTTGTGCCGGGCATTGTAGTACGTGTGCAGCCCTGGCCGTAAGGGCCATACTGACTTGACGTCATCCCCACCTTCCTCCTCGTTGAAGCGAGGCAGTCTGTCCAGAGTGCTCCCAATTAAGGGGTGGCAACAGGACACAGGGGTTGCGCTCGTTGCGGGACTTAACCCAACATCTCACGACACGAGCTGACGACAGCCATGCAGCACCTGTGCACGCTCCTCTTGCGAGGTCGTCACCCTTTCAGGCTTCTACCACGTGCATGTCAAGGCCAGGTAAGGTTCTTCGCGTTGCATCGAATTAAGCCACATACTCCACCGCTTGTGCAGGCCCCCGTCAATTTCTTTGAGTTTTAATCTTGCGACCGTACTCCCCAGGCGGCACGTTTATCGCGTTAGCTTCGCCACGAAAGGGGTCGATTCCTTTCACAGCAAACGTGCACCGTTTACAGCCAGGACTACCAGGGTATCTAATCCTGTTTGCTCCCCTGGCTTTCGTGCCTCAGTGTCAGGTGTCGTCCAGAGACTCGCCTTCGCCACTGGTGTTCCTCTCGATATCTACGCATTTCACTGCTACACCGAGAATTCCAGTCTCCCCTCCGACCCTCCAGCCGGATAGTATTCAATGCCATTTCGGAGTTGAGCTCCGAGCTTTCACACCGAACTTACCCGGCCACCTACGCACCCTTTACGCCCAGTGAATCCGAACAACGCTTGGGACCTCTGTATTACCGCGGCTGCTGGCACAGAGTTAGCCGTCCCTTCCTCTTCCGCTACAATCAGCTTGATCGGTATTATCAATCAAGGTTTGTTCGCAAATGACAGGGGTTTACGGATCGAAACCCTTCATCCCCCACGCGGCGTCGCTCCATCAGGCTTGCGCCCATTGTGAAAAATTCTCGACTGCTGCCACCCGTAGGTGTCTGGACCGTGTCTCAGTTCCAGTGTGGCTGGTCGTCCTCTCAGACCAGCTACCCGTCTTAGCCTTGGTGAGCCGTTACCTCACCAACTAGCTGATAGGCCGCGGGCTCATCGTGAAGTGCCAGGCCTTTCGGTCCCCAGCTTCCAATCCCAGAAGATGCCTCCCAGGAGTCTCATCCGGTATTAGCTCGCCTTTCAGCGAGTTATCCCAGTCTTCACGGCAGATTACCCACGTGTTACGCACCCTTGCGCCACTCCGACTAGAGAATATTGCTACCCTCTAATCAGCGTCCGACTTGCATGTCTTATCCACGCCGCCAGCGTTCGTTCTGAGCCAGAATCAAACTCTCCGTTTATTAACAGTCTGTTTAATTCCGTCCAGGTGATTAGCCCGGACTTTCTTACTTCGATTAATTCTCAATCCCTGACCCAGTCTCCCAGGCCAGAGTCTCGAGGGCTCTTTACTTATCGCACATTTGAATTTTCAAAGAGCAGCGAGGTGTTGACCACCTCAAAATCTTTCCCTTCCGGGGACAAAAAAACCGAGAGCCGTTCGCTGCCTTCCGGCATCTCAGTGAAGCTGCGTTCACTTTATTTTACTTCCAACCTATGTCAATTGTCTCGACTCGGTTGCTGCAGCCACCCACCACCCTCGTCCGTCGCTTAATCCCGCTCACCGCCGCGGAAAGGAGCCGTTACAGTATCCATCCTGACAATGGCTGCAAGAGTTTTTTTCAACTTTTTTACCTGGGCGTTCAAGACCGAAAGCGAGGAGCATTTCGGGCCGAGATACGGGACGGTCAGCACCCGCGTTTGGGAAAACTCGGCGATCAGCGCCGCGTTCGTTCGGGTTGCCAAGCTCGAACTTGGACCGTTCATTAAGACAATCCGAGCTGATCCAACGCGGCGCCGGCGTAGCTCCGCCAGCGTCAGGAGCGCGTGGTTGACAACACCGAGCCGGTTGCGGGCGGCGACGACGACCGGACACTGCAACCGGGTGATCAAGTCTGCGACGGTGTATCCCTTGCCCAACGGCACGAGCAATCCTCCGGCGCCTTCAATGAGGAGATGCTGGCAGCGGGCGGCGATTGCTTGGATCCTGCTCACCGCCGCTTGGAGTTGGACCGGCCGCCGTTGTCGCCGCGCGGCAATCAGCGGCGCCACCGGATCTGGGAAGTGAAATGGATTGATTTCGTCCGGAGCCAGTTCCTTGGCGAGGGCCATGCCCAGGAGCTGGACGTCCTCCCAGCCACCGGTGCAGAACGGCTTCATGGCGAGCGCGTGTCGGCCGGTCTGGCGCAGATGCAGGGCGAGCAAAGAGGTCAGGAGTGTTTTGCCGGCGCCGGTGTCCGTGCCAGTGACGAAGAGGAGGTGGCCCATAGGAAAGGCGAGGCGAAGCGGCAGTTCTTAGCGGGCGTGGAAGAGGAGGGTCTGGACGTCACGATTGCCGGGGATGCGTCGCAGAATGCCGATGTATTGGCGTCGGTACTGGCCGACGTGGGCGTCGACAATGACCTCGAAGGTGACGCTGCGGATGATGAATTTGCCGGTGGACTGCTGGATGATCGTGGGAGGCATGCCAGGGACGTTAATGAGTTCGCCCGGGGTGCGGAACGGCGTGTCATCTTCCGTGCCTTCCATGCCATCGAGGCCGGCCCGGAACGTGACGATAGCCTGCGCCAAGCTCGGGTCGATGCCCGGAATGAGCTGCAAGACCTGCGCCGAAGCCGTGTTGATGTTGATCATGCCCGACGAAATCGGCGTAAAGAGATCGACCAAGCCCACGGGGGGACCTGCAGTCTGCATCGGATCGAGAAAGGCCATCGGCATGGGCGACCGCGGCGGCGGCGCTCCTCCGCCCCGCTCCGACGGTCCAAAGTAGACTTCGGGAGTCATGCCGCGGAGCAGGAGCAACTCCGATAGATCATCAATCGGGCCGTTCTTGGCTATGTAGGGAGCGTAGCCGGGGTTGGGACGGGCAATGTAGTCGGCACTTTCACTCCCGCTCAGGTGTGGATTCTCATCGATGTCGATCCAGTCCAGCAAGGAGTCGCTGATGGTGGAGATGTCGGCGGGGTCGGCATTGGCGGCGTTGAGCGCTGCCTGGAAAATGGGGATACTGACCTCGTTGATGAGGTTGATGTTCACCTTTCGCTCCAGGTCGATGATCTTGATTGAGAAGGAGCCGGGGCCGAGTTGATTGTTTTCCAGCGAAACGGTTTCGAGCACTTCGTTGGTGCCCATAGGTCCGCCGGCCCATTTCTGATTGAGAGAATCCCACGGTTCTGCCGGCACGTTCAAGGTTTCGACCAGGACATAGCGCGCCAGTTCGATTCCGGACCGGCCTAGCCACTCCAGATCGCCTTCGAAGCCGCTATTTTGCGCCAGTTTCGTCTCGACCTTCATGGAGAAAGCAAACCCGCCCGCCAGAATCCCCAACACGAGGATGACCATCATGACGATGATCATGGCGATTCCATCCTCAGGCCGGCAGCGGATGGGCGTTTTCATCGTCCGAACCCTCGGCCCACCGCCGGCACTTGTAGCGGCCGGGGAATGGCCATGGAACTGACCAGGGCGGTCTGCACGGCGGTATCGTCGGCGGTCGCACGGTGGCCCCGTGGACCGATGCTTACGGCCACTCGGACGATCTTGGGCAGTTGATTCGTCCAAGGCCACTCCGGGTCCCACTCCAGCGTGTTTGTGTTCCAGAATTCGAGTGAGAAGAGGTTGACGTTGGGTGCGAGCACGGTCGTATATGGCGTCTGAGCGGTATCCGGGGGCTCGAGCAATGGCGTCTGCCGGAGGACCAATTGGTGCTGGCCGTTTTGGCCTGGCTCGACTGTGAATGAAACCCGGCGAACAATCTGGTCGCCAAAGAGACCGCTCCCCGGAAAGGAGGCCGGCAACCGTGCCACCAAGCTCAGGGCGGCAAAATCCGCGCTCGTATCGGCCATGAACCAATAGTAACGAATATTTTCGACGTAAAGCTGGGCCGAAGTCAGAGAGCTTCACGCATGGCTCGGACGGCCACCCGGTCCGTTGCGCTTCAGCGGCAGCAGCCAGCCCCAACCTTCGCCCCGCGCAGGATGGCGGGCCCAACCGAGTAGATCGCAATCGATGACGAGCGCGAAGATCGTCATGGCGATCATAACTTCGACGAGGGTGAAAGCCGCCTCAGGTCGGGGCGGCGCGGTGTGAGCACTCCCGGTGGCAAGCGCGCGCCTGACGATCGCGGGGCCGACGCATCGGTCTGCGGACGGGAGGCATGGCCTGGTCAATGGCTCTCATCGCGGGCTTATCGGCGATTCCCCAGATTGAGTCCGCCGCCCGCGGACAGCGGTCGATAGAGCAGGATGCTCAAGTGGCGCTCAACCAACGGGGCCTTCTTGTTGTGGGTAGGTTCGTGCAAAGTGAAGTCAACTCGAAAGAGGCCGTTGCTCGAGACCTCCGTGATGGTTCGCGACCACAGGCAATCGGAGTTCAGGTCCTGAAAGTCGCCTGACTCAAACCCTCTTCCCAGGCGGTTGGTCAAAGTGAGCTGCGCCGCCAGGGTTGTGATATCGACCTCGGTCTTTTGCAGGCGGCGGGCGGCAACCAGGTTCTGGGACGTCAGCTCGAGAATGCCGAAGATGGCCACAAAGAAAATCCCCATGGCGATCATGACTTCGAGCAACGAGAAGCCGCGCTGGGAAGACAGGTGGGCTTTCATCGGATCACTTTCTCCTCGGCCAGGCCAGTGATGACGTCGAGGCTAACTTGCTGGTCGGACGTGGCGGACGAAAGGATAATGGTGAACTCGTCGCACGTTCCGTTCGGAAAGAAGCGCACGTGCGCCTCGGGAAATGTTCCATCTGGTCCTTGAAATTCACGAAGAGGAGCTTGACGGCAATGTCGTCTGCCAGGTCTGCCTTGAACGCGGGCATCGGGCGGGCGGTTTTAGTTGTCGGCGTTGAAGGTGGCGTGGCGGCTTCGCCGCCATCCTCGTTTCTCACCCGACCTTGCCGGACGGTGATCTGCCCAGGGTCAGCCCGGATGACCAATTCCGTTGGAGCGCCCCGCAGAATCGCCTGCGCGCGGGCGTGGCTGCAGCCTTCGACGACGTCGCTGACCGCCTTGCGCAATCCTTCCTTGCGCAATCCTCGGACGAAGGATGGCACGCCGACGGCAACGATGATGGCGACGATGCTGATCACAATCATCAGTTCGATCAGAGTAAAGGCCCGCCCTGGGAATGTGCTGATTGCCGCCGGCGCTGCGCTCCGGGACCATCCTGCCATTCGCGCGGGCCGAATTTGGGGAAGGCAGGTGGGTTTCATGCGGAGGACGAGCACGTTAGCGCGCAATGTTGGAAGTGATCGCAAACATGGCCGAGAGCACGCTGAACAAGAGGAACCCAACCCCAATCGCCATACAGATGATCATTGCGGGCTCAATCAAGTTGGTCATGACCCGGAGCGCGATCGAAAGTTCATTTTCGTAGGTGTCCGCCAGATTCTGGAGCGCGCCCGGGACGTCGCCGGTCTCCTCGCCGATTTTGAGCAAGTCGATCATCAATTGGGGAAAGATTTTGCTGCGAGCCAGCGGTTGGGCGATGGTTTTGCCATCAGTGACCTCCTCCCGGGTTTTGGCGATGGCTTCGCGGATAATTCGATTCGGCATGACTTGCTCGGTGATTTTCAAAGCGGTCAGCACCGGGACGCCGTTCTGGAGCAAGGTGGCCAAGGTGCGAGCGAACTGCCCGTAGAGGTTGAGTTTCACGACACGCCCGACGACGGGCGCGCGCATTTTCCATCCATCGATGGCGCGTTTGCCGCCTTCCCCGGATTGGAAGCGTTTGAAGAGGATGAACGCGGTCACGAGCAGCAGGAGCATCAGCCACCAATAGCCACTGAAGAGATGGCTGATGCTGATGAGCATTTGGGTGGCGGCGGGCAATTGGACCTGCATGCCTTCGAAGATCGACATGAATTTGGGCAGCATGTAGGCCATAAAGAAGATAATGATCACCACCCCGACGCACGCCACCACCGCCGGGTAGATCAGCGACGAAACAAACTTCTGTTGCACCTCGGCGAAACGCTCGTAATGGTCGGACAGGCGTTTCAGCACTTCGCCCAGGGCCCCGCTTTGTTCGCCGGCGCGGACCATGTTGACATAGAGGTCTGAAAAGATCAGGGGCTGCTTGGCCATCGCGTCCGAGAGGCTCTTTCCTTCCATCACGTCCTGCTTGAGCTGCTTGCTGACCTCGGCCGAAATGCCCTTGGATTCGAGGTGAGTCATGCTATTCAGGGCCACTGTCAAGGGCATCCCGGAATGCAACAGGTTTGAGAGCTGCTGGGTAAACGTCGCCAATTCCTGCAACTTCGGCTTCCGTTTTCGATGCAACAACTCACGTAGGGCTGGAGGCAGGATGGCCGTGCCGCTGCCCTTGCGTTCCACCGCCAGCTCGCCTTTGGCCGCGGCAGCGCCTTTCGCCGCCTCGACTGCCACGGGAAAGAGGCCCAGGCGCTCAATTTGCACCAAGGCCGCCGCTCGATCGGGAACCTCCAGGCTGCCGAGGACAACCTCACCCGAGCGCCGCCGGGCCTTATACGAAAACTGTGGCATAGCTTAGTCGACTTGAATCAAAACCCATTCGAGATGAAAAGTTTTCCCACGGCAGAAGCTCCATGCGCCACTTGGGGCCGTCAAGATGGAAGATCCCACCGGGCCCAGCCTGGCTGGACGAAGTCGACTTCATATACATACATAGCTTATAGTTAGATACTTACAAACACAAGTCCAGACTCACCGTCGCTCGTTATACCACGCTTGCGAATACTTTTCCGCCGCGAGAACCTCCGCTCGTCCACTCAAAGTCTGATCGACGACAAGAGGCTCCCAACCCATCCCATCCATATTCGAGCCCGACGCAAGCATGGCGCTGGCCCATTCGTCCCGGTCACATCCGCACTGTCCAGGCTGGACGGACCCTTGGATCAAGAGGCCCTGCCGATTCCGGCGCTGCGCGGCGCCGGCAATCTTGACCCCGGCCCGGAGCAAATCAAATCGTTCTGCGCCGATGAAGCATCGGCCTGGGGCCGGTTTGTTCTCCAAAGGCGACAGTTCGGTCTGAATACCGAGGGAGGCAAAGGCGGCATGGATCCATTCATGCAGACGTTGGTAACTTTCAACGGCTTTGAGACCGAACCACGCATGACGGGGTGGGAAGGCCAGGCTGTATGTCCAGTCCGCATCGTGCGGAACGAGGCCGCCGCCGGTCGGGCGTCGGATCAAAGGCCGGAGAGGAGTCCAGAGCGAAACCTCGCGGATTCGCTGGGCGTATCCAAACGTGGCCGCAGGCTCAGTCCACCCGTAAAACCGCAGCACGGGTTGGGCTCTTTGAGCTGCCGATTCCAGCAAAGCCTCGTCCAGAGCCATGTTAAATCCCGCCCGCGCTTTGCCCGAGTGCAGCAAAAACCAATTCTCCGCCATAGCAATTACCCTCCCGAAAGCCAAGGTTGGCCGCAAGATCGGATTACCTCTGCGCCGGCGCTTCCGGCCCGTTCGACGAGGCGAGGAGCGTGGCGGACGATTCTGAATCCGTTGGCTTTCGACCGCTGCCTTGTCGTAATCTACGCTCATCCACGATGAACCATCGACATGCGATCCGCCATCTGGCGTGCGTGATTGGGCTCATGACAGTCGCTTCCACCGAAAGTCAGGATTTGGTCTGGCATGCCGAACCTGGCTATCGTTGGGCGCAACTCGCGGTCCAACCGGGCGGCAGGACAGGCTTTACGCTTCTGTCTCCTGCCCAAAGCGGCATCGCCTTCACTAACTCGGCGAGTGAACTCGCGACCGCTGCCAACCGCATTCTGCTCAATGGAGCGGGGTTGGCGACGGGGGATTTCGACGGCGATGGATGGGTCGACCTGTATTTGTGCAGCCTCGAAGGCCAAAGCAGGCTATATCGCAATCGCGGTCAATTGCGCTTTGAAGATGTGACCCAATCCATGGAATTGGGACTACATTGAACTGGGCATTTCCCGGTCTGGATGCCGGCAACCGCTCGACATGTCCTCTGCGCCTGGCGTCGTCTGTTCGGCGGCGCGGTTCGGGCACCTTCACCAGTGGACGGCCCGGGCAGGAACCGGGTCACGCTTCAGGGTGTCACGGTGGCGCTGGCCGACGTCGACGGAAACGGGTCACTCCTCGATCTCTACGTGGCCAACTACGCAGCGAGGACATTCGGGATCGCGGGCAAGTCCAACTGAATCTGGTCAGGGCCAGATGGTGGTGCCGGCCAAACTGCGCGATCGATTCCTGGTAGTGGCGAATCAAGTCATCGAATATGGCGAACCGGATCAGCTCCTGCTCAACGATGGCAAGGGTCATTTTACGGCCGTTTCCTGGACAGGAGGGGCGTTCCTGGATGAAGACGGCAAGCGATTAGCTGGTCCGCCTTTGGATTGGGGCTTAACGGCCACGTTTCGCGACCTGAACCAGGATGGCGCGCCTGATCTGTATGTGTGCAACGACTATTGGACGCCCGACCGTATCTGGATCAACAACGGCAAAGGATCATTCCGCGCCTTGGACCGTCTGGCGCTCCGCGAGACTCCGTCCAGTTCGATGGGAGTAGACTTTGCCGACATCGATCGGGACGGCCACCTCGATTTCATCGTTACCGACATGCTCAGTCGCGACCCGCGGCTGCGCAAGCGGCAGATGCCCGCGCGGTGGCCGGTGCCGGAACCGATTCAAACGATCGATTTTCGGCCCCAAATTATTCAGAACACGCTCTTTCACAATCGCGGCGACGGCACTTACGAGGAAGTGGCCAATTACAGTGGGGTGGCCGCCTCGGAGTGGACCTGGCAGCCCCTTTTTCTGGACGTTGATTTGGATGGGTTCCCTGATCTGCTGGTCTCAGCTGGCCATGCGCGTGATGTCCAGGACGTGGATGCGGACCGGGCAATCGCCGCGCGGCAACATTCCTGGAAGGGGTTTACCAATGCGGTCGAAAAGCAAAAGGCGTTTACCCAGGAATTGATGGTCCATATGCGCCTGTATCCCCGGCTCGCTATGCCCCTCTTCGCCTTCCGCAATGCCGGCCAACTCCAGTTCCAAGATGTCACGGAGCTCTGGGGAACCAGTCATCGGGGGGTCCATCATTCCATGGCGCTGGCTGACCTGGACAATGACGGCGACCTCGACCTGGTCGTCAACAACTTCGGCGAACCTGCTGCCCTCTATCGTAACGAAAGCAGCGCCTCGCGTGTCAGCGTGCGCTTGAGGGGGGTGCCACCCAACACCGCTGGCATTGGCGCTCGGGTCGCTCTCGCCAATGGCGCAATTCCCCTCCAGACCCAGGAAGTCATCTGTGGCGGAAGCTATATGGCAGGTTCCGATCCGCTGGTCGTCTTCGCGGCCGGTTCGACCCAGAGCAACATGACCCTGACGGTCCATTGGCGCAGCGGGCGGATGAGCCAATTGGCGCGGGTCGCCGCCAACCGCCTTTACGAGATAGAGGAGGCAGGAGCGGGGTCAGAGGGAGACGCGCCGGCCGCCGCCAGTCCGTCAACCGGCCCTCTTTTCAGCGATGCAAGCGTCTTGCTCCAGCACGTCCATCACGACGACGCTTACGATGATCTGGCTCGACAAAGCTTGCTGCCCAGGAAGCTGAGTCAATTGGGTCCCGGTGTCGCCTGGGGCGACCTGAATCAGGACGGGTGGGACGACCTCCTCATCGGGGCGGGCCGGGGCGGGCAGATGGCGGTCTTTATCAATGACAAAAAAGGAGCCTTCACCCGGCTGCTGGAACCTCCGCTGTCGCTGCCCACCACGAGGGACCAAACAGCCGTTCTCACTTACGTCACTCCCGACGGCCACGCCGCTGCGATTGCCGGTTCGTCCAATTACGAAGACGGTTTGGCCGCAGGTCCGGCCGCGCGCCTGTTCGACTGGGAACGGAAAGCGGTGCTCGACACTTTTGCCGGTCAAGCTTCCAGCAGCGGGCCGCTCTGCCTGGCCGACCTGGATGGAGATAACCAGCTGGACCTCTTTGTGGGCGGGAGGTGCCTGCCTGGGCGCTATCCCCAGCCCGCCTCGTCCCTGCTGTTTCGCCAAAATGCCCGGGGTTGGGAGTTGGACAACGAGAACACCCGTGCCTTACGCGACGTCGGACTGATCAGCAGCGCCCTTTGGAGCGACCTGGATGGCGACGGGTCTCCCGAACTGATCCTGGCGTGTGAATGGGGCCCGATTCGCGTATTCAAGAACCTTGCCGGCCGGCTGACCGAACGCACCGCCGAGCTCGGGCTCGCTCCGTTTACCGGCTGGTGGACCAGTGTGGCGACGGGGGATCTCGACGGCGATGGCCGCCTGGACATTGTCGCCGGCAACTGGGGCTTGAACTCCACCTACCGCGCCACCGCGCAGCAGCCTCTGCGTCTTTACTATGGCGATCTCGCCCGCGCCGGCGGAGTCGAGTTGCTTGAAGCGGAGTATGACGCGCGGCGGAACGATTTCGCGCCTCGCCGCCGCCTGGAAGAGCTATCGAGGGCTCTTCCGTTTCTGGCGGAACGCTTTGCCAGTCACAAGGCGTTCAGCGAAGCCACGATCAAGGAAGTGGTCGGTCCGGATCGAAATGATGTCCGCTGGGTCGAAGCGAAGACGCTTGCGTCGATGGCGTTCTTCAATCGGGGGGACCGGTTCGAACCGGTCCCCCTGCCCGCCGCTGCCCAATGGGCTCCGGTCTATGCCGTCGTCGTCGCTGACTATAACGGCGATGGGAAGGAGGACCTCTTTCTCGGCCAGAACTGCTTCGATACGGAAGCGGAGGTGCCACGCCAGGACGCCGGACGGGGCTTGTTACTGTTGGGACAAGGCGGAGGCAAGTGGGAGACGGTTCCAGGACAGCAATCCGGCATTCGCATTTATGGTCAGCAACGGGGAGCGGCGGTCGGCGATTTCAACCAGGACGGTCGTGCTGACTTGGTCGTCGCTCAGAACAATGCCCCTACCATCCTGCTTCAAAACAAGCAGGGCCAGCCTGGGTTGCGAATCCGGCTGCGCGGCCCCAAAGGCAACCCGGACGCCATCGGAGCGAGCCTGCGGCTGCTCTGGGGTGACTCAGCTGGCCCGGTCCGGGAGATCCAGTCTGGGTCCGGCTACTGGTCCCAGAACAGTTCTGTCCAAATCCTGGCGCGGCCGCAGGTGGGGATCAAGCTGTGGGTTCGGTGGCCTGGCGGGAAGCAGACCACCAATGCGGTTCCGGCCGGGGCGGCAGAAATTGCCGTGGACGGGACTGGGCGGTTGACGGTTGTTTCGCCGCCGTAAACGAAAGCCGGTTTGCCAACTGGCGATCGATGGCCGCTGGCCCGCCGCGCCGAGGGTGGATGGGGTTGATTGCCCCGGGCGCCAGTGGGGGCAAAGCCGGGGGGAGGGCAAGCAAGAGCGAGGGCAAGACCGTTGGCCACATCATGATTGACAGCTGCTGCTGGATTTGTCAGAACAACTAGACCCAGTGGTTGAGTGTAGTGGCTTGTGCGGCTGTATGCGTACGTCCATGCGACTGAGTCAGGGAATCAGGGGGGCCTTTAAAGGCCAGTCGGGCTGCGTTCGTGTTCTCCGTCAAGAACGAGCACATCAGTAACCTACCCAAACAATTAAGAGACACATTATGTCAATACCCGTTGTCAGTAGAATGACATCGACCTGCGCGGTTCTGCTGCTCCTGGCAGCCGCAGGTTCATGGCGCGCCCACGCGCAGAAGAACGTGGTTCAGCCTAGTGATCCGATTATCGCCTCGTCAGTCAACAGCCCCGGCTCCGAAGGAGTTGTTAACGCGATTGATGGGACTCAGGCCAAATACCTGAATTTCGACAATAACAATAACGCGAAGCCCTCCGGGTTCATTGTCACGCCAGCAGTCGGTGCGACCATTGTCAACGGGCTGGCGATGCAATCGGCCAATGACGCGCCGGAGCGCGACCCACTCTCCGTCACCCTGGAGGGCTCGAACGATGACGCCGTCACGGACTTCAATTCCGGCAGTTGGACGGTCATCTATGCAAACACCAATGTGCCGGCCTATACGGCTCGTTATCAGACGCAGACCTTCAAGTTCGACAACTTCAATGCGTATAAACATTACCGCTGGACAGTGCTGCTGGTCCAAAATGCGCCCAGCACTGCCAACAGTATGCAGATTGCCGAAGTGCAACTGCTTGGCGCGGCCATCCCCAAGAATGTGGTCCAACCGAACGACGCTATCCTCCCATCGTCCGTGAATAGTCCGGGCAGCGAGGGCGTCGCGAACGCCATCGATGGAACGCAGGCCAAATACCTGAATTTCGACAATAATAACAATGCCAAACCCTCCGGTTTTGTGGTCACTCCTGCAGTCGGAGCCACCGTCGTCACCGGCCTGTCGATGCAATCGGCCAACGACGCGCCCGAGCGCGACCCCCTCTCCGTCACCCTGGAAGGTTCCAATGACGATACGATTGCTGACTTCAACGCGGGAACCTGGACTCAGATTGTCGCCCTGACGAATATCCCGCCCTGGGGCGCGCGTTATGAAACCAAGAACTTCTTCTTCGGAAACGTACAGCCGTACAAACACTACCGTTGGACGGTATTGTTGGTGCAGAACGCGCCGGGCACCGCCAACAGTATGCAGATCGCGGAAAAATTTTGGGAACCGGCGCCCTGAAGAACGTGGTCCAGCCCAGCGACAGTATCATCGCTTCGTCCGTCAATAGTCCCGGGAGCGAAGGCGTCGCAAACGCCATTGACGGCACCCAGGCCAAATACCTGAACTTCGACAACAACAACAACGCCAAACCTTCCGGCTTCGTCGTCACCCCAGCCGTCGGTGAGACGGTCGTGACCGGTTTGGCCATGCAATCGGCCAACGACGCGCCCGAGCGCGATCCGCTCTCGGTCACACTGGAAGGCTCCAACGACGATACGATCGCGGACTTCAATTCCGGGACTTGGAGCCAAATCGTCGCGTTGACGAACATCCCTCCGTGGAGTGCCCGCTACGAGACAAAGGCGTTCTATTTCCCGAACTCAACCGCTTACAAGCACTACCGTTGGACGGTGTTGCTCGTGCAGAATGCGCCCAGCACAGCGAACAGCATGCAGATCGCGGAGGTGCAGTTGCTCGCGGTCACGAGCCAGGCCGATTGCACACAAGCGGCGTTCCTCGTGCAACCGACGGACACGCCGGTCCTGGCCGGTTCCGGCGCCACCTTCTTTACGACCGTGAACGGTCCGTGGCCGCTGCAATGGTTCAAGAACGGGACGGCCATCGCGGGCCAAACGGGCACGAGCTATACAACCGAGCCGATCACCACGGCCAATGCCACCAACGTTTACACGGTTCAGATTGTCGGGTGCGAAGCGAGCACGCCGGTCAAAGCTGTCCTGTTTACGCCCAGCGCAACCAAGAGCATTGGCATCCACTTCGGAGGCGGCGGGGCCAACGGCGCACCGACTTACATGTTGACCAATGATATCGCCGGCATTCAGCTCCAGGCCCACTGGAACAATATTACCAACAATGACACCGCCACCGGCATCACCGGTGACGGAGCGACCCAACCGGATGTGCTGGTCGACAGCACCGACGCTGCCAGCACGGTAACCTTCGAGTATACCACCACCGGCCGCTGGGGCGCAGGCACCGGTAGTGACTCGCCGACCCAACGTCTGCTTAACGGTCTGGCTGGCGCGAACGCGCCTGGTGAAGCCAATCTGGGCACCTTCACGTTCCATAACGTTCCCGCCGGATCGCATTCAGTGCTGGTGTATTCGGTGAGCCCACCGGCTCAATTCCAGGTGAATCGATTCACCATCGGTTCGACCAGCTATTACATGCGCAGCATGAACTCGGATGAGTACAAGTCCGCTCCTGGTTTCTATCGCGGTTCGAGCACCGACGCCGCCAATCCGACCGTCGGCGATTTCGTCCGCTTCGACAACGTCCAAGCTGTCAATGGCGACATCGTCCTGATCACCGAGTGTCTGACGCCCGGTTTTGATCAACGCACCGGCGCCAATGCGATTCAACTGCTCCTCAACGCCACTTCGCCTGGGGCTCCACCGGTTATCAGCGTCCAACCGAAACAAACCGTGGCGGCCATTGGCGGGACAGCCAGGTTGTCCGTGACGGCCACGGGCAATGACCTCACGTATCAATGGCGCAAGGATGGCCGCAATTTGCCGAACGGCGGCGGCGTGGCGCCACGACCGCGACGCTGACTATCAGCGACTTCACGGAAGATGATGCCGGTGTCTACAGCGTGGCCGTCTTCAATCCGGCCGGCAGCGTCATCAGTTTCAACGCCGCTGTCTACGGCTCCCAGTTTAACATTCAGGATGGGCTGGTGGGTTACTGGAAGCTTGATGCGACCAGCGGGACAGTGGTGGCCAACTCGGCTTCGAACGGCATCCCAGGAGAAGTCGTCGGGACACCCACGTGGGGTCCAGGACAGATTGCCAACGCCTTCACCTTCGACGGCGCCACGTATCTGTTCCAAACCAACTACCCCAAGGCGACCAAACAGATCGCCGGCCAAGCCTGGGTGAACGTGGCTGCCGGCGCCAGCGCCAACGAGGTGATCTTCCGCAACGCGCAAGGCGACTTGACCGTGAGCGGTGGCGGCACCCGCATTGTGGGCCAGTTCGAACTGCGGCTGGTGTTCAACGCCGACACCGGCGGTCTCGCGCCGGAAGCAGCCATCGGCATCGGTCCCAACGTGAGCCGAGTCACCTCGCCCACGCCGATCTCGACCGCGGCCTGGCATCATATTGCCTTTAGCGCTGACGGAGCCCAACTGCGACTCTACGTCGACGGAGCCCAAGTTGCCTCAGGCGATTACCTGGCCGACATCAATTCTCCGAACATCAATTACCTGTCCTTCGGAGCGCAATTGAACCTGGCCGACACGACCGATCCGGCGAGTGCCTTGGGTCTGGACGGCACCAATCCCAACGTGCTCGTTGGCAAGTTGGATGAGGTCGCGCTCTGGACGAGGGCCTTGACGGCCGATGAAGTTTCGAAGCTCTACACCGCGGGCAAGGCGGCGCAAGCGTTGACTACAGTGGTCGTCACCCCGCCGGCCGAGGGCGATGGAACCTACAAGATCGGTCTCAGCTTTGGCGCTGACCAACCCGGCAGCACTCTGGCCGCGGCCGATGTCGCCGGCGTTGAAGAAGTCGCCCAAGGAAACTGGAACAACCTGCGCAATGCGAGCGGGTCGACCAACAGCGTCGTCGCCGTTGTCGACGGCACCACGACCGAAAATGCGCCAGTCAGCGTCGTCTGGGCTTCCAATAATACGTGGGCGTCCACCGGTATCGGGGAGGAAAACAACAACCTCACCGGCGCCAACAAGACCCTCCTGACTGGGTATCTCGACACGGACGTGTCCACTACTTCGAGCGTAACCATCTCCAACCTGCCGGCGGCGCTCACCGCGGATGGCTATGATGTCTACGTTTATCTCCTTGGCGGCAATGGCGCCAAGGGCGGTGGTTATCGCATCCTCGACGGAGCCGGCAACGTGCTCAAGGGCTACGTCGTCGCCCAAGGCGCGATCAAGCCAACCAATTACGTGGAAATCCCGGCCGAAGCTCCGGCGGGCACGACCAACGGGACCGGCAATTACATCCTGTTCACGGGGCTGAAAGCGTCGACCATCAAGGTCGAAGCCAGCACCGCCAACGGGCTTGGTTTCGGCAGCACCCCGCGAGCTCCGCTCAACGCCGTCCAACTGGTTGGCCCATCGTCCACGCCAGTCGGACCGTCCATATCAGTGAGCAAGACCGCGTCTGGGCTGACCATCACGTTCGAAGGCAAACTGCAATCGGCGGATCAGGTCCAGGGGCCATACGCCGACGTGCAGAATGCCGCTAGCCCCTACAACACCACCGCCGCCGGGGCGGCCAAGTTCTATCGGGCAGTGCAGCAATAATGCCCAGAACTTAGATTGATCACAAGAGGCCGGGGAGCAATCCTCGGCCTCTTTTTTTTGCTCGGATCAAGGGGTGATCCAGCCCTGCCAAACGAAGGCGTTCAGCGGATTGCGGCTCCAGAAAGCTTCCCCAAGTTCCATCTCGGGCTCTTCCGGAGACCAGCCATCTTCGTCCAAGGTGTAAGTCGTATAGCTGCCGTCCGCTCCGGTCATCCGGTAGACTTGGCCACCAGTCCCGAACGGGATATAACCGAGCGAAGCCGAAAGCTTGCCCGCTTGCGGCATGGTCGCGCTGCGAATGGAGAACTGCACCGGGACCCGGTTATAACAGGCTTGATTGAGTTCTCCGGTGAAGGAGATCTGCAAGGGGGCGCCAGTAGGATTGTGCAGGACCACTCCTTCGCCCGGGTTGAGCGACATGGATGGGTCGTCCCACTCTCCGAAAGAGAATGCATTGCACTGCCAGCGTTGGCGCCCTTCAATCCACTTGTACACCTGCACCCCTTCCGCCAGCCTGGGCAGCAAGGTGCCAACTGTGTTGTCCAACTGGTCGAGCGGATTCGAAATCATCGACCAACCTGGCCGGACGGTCCTCTTGGCAAAACCGACCTCGGCGGGAATCGAGCTGGACGCCAATTGGGCACGGTAAAAGCGGTGCTCAACATGCAGGTCACGGTCGACGATGTCGGCACCTCCGGACGAAACCGCGTAATTTCCCAGCAGGGTCCAATCACGATGATCGCTCGAATACTCAATCCGCGCCGAGGCTGTCTCCGGGACAGTCAGGCGAAACCGAAACTCACGACCGTCCGAACTCAGCGATGGCGTTGACAACGTGGGTATGCGGCTAGGTTCGCTCAAAGCCACATAGGCCAACGCTCGATTGATGACCAGAGCGTTGTTGGATGCATCCGGCTCGCCCAAAGCATCCTCGTGTCCTTCCGGCAGCCCTGTCGGCGCGCCCATGAAATACCTGTCTGGGTTGGAGAACTGCTGAATCTGGCTGCCGACGTAAGACATGATATCGCCGTAAACGTCGTGGCTTCCTGGCGCGACGAAGCTGTACCCATAGTTGCAGCCACTCTGGTCGTAGCCAAGGTTCGCGTGCGCCCGATCGTGGGCACAACCGAGATTATGTCCCGTTTCATGAGCGAAGACAAACGGGCTGCCGTTATAGATGGAGAAGCTCCCCGGGAGTTGGCCCAGCCCGCCGGTTGGATAACCGTCCCGCACGAAGAGGCTGACAAGGTCCGCTCCGACTTGCGCGCGCCATTGGGCCACGGTGCTATCGTTGGCCAGCCAGTAAAGCTCATCCATGCCGGAAGACGTTTCGGCGTGCCAGGTCGTTTCTCCCGCATAGACCAACCGGAACCGGGCGTTAATGCCGCTCCGATTGCAAGCCTCATTCAAGTAAGCGATGGACAGAGCAATCTGCTTCCGGACTCCCTGTTCGCCGTAATCTCTTTGCTTTGCCAACCCTTGCATAGAATCATGACATCCACCACGGTCTTGACGTTTGATTGGGCCGACTGAAGACGAACAATGTCCGCCGGCGGTCTCGTGCCACCCGGGCCTGCCGCCCGACTGCGCGTCAGCACATAATCGGACCGCGGTTCATCCAGCGCCTGCCAACCTGCTTCTATCCTGCTCGAACCTCAGCAGCAACAAGACTGCTGCCGCTTCTGGTAAAATGCCGCATTCTGCCTCCGCTCAATGGCTCACACGACGAAGAGCGGACCGGATCTGCCATTGAAGCGGCCTCGCTCCCGCGCTTCCGTCGATTACATCACTTCTGCTCCGCCGCGTGGCACAAGGCCACGCCGCGGCTTTCCACTGGGCGGATTAACTAATGCAATCCTTGGTCCAAGATTAGACCAAATGCTGGGGTGCTGTGCAAGCCTTGGCGAATGCTTCTCTTCCTTTTGTTTTCCCCAACCTTAGATTGCCAGGACGCTTCGAAAGCACAACGGCAGGTTCAAAGCCGGCCGGAGGAATACCCTTCGCCGCTGGTGTGTCCTCATTCAGAGGCCTGCCGGAACCGCGCCGCTTCCTTCGTCGACAATCGTGCCGGCACTGTCCAACGTGATCTCCGGGCCGCCGGCAGCAATGCTGAGCTGGTCTCTTCCCACCGGGCCACCGGACCCGTATCGCCGTGGGCGGTTCCGGGGTGCTGAGAATGCTGCTGGTGCTGTCCTGCGACCAGTAACCGGCCCCCGCATGGATCTCGCGAGCGGGGCCTACAAGCGCTGGTTGAACACCAACCGACACAGCGCCCCGATCGCTTGCGGGTTGCCGGCGGACCTTTCAACTGCACGCGCAGGGCCTGGCCGAGCGGCGATGTTTCGAAAGAGGCGAGTGCCGGCGCTGTTCTGGGCGACGACCAGATCCAGGCGGCCGTCGCGATCGAAGTCGCAGAGCGCCGAGCCTCGCTGTTCACCGTAGATAACTACCCCGACTGTCGCCCCGTCAGGGCGCGGAAGCTCCTTGCCATCGCCGCACAACCACAAACCGCGGCCGGCATCATACCGGGGCGTTTCCGGTTGCACATCGAAGAAATTCTGGGCGAGGAAGATATCATCGTGCCCATCCCCGTCGACGTCTCCAACGGAAACGCCGAATGCAGGCGCCATTTGGGCCTCCTGCGGTAGGGCGACGCTCTCGAAGCGGGTGCCTCGATTGAGGAAGATGGTGGATTCGAGCCAGTTGGCCTCCAGAAACCGGGCGCTTTTAGAACGATCGCCCAGCAGTTCCTCCACGCTGGCCTCGGCCAAGGCACGATGAGTCGCCACTTGCCCTCGCAAAAACGGCATCGCTTGGGCTAGCGGGGCCAATTGCCGTTCCGGCACCATTTTATGCAGTGCGGGCTCGAAGTAGGCCTCGATCAGGTCGTACGAGCCATCGCCGTCGAAGTCGCCGTAGTAAAGTCTCAAAGGGCGGGCAGCGCGATGACTCTGATATCTGGTGTTCCGCCCCCAATTGGAGGCGACGATATCCATCCGTCCATCTTCATCGAAGTCGCCGACGTTGATGCCGTTCCACCAGCCTTTGCGATCGGCCAGCCCAAGAGACGCCGTTGTTTCGACCAGCCTTCCGTTCTCATTGTGGAAGACGCGGATGGGCCCCCAGTCGCAGGCCAGCACTAGGTCAGGGCGTCCGTCGCCGTCGAGATCGCTAAACACCGCGCCGCTCACCATGCCACTGCCGGACAGCAATTTGGTGGTTTCGGCATCAACCTGGAGCTTGCCGCCCTTGTTTAAGTAAAGGCTGTTCGCGGGGGGGTCAGGATATTTGCCGGGAACCACCCTGCCCCCCACAAACAAGTCCAACGTGCCGTCTCCGTTTACGTCCGCCATGGCCAGGGGGCCTACGCTAGCCTGACCGCCGGCCACGACCTCTTCAATGCTCCCTTTGCCTGGCTCCAGCACTCGAACCGCTCCTCCCGTCGTGGCCCCATCCTCGTAGTTGGCCATCCCCGCCACCAACACCGGTCCCGGCGCAGTTCTCAACCAGCTCAGGATCGTGGTGGTGTCACGGGTCAGCACCACGTTGTAAGGGGCATTCGTGACCCGCGCGAACCCGCCTCGGGCGTCGTTCGCGTAGACACCGACTTGCCCGCCCTTGCCACTCCCAATGACCAAGTCTTCCCACCCGTCGCCGTTGAGGTCGCTCCAGGCGACGCCCGGCCCCAGCTGGCTCAAGCGATTTGGCAAAAGTGGCTGGCGGCCGAAGTCATTGAACGGTTGGTCTTCGTGAGCATGGTCAAGACGCTCGCTCACGTCCTGGAACAATCCAACTGTCTTGTCGCTGGATTGCTCCGGCAGTCCACGGGCAGAAGCCAGGCTTTCGGCACTTGGCAATGGAGCCGCTTGCTCATCGATCTCGAGCAGACTGTTCGCCGGAGCATTCGAAAGCATGCTCATCCGCCCGCTGCGCCACCGCACCTGCACTGACAATCGGTTGCTGGCGTTCCCGGCGGCAAACACTCTGGCCGCTTCGTCGCAGGAAAGGTACCGCCCCCCGGCGATGATTTCCTGGGCCTGGACCGGCACAGCCCCGCCCATGACGGTGATGCGCGCACCGACGCCATGGGTGTTGGGCGGCAGGCCTTTCAGCCGCACGGCCAAACGCGCTGCCGAGCTATCATTTCGATACAACTCCGGACTTTCGTTCGACGCATTGACGATCACATCCAGGTCACCGTCATTGTCCAAATCGGCCAGTGCCATGCCTTGAGAGACCCCGCGGTAAGCAAAGCCCCACGAGTTGCCCACTTCCTCGAAAGTTAGATCGCCCCGGTTCCGGAACGCCAAGTTGCCGGTCGCCAACCGGGGAAAAGCGCGCCGCGCTTGGAAGATTTCGGTATCCTCTAGATTGCGCCGGCTGCGCCGCAAGGTGCGCATTTGATCGGCGACGTCCAGATCCCTGGCGGCGCGTTCATGGCCAGTGGTCAGCAACAGATCTTCCCACCCGTCCAGGTCCACATCCATGAAGACGGGCAGCCACGACCAATCAGAGGCTTCCAATCCAGCCATCTGGCTGATCTCGGCGAAGGTGCCATCGCCTCGGGCCAGGAAGAGCGTGCTCATCATGTATTGAGGACGGGCGGCGACAGGCATATAGTCGGTCGGCAGGGGCAGCAATGGGAGCATTTGAGTGATGCGCAAGCGGTGTTCGCGGTGGAGCATGTCCGCGACAAAGATGTCATCCCAGCCGTCGCGATTGACGTCGGCCACGTCGACGCCCATCGCGAAGTAACTCGATTTGCGCAACGCCAGTTGAGGGGCTGCTTGAAACCGGCCCTGACCCACATTCAGCCAAAGGCGGTCGGGCGTTTCGAAGTCGTTGCAGACGTAGAGGTCAGGAAGTCCATCCTGGTTCAAATCGCGGAACATCGCGGACAACCCCCAATCCCGGGGTGGCGACGCGAGGGGACGCCCGGCGTTGTCCAGGAAGGCCCCACCTGTGAAAGGCACCTCGACATACTGCGTGCCGCCCACGTTACGGTAGAGCGCATCCACCTCCCCCAATTCCTCCACAACGCCGAACCGGTTCACGTGGAAGCGGTTCGTCAGCTGCGGATCCGTTATCGGCCGGCCGTTCACTCGCTCGATCACATTACTGCCGCCGATCACCCTGAAGTCCGCCCGAGCATTCGGAATGTCCATCAGCGCCGTCGTGCGGTAATTCGCAATGTACAAGTCCAAATAGCCGTCCCCATCCACATCCCCAATGGCCAGAGACATGCCGCCTTTGCGACCGTTCAGCTCGGCGATTCTTTGGAAATGGGCTTTGCCATCGTTCAGAAACACGTGCGTGCCTCCCCCAATCGAATTGACCACCAGGTCCAGGTCGCCATCGCCATCCAGATCCACTAAAGCCGAACCGGTGGCGTCCAGATTGGGACAGCTCACCCCGGCAGCTTCCGTAATATCAGCAAACTTCCAGTTTCCCAGATTCCGATAGAGGCTGTTGGGGCCGTCGATGCTGCAGAAGTAGAGGTCGCAGCGCCCGTCGCCGTCCACGTCCCCTGCCGCCACGCCGGACCCGTTGAGCAAGATCTGATTAGTCAAGTGCCTCTGTTCGCGAATAATGTTAGTGAAACCTATCCCCAGATTCTTGGCAGGCAGGAGAGTGAACCCGGTTTTGCCGCTGCCCGCCGGTTGGACAGAGAGAAGTCGAAAACCGTTGCCTTCCACCCAGTTCGCAGCTGATTGCAACCGCGTGAAAAGCCCAACCAAAGCGATAAGGACCAAACACTTATACAGGTTCAAGAGCGGTGTGTCATTGGATTGCAGAACCACTCTTCTCCAAGCTGACTCTTCTGGCAAAGAGATTCTCTATCCACCGATGCCAAAGCAGCTGGTTCTGGGATGAGTGCCAGCCTCCAGCAGGCTCTGACACGGGGTTCACAGGGATGTAAGCAGCAATTGGATGCAAGTGGATGATGAGTGTCTGGCGCGACAGGGCGGGCGGGACTACTTTCGATGGGCAGTTTCCAAAAAATGATCTGCTATTTATTGGTGATAAGCCATTTACATCCGCGTGTGACAATTGTGAGACGCGGAATTGGCGAGGTCAGAAAGCTCTACGGCGTCTTCTCGGCAGATAGACACCGCCTCGCTTGATTTCATCTACGCAAAAAGGGTGAGGGCTGCGCGCCCGGCATCGAGGCACGACTTGCTATGCCCCAGGGGTTGAGTTAAAAGGCAGAGATCCATGTGGGCGCTGCTCAAAGAGTTCTTCCTCTTTCTCCGTCAGGAGAAAAAATGGTGGTTGCTGCCGTTGGCGGTCATATTACTGGCGCTGGGGGCGCTGATGGTGATTTCGTCGGGCAGTGTTCTCTCGCCATTCCTTTACCCGCTGATGTGAAATGGACGTCTTAGAGGCGGAAAGTGGGATTAAGACAATTTTTGGTCGGGGAAGGTTAGCAAGTGGCTGAACCTTGCGTCCTCAGTGAGTTACTTTGGTACCAATTCTGCTAAAACGAACGGATGCGGCTGTGCCACGGAAAACAATAATAGGGCTCCAGCGTTTGGCGAAATTGGCCAAGCGACGGTTTGACGCTGTCATGAAGGAACGGACTGGCCGCAACGTCTTCACCATGGCTTAAGGCGGGCCGGTGTAACGTGAGGACATGAACGTTAACGCAACATTCAAACGGATGATTCTCCTCGCGCTGGCTTGGCAGGCGTCACAACGTGCAGAGATTGCCTTCCGGAACAGAGACCGAGGCACACCGTCTAATGGTTGAATGACTCAAAGCCTGCGAAGGGAGAGCCAACGCGGGCGGAATAAAAATGGAAGACCGGCTGCAGCTTTCACGACTCGAACTGAAATATACCATCCGCGAAGAGGTGGCGCTCCAGGTTCGCGAGTTTGTGCGCTCTTACTTGGAGATTGATGAGTATGGCGCTACCCGGCCCAATCTGTCATATCCGGTGCACAGCCTTTACTTGGATTCCGACGATCTGGTCCTTTACTGGAACACGATCAACGGGAACAAGAACCGATATAAGCTGCGCTTGCGCTTTTACGAAAGCCGCTCTTCCGCCCCGGTTTACTTCGAAATCAAGAGGCGGATGAACAACGCGATTTTGAAGCAACGCGGCGGCGTGCGGCGGGAAGCGGTCGACTGGATTTTGGGAGGGCACCTGCCGGAGCCAACACACCTGCTATCGAACGATCCAAAGCAGCTGGCAGCATTGCAGCGGTTCAGTCAGTTGCTCAACCAGCATCATTGCAAGCCAAAGGCACACATCGTTTACCAGCGGGAAGCGTGGATCAGTCCGCACAACAACAGCGTCCGGCTGACCATGGACCGGGATGTGATGTGCGATCCCGATCCAACGACGCGTCTGGCGACGTCGCTGCTTAACCCAGTCTGCGTCTTTGGGAAAAGCGTCATCCTGGAGCTGAAATTCACCGGGAGGTTTCCCGATTGGTTCGGGGAACTGGTGCGGATATTCAACCTGGTGCAAGGGCCGGCGGCCAAGTACGCGGACGGAGTGGCGCTGTGCGGCGAGAACAAATTCAGCCCGGCGTGGCAGCATCTGCCCGACCGGGAAGCGATCGAGCAAGCTCGATTACGAAAAGAAATGCTGCAAAAGAGGTGTGCGGGTGTTTTAATTCCTAATTCGAGATGAGTGACTGGTTATTTCGCGGTGATTACGCGTTGGTTCCGATCAACGTTCCGGCTTTGATTTTGGGTCTGCTGCTCGCCTTCCTCTGCGGTCAGACGATTGCGTGGGTCTACATGGGGACGCACTCCGGGCTGTCCTACTCGCGGTCCTTCGTCAATTCCCTGGTGGTCATGCCCATCCTGGTCGCGCTGGTGATGCAGGTCTTGAACAACAACCTGGTCACGGCGTTCGGGTTGATGGCGGTTTTTGCGATTGTGCGGTTCCGCAATATTCTCCGGGACACGCTCGACACGACTTACGTGCTCTCGGTGATTGTATTGGGGATGGCTTGCGGCACGCAGAAGTTCACCACGGCGGTGATCGGCTGCGGCGTGATTGTCGTGGTCTTCCTGTGCCTCTGGTATACGGCTTTTGGAAGCCGACATCGGTATGATCTGCTCTTGAATTTGCATTGGGCGCGTCCGTTGACGGATCTGATGGAGTTGAACCGGTTGCTGGCGCGGCACAGCTTCAAGGCGCATTGCGCCAGCCAGCGGTCCAACGAAGGGTATGAAGGCACTGACTTGTCTTACCGATTGTTGCTGCGCAACGCCGAGCGGGTCGAGGATCTGCTGCGCGAAGTGCGTGAAATGAGCGGCGTCTCGCGGGTCACGAGCTTGAAAGCGGAGGACGAGTCCGAGCTGTAACCTATGGATCAACTTAACCCCATTCCAACTCCACCGGCGCAGCTTTGGCGCGAATTCCGAGTCCGTCTGGTGCCAGCAGTCCTGTTTATCGGCGCCGCCATCGGCGTCGCGACCATGTGGCGGAATAATGTGGCCGCGCCCAGCTTTGTCGGCGAAGTCGAAGCGGTCCAATCCAACATCAGCAGCCCCAAAGCGGGCAAGCTGTCTCAGTTGAACGCCACCCGGTTGCAGCGCGTCAAGGCTGGCGATGTCATCGCCCAAGTGATCACGACCGATCCGGAAATCCTGCAATCGTCCTTGGCCGTGATCGAAGCTGAGATCCGTTTGCTGCGGGTCAATCTGGAACCGGTCCTGGGCCAGCAACGCTTCGCCCTCACTTACGACCGTCTCCGGCTCGATTGGATGGAACAGCGGGTCCAACTGGTCACCTCCCGCGTTCGCCTCGAGCTGGCCGAAGCGGAGCTGCGGCGCGCCGAGGAGCTGTTTAAAGACAAAGTCGTTTCGCAGCAAATTCTCGATACGGCCCGCTCCGCCAAAGAGAGCCTGCAGGTGGAAGTGGATGAACGAAATCACCTCGTCGCGGAACAGGAGCGCAACCTGAAGACGCTTGGGCCCACCGCCCGGGAGGGTTCCGATCCAAAGCAATCCAATCCGGAAGACGTCATGCAAGCGTCTATCCGCGTTCAGGAAGAGAAACTGCGTTTGACCGAGGCCGAGCTCAGACCAATCAAGTTGACGGTGCCGATGGATGCGACGATCACAGCGGTCCACCATCGTTCCGGCGAGGCGATCGTGGCCGGCGAACCGATCGTGACCCTGACCGCGCTCAATTCCGACCGGATTCTCAGTTATGTGCGGCATCCCCTGGCCTTTCGGCCGCAGATCGGGATGAAAGTGGAGATTCGGACGCGCTCGTTCGATCGGTGTGTCAGCGAAGCCGCTATCATGGAAGTGGGAGGCCAAATGGAACAAATTACGGCCGCTCTCTCCTCGGCCAACGGCAACCGAGCGCAGGAAATTGGCTTGCCCATCCTCGTCAGCTTGCCCTCTTCCCAAAAACTGTTGCCTGGCGAGATCGTCGATCTTCGCATCATCGAGCCGCACGCAAACCAGCGCCAGGCAGGGTCCTATTAGTTCTGGGAGTCTGTTGCCGCTGCCTCTTTCGAACCTCTGAACGTTCAAGCGGCGCTCGGCGAGCACTACCCTTCCGAAGCCGCCTTTTCCGCCGCGGTCAGCCGAGACGCTGCGTTTCGACCCACCGCACAGCGTAGCGCACCAGGGAGGGGGCGTCTTCCAATTCGAGTTTCTTTTTCATATGCAAGCGGTGCACCTCGACCGTCTTGACACTCAGATGAAGCGCCTGGGCGATTTGGCGGGTGCCTTTGCCCTGGCCGATGAGTTGAAAGACCTCAAATTCGCGGTCAGTCAGCTTCTCGATGGGTGATCGGCTCGCTTCGGAACGGCGGCCGGAAAAGATCTCAAGGATTTTGGCGGACATCTTCTCGCTGACATAAATCTGTCCGCTCAGGACGGTGCGGATCGCCTGGATCATCATCTTCCCCCCCTCCTGCTTCATGATGTAGCCGCGACCTCCAGCGCGAAGGACTCGCTCGGCATAGAGGGATTCGTCATGCATGGAAACGACCAGGACAGCCAAACCGGGATAAAGAGCCTGGACATCCTTCAGCAGTTCAAGGCCGTGCTTGTCCGGGAGAGAAATATCGGCCAGAAGCAGGTCGGGCGTCGTTTGAGCCGCCAATTGGAGAGCCTGGTGGGCATTCTCCGCTTCCCCGCAAGCGACCAGATCCGGTTCGCTGTTGATCAACTGAGCCAGCCCCTGGCGCATCATGGGATGATCGTCAACGATCAGAACGGTTCGCTTTGTCTTCTTGGGTTTCTTTGCCGCGGTCATAGGAACGGTCGCTCTTTCGGCCGGTTGTCGATTGAATCGAGCAGGTCACGGAAGTGCCGCCATCCGGCTCGCGGCGAACGGTCAACCACCCGGCGATCATGGCAGCACGATAACGCATGATACGCAATCCCATGCCATCCGCCTTGCTCGAATCGGCGGGCAGGCCTACGCCATTGTCTCTGACGCGCAGAATGGTTCGGTCGCCCTGATCCCGAAGTGAGATGGTGATCCGTTTGGCTTTGCCGTGGCGGATCGCGTTCGAAACCCCTTCCTGGGCGATACGGTAAAGGTGCGTGGCCACGCCGTGATCTTCCACGAGCACAGGCGCGTCGCAAACGAAATCGCAATCAACCCGGAACATGCGCTCCGTATAGCCGGCCAACTGCTCCAGCGCCGACATCAATCCCTGAGACTCCAAAACGACCGGCGACAGGCCGCGCGCTAGAGAGCGCGTTTGACTGATCCCTTCCCGAACCTGCTTGGCAATCTCCGCCACGCGGGCCGCGTCGCTCTTCGATTTGCGGGCAATCTTTTGTTCCAGAATTTCACTCATCAGCGCTGTCGCGGCCAAATGCTGGCAGAGCCCGTCGTGCAGATCCTGACCGATCCGCCGCTGCTCCAGCTCCGAGATTTGCAGGATCTCCTGCTCCAACCGGCGGCGGTCGCTGATATCGATCCCAATGCTGATGATGTACTCGACCTCGTTGTGGTCATCGACAAGCGCACTGTGGGACCAGGCCACCAGGCGCGAGCCTCCAGCCCGGCCTTGCCAGTGGTTCTCGTTGCGGGTGGGAAACTGGCCGGCGCGTATCCGGTCGAAGACCGCTTTGGTCGATTCCACCTCGTCCGCCGGAACGAGCAGGTTCCAAACGAGCTTGCCCGCCACTTCAAGGTGGGAATAGCCGGTGGTTTGCTCGCAGGCGCGGTTGAAGCGGACAATTCGCCCGCTGCTGTCCAACACCACCACCAGCGCGCGGCGGAGGTGTCGAGCACCGCTGAGCTGAAGGCGTGCTCCTTGCGCAGGGCCTCCTCGGCCCGCTTACGTTCGATAAACTGTCCAATCTGGCTGCCGAGAACTTTGAAAACCTCCAGCAAATCCGCATCCGCCGGAGGCCTCGCCCGACTGGTAAAGACAGCCACCCCCAGGACTTCATCACCCAACAGCACCGGCAGACCCACGGCGTCGCGCGGTGCAGCCATGCCATCGCCCGCTTTCCCGCCCGGCTCGGTCTCGGATTCGATACGACCGCAGACCGGCTCGCGCGAAGCCCAGGCGCGCCCGGGCAGATCTTCTCCGAGGCTGAGCCGGCTTCGCCCGGCGCGCGGACCGGCCGCGGACGGTCGCGTCGCTGGCCAAGCTTCCACACGCCACAACGTCTTGGCAGGCGCGTCGACCTGCCAAAGCTCTCCTCGGTCCCACCCGAAAGTCTCGGCTACAGCTTTGAGGATTTGGGCCGCCGCCTCCGGCAGATTGCTGGATTCGGCCAAAGCTTGGGTGGCGGTATAGAGAACCTTCTGGCGCAATTCGGCCCGCTTGCGATCGGTGATGTCGAGCAAGGTGCCGACGAATTTCGCGACCCGGCCTGTTGCATCGAGGGTCGGCTGGCCGAGCGTGTGCACATGGCGGACCGCGCCGTCCGGGCGAACGACTCGGTATTCCAGGTTGAAGGGAGCGGCGTTGCGAATGGCGCCGTCGAGCGCAAGCCGGTAAGCGTCGTGATCGTCCCGGTGGACCATCCGTGCGAAATCCTCGTGCCGGGAAAGCACCGCCGACCCGGGATCCAACCCCAGGATGCGGTAGATTTCGTCCGAATAATAGTCATTCGGGGCCGAGGCCACATTCAGCTCGTAGCTGCCAAGATGGGCAATTTGTTGGGCTTTGGCCAGGTTCGCTTCGCTGCGGCGGAGAGCTTCCTCGGCCGCGGAGAGCTTTTTGTCGCGCTCGAGCTGCCCCAGGGCGCGCCGCACCACCTCCGGCACAAACTGCAAAAAGTCGACGTCTTTGATGAGGTAATCGATCGCGCCCCGCTTCATCATCGCGACCGCCATGCGCTCGTCGCCCTGGCCGGTGATGATAATGAAGGGCACATTGCGGCCTCGGACAGTGAGCTGATCGATCAGGTCCTTGCCGCCAATGTCGCCGAGCTGAAGGTCCAGCAACATCAGGTCGGGGGTGTGCTGAGAAAGCCAGTCGACCGCTTCCTGAAAAGAGGCGGCGCTGGCCGTGGCGAACTGCTCGCGGTGCAGAGCCTTGGTGACCAGGCGAAGCAGGCCTTGATCGTCATCGACCACCAGGATGGTGGGCTTGGCACGATCGGGAGAACCGCTAGGCATTACTCGCTCCTGGTGCCGAGCTGCGGGACTTGCACCAGGCTGATGAAGAGCCCGAGATGCTTGATTGCTTCGGCGAATTTCTCATAAATGACCGGCTTGACGATGTAGGTGCTGCAGCCCAGCCGATGGCAGCGCTCCACCTCGCGGGGGTCATCCGTCGTCGTCAACATGATCACCGGCATTTTGCGCAAGTCCGGATCATCCTTGATCCGGCGAAGGACTTCGACGCCGTCAACTTGGGGCATGCGGATATCGAGCAGGAGCAGATACGCTAGTTCACCGTTGGGAACCACCGCATTGCCCGGCCGTGTCAAAAAATCCAGGATCTGCTGGCCATTGCAGAACCGCTCAATGCGGTTGTGCAGCCCAGCCCGGCTCAGGTTTTTTTCGATGAGACGGGCGTGGCCGTCGTCATCTTCGGCGATGAGGATTACTACTTCTTTTGTCATACTCATTCTGGTTCCAAGTTCATCGCGACGGGCAGGGAAACAAAGAAGGTGCTGCCCTTGCCTGGTGTCGATTCCAGCCAAATCTTCCCGCTTTGTCGCTCCAGGATGCGTTGGGCGATCGTCAGCCCGAGACCTTCGCCTTCGCTGATATGGGGATGCAAGCGGTGAAAAATCTCAAAAACTTTGGCCTGATGTTCCTGCGCGATGCCCAGGCCGTTGTCCTGGACCGCATAAATCGCCCGGCCATTATGCACTCGGCCGGACACCACTAATCGCGCCGGACGCTGTGGATCACGGTATTTGACGGCGTTATCGAGCAAATTCGAAAAGACCTGGTTGATTTGGGTGGCATCGCCCCGGCAATCGGGCAAAGGCAGCACCTCCACAGCCGCCCCGGCATGTTTGATCTGAAAGTCCATGGCTTGCAGGATGCCAGCGAGAGTCGGGTTCATCGGGATGGTTTCGATCTTGATCGCCGCACGTCCCAAACGCGAGAACCGAAGGAAACCAGAAAGCAACGTGTCGATCTTGCTCACGCCGGCCAGAATGAACTCGATCGATTCCGGAATGTCCTCTTTGAGCAGCGTTTGCAGTTCGTCGTCCGGCTTGGCCACGCCCGCCGATTCGAGCCGTTTCTGCAGAAGGTCGCAGCTGCGCGAAAGTTCCTTGCTAAATCCCTGGATGTTGACGAGCGGCGAGCGCAGATCGTGCGAGGCCACATAGACGATCGCTTCCAATTCCTTGTTCTTCTCCGCCAGCGTACGCGCCAGTTCCGACAACTTCGATTCGGCCCGCTTCCGCTCAATAAATTGGCCGATTTGATTCCCAATTAATGAAAAAACCGAGAGCAGCTCCGGGTCTGGCGGCGTCACATCGGCCCCGTAAAACACCATCACGCCCAATACCTCCGCCCCCACCAGGATGGGAAACGCCACCGCCGCCCGCGATTTCCCAGCTAGGCCGGCAGGAACCAACGGCAGGTTGAGGTCGTCCACGGCTTGGTTTGTCCACTCGCCTCGGCCGCTGGCCCAAACCCTCCCAGGCAAGCCCGCCCCCGGGGTCCAGGACAAGCGACGACCCAACAAGTCAAATTCAATCGCTTGAACCTCTGGAGGATGCCACGACTGCACGTGGTGAATGACGCCCGCTTCGCGATCGACCGCCCAGAACTCCCCAAATGTCCAACCTAGAATCCGGCAAAGCGCTTCCATCACCCGGGGCGCGCCGTCGCTTAGCGAATAGGATGCTGCCAGGCCCATGACCGTTTCATACTGGGCCTTCTGGCGCGTTTCGGCTCGTTTCCGTTCGGTGATGTCCCGGATGAAACCCGTAAATAAACGCCGATCCGCCAGACGCACCTCGCTCACGGCCAGATCCATCGGAAAGGTAGTCCCGTCCTTTCGCCGGCCGGCGACTTCACGGCCAATCCCGATGATCTTGGCGCGACCCGTCCGCAGGTAATTCGACATGTAATGGTCGTGTTCCTCCCGGTGGGGAGATGGCATCAAAAGGCTGACGTTCTGCCCGACAATCTCGCCGGCCTTATAGCCGAAGACTTGCTCCGCCGCTGGATTGATCGACTCGATCAGGCCCCGTTCGTCAATCGTAATAATGCCCTCGACCGCAGTCGCCAGAAGCGCCCGCATCCGCTCCCTGCTCTCCCGCAAAGCCGCCTCGGCAGCCGTGGCCCCACCGGCCGCTGAACTTGCGGCCCGGCCCGTTTCCGCGGCTTCAAGCCGCGCAATTAGTTCCGCGCGCGAGAGCTTCGAAAAATCTTTCATACTGACATCGACCCGGTGCTGGCAGGCCCCATAAAAACATGGATCGCCCAATTTGACACGATTTTTGCGCGCAGCGTTGACCGGCACGGAGACACGGCCAATGCCCATCTCTTACTTAAAAGGGGGATGTACCGAACAGGAATGAAGCTCATGGCCCGCAGGATGAGTGGACCTCACGGGGCCTCGGAACCAGTCTCAAGCAGCCGCGGACAGACGGAACGACCTCGCCGAAAGCTGGCAGCCGAATCCGACACGGCCTTTGCCCGTCGAGGCGAACGAAAAAAACATCGGCGCATGAAGCTAGCCGCACCGCTGCAATTGGCGCCCGACCCGTCTTCGGCCCGGCCGGTCAAAAAGACGAGCCCGATTCAGACCGTCGGAAGATGACCGCGATATTCCGTGGGAGACTGGCCGACTATTTTCTTGAAGACGCGATTGAAATGAGTCAGCGATTGAAAGCCCACTTCGTAAGCGATTTCGCTGATCCGCAAGTTCGGGTTCAAAAGCAGGTTCTTGGCTTTCTCAATGCGGACGCGCGAGAGGTAATCGGTAAAATTGACACCGGTCGCCTTCTTGAACATTTTACAGAAATAGAAGGTGCTCGTGTTGACCGCCTTGGCCACCTGGCCGAGCGACAGATCCTCGCCCTGATGTTCCTGAATGAACTGCTTGGCCCGCGTGATCACGGGCGGCTCGGCCGTTTGCTGCTGCACCACCACCTGATTGCTCACCATCGAGAGGTGCTCGGCGAAGATGCTGAGCAAGCGAACCGAGGAGGCATACTGTTTGGGTGGCAGAACGCGCGTCTCAAAATAAGCCCCTTTAAGGCGATTGATGTCCGCTTCCACGCCCGACTCCGAAATCATCTTTGCGGTCCGGTCGAATTGCGCCGCGGACGGCTTGCGCCGAAAGACCTGACCGGTTTGGAGGAATCCGACCAGTTTCTCGCCCAGACGGACCGGCACAGCGGTGTCGGACAGCCCCGCATCGCAGACGGCGGTATAAGGCTCGTGCGTGGCATTTTCGGAGAGCTTTTGCTGCACCTGCAAACAGCTGGCGCAAGTCCGGCTCTTCTGGGCCATCATCGCGCAAAATGGGTTCTCATTCCGTTTGCCATGATGAGGCAATTGCCAGGACTCGACCGGCCGGAGGCTCACAGGCAGGCCAGTCGCTTCGGTAAAAGCGCGTTCGTATTCCTGGTAGACCTTGGATTTGGCAAGGGCCTCAATAAGGCTGTGGTGGTTATTCATGAATTGTCTAATTGTTCGCCTAATTTGCTCTGGCGGTGGCAAGCTAAAAGATCCATCGGCGACGAGCAATTGGGGTCACACCTAATCGTAAACGATACCGAACAATTACTGCTTATCAGGGATTCCCTTATCACCCTCTATTGACCCTTATTTGCCGCCGTTGTCCTGCTTTCCTCCCTTGTCAGAACCGCCGCCCAGCGAGATATTGGCGCCACAACGTTCGCATGAGCGCGTCGGACAGGTCCGTTCCAGAGCGAGATCCGGCCAGGTGTTTGGCCCGGTCCGTCGCCGCTGCCTTCAGCGAAGAACCAGGCCTGGAAGCTGTCACGGTCGACCTGAACCGCAAAAGCATCACCGTGGCCACCATCGGCCGCAATGCAGACTCGGGCCTGAACGATCGAATCGCCGGCCGCGTGCGGGAGGCCCAAGGGGCGATCGCGGAAGAAAGTTGCTGTCTCGTTCGTGCCGACGGCGATTGCGCCTCGTGCGCCCTACCCCTGACGCCGTCGGAACACACGCGCATCCGCATCGAGCGCTCGGGCAATTCGACCACGATCGCGCGCGTGACATGCCCAACCGCCCCCAAATTCTGGCGATGGCGTGATGTGCCCTGGCCGAAAGTCATGCCCCGGGAAGTGGAGTTTCTGGAGGGACCGGAGCATGTGGACGAATGGAAGCCTCAACTGGCGATGGCGGTGCTTTGCGGCATTTTCGCGGCCGCCGGTTATTTGCTGCCGGCCCCGTGGTCGGTCTCGGCCTGGATCGTGGCTTACGTCGCCGGGGGGTGGTTCCCGACTGAGGAAGTCTGGGAACGCCTGCAAAAGCGCACCGTCGACGTTCACTTCTTGATGCTGGCGGTTGCGGCCGGGAGCGCGGGCATCGGCGCTTGGGGAGAGGGAGCCATCCTCTTGTTCCTTTTCTCGTTTTCAGGAGCGTTGGAGCACTATGCGCTCGGCCGAACGCAGCGCGAGATTCATTCGCTTTTCAAGGATGCGCCGCAATCAGCCGTCGTCCTGGACGATTCCGGCCGGGAGCAGCAGTTGCCGGTGGCGCAGTTGCGTCCCGGGATGCGCCTGATCCTGAAGCCTGGCGCTCAAGCGGCCGTCGATGGCGAGGTGGTAAAGGGGCGAACCGCCATGGACGAATCCAATTTAACCGGCGAAGCGACGCCGGTGGAGAAGACGGTTGGCGATCAGGTCCTGGCCGGCACGTTGAATCTTTGGGGGGCAGTGGAAGTCACGGTCTTGCGCCCGGCAACAGAAAGCGCCCTCCAAAAGATCGTCCATTTGATCCAGGAAGCCCAAAAGCACAAGGCACCGGCGCAGCAATTTACCGACAAGTTCAGCACTGGCTACACTTACTTCGCGCTAGGTCTTTCTGCGCTCATGTTGCTGGTTTGGTGGCAGGGCTTTGGTTTACCCTTGGTGGGGACGGGCGACGGACGCGCGAGCGCGTTTTATCGGACGATGACATTGCTGGTCGTGGCCTCACCCTGCGCACTCGTTCTCTCCATTCCCTCCTCGGTCCTGGCAGCAATCGCTTGGGGAGCGCGGCACGGCATTCTCTTTCGCGGCGGAGCGGCGGTGGAAAAGCTGGCCACGACCAAAATCGTGGCACTGGATAAAACCGGCACCCTGACCACGGGCGACTTGCGGGTCGAACGGGTCGAGAGCTTCCCACCAGGACGCGAACGGGAAGTCGCCCGATTGGCGTACGCATTGGAGAAACTCTCGACGCACCCGTTTGCGCGCGCGATCACTCGCCACGGCCGGTCCAACCAACTGCCACCCGGAGAAGTGGAGCAATTTGAATCGGTGACCGGCCACGGTCTCCGCGCGCGTTGCGAAGGCGAGACTTGTCTCCTGGGCAAGCGCGAGTGGGTGGCGGAACAAGCGCCGGCCGCTCCTCTCGCACGGATTCCCCCCGCTGATCCAGGAGTCTCGGAGATTTGCGTCGTTCATTCCCAGCTCATCGGCCGCATTCTATTGCGAGACGACGTCCGGCCGCAGGCTCGAGCTGTTTTGCAGTCGCTGCACAATGAAGGCTTGCGGGCCGTGGTGTTGACGGGCGACCGGCGGGCGGCTGCCGACCACCTAAAAGCCCTGCTGGGGCTCGATGATGTCCGGGCCGAGCTAAAACCGGAAGACAAGGTGGCGGCGATCCGTTCCCTTAGTTCGCAGGGACACCACGTCGCCATGATAGGCGACGGCGTCAATGACGCTCCCAGCTTGGCCGCCGCTCACATCGGCGTCGCCATGGGCGCGCGAGGTTCGGACGCCGCTCTCGAACAGGCCGATGTCGTGCTCATGCACGACCGGCTTGAGAATTTCCTGGCAGCGTTTCGCTTGAGCCAGCGCGCCTCCTGCATTATCCGTCAGAACCTCGTCATCTCGTTGGGAACCGTTTTGGTGCTGGTCGGATTCGCTTTGGCCGGTGGCATTCCGCTGACCCTCGGAGTCGTCGGCCATGAGGGAAGCACCGTCGTGGTGGTGATGAACAGTCTGCGTCTCTTGTTCGGGCCCAAAGGACGATTTCCGGCGGCGGGCTGACGTCGTTCGGAGCGAACTCGGGGGCCGGTTTTTGGCTGGGCCACGGGAGGCGAGGCCGGGCCGCTCAAGTCCGTCAGGTCCATCGTGAGACTTGACGGCAATTGGCGGTCCGCTACACTTTGCAGCACAGTAAAGCAGAGGAATTAACAAAATGAAAAAAATCCTGATGCTGGTCCCCATGCTGATGTTTCTGGTCGGTTGCGGCCCGAAGACTGACGAGTCGACGACAGCCCCGGCAGACACCAATACGCCGCCGGCAAAGACCCCGGCGCAGTAGCTGGCTGGCGGTCGACACACGCCGTCTGTAGCTTAATCACCCTTGCAGAGCGTCCCTCTGCAAGGGTTTTTGTTTGATTGCGAAGCGGCCGGCCGATCTTATCAATGTGTCACAAGAGGAGTTGAAAAGTGAGCAATTTGTGGTGAGCCCAAATGCCGCTCTACCTCTAAGTTGCCCCGCATGGTTACCAGCCTGCTTGCACTTTGGCTCTTGTTGGCTTTCAGCTTCTTCTTTTCATTGGCCTATCTCGCCCGCCAGCCAATACCCCCAGCTGAGACCATCAGTGACAATGAAGAATCGACCCATGCACGCTGCGACTTGGGAATCACCATTTACCGATCGACTGACCGGAGGCAACCGAACCTCCGCGGCATCGAATCGCTGAACTGACCTCTGACCAGCTGCCCGTCCGGCCAGTGTCGTCCCAACTGCCCCTACCCGCGGACAGGAGATTTTGGAAAGGGAATGATGCAACCGGGTGCTACCGCCTGCCGCAGACTGAGCTCAGCCTCGACACGCGCCAACTGCCGGATTTTCATTCGCACCGCCAGGATCGCGCGCCCGGATGTAATCGAAGGTTTCGGAGGAGGTGAGCAACGATTTGACCAGCCGCTTCGTGTCCGTAATTTCCCGTAAAGCGAGCTCGACCGGGTCAGACTTCATGGACGGTTTCCTTCCAGACGTGCAACAGCTCACGCTGGTCAGGGCCTGTGAACAACTCGTCGCTTCTCACCCACGCGATCAACTGCCAGTAGATCAACGCTTGTTCCTGGTCGTCTAGTGGCACTTCCTCGAGGGTTGCTTCCCAAGTCGGACCGAAAGCCTGGGCGGTGGATTGATGCGAGGCCAGAGCGTCCAGGAGCCTCCTTCGGAAGCGCAAACGAAAGCGCTCCTGTGACTTACAGCCAGTGCCACCACAATGCCTGTTCATCGAGAGAAGGAGAATGGCTCTGGCGTCTGGAGGAGACAAGAACAGGTTATCCAAACTTGTTCACTAACAATTCACACCCGCAAATTTTCGCGGAGAGGCTAAGTCACTCTCTGGGTCGGGGCCTAGCTGTTCACCATTCTCACAGAAACTATTCACAAGCGAAGGGCTTCTGAATCAGGGTTTGCCCGGCCCCGATCTTCCCATCGCTCGCATTGTCAAGGCAGGTGCCAGACACGGCGCGCTGAGTCCTTCCGGGAGTCAGTTGAAAATAGCTAGCGGCTTGTCACCCGAGGCGCTCAACCAGAAGCTGGCTTTCAGGTTGATTACTGGTAACGTTGGCCCTGCTGTTTCGGTAGTATGCCCAAGCAGTTCCCGAGGTTGGTTGCCCCTGGAGGCAGCCGTCCACAAATTGAATATGGATCGTCTTTTATCCGGCTGTGTCCTCGTCGCTTTGTCTTGGACCTTCGCCTTGGCCGCTCGCGGACAGACGAGCGGCATTGACCCGTCCTGCTCGGCACCCACCCGGCTCAGCGTGGTGTGGGGCGCCCGCGCCGAAGCGTCTCAGAGGCTGCGACTGAATCGCCAGCGCGCCATCGCCCCGCTGAATACAGCTCCGTTTCAGCTTGGCCTGACTTGGGATAGCCAGGCGCATTTGCCGCGACTGCAGCTACGAGGTGGCTTCGGGCAATCGGCTCAGATTGATTCCGCCGGCGTGCTCAACCCGTCCCAATGGCAGTCATTGCTGACGGTAAAAGCAGGAGAGAACCCCATGGAATGGCTCGATTCGACCGCAGCCTTCGCGCCGAATCGATTTTACCGTCTAACTCTGCCCGAAGACGATCCTTCCTTTGACCCGGTTGACGACTTTTTGCTTTTGGACCAGGAAGGAAAAGCCCGGGAACTGTTTTATCCACGCAACCTCAAGGCGATCGTCGTCGCGGCCGCGGGCGACTCGGTCTCGGGGCTGGACCCGGTCCTGGCAGCTTTGCAGGCACTCTCCGTCCAATACGGCCCCAGTGGGGTTCAATTCTGGGTCCTGCTAAGCGACGCTACGGCCACCAGGGAATCCGTGGCGGAGCGCGTCCAGGCCTCGGGTGCGAACGTGCGCGTTCTGTTGGATCCGAAAGGCCTGGGCCAATTGGCTCTGCACTTTACGAGGGCTGGAGAGGTGGCGGTCGTCCAACCGCCCGCATTCGTTCTTGCTTACCGGGGGGTGTTGAGCCTGACGGGAGCAGGTGAGACAGATCAAGCCTACTTGGCCGCGGCCTTGGAAGCGACGAAACATGGAAGGCCTGCGAGGTTCCTACGCACACCACTGACGGGCCCTTTGCTGGCGGCGGCTACGACCTTGACACCCGCATATGCGCGCGACGTGGCGCCCATCTTCCGGCAGCACTGCGCCATTTGTCATCGCCCCAATGACGTCGCCCCGTTTGCCATGACGGACTACTCGGTGGTGTCCAGCTGGGCACCGGCGATCAAACACGTCCTCCTCAGCAACGAAATGCCTCCATGGCATGTCGACGCCGCTTTTGGACATTGGACCAACAGCCTCGCCTTAGCCGCCGCCGACCGAGCTACCCTGCTGCGCTGGCTCGATGCCGGAGCCCCGCGGGGCGAAGGGTCCGATCCCCTGGCCGACTTGCCGCTACCCCCGTCTTTTCGGGTGTGGCCGGCGGAGCTCGGACCGCCCGATGCCTTAGTCACCCCCGGAATGCAGACGGTCCGCCTGCTGGGGACCGAGCCATATCGCTATCTTTTTGTGCAATCCCCCAACCCTTCCAATGTTTGGCTTCGGGCGGCCATCATCCTCCCATCAAACCCGGCCATTGTGCATCATTACCTGGTTTGGACGGGTCGCGTCGGCAACCGGAGTCCGTTTCCGGACGTTTCGACCTACAACGACTCTCTGGCGGCTTATGTGCCCGGCGTGGCGCCGTATGTCTATCCGTCGGACAGCGGCTATCTTCTCGGCAAGTCCAACTGGTTGACTTTCAATCTGCATTACACGCCCAACGGCGAACTGACCAACGACCTCCCCACGCTCGCACTCTGGTACCACAAAAGCAAACCACCCAAAACCTTTCACAGTGTCGGTCCCCTCAATTTGTTTTTCACCATTCCGCCCGGCGACCAGGAATACCCGGTCGAAGCGCCAGAATTCACCGTCGACCACCCTATACGGCTCCACCGCTTCAACCCCCACATGCACCTGCGCGGCAAGCGCGTCAGTTATGCGGCAATTTACCCCGACGGCCGGGAGGAAACGTTGTTATCGGTTCCAGACTACAACTTTCGATGGCAGTCAGGCTATGAGCTGGCGCAGCCGAAACTGCTGCCGACTGGAACTCGCATCGTGGTTCGAGGCGCCTTCGACAATTCGGAATTGAACCTGGCCAATCCCGACCCGACCGCGAGCGTGACCTGGGGCGACCAGACGAGCAGCGAGATGTTCGTCGGTTTCTTTGATTACGTCGATTGAGAGGTCTGGTCGATCGGCGCGGGTGGCGAAGCGACGGCAGCTGAGAGTATGTCATCACGGCAATGGCTAGGCGTGATCACCTCCAGCTCCTGCCCCATTTTGGCGGCGGCGGTATGTGAAATCCCATGAGTGGTTTGGATTCTGAATCGCCGCTGCAGGTATTCCTCGAAGCTAATCCATTGGTCGCCATCTTTGACCATCTGCGTCCACGCACAGACCGTCACGAATTTCTCCAAGCGCCGCACCCGTGTGGCCAGGAGCAAAACCAAACCGAACAGCGTCAGGCTCAGAGCCAATCCGATGACCGAGGCGCTCTTGACCCGGGAAAAGTGGGCTTCGCTTTGCGCTCTATGGATGTTCAAAAGCCGGACCTCCTCAACCTTCATCTTGACGGCGAGGTCGCGGACTTTATCCATCAGCCGCTTGCCTTCGGCCGATTTCGCCAGTTGCTGCACGGCTTCTAGCCCTTGTTCGTTGCGAATGGCAATGGCCCGGGAGAGCACGGCAAGCCGATTGATTGATAGCACTTCGAGGTCAACCGCGTTCGCCTGCTGATACGGATTGTCGGTCGTCAACGACTTGATCTCGTTCAGAATCCCCGGCAGGTCCGTCTCAGCCGTTACCCAGGGTTCGAGATATTCCGAATCGCCGGTCAGCACAAAGCCGCGGGCGCCAGCTTCGGCGTCGAGAAGACAAACCAGCCCGTTCTCAATGGCCTGCTGCACGGCTTGGGCATGGGATGCGAGAGCAAGCGCCGCCCGATTGGCCGCCGCCATCTGATAGGCCAGGGCTGAGATGCAGGCCACCATAAAGACGAGCGCCGAGATGGCGCCGACTAGGATGTTCAATCCGAACCGAGGCATGTTACCGCCCAGACCTAGAGTTCTTTGACGCTCGCTTCAAAAAGGTGCGCGGCAAAATCGATTCGAGCCATGTTCACCTTCTGATGGCAACGCGGATTGCCTCGCTGTGCCCGTTGATGCTGGGCGACGCCGGGACGAACCATAACGCTGCGGGAACCGTGCTTCCGACAGATCCTGTCGTGCAGCGCACAGATTACCAGGGCGGTTCGAACGCCGACAATTAGGGATTGGCCCAGCAGCATTAGAGCAGAAAGGCTTAGCATGCTAAGGGAATCCCTTACGAGATGCCCCCTCTCGACGTAGCCCGACACCGAAGATGAAGTGACCACAGCCACGACCTCATTTCGAGGTAGGTGGCCTCGGATTGGGTGCTTGCGATGGGCAAGAACGTTGGTGTATCTGTAACGCAGTGTGCTGCTCGACTTGGCGTAAATGACGGTCGTAAGCGAGGTGGATCAAGCCGGCGACGGCATGGCGAGACGCTCGATATCAACAAGGGCACGTGGCGGAATTGGCAGACGCGCTGGACTTAGGATCCAGTGGAGTAATCCGTGCAGGTTCAAGTCCTGTCGTGCCCACCAACCTTTATGATTGACGACACCATCGCTGAACTGGAAGCCCGGATCGATCGCGCCGACGGCGTCAAGCCGGAGAACAAAGCCGAACTGCTCCGCCTCCTGACCACGTTGCGGGCAGAGATCGAGGGCCTCGCCGAGACGCACATTGAGGACGCGCAACGCATTGCCGAATTCGCCACCGTCTCCGCGCACGAAGCCTTGCGCGAAAAGAAAAATCCCCAACTGCTATTGCTCTCGCGGGAAGGGCTCGCCCAGTCCGTCACTGAGTTCGAAGAATCGCATCCAGACCTGGTGCGTATCGCCAATCGTATTTGCGAAACTCTGGCGAATCTCGGGATTTGAGAGAGCAAGCCTTCCGACGTCCAGAGGCGAACGGGGTGGACCTCATGGAGGCGAAGCGCCGGAGGACTACTTTTTCCGGCCGCAACCGATAAGGCTCGCCGCGCTGGTGGTTCAGGATCTGTTCAACGTTCCGCGCGTGCTGCCGCTATGACCTGTTCGCAGAGCAGATTGAGCTCCGGCTTTAGGTTTTGTTGGTCGGGATGGGCCCGAAGCCAGGCCACAGATTCTTTGACTCCGTCCCGAAACACTTTGCGGCAAGTGAAACCCGGCACGAAGTTCTTAATCTTGGCGTTATCGAAGATTCCGGGATGAGCTTTATCGCCTTTCAAGGTGCCGGTCATTTGCGGGGCGATCCGGCAGATAAGTTCTGTCGCCACGGGCACGACCGCGGGTGAGCTGACGCCCAAGGCGCGGGCAATCTCACCGACGATCTGGTTCCAGGTGAGCACTTCGTCGCTCGTGATGTGAAAGCTGTGACCAAGAGCGGCTTGGTTTTCGAGCAAGCCGGCAAGGCCGATGGCAAAGTCGCTCGAGGCGGTAAGCGTCCAAGGTGTTTCGCCTTGATCAGGTACGTAGACGGGTTGGCCTTGTTCCAGCCGTGCGGCGAAGGTATAACTGGAACTGGAGAGGGGGTTGGGAATCCAGTATCTCGAATAGGTATGCGACGGGCGCACAATCGTGACCGGGAATCGCTCTTCCTCCCAGCGGCCGAGCAACCAACGCTCGCACTCGAGCTTCTTTTGGGCGTAATCCCAGTAAGGATTGCCGAGCGGCGAATCTTCTCTAAAGGGCAGGCGGTGGGGTGGCCGCGCGTAAACCGTCGTCGAACTGATGAAGACATATTGGCCAGTGCGGCCCCGGAACAAGGCATGATCAGCTTGGACATCGGAGAGCTCGTAGCCGAGGAAATTGAGAACGACATCCGGCTTCAGCCCGGAGAGAGAAGCGCGCACCGCCTCCAGGTCCTTCCGATCCGCCACCAGCGCGTGGTAATCCGGCGGGACCGCGCCGCGTCCTCGCGTCATCACACAGATGTCATGGCCGCGCGCGCGGAGTAAGGCAGCGCAATCGGCGGAAATGTTGCCGGTGCCGCCGATGAAGAGAATCTTCACGTCTTCTTCTGCCGCTCCAGTTTGTGTCGATATTTGCGCTTGAAGCGGTGGCAGGAAGACATCTCGGTCTTACCTTCGTCGTTTTCCCAGACCTCGTCGAAGCGGGGCTCGCGTGGTTCGCCGCGCAGCGGCTGCTCTTTGAGGATATTGCCCTTATCGTCGGTATCGACCTCGAGGAAACGAACCCTCTGGTTGCGATTCAGCCGATTCGAAAGGATGACCAGGATCTTGCGTTTCATGTTCGCCGGCATATTGCGAAGGGTTGCGTGCTGCCGTCAACCCGGTAACCAGACCTCCTTCGAGCCGGCGGACCCAGAATTCTCAATGGCTCTCGGCGATACCCAACTCCTTCAGCTTGGCAGCAACGTCGGCGCCGTGCGTGGCGGTCTTCACCTTATCGTCGACGAGAAGAATCCGGCCATCTTTGCTGATGTAGAACGTGACCCGGCTGGCGTTTTTCTTGTCCCCGGTAATCAGGCCGTAAGCTTTAGCCGTTTCGCGAGTTGGGTCGCTGAGAATGGGGTATCCGAGGCCGAGCGAGTCGGCAAACTTCTTATTGGTTTCGACGTCATCGCAGCTGGCCGTAAAGTAGGCGACGTCAAACTTGCGCAATGCGTCGGTGTTCGCCTGCATCGACTTGCACTCGGCGGTGCATCCCGAAGTGAAGGCTTTGGGAAACCAGGCCACCACCACCGGCTTCTTGTCCTTGAATTCCGAAAGCTTGTAGGTCTTGCCGTCCGTGCCCTGCAATGTGAAATCGGGGGCAGCATCGCCGGCTTTGGGCAAGTCGGCCCGGGCCGCCGGTGCGAACGCGCCGGTGAGCATGGTGACAAGACTGAGAAGCAAGATCATGGATCGTTTCATAGCGTAGTGTTCTGTCCTCCTCCCTCGGTTTGAGGGCGAATGGTTAAAGTCGTGTGCGCATGGAGCCTGCCCAAACTGGATGTTGCCCAATGAAGCACGGGTTCTGCCGCTGCTCAAGGGGAATTCGAGCTTCGTCCTAAGTACATTTCCGGCTCTCTCAGGCCGGGGTGACCTAGTAATACTAGACTAGGTCGAGGCTTCGAGCCGACGGTCGATGGCATGCGCTCCGCCCCGGCATTAACGCGGATCGGCAGATTCTGCGTGCTGACCTTGCTGTCCTGGTGTAAGTAACGGCCTATGACCTCACAACGGCTGGTTTTTGTTCTTTTCGCGATGTTCGGGTGCAACGCCGCTATCGGTCGGGGAGAGGAAATCACGGAGGCTTTGAGTTGCGTGAAATCCCAAACCTTCCTGGCGCCGATGGATTCATCCGATCACCGGAAATACGCGCCCGATCGAGAGGTGGACCTCCTCAATCTGGCCCTGGAAGTGACGCCTGACTTCAATTACCGAACGATCGACGCCAAAGCTGTTTTGCGTTTCAAGCCGATCGCGAAGCCACTCCGGGAACTGCAACTCGACGCGGTCGACCTGAACGTGCGTTCCGTGACGGGCACCGAGAAGATCCAGGGGTATCAGGCGGCCGGCGCGAAGCTGACCATCACGTTTGCGGAAGCGGTGCCGCCGGACAAGGAGGCCACGGTGACAGTGTTTTACTCAGCCGAGCCGACCCGCGGGTTGTATTTCCGCACGCCGGAGATGGGATACAAGCCAGGAGATACTCATCTGTTTACACAGGGCGAGGCCATCGAAGCGCGCCATTGGTATCCTTGCTTCGATGCTCCAAACGAAAAGTTCACCTCTGAAATCACCTGCACCGTGCCGGATGGAATGGTGGTGCTTTCGAATGGCCGCCGCCTTTCCCAGGAGCGAGACGCTGGCAAAGGGCTGGTAACGGTGCATTGGAAGCAGGAAAAGCCCCACGTAACGTATTTGATCTCACTCGTCGCTGGTTACTTCAAGAGTGTGGAAGACCGATACCGGGACATCCCGCTGGCGTTTTACACGCCGCCGTCCCAGATCAACGAGGCGATGGGATCGTTTCGCGACACGAAGGAGGCCATGGCATTTTTCGAGCAAGAAATCCGCGTGCCTTACCCATGGGACAAGTACGATCAGGTCTGCGTGAATGATTTTGTGGCGGGAGGCATGGAAAACACCAGCATCACCACATTGACCGATCAAACCCTGTTCACCGAAAAGACGGAAAACCTCCGGAGCAGCCAGGGGCTCGTGGCGCACGAACTGGCCCATCAATGGTTCGGCGACCTGGTGACGTGCAAGGACTGGAGTCATCTCTGGTTGAATGAAGGGTTTGCCACTTACTACGCGCACCTCTTCACCGGCGAGAAACAAGGCCGGGCATTCATGCTCTACGATCTCTACCACGACGCCAAAGGCATTATCGACCGGACTGATGACACCAAAGCGATTGTAAACCGCAAGTATGATGATCCGAACGAACAGTTCAGTTATCTGGCCTATCCCAAAGGGGGCTTTGTTTTGCACATGTTGCGTTCGCTGCTGGGCGAGGCCCTTTACCGCCGCTGCATCCAAACTTACCTCGAACGAAACCAGTATGGCTCCGTCGTGACCGAGGATCTGAATTCGGTGATCGAAGAACTATCCGGCCGCTCCTACGATCGGTTCTTCGACCAGTGGGTTTACCACGCTCATCATCCCGAACTGGAGATCAGCTATGGCTGGAACGAGCTCACCAAAATGGCCAAAGTCTCGATCAACCAGGTCCAAAAGCTGAGTGACGACGTGCTGCTCTTCCAGTTTCCTTTGACTGTCCGGTTTCAGACCAAAGCCGGCGCAGTCGATCGCCAGATTACGGTCAAAGAAAAGAGCGAGGACTTCTACTTCGTGTTGCCTGATGCGCCAAAGCTCGTGCGCATCGATCCTGAATTCACCCTGCTGGCGAAGATCAGATTTTCGCTTTCCGACGCCATGCTCCAGGAACAGCTCAACGACAAGAGCGACGTCATCGGCCGCGTTCTGGCCGTCGAAGAACTGGGCAACAAGAAAGATCGGGCCAGCCTGGCTAAACTGAAAACCACGCTCCAGCAAGACCCATTTTACGGCGTCCGGCTGGAAGCGGCTCGCGCCTTGCGCGGCCTTCACACTGAGGAAGCATTTGAGGCATTAAAAGAGAGCCGCAACCAACCGGATGCGCGAGTGCGCCAGGAGGTGGTCAGTGCCCTGAACCGCTTTTTCCTCCCCGAGGTCTACGAACTCGCAACGAGGCGAGTCCAGGAAGAAAAGAACCCTGACATTGTCTCGGCGACCATTCGGGCGCTGGGCGTTTATCCGCGACCGGAGGTCCGGGATACCCTCGTGCGCTGGCTGGAGTCGGAGTCGTATCGTAATGGCTTAGCCGATGCCGCCATTGCCGCCATGCGGGCTCAGTCGGACCCATGGTATCTCGGGCCGCTGCAAAACGCCTTGGCCAAACGGGAGAACGCCTTCACCAGTTCGGGCTTCGGCCGCGGTCTGGAGACCCTAGGCAATCTGGCACGAAACGAGGAAAAGAAAGACGAAGTGCGGGAGTTTCTATTGCGCTTTGTTAATTCCCCTAACCGCCGGGTGCAGCTGGCGGCGATTAACGCGCTCGGGTCGCTCGGCGACAGCAAGGCGCTCGCCGTGCTCGAGACATTTACGTCCGCCAGCAAGGGCAACCCGACGCGCGAAGCGGCCGAGAGGGCCATCGGCGAGATTCGCGCCGCCAAAAAGCCGAATGACGAATGGCGAGATCTCCGGTCTGAAGTGCTTGAGCTCAAGAAGCAGAATCGGGATTTGAAAGGCCAATTGGACGATGTAAAAAAGCAGCTGGAGGAACAACGCGTCGGCAAAGGCGACCCGGGGCACTCCTACATTGGCAAAGGACGTTGAGATCCGGCGCGCCTTGCGGCTCACTTACGGGTCGTCAGGGTCCGCAGGGGCACTGAGCGCTCCCGCGACAACGGTTTATGAGTGAGATTTCCGCACCGCAGATTGTCGCTGACCTGGTGCGGCAAGCCCAGCGCGCCGGCGCCAGTGACGTGCACCTGCAGATGATTGGGCGTGCCGCCCAGGTTTCGTTTCGATTGGACGGGGTCATGACCGCAGCGTCCGGTCTGTCCGAAGAGGTGGCGGAACGGGTGTTCGGACGGATCAAGTTCCTGGCTAAACTGAAGACGTATGAAACGTCGATGCCGCAGGACGGCCGCATCGACAAAGCGGACCTGGACGCTCACAGCGACCTGCGCGTGGCGACCTACCCGACCGTCACGGGAGAGAAGATCGTGCTGCGGCTGTTTCAGGGGGAGGCGACGACGACTTTGCCTGAACTCGTTTTGCCGAAGGCCGCCGAAGAAGAATTGCGGCGCTTTCTCCGCCGAACAAGCGGACTGCTGTTGTTGACGGGTCCGGCTGGAAGCGGCAAGACGACGACGATCTATGCTTGTCTGCGGGAACTGGCGAACCAGGGCGGGCGGCACATCATCACGATCGAAGACCCAGCCGAACAAGTGTTGCCCGGCATCATGCAGACCGAGGTCAATGAAGCCCGCGGCCTGACTTATGCCAAAGCCGCCAGGCATTTGCTTCGCCAGGATCCTCAAGTGCTCGTGATCGGAGAGGTCCGCGATGAGGACACGGCCAACCTCGTCGTCCGGGCGGCTCTAACCGGGCACATGGTGATCGCCACGCTGCACGCCGGTTCCTGCCAGGGTGTGTTTGAACGACTGCTGGTGCTCTGTGAAGATTGTTATGCCGCCATCTCGGCCGTCGAACTAGTGCTCAACCAGAGGTTGGTTCGTCAGCTCTGCGCGGATTGCCGTGGATCGGGCTGCGCCGGTTGCTTGAATTCGGGTTATCGTGGGCGCTTGCCCCTGGTGGAATGGTTGAAAGCAGATGAAGGATTGCGAGCGCAGGTCAGAACCGCCGGACCATCAGCTCTCCCCGTGCAACACACGTTGGCGGAAGCAGCTCGTGAGATCTTAAGAAGCGGCCTGTCAGATACCAAGGAGATGGAACGAGTGCTGGGTCTGGAGATAAGAAGCACGCCATGACGCAAACTTCTGTGGCCGGGCGGGCAGCCAGCCCGGTGAGTCTTCCGCTCGCCAGTCCGGCCCTCCCCGGTTCGATTGACCGGCTCCGCATGATCCGGCGGAGCGTGCGGTGTTTTGTCTTCGGGGCGATCGGCTTAATTCCGATTGCGGGAGCGGGTTTGGCCGTGCAAGCGCTCCAGCTACATCGCTCCATCCGTGCCGACCTGGGCGAAGCTTGGCGGCCTCCTCTGATCGCGGTTTACTGGATCGGCGGAGCGGCCGGGTTATGGGCGATCTGGCGCCGATTCGGCTGGCCCAGCGAACTGCTGTTGGCGATGACCCTTTTGGCCGTCCAGAGCCTTCATGTTTTCTGGCGCATGAGAACTGCCCCGCGGAAGGTTTGGAACCCAGGGAGGCGCGCGTTAACTGGCGGAGTGATCCTGGCGTATGCCGGCTTGAGTGGATCGTGGTGGGCAGTCACTGCGGTGCTTTATCGTTTGCTGAAAGGGACGGGCCAACTATGACGATTCTGCCGGTAGCGGATCGAGAGTTGCGCGTGCTGGCTCGCCGGCCCTCGACTTATCGCTCCCTGATGTCTCAGCGCGCTCGTTGTGATGCTGCTTTCCATCGCGATGCTTTACGCCGGTTTCAGCGGCACCATCAGCGCGCCGTCGGCTGGCCGGGAGCTATTTATCGTCTTGTCCACCCTGGCCGGGTTATACGTGGTCCTGGACGCCGCCCTGCTGTCGGCGGATTGCCTGAGTCGGGAAAAGCGCGAGGGCACGCTCGGCCTGCTCTTTCTGACGGATTTAAAAGGCTATGACATTGTGGCGGGCAAGTTGGTCTCGCGGGCGAGCACGGCGGCGTATGCCTTGATGGCGGCGCTACCAATGCTAGGCATTTCCCTCTTTCTCGGCGGTGTGACCGGCTGGGAATTCACCCTCATGATGCTGGCTCTCCTGAATGCCTTGTTCTTCTCGGCCAGTTTTGGGCTGCTCGCTTCCGCGGTCTGCCGTCGGGAACGGGCCGCGCTCAGTTGGGCCGTTCTGGGCAATGTCACCTGGACTATTCTGGTGCCTCTGGGGGGTTGGTGGATCAGCCAAGTGCTCAGTGCGCCGGCAGTGCATCCGGCCTTCGTGGCGGCTTCACCAGCTGGAGCTTTTTTGAGCGTCCTGCAATCCGGGCCTTGGCGAACCCGCGCTAACTACACTTTTGGCCATTCGTTTCTATTGGTGCAGGCGCTCGGCTGGTTGTTCCTGATTGCGGCGAGCGTGCTTCTGCCTTACCGCTGGCGGGACGCGGCCCCGGGGAATCGCGGCCCGACAGCACCGCGACAATCGAAGCCGCTCATGACGAGCAAGAAGAACACGGCGACCCTGGCGAACCGGTCATTCGAAGAAGCGGTTCTCGCATGGGCGGTCTTGGAGAAGACACCGCCACCCGTGACAGCGTGGCGTTGGCTGCCCGGCTTGATTGTAGCCTGGGGCATTGGCCTGTGCTTTGTTCGTTCGCGTTGGTTGTCGTTGCCCACCTACGTCGGAGCAATTGTGTTGCTTCATGCCGGTCTGGCGTTTGTCGCCCTGCTCCAGGCATGCCGAGGGCCGGCCCAGGATCAGCGCAACGGCACCCTGGAAGCTCTCCTCACCACGCCGCTGGGCGAAGAGTTTTACCGCCGGGGACGGTTGCTGGCGACCAAACGGAGCTGCTTTTGGCCATTGCTGGCGATCCTGGCGACCGACGGGGGCTTGATGGTCGCTGGTTGTCTTTCGAGCGGCTCGATCAGCTGGGAGTGGCTGGGCTGGATCACCGTTTGTTTGGTGCTGGTTGCGAAGCTGCTCATGGATCTCTACGCATTGGCGTGGGTAGGATTTTGGCAGGGGCTGAAACTCGGGAACACCGGCCGGGCCATGCGCAACACGATCCTGTATGTGTTCCTCGCCAAGTGGCTGCTGGTGGTGACCACTCTGGCCTTTCTAGGCGTGGTTACCAAAGGACAGGTCTTCCAGTCGGCGGCCGGATTCGCGGCCGCCATCGGCCCTTATGTGTTGGGGCTATTGGTCACCCTGCTCTATTACGCAGGCCTGGCCATGAGCGAACTGCGGGACAATCTACGACCCCTCGCGCAAGGAACCCAACAGAACACAGCCCGAGCCGGAGTCGGGGTTCGATTGCAGCGCACCTTGCGCCTGCTCCGTCAACCGGCGTGAGGGATGGACAGCGAGCTTGTCTGACTCCAGAAAGATGTTTTCACATGCGCTCGGACGAGCTTGCCTTTCTCAACCTACAGTTAGCAGCCATGCTGCGTAGCGGGATTCCTTTGGAAGGAGCGCTTCGACAACTCTCCAGCAGCCTGAGGCGTGGCGCTTTGAAAGAAGAGTTGCAGCAGCTGGAAGCGGACTTAGCCAAGGGCCTTCCCCTGGGTGAGGCCTTGGCCAACCGCAACTTCCCGGACTTATACCGGCGGATGGTGGTTGTGGGAACGCAGGGCAGCGATTTGCCAGGCATTCTGACGCTGATGGCCGATCACTATCAGCGAGTCAACGCCATCGGTGCCCGCTTGAAAGGGCTGATGGTCTATCCAAGTATCGTGGTGTTCGCCTCGCTGGCTCTTTCCGTCTTCCTGGCCCTCTTTTTCAGGAACTTTACGCGGGACCTGCCCCAAATTTTGAGCGACGCGAACATGGAATTAATCGTGACTCCTGGCGTGATGGTCTTGGTGTGGATGCCAGTGATCGCCTTGGGAGCGACGACTTTGGTCCTGGTAACCGCCTTGTTCCTGCCTCCATTCCGTCGCTGGTTGCGCTGGCATCTGCCTGGATTCAAGGAAGCAGGGCTCGCTCAGCTTGCTTCGGCGATGAGCGTCATGTTGAAGGCGGGCACGACTTTGGCGGACAGCCTCGGTTTGCTCGGATATCTGGAAAACAACACGCCGGTCGGGCGCGACATCGTGCAATGGCAGCACCGACTGGCGCAGGGCCACGCCCGCTTTGCCGAGATTGCCGCCAACAGCCGGATCGTGCCGCCGCTGTTTTTTTGGGTAGTGAACAGCGCCGAGGAGGATCTGGCGCAGGGCTTTCAAAGAGCAGCAGAGATCTACCAAGCGCGCGCAGCTTACCGCGTGGAGGTGTTTCTTTACGCGGCCTTACCAGTGTCGATCCTCTTTCTGGGCTCGATGTTGGTCAGCCAGGCCTATCCGGTGATCCGACTGTTCGCCCAGTTCGGCACAATGATTGATCGGCTCGGCGCATGAATGCGAGTGGGTTCATCGGCGGCTTGTTTGTCGGGTTCGTGGTGGGGCTTTTGCCCCTCTACGCCTTCTGCTACCTGCTTTATGTCCTGGTCGGGCTGCCGTTGCGACGCCAGGAGCGCGCCCGGCTTTTCCTCGACCTGGCCGAAACGGGTCTGACGCAGGGCCGGACCATCGAGGAGACAATTGTGTCCGCCTCGAAAAGCGAAGACACTTCGTTGGGGGTGAGGTTCCATCTGGTCGCGGCGCACGTCGAGAGCGGCTGGGGCCTTATTCCAGCGCTTCAGCTAGTGGGCGGGGTCGTGCCGCCACAGGTGCTAGCGATGCTGCGAGCGGGCGCTGAACTGGGCGATCCCAAGCGCGTGCTGCCCGCCTGCCGCACCGTACTAAAGGACGGGGCTTCGCACGTGCAAAGCGCCTACAACTATCTGGTCGTGCTTGCCTTTGTTGTGCTGCCGATCATTCCGGCGCTGTTTTGGATGATGACCGTATTCATCATCCCGAAATATGAAGCGATGTTCCAGGACTTGCTCGAAGGTGAAGCGTTACCGTCGCTGCCGTTTCATTTTGCGGCTCTTCTCTCACAGGTTCAAATTCTGCTGGCCCTCTGTGTCTACGTTGGAATGATCCTTTACATCGGCGGCCCCCGCCTGATCGCCTGGATGGGGGCGGGCCTTTTTATGCCGCAATTGGACACGGTCGCTACCTGGGTTCCATGGCGCCGTAAGCGAATGAGGCGCGATTTCGGCGCCATGCTAGGGGTGCTGCTGGATGCCAGCATCCCGGAAGAACGAGCCGTCCAGCTCGCCGCCGAGGGCACCGCCAATACCGCCTTTCGCCTGCCGCGCGGAGCGGGTCATCAGTTGCGCCACGGGATTGCCTTGCCGGACGCACTCGCAACATTTGATGCAACTGGTGAACTGCGTTGGCGCCTCACGAACGCCTTCCGCTCGGGACATGGTTTCCTGAGCGGACTGCAGGGATGGCTGGACAGTCTGGACGCGCGGGCTTTTCGTCAGCAACAGACCTTTGCGCAGACGATCACGACCGCCCTTGTGCTTTACAACGGCACGATGGTGGCGCTGTTCGCCTGCTTTGTTTTCGAAGCCATCACGCGCGTCATCGAGATGGGGGTCCTGTGGTGAGGTCCAGACTATATCTCGCCGGGCGCGGGTTTGTGACGTTGGAACTCATCGCAGCCATCGGGTTGCTGACCGCGGCGATGCTGCCAATGGCTTATTCGATCATTCAGGAGCAGCGGCTCGCCAGAGCTTACTATTACCGCGCTTTAGTGATGGAAATTATCGATGGCGAGATCGAAGTTCTGGCCGCTGGTCAGTGGCGCGCCTATCCCGTGGGCCGTCAGAGCTACACGGTTCACGCGGCCGCGGCCACGAACCTTCCGCCTGGCGTCTTCACCCTGAATCGCCAGCTGGGCGAAGTGCAATTAGAGTGGCAACCGGCCAAGGCGGGGAAAGGAGGCCGCCTTACGCGCGCGTTTCCGCTCCAGACGAACTCTGTCAAAGCGCCGACCCCATGAAGACGCCATCTCGCCCAGTTGCCAGGCCTCGCCTTGGCCGCGCCGCGCGGGCCGGTTACATGCTGGTCGAATGTCTTCTTTACATCGGCCTTCTTGCCCTGGTCATGGGCGTCGCGTTCAGCGCGTTCTACCGTTGCCTTGCTGATTCGAGAAGCCTGGCCCGGAACACCGAAGATATTATCAATGTCCTCAGGGCTGGCGAAATGTGGCGGGCCGATCTCCGCCAAGCCCAAACCGAACCGGAATGGATGGCGCGAGCGGGCGTGAAGGCGTGCGAGATACGCCAAACCAACGGTCTGATCGCATACATCCTGGCTGACGGCGCCATCTGGCGCAGAGAAGGCCAAGATGCGCCGGTGCAACTGGTTCCGCGAGTGCGCGAGTTCAAGGTCAGCAAAGAGCAACAATCGTATGTGACGTCGTGGCGTTGCGACATCGAACTCCAGACCCGGAGCAAGGGAGCGCGCGTCCGGCCTCTGTTTAGCTTTCAGGCTGTGCCAGGGAGGGGTTCGCCATGAGCTGCTGCCAATATGCGCCCCCCATCGGCAAGAGTCATGGCCCTCAAGGTGAGCGAGGCTCTGCGCTCATGATCGTGATCCTCCTTCTGGGATTGATGGTTGCCCTGCTTGTCGGCAACGGCGTCGTGCTCCAACGCCTCAAGGTTGAGCTTCAACTCCTCGAGCAAAAACAGCAGGCGGCCCTGCGTGGGCGGACATCGCCCGGCCCGGAATAGACTCCGTCTGCATCCCCGCAGCGGATCGCTTCAAAAAAACTGGGCGGCCGGGGAATTCTGCGTGCAGGGATGGCTCAGGCTCTTTATCTTCCTCGTCGATTCGTATTCGTTGGCGGTGGTGGAAGCGATGAGACAAACGGCACCAACAAGCCATCCTTCGGGAAATTCGGCGCCACCCATTTTGGAAGGCGCCGGCTGGCGGTTGCTACGGCCCTTTTGCTCGCTGCCTGGGCTGCACCCAGCGCAAGGAGCGCGCTGGGGACGAATGCGGCCCCGGCCTGGAACGGGAGCCTGGCGGAGAAGCGCGGCTTCTCCATCCGGCAACGCGCTCACTCACAGTGGCTGGTTCGGCCAAACGGCGAACCATTTTTTTCCTTGGGTGTTTGCTGTGTCAACCAGGGCCTTCCTTTGAAGAATATGACTCGAAAAACCCGAGCTTACGTCGCCTGGCAGCACTACCAGAACCCGAAGGAATGGGGAGAAGTGACCATGGAGCGGCTGCGGGCGTGGGGCTTTACAACGGTGGGGGCCTGGAGCGATTTCAACGTGCTCAAGCAGTGCGCCGAAACCAACCTCGTCTTCGTTCCGGTGTTGCACATCGGTTCCACTGCAGGAGCTCCCTGGTGGGATATGTGGGACTCCCGCATGATCGAGCGCATGGAGCAGGTCGCTCGCCAGCAGATCCTGGCCGTGCGCGATGATCCGCGGCTCCTCGGCTACTACATACCGACAACGAGATGGGCTGGTGGAATGCGACCTTGTTCAAAATGACCCTCGAGCAAGTGCCCACCAGCGGGCGCGACAGCGTTTGATCGAGCTGCTCAAACAGACATACCAGGATGACTGGAATCTCATGCTGAAAGATTTCGAGCCCGAGACCGTTTCGACTTGGGCCGAATTGGAGCAGCGCGGGATGCTCTTTCTCCGGCCTGGTGGCCAAGGCATCAAGACGATGCGCCGGTTCCTTGGCCTGCTTGCCGACCGCTACTATTCTCTGGTTCACGATATTATTCGCAAGTATGACCACAGAGCCCTGATCCTCGGGGACCGATATCAATCGTTTTATTATCCGGAAGTGGTGCGGGCGGCTGCGCCGTATCTTGATGCGATTTCGAGCAACCTGAATGCCCCTTGGAATGACGGCACCTTCGCCCGTTTTTTTCTCGAAACTCTCCACGATCTTTCAGGCAAACCGATTGTGATTGGGGAGTTTTACATGGCGGCGCGCGAGAACCGGAGCGGCAACCAAAATGACCATGGAGTCTACCCGGTCGTCGGCACCCAGAAGGAACGGGCGGCTGGTTTCCGCACGACCCTCGAGGCCCTCGCCAGGACTCCCTACGTCATCGGCGCCGACTGGTTTCAGTACTCAGACGAACCGACCCACGGCCGTGGCGACGGCGAGAACTTCAACTTCGGCCTGGTCGACATTAACAACCGCCCCTATACCGAACTGACCACAGCCGCCGCCGGGCTGGATTTGCGCACGCTCAGGTCGGACCCACCAGCACCACGTCTCAACGCGCGAAGCGGTGTGCCGCGAGCACCACCCAATCTGTTCGGCAAGTTCCGCGCAACCACCGCCCTGAAAAATTGGAATCGCGAACAAGGCTTCATTCCGCCCGATTCGGAGTTTCCGCTGGCTGACCTCTACATCTGCTGGGACAAGGACGCCGTCTATCTTGGGCTCTACTCTCAGGACGTTGTGGAGGATGCGTTTTACCGGAGCAAAGTGGTGCCGAAGAACGACCGGGCCGAATGGACAGTGCTCGCCGGCCCGGAACACCGACCTGTCCGGGCGCGCATCGGGGGAGGCATGGAGGCCATCGTGAATGGTCCAACCGCCCGGGTGATCAACTTGTCCGGCGTGAACCTGAACGTCCGCAACATTGCCGCCATGGAATTGCCGGCCCGATACTTCGGCCGGCGACGGCTGGCCGCAGGTGATATCGTCGAACTTTCTTCGACGCTCCTGACGCATTGCCAGGCTTACCGCGTTGATTGGAGTGGCCGGTTCACGCTTCTGAAGACGCGATGATTGCCTTTCCGGCAGGGGCGCGCGTCCGCTAGACTTTGCCGGCCGACGGACAGAGCGCCGCAATTTCGCACTGGGAACAATCGGGCCCGCGAGCGAAACACCGGCGTCGTCCGTGCCAGATGAGCCAGTGACTGAACAGCGTCCACTGCGCTTGAGGAACGAGTTTTATCAGATCCAACTCGATCTTCTCAGGCATCACCTCGCGGGTCAGCCCGAGCCGCTTGGAGAGGCGGGTGACGTGCGTATCAACCACCACCCCTATATTGATCCCAAAAGCGTTGCCGAGCACGACGTTCGCGGTCTTGCGTCCCACTCCGGCCAATTGGACCAACTCGTCCATCGAGCGCGGGACTTGGCCGCCATGGAGATCAACCAGCTTCTGGCAACAGGCTTTGATGCTCCGCGCCTTGTTCCGAAAAAAGCCTAACCGTTGGATGTCGCATTGCAGCTCTTCCTCGCTGGCCTGGGCAAAATCTGAGGCCGTCCGGTACTTTTGGAAGAGCGTCTCGGTGACCACATTGACCTGTTTATCGGTTGATTGCGCCGATAGAATGGTCGCCACCAGCAATTGAAGCGGGTTGGCAAAGTTCAACTCACAGTGCGCCCCTGGATAAGCCCCCTGCAAATCGGCGCTGATGGCGGCGCAACGCTGGCGCTTGTCGGCCCAAGACTCGCGAGCCATGGCTACACGAGTTCAGCCTCTTCAATTCGATGGGCAAGCGGAGTGAGCGGAGTCCCGTCCGGAGCTTCGGGATATTCGAAGATCTTGCCCTCGAAATTGCGGATCACAACTCGGTCGGCATTGCGGCTCAGGACGTATTCGGGATTCACCGGCACTTTGCCGCCACCGCCGGGCGCGTCGATAACGTATTGTGGCACGGCGTAGCCGGTGGTGTGACCACGCAGTTGCTCCATCAGTTTGATTCCCTGCCGAACGCTCGACCGCAAATGCGCTGACCCAGCGATCAGGTCACACTGATAAATGTAGTAAGGCTTGACGCGGCACATGAGCAGTTTCTGCACGAGCGCCTTCATGACGATGGCGTCATCGTTCACCCGTCGCAGGAGCACCGACTGATTGCCCAGCGGAATGCCCGCATCCGCCAATCGCCCCAAAGCTTCGCGCACTTCCAGAGTCAATTCGCGGGGGTGATTGGAATGAATGCTCATGAAGAGCGGGTGATACTTCCGGAGCATAGCGCACAGCGACGCGGTGATCCGCTGCGGCAGGAAAACGGGAATGCGGGTGCCAATGCGGAGGAATTCGACGTGGGGGATGGAGCGCAACTGACTCAGGAGATGCTCCAACTTTTCGTCGCTGAGCAGCAGTGGATCGCCCCCGCTCAGCAGGACGTCCCGGATGGACGGTGTGCGCCGAATATACTCGATCTGCTTCTGAAACTCGGGGTGAAAATCATACCCGCTCGCATTACTCACCAACCGGGACCGAGTGCAATAGCGGCAATACGACGCACAACGGTCGGTCACGAGAAAGAGAACCCGATCCGGGTAGCGATGCACCACGCCCGGGACGGGCGAATGGCTGTCCTCGCCGCAGGGATCGTTCATTTCCCAGGACGCCGTATGCGTCTCTTCGATCCTGGGAATGACTTGGCGTCGAATTGGACAGTTCTCATCGGCCGGGTCGATGAGATTGAAAAAGTAAGGCGTGATAGCGAGAGCCAGTTTGGTATTGGCCAACAAGGTGCCGGCTCTTTCTTCGGGCGTTAGGGTAGGCAACAGGCGTTCCAATTGGGCGAGGGAGACGATCCGATGCTTGAGTTGCCAATGCCAGTCGTTCCAGTCCTGGTCTGGAATATGGGCCCAAAAGCCGCGGCCCGCCGAGCGAAAGTCCTTAAGATTAGCTGGTTGGGGTGATGATGGGGGCTCCTCGCTGGAACCCGATGAAGACTCGTTTAACATGACGCCGAACTATATTTTGGGTAGAGCTACTGTCAAGGAAGGGTCCCCGCCAAAACCATATCGAGTTGCGTTCTAATGGTTTATAGGGGAATTCACCGAGAGGGCCTTCTCCGGACGCAGCTCTTCCCGCTGCTTGTCGAGCCGTTGTAGCTCCTTGACCGCATCTTGAATCACCAAGCTCGTGTTCAGCGGCGTTTGCATCCGCGTCTCCGGTCCCCGCGAAGCACTGTCGCGTTTCTGCAGGTAAGCAGCCAATGCAACGCGATACTTGTCCATCAGCTCCGCCAAATCGGCCGGCGCATGGAACCGAAGCACCTCGAGCAACGCCACTTTCTGTCGGAGCAGCGGCGCCTGTGCCGAAAGTGTCCAGTGTGAAATGACCTGCTGGATGGTCAACGTGGCCCGCTGCGGCAGCATATCGGACACGACCCGAACTTGCGCGGGGACCGACAGGATTTCATCCAGCCTTTCGAGGCAAGCCACTCTTGACCAGACCTGAGAAGGGTCGCGGGCCGTAAAAGCCAACACATCCACCGACCAAATCTTTTCGACGTCGAGCATCCGGGCAAATTGGGGAGAAAAACCTCTCAAAAAAGCCGTCTCCCAATTCCAGCAGCCCGGCAATTCGCGCAGCATCCGAACGAAACTTGCGGCGCCATTTTTAGATTGGAGCAGCTCATAGACAAACAAGTGAGCTGAAGACTGATAGGTGCGCAACTGAGCACCGGTCAGCAAGGCCGCCGGCGGGTAAGCCAGTTCGGAAAAAGACAGCGGTCGATTGGCCCGCAGCACCTGGCGGGTCCCGCGGAGGGAGTCGAGCGGCGAGACCGGGTTGCCGTTCGGCAACGTTCTGGGTGTCTCCCGCACAATGCGCAACATCGATCCAAGCGGGACGGATCCCACAACGAGATCCCGTTGGACGGTCGACATCAGATGGAGGGTCAGGCCTTCGACCAACCACAAAGGCAACTCCGCGGATCTCGGTCCTTGCCCACGATTGGCGATCTCCAGGAGCACGGCATGGATGACGCCCCGGACCAACTTCATCGCCTCAATCTGATCCGGAATCTCGACCCGATATTCCCATTCTCCCGGGGAATAGCTGGAGATCATCCGGATCAATTCATCTCCCTTTCGGGCAGGATAAAGAAAGAGCCGGATGCGACCTGCGCCTTCCGTCGAAAAATGCAGGTCACTCAGCAACGCTTCTTTGATTCGCTCGGCGGAAAGCAGCAGAGCGTCCACATCCAGACGAATCAATTCCTGCCCGCTGTCCGATCTCAATTGGCCGGGCAGAAGCAATGCCGATGACCTGGCGTCCACGACCGTGAATTGCTGAGATTGGCGCAAGGGCGCGATCACCGGGGCGGCCGACGCGGAGAGCGTGACCGCAACCATTGCCAACCAACTGCAAAGAACCAGAGCCGACATCAACCTGGTAGCAGGACGACGAAAGCGCAGGGCTGGTTTCGAGCCACGGAAAATGATTTCGGTCGGAGGGTGCATCAGCCTGGATTCGCAGCACCCTGAGCACGGGTGCTTCGCCTGAACTCAGCCTTTACTGGAGGTATCGGTCTTGGCCGGTTTGTTTTCCGGCTTACTAGTGCTTGACGGTTTGGAATCGCTTGAGCTCGAGCTAGAAGGAGACTCTTTCTTGGCCGCTTCTTTATACTCTTTGCTTCGGTAATCGGTGATGTAGAAGCCGCTTCCTTTGAAAATCAAGCCTGCCCCGGCGCCGATCACGCGCTTAACTTTGCCTTTTCCCCAAGTCTTTTGGGCGCATTGTTCTTTAGGGCAGATGGCGAGGGAATCTTCGGTAATGGACTGGGTGATCTCGAATTGATGATCACACTTCTGGCAAACGTATTCGTAAGTCGGCATAGCTCTAGATTGCAGTCTCATAAGAGCACAACCGGTTTGACTGAGCAAGCGCAGTCATGGAGACGAGCCCAACCCCACCCCGAGCGGGCGCCACCACCATTTCGGGCCGGGGGACCGACGATTTCTCCCAACGGCCAACTGCCAAGCGGTGGCGAATCTCTCATTGCAGCAGCCGCTCTTCGGGACTACCATGAGTCCGGTTCCCCTCTATGAACACGCATCCGCTTGCCGGCCGACCGGAGGACAATGCAGGCTATTCCGGGAGAGGTTTCACGCTCATTGAACTCCTCGTTGTCATCGCGATCATTGCGATCCTGGCCGGGATGCTGTTGCCGGCCTTGGCCAAGGCGAAGCAGAAAGCGACGGCCGTGCATTGCATGGCTAATTTGAAACAGCTGCAGTTGGCCTGGTCGATGTATGCGGACGACAACAGCGATTTTATCGCCGGGAATCATTGGCAGGATGAAGCCAACCGTGTTGCCGACAAAGGCAACTGGGTAAGCGGCTGGCTCGACCCGCGCCAAGCCAACAACCTCGATAACACTAACACGCTCCTGTTGCTCGAAGCCAAATGGGGGGCCATCGGCCCGTATACCAAGTCAAAGGACGTCTATCGCTGCATGGCGAGCAAGGTGAAAGCCAAGATCGGGCAACGCACTTACCCAGTTGTGCGCACCGTCTCCATGAGCGTGTGGATGGGCTACCGGACCCTTCCTTGGAATGACGGCTACGTCACCTTCCGCAAGACGACCGATTTCCGTAACATGAGCCCAAGCGATGCCATGGTCCTGATCGACGAGCGGGACGACAGCATCGATGACGGCGAAATGGCCATCGACATGATGGCCAATCAAATCGTGAATGTGCCGGCCGCCTATCATGGTGGCTCCGGCGGCCTGACTTTTGGCGATGGGCATGCCGAGATTCATCGATGGCGAACCCCTGAAGTCCTGCGCACCCAGCAAGTCGGTAATCAGGTCAAGAAATGGGAATTCATGAACGTCCCAGCCCAGAACGCCGATCTGGTCTGGCTGCGTGCCCACGCCACCGTCCAGGGCCGCTAGCTCGCCAAGCTGGCCGCAGCTACTGCTCAGTCCAGCGGGCCTTCCAGCCGGCCGTCACCCAGCATCCGGAACCTTTGGCCCCGCCATTCGACCCGATTTCCAGCAAAGGCCATGACCCAGAGCCCGACCCCGAGGACATCTTTAAGCAGGACCAAAAGCGGATTGAAGGAATGCCCGCGGTGGCCGGCGAGTCTCCGCTGATTGAGTTCGGCCGTGATCAGTCGAGCCGCCAGAAAGAGGAGGCCGACGGAGCAGGCGACGGAGGTGCGGTCCACCGCGATCCATAGAAGCGGCCAGAGCGTGGCATTGCTCAGGATACTGAAGAAGAACGGAGCTGGCTGGCAGATGCGAATCGTTCGGGTCCATCGAAGCTGATGTTTCAGGACTTGTCGCCAACTCATCGACGCAGACCGGCATTCGACCACTATCGGACAGAGCACCACCCGCGCGCCGGTCTGGGCAATGCGGTGACCCAACTGATAGTCATCCGCCAGGTATTCCAGCAGCACATGGAAAGCACCCGTCTTCTCCAGCCAACGGCGCTTGGTGCCCATAACCGCGCCCAAGGCGAAATCAACCCGCCCGAGGCTTTCGGCTTGCAGCACTTGGCTCCAGAAGTCGGCATTGACCGCGACCGCTTCCCATTGCATCGCTGGAGTGACCGTGTCGGTGAGCCGGTAAAGACAACTAACCAGCCCCACCTCTGGATCGTTCAGCGACACAACCAGGTTGGCCACCAGATCCGGCGGCACCCACACGTCTGCGTCGCTGATGATCACTGCTTCGTGCCGAATGTGCGGCTGCAACTGCGCCAAGGTCGACACCTTCGCGTTCGGGCCGAGCGCCTGGCTGCAGATGACCAACTCGAGGTCGAGCTGCGGGTGCGCCTGGATCAGCTGCCGCACTACGGCACAAACCGGATCCTCAGGAGAAGCGACCCCGAACAGCATTTGCAGCGGCCCGTCATATCCTTGCCCAATCCAGCTGCGCAAACAGAGGTCGGTCTTGGTGTCACATCCCTTCAGTGGTTTCAAGAGAGTGACGCCGGGACGCGCGCCGACTCCCGCCCTCCGCTGGTGGACGGGAAAGCGCCTGGCGACCAGCCATTGCCAAAGCGTCAAAATGAAGCTTAGAACAGCCAGTGCCGCTGCCAGAATCGACCAAAGCACGTTCAGTTCTTATCGAGCTGGCCTGGGCGAAGCAAAGCTTTTGCAGCAATCGAAGCCGATCATCCCTCGAACGCCCTAGTTCCTCCTTGCGCCGGCGAGGCTGGCTCGGAAGTCCGCGACGGTCACCTCCCGTTTCCGTGTTGACGCAAAGGATCGATTTGGCTCGACTGTCGCCATGGACAAATCACCACGTTTGAAACCCGTCACCGTCCCCTGGCCGCGGACGGCTCTCGGTGGAAGCCAACGGCCCGAGGTCCGGCCGGTATGGGCTCTTCTGGCCCTGGCCTGCTTTCTAGGCGGCACATCGCTACGCGCTGAAGTCAAACTCCCCGGCATTTTTGGCGACGATATGGTCCTGCAACAGGGGATGGCTGTGCCCGTCTGGGGCTGGGCCTCCGAGGGAGAAACCGTCACCGTCCAATTCCGCGACCAGAAGGTCACGACGGTCGCCAAAGATGGCAAATGGCAAGTCCGCCTGAGGAAGCTGGCAGCGGGAGGCCCGGATACTTTCACCGTCTCGGGAAAGAATGAGATTCGACTGAGCAACGTCCTGGTCGGCGAGGTTTGGGTTTGCAGTGGCCAATCCAACATGGAATGGCCGTTAAATCGGAGCTTTGAGCCGCAGACAGCCATCGCCCAATCAGGCAATCCAGCAATGCGCCTCTTCACCGTGCCCAAGTTGAAGGCCAACGCCCCGACCAACAACGTCAACGGCAAGTGGAGCCTCTGCGGCCCGGACTCCAGCCCGGGCTTTTCCGCCGTCGCCTACTTCTTCGGCCGGGACCTCCAGAAGGCGCTCGGGGTGCCCATTGGGTTGATCCACACCTCCTGGGGCGGTTCCCCAGCCGAGGTTTGGATGACCGACGATGTCCTTTCCGCCAACCCCGACTATAAGACCACGATTCTTGACGCTTATCCCAAGGCGCTCCAGGCGTATCAGGCCGCCCTGGCCGACTTCGAAAAGGAAACCGCCGAGCTCGCCAAAGACGGAAAGAAGCCCACCCGAAACAAACCCACGCCTCCCTACTGGAAGCCAACCGAACTCTACAACGGCATGATCGCGCCCCTGGTCCCCTACGCCATTCGTGGCGCCATCTGGTATCAAGGCGAGTCGAATGCCGGCCGCGCCCACCAGTACCGCACTTTGTTCGCTGATATGATCCGCAACTGGCGCCGCGACTGGGGCCAAGGCAATTTCACCTTCCTCGAAGTCCAGCTCGCCCCGTGGGACAAAGGCAAGAAGCGCACGCTGGCCGATATCACGTCAAGTCCCGGAGACAGTGATTGGGCCGAGTTGCGCGAAGCCCAAGTGCTCGCAACCAAAACATTGCCCAGCGTCGGCATGGCGGTCATTACGGACGTAGGCGACAAAGACGACATCCATCCGACCAAAAAGGAGCCGGTCGGGGCGCGCCTGGCTCTGGCCGCTCGCGCGATCGCTTACGGAGAAAAGATTCCCTTTTCCGGCCCGAGCTATCGACGTCTCAAGGTCGAAGGGGACAAAGCCATCCTCAGTTTCGATCATGTCGGCAGAGGATTGGAAGCGCGCGGCGGCGAATTGCAGGGCTTTGCGGTCGCTGGCGCGGACCACAAGTTCGTCTGGGCCAAGGCCGAGATTGACGGGGACAAAGTGGTGGTGAGCAGTCCGCAAGTGGCCCAGCCGGTGGCCGTCCGCTATGGCTGGTCGGACTTTCCGGTGGTGAACCTCTGGAACAAAGACGGCTTGCCGGCGGTGCCGTTCCGAACGGATGCTTTTCCCATGGTAACTCAGCCGAAACAGCAATTGACGATGGGCAAATGACCATGTCGCTGCGTTCACTGCTTTTCCTTGGTCTCCTCTCGATTCCGGGCGCCGTGGTGTTGCCAAGCGCCGCCGCGGCGGAGGAAGGTGTCATCCAAAGCGAGTTCGTCGTCGAACAACCGCCTCTGCCAGCCTCCCACTCGCCCACGATCGTCGAGACCCGCGACGGTATCCTGCTGGCTGCTTGGATTGGGGGTTCGCAAAACCGGGCTTTGGACGCGGGGGTGTGGATGGCTCGTTATGAGAGCAACCAGTGGTCTGCGCCGGTCGAAGTGTTGCAGGGGTTTGGCGAAAACGGGTTGCGCCGGTTTCCATGCTGGAATCCGGTTTTGTTCCAACCGAAGTTCGGTCCACTCTTGCTTTTCTATAAGGTGGGCCCAACGCCGGAAGGCTGGTGGGGCCTGGTGACAACCTCAGACAACCAGGGCGTAAGCTGGTCGGCTTCTAAACAACTCCCCAAGAATTATTGGGGCCCGATCCGGAACAAGCCAGTCGAATTGCCCGAGGCCATCCTCCTCTGCGGCTCGAGCACCGAAGACGCGGGCTGGCGGGTGCACATGGAGTGGATGCGCAGTCCCGGGCGGGACTTTGGCCGGACCGCTTCGCTGAACACCGCCCGCGAGCTGGCTGCCATCCAGCCCACCATTTTGCTTCACCGGCTCGATCGAATCCAAATCCTCTGCCGCACCAAGCAAGGACGGATTGTCGAATCCTGGTCCAAAGATCGCGGCAGGACCTGGTCGCCGTTGCAGCGGACGGAGCTTCCAAACCCGAACAGCGCGATTGATGCCGTCCTCCTTCGCGACGGGCGTTCACTATTGGTCTACAACCATTCAACGGATGACCGTGGCTACCTCAACGTCGCTCTGTCCGCTGACGGCAGCGCCTGGGAAGCGGCTGCGGTGCTGGAAAGCCGACCTGGCGACGAGTATTCCTACCCCGCCGTCATTCAAACTCGCGACCAGCTCGTCCATATCGTCTATTCCTGGAAACGCGAACGCATCAAACACGTCGTCCTGGATCCAGCCCGGCTTCGGCCCCGTCCCATTGTGGACGGCGAATGGCCACGTTGAATCAGGACCGAGCAATATCGCCGTGCCACTTCGGCAGATTGACATTCCAGGGCTGCGCGCCAGCCTCACCAACGTGATGGCTTGCCCATCCTCGGCAGCGCCCGACTGGCACCAAGCGGGACTTGATCACTTTCATCAGCTCGGGGGCAACTGCATTCACTTGCACGGGGAAGGCGGCGAAACTCACAGCCGCCGCGGGGTTGGTCAATGGCTCAAGCGATGGGGGCTCCGTGAACAGTTCTTTCTTTGCAGCCAGATCGGACACGAAGGCTGGGACCCGATCGCCCGGCGAGCGGTAAACCGGTGCACTCCAGAGGCGATCGCCGAAGACATCTCCACCGATTTGGCACTCCTTGGGACGGACTACCTGGATCTAGTCTATATCGCCAACCCTCCCGGCCCAGCCTTGCCCGCCGTCTTGGAAGCGGTGGTGGGCGAGATTGACTACGGGAGAATCCGCGCATTTGGCGTGCGCAACTGGCCTGCGGAAGATATCCGAGCAGCTCAGGCTCACGCCGAAAGCCTGGGAGCGGCTGGCATCCGCGCGATCGTAACGACCGAACTGGCGTTGCCATCCGCCCGATCACCGTTGTGGCCTCAAGACATTCCGTTCCGGCTGCTGGAAGAAGTGGTCCGGGACTTGGGTCTGGCCGTCTTTGCCCATGCGGATGATTTCAATATCGGCGAGTATCTCTTCGAAGAAAGCACCGCAGCCGTCCATCCCCGTTGGAAACAAAGATGGGAGCAACCAGCCAACCGGCTGCTGGCAGAGCGAGTCCGCCAACTCTCCGTCCGAAACGGGCACGCGCCCCAAGTGATCAATCTCGCCTGGCTTACCAACCGTCCCTTTCCGGTGGTGGCGTTGCTGAGTTTGCCGGACCTCTTATCGGCGCGCGGCGCGACGGTCGAAAGTGCCTCCTGCTTGGTGCTGAGCGAGGCCGATGATAAGACCTTGCGCTGCCCATGAGTCGGAGATGGCGGCAAACGGCTTCCGGCCGCCGTGGTTAAGCGAACCCGAGCGACCCGGCAACTGTCTGCAGAGCCGCGATGACGTTGGTGATGTGATCGTCGACCGGGAGCTCGAGCAGCCCAGCCCCCGTTTCGATATCCTCGCGCCTGACACCCGCCGAAAACGATTTCTGCTTCATCTTCTTCCGAACGCTGCTCACGGTCATTCCAGCGAGTCTTTCGGGCCGGACATACGCGACGGCAATGACAAACCCACAAAGCTCGTCGACCGCAAATAGGGCCTGGCGAAGCGGGCGGTCGCGCGGATATGCCTCCAGGTTCCACTCTGCGTGGGACAGTATGGCGCCGACGATTTCTTCGTCCACGGCGCGTTCCCGCAAAATGCGGGCCCCTTCGCGGGTATGATCCGGCGGATTGGGCCACCGTTCATAGTCAAAATCATGAAGCAAGCCGGTCACACCCCAGAGTTCGGAATCGCCGCCGAAGCGGGGCGCGTAGGAGCGCAGGGCCGCTTCCACCGCCAGGGCATGTTTGAGGAGTGAATCCGACTGGGTGTATTCCTTCAGCAAACACCAGGCTTCGTCGCGCGTCATCAAGCGCTCCCAGCTTGGTTGGCCGCGGGGGGCGATCAAGCAAATAAGTGGCACGAAGAAAGTTGATAAAACGATGGCGGCGTGATCTGCTCGCGTCACCTGACTGGCATGCCACTATGGGACGTTGGATCTTACCGCTCCTCCTTTTGCTCGAGTTTGCGTTATTCAGCAGCATCAGTTCCGTTCACTCGTCCTCCGGCGGTATGGACCGGGCCTATCTGCGCAGTTACGTGGCGGATTTGATCGCGCAATCGGGGCCGATTCTTCTCCTGAGCTTTGGGATGACGCTGGTGATGATGACCGCTGGCATTGACCTGTCGGTCGCCTCGATGGTGGCCTTGGTCGGTTGTGTGATGTCTTCGTTTCCGGCCGGACCGTCGTTTTGGTGGACAGCTGTCCCGGTTGGCCTGGCTTTGGCATTGCTGCTCGGTTTGATCAACGGCGCTCTCATCGCCTGGCTGGATGTGCCGCCGATCATTGCCACGCTTGGAACCATGATCTTCTACCGGGGGCTTTGCTTCGTCGTCATGGGTGAGCTGGAAAAGGCGCCGTTCGTCGACGTCCGCGGCTACGAATGGTTCGGGCAATTCGCCGGCGTCGCGGCCCTGGTGTTGGTCTTCTTCATCGCCGCGGGCATTTACTTTCACCATTCGCGCTGGCGTCGCGAGCTCCTCATGATCGGTGGCAATCGGATCGCCGCCCGCTACGCCGGCATTGCTGTCGGGCGCCGGTTGTGTGAGGTTTACGTTTTGATGGGATTGCTGGCATTTGTCGCCGCATTGACCTTTACCGCGCGGAACAGTTCCGTCAGCGCCAGTTCACTCACTGGCATGGAATTGCACGTCATTGTCGCGGTCGTGCTTGGCGGGACAAGAGTGCAAGGCGGCGCCGGATCGTTGACCGGGACCTTTTTCGGCGTTTTGATGATCGCGGTGCTGGATGAAGGTCTGAGGGGCGCAGCCACATGGGGAGACCAACACCTGCCCTTCAAGATCAGCCACCTCGAGAATATTCTGCTCGGGATACTGCTGCTCGCAGCCGTCTGGCTCACCAGCAACCGCCTGGGCGCTCTCCGCGCCAAGCGGCGGCAAGTCTCGACCTAGGCTAGCGGTAAATCGGGCCGTTCAGCATTTCGTTTGGATAGGGCGCATTGATCAGCTGGAGCGACTTCGTCCACTTGACGTTGTGCGCACTGCCGCTGAACGTGCCGATAACCGCGCCGCCGGGCAGATTCTTGATAGTGCTGTTGGCGTTTGGATTCGAAATGTTCCACCAGGCTGCAATGCCGGCATGCCGGATGGAGATGCCGTTCCCCGGGTTATTGGGCGGCGGCACGTTGGCGGCGTCGTTGAAATTCAAGGCATCCAGTTCATTGATTTCCCACATTTGCCAGTCGGAACCGCCGAAATCGCTTTGCTTGTAAGTTTTGCCGTCCGGTGAGAGCGGTGTCCGATTGATGTTGTTGTAGCCGCCAATCGTGCCGTTCCAGCAGTAGGAGGTCAGCTCATTGGCCGCGCCAGCCACAACTGCTTCAACTTGCCAGACCCTCGTGTCGCCACGTCTTTGGGACACCAGCACACCTTGTAGTCGGCCGATGAAGGGACCTCAAGCTGCGATATCTTGAAAAAGGCAACCTGGTTGCTGAACTGGACCGAATTCACGTCGTGGCCCGCGGCAGAGCCAGGCTTGGCGGGTCCGTTCGGAATGCGCCCCTTATTGTCCGTCGCGTAGATCCAGCCGTCCGGTCCCGTCAAATCGCCGCCCCAGGTGGGATGCGCCAGGCGATCATCGTTGTCGCTCGAGTAAAGATGGCTCGCCAGCAGGATCTGCTTCACATTGTTCAGGTCGAGCGTCAGTTGCGCCCGGTCCTTCGCCCGACTCAGTGCGGGCAAGAGCATCCCCGCCAGAATGGCGATGATCGCAATAACCACGAGCAGTTCGATCAACGTAAACGCAGTCGCGGACCATAGCGGGTGAAGATCTTCTCGGAATCGATTCGACCAACGGGCTGGTGTGTTCATACGGCTTATCTTGATTGTGCTTGCGCCAGCTGAACGCCCCAACCACCACCGAGCAAAGGCCAGGTTGTTCAACCTCGGCTGCAACCGCACCCGCACTCATACCCCATCCGCGCGCGAAGGAGAAGCATTATTCCAGCCCCCGCGGCCGGCTCCAGCCCAGCTCTCCCGCTACTTGAAGGCGGCTCGCCCTCAACCCAAGATAACCACCCGATAAAACAAGTAGCCAATGGCGCCTACAAACACGATGGTTACCCCCACGACCGCGCCCCGCGCCACCGCGGAAGCCCGCTTCCACCAATGCCAGGCGGCCCTGGCGCCACGCCTCAGCCGGACTTCGATCCAATCCAAGGTGCGCGATCGCTTTTGACTGATCCGCCAGGAGGACCGCGCCGACGGCGAAAAGAGCACTGCGGGCCCGGGCACAAAGACGAGCACGACGCCGATGGCGAAACAGACTAGAGCGGCGAGCAGCTCCAGCCATCGTTGATACCATGCCCCGCCCCTGGCTATGCTGTTGCGACCGCTTGTAACGGTCTTGGAATCGCCGGCCAGGCTTCCTCCTCTGAATTCTTGCCACGCCCGAGGTCCCCATCTCTCATGAGCCAACATCAGCGTCGGACGTGGAGCCGTCAAGATGCTCGAGGCGGCAGTCGTCAGGGAAGTTTGTCTGCGAACGGGACACGCTGCATCGGGGATTTTAACCGGGTCACACTTCCAATAGCTGGGGAAGCGGCCGCCGGGCATATTTTGCCGAGAATCGTCGAAGAACCGGCAGGTGGTGCTGAAAAATCACTCCGTCGCCTCGCTAGAAACTGTCGCTCAAGAAGTTGCGTCCATGTTCACAATTGTGCCACAATTGTGAACACGCCGGGTGGGTCGCCGCAGATCAATCAGCGAGCGTCTCGAGCGACGCGCGCTTCATCCGCTGGTTCACCCGGAGATGACTCGGATTAAACCAGGGCATACCCGAGGATGACCGATGTTATCTCCGAGGCATCTCCGTTTCATTCCCGAATCGTCAGCGTCGTGCCCAGCTATGAACGACTGGGGGGACCAGTGTCATTCTCCTCCCAAATTTTACAGTTCATCTTCGCGCTGAGGCTTTTGCAGCCGTGTTCACACTTGTGAACACGGTGGGGTGGATTAACGCTAGGGGCTGCTATGAAGCCGCAACCTGGTCCGAACGAAGCAGCCGTAGGCAGGGTGCGGCGCCACCCGGCACGTCTATTGCTTCCTGCCTCTGCGCGGTCACGACGCTAGTGTCTGCCGCCAGGCCTGAAAGGCACGCGAACACATGGAAGGCAAAGTCTTTTTTGACGGGTTTGACTCCTGGGGAGCACTGGCCTTCCAGGTTAACCCTCACCCCCAGCGCTATCCCCTGAGCGGATTGGATGTGCATCACCTCCGCTCCGCCGAGGGTTGGCTGGAGCTCGGCAACCCCGTCGAAGCCAACCAGGAGTTGGATGCGATCAGTCCCGAACATCGCGCCCATCCGGACGTACTGCTGCTGCGCTGGCATATCTACGCCCGCGCAAAAATGTGGCATGTGTGCATTGTCCTGGCGGACGCTTTGACAACCCGGACCGCTGATGATCCGCGCGGCTGGGTTGCCCTGGCCGAGACGCTTTACTTCATGAACCGGATCACGGACGCCTACACAGTCGCTTATGCGAAAGCGCTCGAGTTTCCCGATTCGTGGCGATTGCTCTACGGGACCGCGCGCTACGCCTGCATGCTTGGGCGGACCACGGAGGCGGAGCAGTATCTCCAGTTGGCCATCGCCGTCGGCGATAGCAAAGCTGTGAAAAGGCGGGCCCGCACCGATCCCGATCTCGCGCCTCTCTGGCGCCGGCGGCGCTCGTCCAAGCGCGTGGCCAGCTGACCTGGCTTCGGCCGATTCCAGTCTTTATCTTTCATTCCCCCGACGTGCCCGGACGTCCCGCAGGAGGCTCGCCCTTGACAACGAGCGCCGCAAGCGGGTCAATGGACCTTCATGATGACCGACCAGAGGCTGAGCCAGCCCGAGACCGAAAGCTTTGACGGCGCAGGCGGCATAGGCAGGCGGAGTGGGTTTACCTTGATCGAATTGCTGGTGGTGATTGCCATCATTGCCATCCTAGCTGGCTTGCTGCTGCCGGCATTGAGCAAATCGAAGGCGAAAGCTCAGGCGATTGTCTGTATGAATAATATCAAGCAGCTCAACCTGGGCTGGGTTCTCTATGCCGACGACAACACCGATCTCTACGTCAACAACCATGGGATCGACGAAACCCGCCAGAGCAGGCAGAACTGGGTCAACAACGTCCTGGATTGGGGGCCAAACCCGGACAACACCAACAACCTCCTCCTGACGGAAGCGAAGCTGGGCGGTTACGTGGGGAAATCAGCAGCCGTTTTCAAGTGTCCGGCGGACCGCTCGGTGGCCGAAAGCGTCGGGGCCCGCAACCGCAGTATGTCGATGAATTCGCTCGTCGGGAATCCGGGGGTGTTGACGAACCAATTCAATCCGGCCTATGCGCAGTTTTATAAAGCCGCTGACATGGTGACACCGGCGCACGTCTTCGTTTTCCTGGACGAACACCCGGACACGATCAACGACGGCTTTTTCATGAACCGTTTGGAAACACCTAGCTGGGGTAATCTTCCCGCCTCGCACCACCGCGGATCAACCAGCTTTTCCTTCGCCGACGGGCATACCGAAGTCCACCGCTGGGTTGTCGCGGGCACCGTCCGGCCCGCACAGAAAGGAGGGGTGGGCGGGACATTTCCCGCCTCTCCCACGACCGATTTCGATTGGCTGAAGGAGAGGACGAGCGTGAAGATCCGTTAGCCGTCGTCACGCTGGCGCGCCGGCGGCTTTGCGCCGAGGGGGCCGCTTACGAGCAGCTGCCTGTTGGTTCTCCAAGGTGGGCGGCACCTTCAGCATCGATTCGTCGGCCGATGCGATGTTGGTCCCCAGGGAGGCTCCTGGGTGTGGCTCATTTAGCTCGGACTCGGCCTGCAACCAGTGTTCGATATTCCGTCCTTCCGGACGACCTTCTCGCTCCCAGATCTCGCGGGCCCTTTGGCGGATCTCATCCTGTGTCGTCATAGGAGGTTATTATGGAAAGTCCGCCGCGAATGACCTACCTGAATTTGGACTGAGGGAGACCCCGTTCTCGGCTTTCTGCGATCATGTCACCTTATGTTGCGCAGGCGCTTACGTGAATCCACTAGGCTGGTTCCATCTCCAACCGGATTTACAAAGCGGCACTGCGCCCGTAGTGTTCGGTTTGAAAGAGCCTGGCATGGAAACATCCCTCATCAAAAAAGCGCAGCGCGAACCGGAGCGGACCGACGGGAACAAAAAAACCAAGCGCCGCGTGCTGCTGGTCGACGACCATCCCATCGTGCGGGAGGGCCTGACCGAGATGATCAATCACGAAGAGGATCTCCAGGTCTGCGGCACGGCCGAAGAGATGAACCAGTCGCTCGACCAAATCGAAAAGATCAAGCCGGACATGGTCGTTCTCGATATCTCTCTCAAAGGCAGCAACGGCATCGAAGTCCTGAAGAACATCAAGGTTCGCTACCCCAAGCTGCTTGTTCTGGTCCTTTCCATGCATGACGAAACGCTCTATGCCTTGCGCGCCCTGCGTGCTGGCGCAGCCGGTTACATCATGAAGCAGGAACCAGCCGAGCGCGTGCTCTCCGCTATCCGACAGGTTCTCAACGGCGAAATCTCGCTCAGCGCGAACATGGAAAAAAAGATGATGAAACAGCTCGTAGGCGGACGGGCTGCGCGCACCGGTTCTCCCTTGGAAGATTTGAGCGATCGCGAATTGGAGGTCTTTCGCCTGATCGGGAAGGGCTATAGCACACGCCAGATCGCCGAGGAGCTCCATCTCAGCATCAAGACAATCGAATCCCATCGCGCTCACATCAAAGAAAAGCTTAATTTGAAGAACGCGATGGAGTTGGTGCAGCACGCGATTCAATGGCAGGAAGCATGAGCCCGATCGGCTGACCCTCGCCAGCCCGCCCCTTGGGCATCTGGCTGCGGCCTCCTCGGTCCGCGGCACTCACGGTCCCGGTAACGGCTGATAAGCTTTCGAAGTGTGCTCCGGTTTCAGGTCTCGTGAGGTTTTGCGGTGTTCGAGGGCAAGCTCTCCTCAATGTTGCCTAACTCCGCGGTTGGTGATTGATGACCAACCACGCACTTTCCCCACCTCCGGCCGCTCCCGAAATGAGGCAAGCCCCGAGCCGAGAACGAGGGAGGGCCTCTCTTGCGCCGAAAGAGTCGGTGAGTTTCATTTGGGTCAACAAGCAGGTGACCGAGCACGACGGACTACCCAGTATACCTACTCGTCCTACCACTCCTATGAGACTCGATTCCTTTAGACATCTTTACATGGAAGAGCTGCGGGACCTTTACGACGCCGAATGCCAGCTCCTGAAGGAGCTGCCAGCGATCGCAGATGCCGCTGTTTTGCCCGAACTGCGGCAGCTGTTCGCCAACCATATTGAGCAGACCAAAGCGCACGTCGAACGGTTGGAAGACATTTTTGAGCGGCTGCGGGTCGATCCGCGCGGTAACGCCTGCAAGACGATGGAAGGCCTCATCGCCGAATGCAACGATCTCATCAAAGAAGAACGCAATGCGGATCCCGGGGTGCTCGACGCCGCTTTGATCGCCGCCACCCAGAAGATCGAACATTTCGAGATTGCCGGCTATGGCTGCGCTCGGACCTTCGCTTCGATCCTGGGCGAAAAGAAGGCGGCCCAAATCCTACAGCTCTCTCTGGAAGAGGAAGGTCAGACGAACAAGCGTCTGAACGATCTCGCACTTTGCTCTGTGAATCTTGAAGCCGTCGAAGCGACCGACGATGACAGCGAACTGCGGGAAGCCATCGTTTCCGCTCTGGAAGCGGTGGAGCGCTCATGACCGCCAGGCCCGGGCTACTTCTTGGCCGAAGTGCGCTCCTGCAGCCAGGCGAGGTCCGGGCTGTGGGGAGCGTTGATGAACAATCCTTGGGCGGCGTAGTGGGAGAGACAGCCGCAATACTTATTCGGCTGCAGGGTCGCCGCGCTGACCCAACGGTGCGTTTCGGCATGGCCGTCGGCGAACGAGACGCCGCTGGCGTTGTTGTGGAAGTTCGCCGGAAAATCGACCAAGCGGGCTGCCTTGTCCTGATTCTGGCAGTCGACCTCGAAGCGGCCGTCGTTAATGCTGTTCGTGTTGCCTGATGAGCAACCAGAGCTTGACGGCGAAGGCGCACCAATGTAGTTGATCTTGCGGTAAGTGCGCGCCAGCCGTAGCTGACAGGCAGCGAGGCGCCCTCGGCATTGCTGCCGATGGCGTCGTTCATCGCCAGCGTCCTCACCCGTGGGAAAGACGTCAGCCCACCTTCGAACTCGCTCCCGATCGGCGGGGCACATGTAAACGGCTGGGGTGGAGACGTAAGGCGCCAGCTTGGCATACTGCGGATCCGTCAGGAAAATTAGGTTGGTGTTGTCGGTGAAATTCGAATCGAAATTCAAGATTCCTTGAACCCATCCTTGCTTAAAGCCGAGGCCGTTGGGGCAGAGGGAGCCGTCGTGATCATCGGCGTACATCAGCCAGCCGAGGGTTAACTGGCGGGTATTGCTCAAGCATTGCATCCCTTGGGCTTGCTGCTTGGCCTTGCCGAGCGCGGGCACAATCAAACTGGCCAGGACCGCAACGATGGCAATGACGACCAGAAGCTCAACCAGACTGAAGCCCACTTCGCCTATGCTCCGCCGTCGTTTTTGCAGACCACCAGTGCTTGCCAGGCTCATACGGGAACGGTAACCGACTGTTACCTTCTCTACGCCCCGGCCTAAGGGCTGTCAAACGCTATTTGGCCTTGTCAACCACCCGGCAGGATCAACAATGGCTTCCGAACAAGCCCCATCAGCCAAGCTATGAGAACCAAAGCGGAAGTCGTCTCTGCCCTCCTGCAACCCGGTGTCATCGCCGTCATCCGCGCGCAAAAAGCCGAACAAGTGCGACCGTTGACCGAGGCGCTTCTCGCCGGGGGGGTGAAGGCGATCGAAATTACCATGACGACGCCAAACGCCATCGAGGTGATTCGCCGCTTGGCGGCGGAGTGCGGGTCCCAGGCCCTGGTAGGGGTCGGGACGGTGTTGGACGGGCAAACGGCGAAAGCTGCGTTGGACGCTGGAGCTGAGTTCGTCGTGAGTCCAGCGATGCGTCCGGCTGTGGCCAAGGAGGCCCAAGCAGCGGGACGCCCAGTCATGCTGGGCGCCTTTACCCCAACCGAAGCTCAGGCCGCATCCGAAGCAGGATCTGACTTCATCAAGATCTTTCCCGCGGACGCCCTGGGCCCTGCTTACATCAAAGCGATCCTGGCGCCTTTGCCCCATCTCCGCATCATTCCCACCGGCATTGCCAAGGTTGAGGACGTGACCGCTTTCGTGAAAGCGGGGTGCGTCGCGGTCGGCCTCGGTTCTCTGCTCGTGCCGCAGGCGGCCTTGCGCGAGGGCAACTGGGGCGAGATCACCCGCCTGGCCAGGCAGTTTGTCGACCTAGTCGTCAAGGCCAGGCAATAGGCGATTGTGAACCAGCTCGGAAAGGTATTTCACTGGAACGGGGCCGGGTTCCAGGACCGCTTCGTGGAACCGGCCCAGCTGGAAGCGCTCGCCGAGCTGGCGCTGGATCTGTTGGCGCAGCCGGTAATGGGCCATCCTACCAACGAAGTAGGTGGATAATTGGCAGGAGCTTTGTTTAGCGCGAATGACCTTGAGCCGGGCTTCGCCTTCGGACTGGAAAGCATCCCGGGTCAGGAGTTTCATCGCTTCCTCATCAGTGCATGTGGCGGCTATGCATCCGGTGGTCTAGAAACGGCATTGGCCACCGCGCGAGATAGAACTTCCAGCTGGGTAAGCCGCAAGGACAGGTCGCCCGCCCCGTAACCCTGGTCGAGCATCGTTTGCTCAGTATAAACGGCCCAGCCCTCAATATAAACACCTGAACCAAGCACCTTGCGGATGAGTGATGGATTGCGGTTGGCATATTCCAGCTGCACATAGTGACTCGATAGGCTTCGTGATCGTCAGGATCTGCAACATGGGAAGAAAGTGTACTCTTCGAGATAGCTCCTCACCTTGGCCGCATCCCAGTCTTTAGGCGGCGGACTGACGGCGCAGGCCAGCCGCCTTCGGGATTGAGCGGCGGCGGCGAATTCATGTAAGCTGTCGAACGCCCCGCTGAAACTCGGGCATCTCAATAATCTGACAACGGTCCGGCTCAGGGAGGCGGAGGATTACCGCGTTGCGAGATGAACTCTTTGATTCGAGCAACCGTGCGGGTCAAGGCCCGCGGAGTCAGGTCTTCCGGCTGGCCGTGCTGCTGGGCGATGTGCTCAAGCACCTTCTGCACGGTGTAGCGACGTCCTTCCGAGTCGTCCGCCGGAGTACAGGCCGGCAGGCGCCAAGCCCAGCTTGGCGGCGATGACATACGCCGCGCTGGATCGCCCAATTCACTTCTTGCATCGCCAGGGACCTGGCTGGCGGAGATCCGGCATTGGAGCGTCGTCGAGCTTTTCGCAAATTGATCCCGCTCAGCGCCAATCAGCGTTACCGGGGCAGAAGGTCTTTTTCCAGAAGGTTTGATAAAGCTGAGGCATTCCACTACCTTGGTCGCCGCCGCTTGCAAGGCAGCCAGCTGAGGCGTTTCGCCCGCCAAATCGAACAGGTCCTGTTTGTAGAAACCAATGGCGCCCCGGGGTTTGCTGGTCGGCAATCCTTGTGCGCGCGCGCGGTGTGGTCTTTGAGGTTTTCCGGGCGCTGGCGACCAGCGCCGCATCGCTGCATGCGGGCGATGCAGTTGGCGATATTCGTCTCTTTCGGCAGCGTTGATTGGGTGAGCAGGAGGTAGACACTGTCATTGATATAGTCGCTGTAAACGCGCGGATCTTCTTCGAAGGGTCGCGCCTTGGCCACAAAGCAGGAGGTGACCAACTCGTGTTGGAGTATTTCAAAGTCGATTTGACCGGGCCGGGCCAGCCGATCGTACTGGACTCGCTGGGGGAGAGCTACGAGGGTCTGTCGCAAGTGCTGGAGCCATTGCTGCTGGCCCGCGGCCGAAACGTCGTCAAGAGCGGCGTCGAACCGGTGATCGCCCAACCGGTGGCGTCGAGGCCGCAACCGGAAGTTGGCATCCAAGTATTCCTGGAAGAACTGGGCGAGGTTCTCTTCCGCGGCGGGCGCGGCGATGCCGGTGCCGGACAACAACGGCACACTGAGTAGGAACAGAATTAGCTTAGGATTCATGGCCTGATGGGCATGTTAAGCCGCGGATCAGCCATCGCCGAGCAGAATCACCGTATGACAGGCAGCGCCCGTATGACGGTGAGATTCATGGCCCGATTGGATCCAGGATGCGGCCCCTTGGCGGCGGGTCTGCCTCGTGGTCATGCTAAGCCTATGCATGCGCACCACCCTTGGCGCCGCCGCTTCGGCGGAAGAACTATTCCAGGCGCGTCGTCTACATCACCAATGCGGCCGGCCACAAACTTCTTTTACCGGCTACGCCGCTGGCCGACTACAACTGGTTCAACCGATACCCGGTTATCCTGTACCTCCACGGAGCCGCCGCGCGCGGGAACGACAACAAAGAGCCGCTGAACTGGGGCCCGCGTCTTTTGCTGGGCCAAAACAGCGCCCAGCATCCTTTCTTCCTTGTTGTGCCGCAAAGCCCGCGGGAGAGCGGTTGGTTACAGTGGAATTGGACCGGCAGCGGCGCTCCAAAAGAGACGCCCGCCCTCGCCTCCGCCGTCGAGTTGATCGAGAAAGACCTCCCCAAGCGGTTCGGTATCGACCCGGCCCGCCGCTACATCACAGGCGCGCGTTTCGATGGGCGGGCACGCCGTCTGGGCGGTGATGGTCGGCCGACCAGGGTTCTTTGCTGCCGCCGCGCCTGTCTGCGCCGTGCTGATGCGCATGGTGACGACGCCAGCGGCCCGAGCATCCCAGTTTCTGGGCTTTCCATTCAGACGACGATCACTTGGTCCCGGTCGCGCAGGCGCGGAGCTGGTCGCGCCTGGCGCGCTCATGGAGGAACCCGCGAAGGTGGCGAAGCATACCTGGCCTCAAACAGTTCCTGGAAGCGGGCGTATATCGATCCGGAACTGCTCGAACAGCTGTTCGCCCAAAAGAGGAATTAAAACTAGACTAGACTCGCCAAGGCTCGCGCATGGCTCGCGAGCGCAAGCGATTGGCCTGATCGTCACCGATGAACTCCTCCTTGACCGGGTCCCACCGCAGGGAACGCTCCAACATGTAAGCGATGATGGCCAGATGCCCCAGCGAAGCGGAACGATGACCGATCTCCTCGTGCGAGCTTGGGCGCGCGCGCGTCTGAGTGCATTCGAACCAGTTCGCATGATGGTTGTTCGCCCCGATGGTCACCTCGCGGCTGGGAAGCTTAATCTCATCAAACAGCTTCTCCGGAGCGGCTTCGATTGGTCCGCCCGTGGACATGGAAGTCATCCAACCGCGCTCGCCGATAAACAGGCCGCCGAAATTGCCCGCCAAGCGCGCGGAAGAAGGGACCGCTTTGTAGAGGTCCTTGACCATGCCCCAATGATCTACATGGTGAAGGAGAATGCCGTTCGGGTAACGGAAGGTCAGCGTCGGAAAATCGCCATCTGACGGGTGGTGGATTTCGGTTGGACCCGAGGTTTCCATGCCGATCGCATATTGAATGACATCGGCCGCATGCGATTGATAGCCGGTAATGGCGGCCGCTCCGAAGGCGTCGCAAAAGACCCAAGGAACCACCCCTGGAATCGGGTTGCGATGGTAAAGGCTGTTGTAAGGACGCCAAGTGCCGGGCCCCACCCATAAGTCCCAGTCCAACCATTCGGGCACAGGTTCAGACGGCAAACGCGGGTCGAGCGGGATGTAGGAAGGGCCCAAGGTGGGAATGTCGTACTTGCCCCAGACCGTGAAGACGGAGTTGACCGGGCCAAGCCCGCCGTGCCGCACAAAGTCGCACACCTGCCGAATGGTCGGGATGGAGCGGTATTGGGTTCCGGTTTGAAAAACGCGGCTGCAGCGCCGAACGGTATCCACCAATTCGCGGCCTTCTCGGATGGTGAGCGAGACCGGCTTTTCGCAGTAGACATCCTTACCCGCCTTGGCGGCGTCGATGCTCATGAGTGAATGCCAGTGGTCCGGGGTGGCGATGAGGACGGCATCGATGTCAGGGCGGGCCAGCATTTCCCGATAGTCATTGTAGGCTGTGCAACCACTGTAAGCGGCGCGGCCTTGGGCGGCGGCGTAAATGGCTTCGACCTGCTGTTTACCAACCTCGCGCCGGGAGCGATCCACCTCGCAGATCGCCACCAGTTGAATGGCTGGATCGCCGGCCAGACGATGGAGATGCCCACTGCCCATGGCCCCCTTGCCGATCAGGCCAACATTCAAGCGCTCGCTCGCGCGGCCGAACTGCGCGCCTGCCCGCGTGGAACGAGAGAGAAGTCGCGGCCCGAGAAAAAAGCCGGAAGCAGCGGCAGTGCGAGCCAGGAACTGGCGGCGAGTTGAGGGGCGGCCGGGCAAACCGGCATGGGTTGGGGTTGATTTCATGGTTTAGCTTCCTCTGCCAGCGAGAGGCCCAGGCGGTTGAAGAACTCGATGCACCGCGCGACTTCAGGCATCGACTCCAGCCAGTTGTAAGAATACTCCAAGCCAAACATGACCGGTTTGAGCCCAAGGCGATGGATCTCCCGCACGATCCCCTCTGTTGGCCCAATCCCCGTTCCCCAAATGACGTCGTGCCCATCCGGACCGGATTCGTTCAGATCATGCATCTGGATAGTGATCAAACGCTCCCCGAGCTGCTGGATGCCCTTGACCGGGTCGATCCCGGCCCGCATCCAATAGCCGACATCCGCGCACGCGCCGATGCGTTTGCTTCGATTCTGACACGCCCGCAGGATCGCATCAGGGCTCCAGTATAACGGCGAGGCTTTTTGATCGTGGTTGTGCAGAGCCACTTTGATGTCGTATTCGTCGCAGAGCTTTTCCACCGTGTCGAGGGCGTCCGCGGCGGGTTCCGACATGAACGTTTCGATGCCGATTTTGCGGGCGAAATCGAACACCCTGCGGCAGGCAGCTTCGTCCGCGGGCAATAGGTGCACGTAATATGTGAGCAAACGGACGCCATGCATCTCGAGCTTGGCCCGGACTTGCTCCAGCTCCGCCTCGGTCAGTTTTTCGTCAAAGTTCTTGTCGATGCTGTTGCTGACCTTCTGGAAGCTCAGGCCTCCCATGTATGGCAGTCCAAGCTGGGCCGTCTTTTCGATCGCTTCGAAGAGGGTGTATTTGTGGAACGTAGGCTTCGATGCCCAAATGCCACCCGAGCTTCTCTTGGACGCGCAGGGCAGGGGTCAACTGCCCGGGCAAGTCGGAGCGGGGAGGTCACCCAGAGCGAACTGAATGGCCCCCAGATAAACTGCAGCATCTGCGGATCCCAAAACACCGAAGGATTGTGGGCGATTGTGCAATAAAAGGTCCGGCCGCGGCCATAGTTGCGCACCCAGGCAAGAGCGTAGTCGTCATCGGGGCGAACCAGGCTTCCATAGCTTGGCTGCTGGTTCATATCGGTCTTGCCTGTATCGATGCTGAACAGGACCCGCAGCCGATTCCGCGAATACGGCTCCTGCACGCGAAAGAATTCATCCCGATATTCAAAGCCGGCGCCGTTAAAGACACGGTTGAGCGGATGATCCGGGTCATCCAGCTTGATGACGACTCGCTCGTCGCTGGCTTTGTGATTGGCGCCGCGCGCCCCGATCATGCGCCCAAATTCCGGCCAATCCTCGACGGCGCCCGGCCACTTGGTGAAGGCCACCGTCGTGCCGTGCACGCCAAGCATCCCGCCGCCGCCATAGATGAAATCAGCTACGCTCTGGCGCAAGGCCGGATCGTCGAAGAGGTTGCCGACATTGTTATTGAAAAAGACCGCATCGAATCGGCGCAGATTTTCCGGACGAAAGACGCCCGGATCGCTGCTGATCTCCGTTTCAAACGCGCCCGTCTTCCGGCCCATGAGCGTGCACGCCAGGTTGGCGGTGGGAATCGATCGGTGCCCGCCGTAATTTACGTTGCGATCGAAGATCAATAGTCTGCGCGCCTTGCGCGGCGCAACCACGGCCCGACTGGGGATGGCCGCTTCGACCCGCTGCCGCTCCGCTTCAGGCAAATTGGCTGGTTGGGCGGAAAGGTGGCCTTGGGTCGCAAACCAAACCGCCGTGAGAAAAAGGCGGGCAAAGGACCCGTATTGGAAACGGATAGTTGAAGTCATAAATCTTCGTCAAACGCCGCCAAGCTCAGTGCACTAAAGCAAATTGATTCATTTCGGGAAAGAATGGATTTCAAACCGGTTCCGTTTCAGCCATCGGTTGCGCGACTGGGACTAGTCGTGCGATCCTTCCGCGATGCGACCGCCTAGCGGAAATGTCACCTTCCTGTTTACCGACATCGAAGGCAGCACCCAATTGTGGGAGCGACATGGCGAAGCAATGGGCCACGCCCTCGCCCAGCACGACGCCTTGCTGCGCGCCACCAGCGAAGAGCATCGCGGTTACGTCTTCAAGACCGTCGGGGACGCCTTTTGCGTCGCCTTCAGTGGCGCCTTGGACGCTGTGCGGGCCGCCGCCGCCGCCCAACGCAGCCTCGCCACCGCAGCCTGGGGCGGCACCGGGCCGCTGCGAGTGCGCATGGCCCTCCACAGCGGCGGCGCCGAAGAACGCGAGGGCGATTACTTCGGTCCAACCCTGAACCGGGTAGCCCGGCTTCTCGCTGCTGGGCACGGCGGGCAAATGCTCCTTTCCCTCGTTACCGCCGAGATCGTTCGGGAACAACTGCCCCATGACATGTCTTTGCGCGACCTGGGAGAACGGCGGTTGAAGGACCTCAGCCGGCCGGAGCGCGTCTTCCAGCTGGTCACAGCCGACCTGCCCGGCGACTTTCCACCGCTGCGCTCGCTTGAAGTTTTTCCAAACAATCTGCCCGCGCAGGTCACCAGTTTCGTTGGGCGGGCGAACGAGTTGGCGGAGGCCAAGCGGCTGATCGGGACCACCCGACTTCTGACGCTGACGGGGCCGGGAGGGACGGGCAAGACCCGCCTTTCCCTCCAAGCGGCCGCCGAGATCTTGGACCGGTTCCCGCACGGGGTTTGGCTGGTGGAGTTGGCCACGCTTTCCGACCCGGGTCGGCTGCCGGAAACCATTGCCAATGTCGTCGATGTTCGGGAAGAGCATGGGCGGTTGCTGGTCGAAACGCTGGTCGAGTCGCTACGCGCGCGCCATGTGCTCCTGCTGCTCGACAACTGCGAGCACCTCATTGCCGCCTGCGCCCGAACGGCCAGCACGCTGCTGCAGCGATGTCCCGGGGTCAAGGTCCTCGCGACCAGCCGCGAAGCGCTCAATATCCAAGGGGAGACGATTCAGCCGCTGGCCCCTCTGCCCGTGCTGGAGTTTGGCGCCGATGCGCCGAGTCTGGAAACCGACCGCCTGGCGCAACTGGAAGCAGTTCAACTCTTCGTGGAACGCGCCGCAGCCGTCCGGCCGAACTTCGCCCTCACCAGCAGCAACGCTGGACTGATCGCCCGGATTTGCTGGCGGCTGGACGGCATTCCCCTGGCGATCGAATTGGCCGCCGCCCGTATCAAAGTGCTCCCGCTGGAACAAATCCTCGCCCGCCTGGACGACCGGTTCGGCCTGTTGAGCGGCGGCAGCCGCACAGCTCTCCCTCGCCAGCAAACCCTCGGCGCCCTCATCGACTGGAGCTATGACCTGCTTTCCGACCCGGAACGGATTCTCCTGCGACGCCTGAGCGTCTTTGTCGCAGGCCGCACCCTGGAAATGGCCGAAGTAGTTTGCGGAGGAGATGGACTTGACCGCCGCAGTGTCTTCGACCTGCTCTCAGCCCTGGTCGAAAAATCCCTGCTCACCCTCGAGCCCGGCCCGGACGGCGAGAGCCGCTACACTATGCTCGAATCGGTTTGGGATTACGCCGACGACAAGCTCGCCCAAGCGCAGGAGACGGAACGTTACCGCCGACAACATCTCGAGTTTTTCGTCCGTCTCGGCGAAGAAGCCGAGCCATCCCTTTTTGGGTCTCGGCAAAAGGCCTGGCTGGAGAAACTGAGCGCCGAGCATTACAACCTCAACACGGCCCTTCGTTTTAGCGGCGAACATCCCAACACGATCGAACTGGGCCTGCGCCTTGCTGGGGCGGTCGCCCGCTATTGGGAGGTGCGGAGTTACCTGAGTGAGGGCTACGAACACCTGCACAATCTTCTGAGCAAGGCCGAGCGAACCTCGGCGGGCGTTCGCGCCAAGGCGGAACTGGGGGCCGGACGCTTGTTGTGGGCCCAGGACCGGGCCGCAGATGCCGTCCAACACTACCGCCGTGCCCAGGAATTCTACCGCGGCTCGGACCATCGGGAAATGGACGGGATGATCGAAGCCATGCTCGGCTTTGCCCAGCGCGACGAAGCGCACCATGACCAAGCTCTCGCCCATTTCGAACGGGCCAAAGCCATCGGCGCTCAGTATGCCATCCCGCGCGTCCAGAGCATGGCTCTCAATGGCATCGGCGCCCTCGCCGGCGACCATGGAGACTTCGTCACGGCACGGGCCAGCAAAGAGCAGAGCCTCGCCATCGTCCGCCATCTCGGCGACCTCTGGGTCGTGGCCTTGATGACCGCAAGCCTCGGACGCCTTTGCTTCGCCGCCGGCGATGATGCGACCGCTCGTGCCTACCTCGCCGAATCCCTCCAACTCGGCCGCGAGCTCGGGAATAAGTGGGTCGCTCCTTATGCACTCGAAGCGCTCGCCAATGTCCTGGCGCGCGCCGGCCAGGGCGAAAAAGCCGCTCGTCTCTACGGCGCCGCGGCCGCCTCCCGCGAAGCTCTCGCCTTGGCTTTCTCCCCCGCCGAACGCTCCACTTATGAAGCCGCGCTCAGCCGCTTGCGCCGCCTGGTTCCAGACGCCGCCTTTGAGCGGGCCTGGCATGCGGGGCGAACGTTGGCTTTGCCCGCGGCGGTTGACCTAGCCCTGGAATTGGATTCCGCCCCGCTCGGAGCCCAGGCCCACACCAGCTGACGCCGGCCGAGTAGCCGACGAAACCATTGCTTGCCACTCCTCCGCAGGGTAGCCTCACGCCGAACCTGGTGATGCTCCCGTTCCGCTTAATCAACCAGAAGGACGCTTATGAATTCGACACTTTGGGCGGCAATCATTCTCGCCACCGGCCTGGCCGCTCTCCGCCGCACCCGCGCTAAGTCCATTTGTGGGCACATTCAAAAATCAAGACTCCACGATTAAGATCAAAGATTCCGGCGGCGGCAAGTTCGACGGCGAGGTCGTCGTCACCGGTCACACCCTGACGTTTAGCGCGGAAGCAAAGGGCAGCGCTCTCGTTGGCACCTTCAAGCTCGAAGACGAGAACATGGAATTCCGCATCACGGTCAAAGGCTCCAAACTGACTTTGGCCATGGAGGACGAAACGACGGTCTTTACCCGGCAGGATGAAAGCCCAGGCGCTTCGGACAAAAGCAACGGCGCGCCCGCCGATCGAAAGGACACATCCACCCCGCATAATCCTGGGGACCAAAAGGCCGTCTTGAAAATCAACGGCACGGTCATTGATGACTCGACCCTCCAGAAGTTCGAGACCGAATATCGCCTCAAGATGCCTCGCGGTGACTTCTGGTATGACAAGGTTTCAGGGGGTTGGGGCATCACAGGCGGGCCAACCCTCGGCTTCACTGCGCCCGGCATCAATCTGGGCGGCCCTTTGCGCACGGACGCCTCGCGGGGTAATACCGGCGTCTTCATCAACCAGCGGGAATTACCTCTGCAAGACGTGGTCGGCCTCCAGCAACTTAACGTGCCCGTGCAACGAGGGCGTTGGTGGGTTGATAGCCGCGGCAATTTTGGTGTGGAGGGTAGTCCCGTCACGCTCGGAAACATCTTCCAGTTCAGCGCGAACCGGGGAGGCGCTTACCAGCGCGCGACCGCGGGCGGTTACATCGGGGGTGACGGCCAAACCAGCTATTTCTTCGACCCGAAATCAGGGAGCAGCGTCATGGTCGGCCATTGAACCAGGAAGACTTCGGGTTCGAAAGACGCGCCGCCCCTCGCGGGCATCCTTCACGTCGGGACACGCCGGGATTCCAGGCGCGTTTTGGGTTGCTCGCAGGCCGCCGAGACAGCAGTGTGGAGCGTTCATGCTGTCTCGTATGAAAAGCGCATTGGCTGCAATTCTCCTCGCTCAGGCGGCGCCACTCGATCTCTTTTCGGCCAACGCCCAGCCGTCTCCGGAACTGCTCTTCCGGGACGCCTTCGAAGGGAAACTGGCCCCGGGCTGGTCGATCGATCGCGAAGATCCCGCTGCCTGGCGGATTGCCGACCACGCGCTCGCAGTCCGCGTTCAACCCGGCAACATGTGGGGCGGCGCCAACAACGCCAGGAACGTCTTCGTTCGCAGCATCCCGGAACCCACCGATGTCCCGGTGGAAATATCCGTCACCATTAGCAATCGGCCAACGGCCCAATGGGAGCAGGCCAATCTCGTCTGGTATTACGACGCGGGCCATATGGTTAAGCTCGGACAGGAACTCGTCACCGGACGCCTTTCCATTGTCATGGGCCGCGAAGAAAACGATCGGGCGCGCACCATCGCCATCGTTCCGCTGGATGCGAACGCGGTCGAACTTCGTTTGCAGGCATTGAAGAACCAGGTGAGGGGCCAGTTCCGGACCGCTCCCTGGCGGGAATGGCGCGACGTCGGCGAATGTGATTTGCCCGTGAAGGGTTCTCCAAAAGTCAGCCTTCATTTCTATAACGGCCCGCCGAACGAAGAACACTGGGTGCAGGTGCGCGGTCTGACCGTTCGTCGCCCTTCCAATGAGGAGGCTTCGTGGCCGAGACCTCGGCTGGAGGAGAAGACTCTCCGCGCTTCCGACCAGCCGCGCCTCGAATTCCACGCCATTGCCCTCGCTGATCAACTGCGGTTGACGGGCGTGACGGCGCCCCTGATGGCCGACGCGGACGCCCAGGGGGAACTCCGCATCCTTCGCTATGCCGATGGCGCGTTCGGCTGGTGGTGGGACCGCCGCAAGTCGTCAATCAAGGACCCGATAGCCGCTGGTGTGGACCTTGGAGGCACGGCCGTCTGGCCTCTCCTGCCCAAAACCGACTTTGCCCCTGTGCCGCTGGAAAGCGTGCAAACCCTTGACGCGGAACTCAACGCCGTGACCCGTCTCGAGGACGATCAGGGCGATCATAATCTTGTCCTACGGCTGGCCCTAAGCTCAGCCCGGCGGTTGACGATCTGGTTCGATTGGTACGGGCCAGCCTCGGATCTCACGTCTGTCACTGATGGCTATCGCGAATACGGACGGACCTCTCCCTCAGAGCAAAGAAGCGATGTTCACTATCGCATCCGCGGCTTTCGGGGCGCTCCTCCACGCATCCATCTCAAGCCCTTTCTCGACGACGGCCTTGGATCGCGCCCCGAGGGCCAATTGCTCGGGATTTGGTTCGGCAACGAAGTTTGGAATGGGTCTCGGGGCGGCACCCAGGTGACTCAGTTCGATCTGGTCATCAATGGCCGGCGCTATCGCGCGGTGGCGCGTCCCTGATGACTCATTCGCCCGCCGGCCCGATATACTTTCGGGCGATGACGACGTTATCAAAGCTGACGACATTAAGCGCGTTCTTGGTCCAACGGTCAGTAATATAGGTTTCGAGCGTCAACGCGTTGGCTTTGAGTTCCTCCGTTTTTCGCCAGTTAATGCCCTTCCAATGGCCCACGAGCTGGCCGTCGATCCAAAACGCCTGCTCCCCGTCGCCGGCCCCGGGCGTGTTGTGCCTCAACATGAACTCCGCACAGATCCACTCGCCCCGCCGAATGTTCGGCGCCTCCGGAACCGCGAAGGAGTTGCCCCAATACTTGCCGTCCGGCGAAGCCTTCATTTCGTGCCAGTAGCTGTAAAAGTTCCATCGCCCTGGCGGCGGGTTTCGCCCCCAATCCCCCCAAGGCTCCAACGCCGTGGAGAAGCGCTCGCCTCCTTCGGGCTTTAGTCCCGCTCCGCCAAAACCGCTCCAACGATCCTTCCCGTGCAAGCCCCGGTTCGCTCGAAGCGTGACAAAATGATGCACGTAGTCGCAGTTGGGATCGAAGCGAGTATAAAAACGAAAGTAGAGCGTGTCGGCTGATTCAAACCATTTGGTCAACCCCCCGCCGGTATCGGCACCGAGGTGCGCCTCCACTCGCAGGCACCGGCGCCCCAAACGCGCCAGCCCAGGCTCCGCCCAACCCAGCACTTTGCCACCCTTGTTCCCAACTTCATCCCACCCCGCGCCCAGGGCGCCCGCCTCGAAGTTATCCGCGAAGATGACGTCGGGGTTGCTCCGGATCTGGTCGTCGGCGCGAAAGGACGCGGCCAGACCCCGGCCCTCGGGCAAGCCCTTCTCCGAGGCCAAGTTCACCCAGGCGTCCGCGGCAGCGACCCGTGCGAAGCCAGTTAGTGAAATCCAGCCGATCAGAAATCCTGTCCAATAACAGCGCATATTCAAAAAGTCTCCGGCTCGAGGGCGTCGGGAACTACGTTCTAGTATCAATTCCAGCACGATTGTCGACCTTTCTTCGGGAGATGAAAGAGCGCAAGCCGGCGGCAAGAAATCGCAAAATGGCGATAGCCAGGGCGAGGGAAGGTAGCTAGGTTGGGCGAGTGAATCTGAGAATGGTTCTCAACTGCGGCCGTTCTTCCCTGGCCGTCCTTCGCTCCGGAGGCGGCCCCTTCTAGCTCCATGGCCGCTCCCAGCTCATTGGCTCGGCTGAGCAGCCCACGCGAGACGCCCGGGCCTTGTCGGCTCCACCATTCCGGCGGGGAATCGGACGCTGCCAGCTGGTGGGCCGGCGCGACCGGGGGATGCCGCCCCCTTTACGGTGAGTTGCACGAGGTGGGGTTTCATTTCTCGTGGCATGATTTTCGAAGCGATAAGACGGTGGACTGGCTTTCAGGACGGAACGAGGGAGCGGTGTCGCTTTGTCTGAATATCTCCGGGACCGCGGCCGTCGGCCAGAACGGCACTCGAACCGAATTGGGGCCTCGCCGTTTGGCATTTTATTATCAAAGCGACCCGCCGCTGGGCAGTGTCCGAACGGCCAACGATCGGCACCAATATGTCAGCATCGATTACCGGCCCGCTTTCTTGCGGGAACACTTCAAGGATCAGGTCCGCGATCTTCATCCACTGATTCGGGAATTGGTCCGGGGCAAATCGCCGCCGTCGCAATTTGTATTGGTGCCGCGATTCGGCATCGAATTGCTCGATCTGGTCGAGAGCCTGCGGCATCCACCGGTGTTTGCGCCGGCGCAACGCGTCTGGTTTGTGAGCAAAGCGCTCGAATTGGCGGCGCTGCTCTTCTTTCAGCCGGCACAGGGTGAGTTGTTCTGCACGCGGGCCAAGCGTCTGGGCCGCGAACGGGTGGAGAAGGCGCAGGCAATTTTGCGGCAACAGATGAGGGAGCCGCCCGGTCTGGAGGAACTGGGCAAGCTGGTTGGCTGCAGCCATTTTTATCTCAGCCGGTTGTTTTCACAGGAAGCGGGGATGACCTTTCAGCAGTACCTTCGAAGCATCCGCTTGGAACGGGCGGCTGAGCTCCTGCGGACGGGTCGATGCAACGTCACCGAGGCTGCGTTCGAAGTCGGCTACAACAGCCTTAGCCACTTTAGCGCCGCCTTTCACGACGCCTTTGGCTGTTGCCCGGGGCTTTACCCGCTGCGCGCGCGACCAACCGGCGGTCGATCAGTCTAGTTGGAGTGCTCTGCCAATGGTCTGGATCGAACGGCTCCGGCCGCGGGGCAACTTCTCGCCTGACAATCCAGCGGCAATACGATTGACTGCTGGGATGAAGATCCTCCTTTCGTTGCTCGCGGCCACCGTCTGGATCACCTCGGCCGCGGCCCAAGTCAAGGAAAGCAAAGAGCAATTTGAACACCGCATGGAATGGTTTCGGGAGGCCCGCTTCGGCATGTTCATTCACTGGGGCCTCTACTCCGTGGCAGCCGGTGAATGGAACGGGCAGCCGGTTGGCGGGGCAGGCGAGTGGATTCAGGAAACCGCCAAGATCCCGACTTCCGATTATGAAAAGCTGCTGCCGAAGTTCAACCCGGTTCAATACAACGCCGAGCGCTGGGTGGGGATCGCGAAGGATGCCGGGATGAAATACATCGTCATCACGAGCAAGCATCATGATGGCTTCGGGCTCTTCGATTCCAAGGCGACCGAGTGGGACATCATGGCCAGTCCATTTAAACGGGACGCCCTGCACGAGCTATCGCTCGCCTGCGAGAAGGGTGGGATCAAGCTGTGTTTTTACTATTCGATCATGGATTGGCATCACCCGGATTGGGGGACTCGCCGGGCCTGGCATGATCGGGCGACGGCCGCGCCGGTGATGGATCGATACGTCGAATATATGAAAACGCAACTACGGGAGTTGCTGACCGGCTATGGACCACTTGGGATTCTTTGGTTTGATGGCGAATGGGAAAAAGCCTGGACGCACGAGCAAGGTGTGGATCTCTACCAATATGTGCGGAGTCTGCAACCGAACATCATTGTCAATAACCGTGTCGGCAAGGGTCGCGCTGGCATGTCCGGCATGGACGCCGGCGATCAACGCGTCGGCGATTACGGCACCCCGGAACAGGAAATCCCACCCACTGGCTTCGGCCCCGATGTTTACTGGGAATCTTGCATGACCATGAACGACACCTGGGGCTATAAGAAAAGCGATCAGCACTGGAAATCCACCCCTGACCTCATTCGCAACCTTGTCGATTGCGCCAGCAAAGGCGGCAATTACCTGCTGAACGTCGGCCCCAGTGGTGAAGGCCTCATTCCGGAAGCGAGCATCGACCGGCTCGCTGCAATCGGACGCTGGATGAAGATCAACGGGGCGGCCATTTACGGCACCAGTGCCAGCCCTTTTCAAAAACTCCCCTTTGAGGGCCGGTGCACTCGGAAGGGCAAGACACTTTACCTGCACGTGTTTCACTGGCCCGACAACGGCTTAACGCTGCCAGATCCCGGCGCCACCGTCCTCTCGGCGATGGCGCTAAACGGCGCCGCAAAGCTCAGCTTTCGACAGGCGAAGATCGATGCCGCCGCGAAGGGCATTACGATCGACAAACCCGCCAAAATAGACCCTGCGGCAACGGTGATTGAACTGACGCTAGAGTAAACAGCGGATGCTCTGGGGCCGTGTGGCCCGGAGGGCTCAGCGGGGTGTTGCCTCGCGCAAATCTCGTCCCGATCACTCCAGCTATCTTGACTCTCATCTGTCAAGCCTTCCGCTGCGCTGTGTTTGGCAGTCTGTTTGGGACTGACGGTGGTCAGCTCGGGAAAAGAGCAGAGGGCAACCGCTTTCTGAGCGCCAGCATCGGTCGCTCCGAGCGAGGACGAGCGCTAATCCCTCTCCCAGCGGCTCGCTGAATTCCAGGCTGGCCTCTGCGTGCCGATGAGCCACCGGAGGTCGACAGGCCGGCGGCCACGCCCGCGCCTCCGCCCAAAGACCGCTCAAGCCACGTGGAGCGCACCGGCCGGATTGACGCTCGTGCGCACTTGTGACACCCTCGCGCCACAACCGGAACAGAACCGAAGGTGCATTGTGAAAATTCGAAAGGCTGTTATCACCGCCGCGGGACGCAACCAACACACCCTGCCTCTGCAGACGCTGGTGGATCGGGACGGGGCGCAGAAGTTCGCCCTTCAAATCATCATCGAAGAAGCGTTGAGCAGCGGTGTGGAAGAGATTTGCGTCGTCATCTGCCCGGGTGACAAGGATGCCTACGCGTCAGCCGCCGGCTCCTGGGGAAAGCAATTGCGGTTCGTCGAACAGGTTTCCCCGCTCGGATATGGCCCGGCGCTTTACTGTGCCCGCGAATTCGTGGGTGAAGAGCCTTTCCTCCATTTGGTCAGCGATCATCTTTACTTGAGCCGGGAGCAACGGCGCTGCGCGCAGCAGTTGGTCGACGTGGCCTCCGCGGAGAACGCCGCTGTCTCGGCCGTGCAAGCCACCCGCGAAAGTTACCTGCCCTTTTACGGAGCGGTGGGCGGCAAAGGGGTGCCCAATCGCGCGCACCTCTATCAAGTCGAGAAGGTCCTGGAAAAGCCCACCCCGACCGAAGCGGAGCAACAGCTGATTGTGCCGGGGCTGCGAGCCGGGCATTACCTCTGTTTTTTCGGGATGCACGTGTTGACGCCCACTATCATGGAGATTCTGGGCGAGGCCGTTCGCCAAACGGGCGAAGGCTTCGGCCCCCAGCTATCTTCGGCCCTGGTCAAGTTAGCGGAGCGCGAGAAGTACTTGGCTTGCGAGATCGCCGGTCGGCGCTTCAACATTGGCGTCAAGTTCGGCTTGTTGACGGCGCAACTGGCCCTCGCCCTCGACGGGCACGACCGCGAAGAGGTCTTGGCCCAACTGGTCGACCTTCTCGCACAGCGTCACTAGCATCCGCCCACGGGCGATCGAAGATCAAGGCACTATGGCGAGCAGACTCGTTCAAATCATCACCTCGTCTGATCCCGCGTCACGCGACACCTCGCTCGAGGCGGTCTGTGGACCCGCCGACCTGCGCGCGTTGCTGGCCGAATGTGAGGAATTGGAACAGTTCCGACGGCGCAGCCGCAACCTCTACGAGAGGGTGCGGGCCCTGTTTTTCCTCTACGCTGTTCATCGCTTTCATTTGCCTCTGAAACCTGGCATGACGGCCAAAGGATTCGTGCCGTTCGAAGGTTACGAGCACTTGCTCAAACGCCGGTTTGAAGAGGCCATTGGCGTCTTTCTGGACGGTCAAAAAGCGTCCGGACCCAACGACGCGATTTCAAGCGCTTTGGCTGCGGCCTACCACGGGTTAGGATTTCAAACGCTGGCAGATCAAGTCCGCCACAGTGTCCGGTCGGTGCGCGGGAATCAGTGGATGTTCCGGATCGGACATCCCGCTGATCAACCGTTGCGCATTCGTCCTGAATTGCTTCAAAAATCGACCCTGGACGGTTCATATCCCGTCTTGAAGGAGTCCACCCCCGTGCGGATGGACCTTTCCCATAGCGCCTGGAGCGACATCTTTTTCCTCGGCATGGATTTTCCCGAAGGCGCCCGCGTCTTGAATGTTTCGATCGATTTGTGCGTGAAGGGCCGCGATCGGGGCCCACAGCCTCCAGTCGAAGCTTATCTGCGCGTGATCGACGAACCTGTCTTGCGCCTGACGAGTGTCGATCTGGGTGCCACCGCCGACTTGACCGACCTGTCCGAGGTATTTGACTTTGCCAAAGATTATCTCGGCCTGCTCAAGGCGGCGGTGATCGCGGCGGGCATTGTTCCGCCGGGGATCGAAGGGTCGAGCCAAAGTCTGGTCGAATTGCTCGCCCGGATGGTGGCGCCCGGGCACGGATTGGAGATCGTCAGCAAGGTCAATGACATCCCGAAGGGTTCACGTCTGGCTGTGTCCACAAATTTGCTGGCCTGCCTGATCTCGGTCGGCATGCGGGCCACCCATCAAGCCAAGGCGCTGACCGGGCCCCTCGCGGAAGAGGATCGGCGGATTGTCGCCGCGCGGGCCATTTTGGGGGAATGGCTGGGAGGCTCAGGCGGGGGCTGGCAAGATTCCGGCGGGCTCTGGCCAAGCATGAAGCTAATTGAAGGCACCATTGCTTCGGAGGGCGACCCGGAATTCGGGATCAGTCGAGGCCGCCTTCTCCCCAAGCACAAGATCCTCACCGCCGCGGATGCTTCGGCCGACGTTCGCCAGCGCTTGCAGGACAGCTTGGTCCTGGTCCACGGCGGCATGGCCCAGAATGTCGGCCCCATCCTCGAGATGGTCACGGAGAAATACTTGCTCCGCTCCGAACGGGAATGGAAGGCGCGCCGCGAAGCTATCGGCGTGCTGGATGAGGTGCTGGCAGCGCTGAAAAGCGACACTGTCCCAGGAGTCGGAGCAGCTACCACTCGAAACTTTTTTGGACCGATCCAAACGATCATTCCCTGGGCGAGCAACCTCTACACTGAGACGCTGATCGACAAAGCCAAGCGCGAGTTTCAGAACGATTTTTGGGGCTTCTGGATGCTCGGAGGCATGTCCGGTGGCGGGATGGGATTTATTTTCGCCCCCAAACGGAAGCAGGAAGCGCAAGCCAAACTCCAAGAGATCATGCTCTCGACCAAGCGGGATCTCCAAGCCGCCCTGCCTTTTGCAATGGATCCGGTTGTTTATGATTTCGCCATCAACGAGGCCGGCACGAGCGCCGAGCTACTCAGGGATGAGGAGAGCCTGCTGCCGGCGAGCTACTACGCCCTGTTGATTCCGGGATTGCTTCGAACTGATGCACGCAAGCTGTCGCCTCTGAAACGGGCCGAGTTGGACAAGTTCGGCACGGCCTGCCGGCTCAAACCCGAATTGCGGGGCATGGTTCAAACTCTTTTTGACCGATTGCTGCCGCCCGCGGAGAAGCGGGCCAGCGGCACCGAAAGCCTGGCGGCGTTGCTTCAGGCCAACGGCTTCGATCGAGCGCAGCACGATCAGATCCAAGCCGATCTTCGCAGCGGCCGGATCGGCCTCGCCCAGAATCGGCTGGCCCCGAGCACCAATATTCGTGACGTCGAACCTGAGGACGTGATCGATGCCACCGGGAAAGTGGAGCTATCATACACCGCGCAGGGCCTCGAGGCCCTGCAACGCGGCGAGGCCGCAGTGCTCAGCCTGGCGGGCGGCGCCGGCAGCCGTTGGACACAGGGCGCCGGCACGGTCAAGGCCCTTCACCCTTTCTGCAAGCTCGCCGGCGGCCACCGCAGTTTCCTGGAAGTGCATCTGGCGAAGAGCCGCCGGATCGCTCGCATGGCCGGCAAAGAAGTGCCGCACCTCTTCAGCACGAGTTACCTCACTCACGGTCCCATCGAAGCCTTCCTGAAGATGCAGCGCAACTACGGCTATCCCGGGCCGCTCCTGCTTTCGCCCAGCCGTGCTGTCGGCCTGCGTATGATTCCGATGACGCGTGATTTGCACTTTGCCTGGGAAGAGATGCCCCAGCAGGTGCTCGATGAGCAAAAGCAAAAGATGCGGGAGAGCGGTCACGCCGCCTTGATGGATTGGGCCCGCCAGGCTGGCGAAGGGGCCGATTACACCGACAACGTCCCTCGCCAATGTCTGCACCCGGTCGGCCACTGGTATGAAGTGCCGAACCTGCTTCGCAACGGCGTGCTGGCCAGATTGGTGGCGGAACGGCCGGCGTTGCGTTACCTGATGCTGCACAACATCGACACCGTCGGTGCCAATCTCGATCCGGCTTTGCTCGGGCTGCACATCCAACTCGGCTCCTGCCTCAGCTTCGAAGTGATCACGCGTCGGATCGATGATCGCGGCGGCGGCCTGGCTCGGGTCGACGGGCGGCCGCGCCTGGTCGAAGGCCTGGCGATGCCCAGGGAACAGGACGAGTTCGGCCTCTCCTTCTACAATACCATGACCACCTGGATCGACATCGATCAACTTCTGGCCGCCTTCGGCCTGACTCGTGGGAATCTCAGCAATGCCGACGCGGTCACCTCCGCCATTCGTCAACTGGCCGCCCGCATGCCAACCTACATCACGCTCAAAGAGGTCAAGAAGCGCTGGGGACATGGTCAGGAGGACATCTTCCCGGTCGCCCAATTCGAGAAGCTTTGGGGAGACATGACCGCTTTGCCCGAGATCGCCTCGCGTTTTGTCGTCGTGCCGCGGTTGCGCGGACAGCAGCTGAAAGATCCTGCCCAACTCGATGGCTGGCTCCGCGATGGCTCGGCCGCCTACCTCGAATCGATCTGCGAATGGTGAGTCCACCGGCCGTCGTCGACGCCCCGAGTCGGGCCTTTGTCCGCCCGGCTTGAGGCTTCACTCCGCCTCCATCACAGCGCGCTTCGACTGATTTTGTCTCGTATCGGGACACTCGTGAATTGATTTGGGACTGCGGGACTTTTGCCGCGAAAGTTTCTTCGCGAAAGGGGAAGAAAGGTGTTGCGGTCCCGGGCCGTTTCTGAGGACATGCTCAGCCGTGTGCCTATCCTTGTTTAGCACGGAGCCCGACCCCGCCGACCGGATTGGCCCGCGACCCGGCTCCATGCCCCCGAATCAAGGCCCGGCCTCAAAAGGACGTCACCAAGTCCGAGCTGCCTTGGTCACCGTGTTCCTTCTCCATGGGGCCACTTTCCTTTTCGCCCGCGAGCTTATTTCGTTTCCCGCCGGGAACGGCGGTTGGCAGCTTGGCACCATCGCGGTCGGCAACGTCGACCAGGATCCGGATCTTGAGATCATTGTGCCCTGCCGCGATACCACCGGGCCGCAGACGGTGTGGTCTTTGGATGCCTACAAGGCCAACGGCCAGCGCTTAAAGGGTTTTCCCTTCGCCGGTGGCCAGCAGCCGATTAATGTCTCGCCGACGCTCTTCGATCTGGACGGAGACGGCCGGGCCGAAATTCTGTTCACTTGCGGCAATCGCGTGATCGCGCTCCGGGGCGATGGCACGCAGCTCTGGTCGACTTCGATCACGGCGCGGAACTACCTCCCGAACGCCGGATATCAAGCGGTCACCAACGGCTTTTACTGGTCCGCGAGTGGCGCCTGGCGGGATCGCCTGCCGGACACGGCCGACTTCTTCTCCGAAGTGAGCTCACCGATTGTGGCGGACGTCGACGCAACTGGCTCGCGCAAGATCGTCACCGCCTGGAAGATCCTTCCGGACAGCACCAGTTTCGATCAGGACTACAATCCCTTCATCAAACCCCTCTATGGATTTGGCGAATGGGGAACGGTCGGGGATGTTTGGTCGGGGGGAGTCATTTTCCTGGATGCGACGACCGGGAAACAGGACTTTACCTACCATATCCACCAACTGATCGAATCGGGTGTGGGCATTGGCCGCCCGCGCCCGGGCCAAGCGCCGCTGGTTTACGTGCTAAATGACAGCGATAGCGTCGTCGCATTTGACAAGACGCAGCCCTACGGCTTGTGGGGACACGGCATGCTTTACCGGAAGTTTGGCAAAAATCAGCGTCTCCAAAGCGGATCCTATTTAAAAGGAGTGGATATTTACCCCGCCGACATCGACGGCGACGGCGAAGATGAACTGCTCGTGCCCACGACGCAGCTTGATCCGCTCTGGCAACCTAGCGAAACCATCCTGGACGATGACGGGGCGGTCCTTTGGCGCCGCTGGAAGGAGCCGGCGCAAGTCTCGGTAGCCAATGGCTGGCTCAACAACGCCTGCATGATTCCAGTTAATCCGGACCACGATAACCGCATCGATGTGCTCTCCTTCACCCACGGTTACGAAATCGCTTTTCGCTCTTGGAACGGCATCGAACTTGTCGATCGCCCCGGTTGGCCGAAAAACTTTTATCCGTATCTACCGACTCCGCCTCTGGTCGGCGATGTCGACGGCGACGGCGCCGAAGAGATCATCATCGGCACCTACGATCCAGCATCGGTCCCTTCGAACGGCAAAATCTTTGTCTTTGCCTTGGACGGCCGGGAACAATGGTCCGCCGATGTCCCCGGGGGGTTGAAGCACATTCCTACTCTGGCTGATGTCGACCATGACGGATCGATCGACCTCATTTATCGCTCCCTCGCTGGCCGAGTCTCCATTCACAATTTCGGCGCGCCGGCGTCCGCCCGCGTTTCCTGGGCTACCCACCATGGCAATGTGGCACGGGATGGCAACCGCAACGTGAGTCTTTTTCCTCCGGGCACTCCATTGATCATCGCGAAAGAGTCCGGCCATCGCCGGATCAGCTTCCGCTGGCGCATCCCGCCAGGACGCGTGGCGGACAGTTATGAAGTCTTTCGGGCGGAAGACGCCAACGGTGTGTTCCGCAAGATCGCAGCCTTGTCGCCTTCCGCCACTTCCTTCACCGATTTTGGACTGAGCGATGGTTGGCAATATTTCTACGAGCTCCGCGCCCGCTACGGTTCGGAGACGGTGGCCTCGGCCCCGTTCGCGGTCCTTTCGCTCCTGGACAACAATCTCATTGCCAACGCGGGCTTTGAAGAAAACGACAATAGTCACTGGGACAAATGGTTCACGGGAGAGATTCCCTGGCAGAACATGACCGGGTCCGGCGAGCACCCTTATCAAGGCGAGCGTTGCATGGAAGTGCGCCTGGCCAATCACGGCAACAACAGCTCCATCAAACAAGCCAATCAATACGGCATTCCAGAACCGGCCATCCGGACCAGCCCGGGCAAACTCTATAGCTTCGGTGGCTGGTTCCGGAGTCAAGGCATTTCTCAACCGTCCGAGCATTGGCTGGAGTGGAACACGTCCCGAACCGGCGAGAACACCAATGACATTCCGGCGGCGCCCTGGCCATATTACTTCACGCCGCCCTGGAAGATTGGGACTGGTCCAACCGCGTGGACTTATGCGAATCGGGTCTTTGTCATGCCGGACGGGTTTCCGAACGTGGAACTGCGCCATCGCTACACGATTGACCAACCAGGGACCGGGTCGATCTACCTGGACAATCTCTTCTTTCGCGAGCTGCCGCTTTTGAGCGACCCGCGCTGGCGTGAGTTGATTCCTTTCGGCGCGACCTGGCGCTACTCCATCGACATACCCGTCGCGCGCTGGCAGTCGCCCGGCTTTGATGCCTCCAGCTGGCCGGAAGCCCCGGCCAAGTTCGGCGGCGGCACCGGAACCACCGGCATCGCGACTCCTCTTCCCTTGATGAAACCGGCCTATTACTTCCGCCGGGAGTTCACTTCGCCTGCAGACGGATTCGACGAGCTTCTCCTCGCCGCGAATGCCACGGACGATTTCAACGGCCGCACCTACCCATTGCGCCTATTCTTGAACGGGACCGAGATCATGACCACCGGGATCGACACCGTCACCGGCGATGGCAATACCACCAAGTATTTCGATCTCACGCCGTTCGCCGATTTGATTCACCCCGGGTTAAATGCGATTGCCGTCGTCCTGCAGAATGCCTGGGCGGTCGATTGGGACAATGTTGCTTTTGACCTCAGCCTTCGGGCCGTCACCTCCACCGCTCCCGCGCCCAGAGCTCAATTCACATCCATCGCAACTGATCCCGATGGAGGCGTCACCTTGCACGTCGCCGGGCCGGTAGGGTCACGCTGGCGAATTGAATGCGCCAGCAGCGCGGATGCGCGCGGGCCGTGGCAAAGCGTGCAGACGGTCACGATTGAGTCGAGCGATGGCGCCACCGTCAGCGACGAGGGCGACAAATCGCGCTTGGTGCCTTGGGCGGCAGGAACGCGCTTCTATCGCCTCAGTCCCGAGTAGAAGCCGCCATCGTCGCCGCCTCGCCTTCGGCGGCGACCTGCTTCGAGAAAGGCTCTCTGGATTGACACCCGAACGCTCCTTTTCCAGAGTCCTCTCATCGTGCGGGCCAGAACAAGTATGTCGAAGCCGAATCAAACCAGGGCAGCAGCGCTCTCGCCCAACCATGCGCAGAGCGTTCTTCTCCACAACGACAGCGAGCGGATCGAGCTCAGCGCCTTAAGTGACGATCTGTTCCGTTTGCGGATGACTCATGGGCCAGCGTTTTCGCCACTGGCATCGTGGGCCATCTGCCAAACTGACTGGCCCGAGGTTTCGGTCGACTTGCGCCAGCATCGAGGGACGGCGAGCGTGCAGACCAGCCAGGGCCAATTGACATTTGCCCACGGCGGCTGGCAGTTGCGCGACCGCGGCGGTCAGGTTGTCTTTTCGAGCCCTCCGCGGGGCACGGCGTTCTCCGGCACGGAGCCTTCTGTTGTCCTGGAGCTGGAGGAGAAGGAAAGCATCTTCGCCTTGGGCGAGAGCAGCGGCCCTTTCAACAAGCGCGGCTTGATCCGCGAGTTCTGGAACATCGACGTGGGCGGACATACCCGCGCGGTCCACGCCGCCTTGCGCAACATGTATTTGTCGGTCCCTTTTGCTCTCTCCCTTCGGCATGGCCGGGCCGCAGGCCTCTTCTGGGATAACCCCACCCGCCAGAAATGGGATCTCGGACAAACCACGTTCGACCAATGGAAAATGACCGCCAGCAACGGCGAAATCGATCTCTACCTTTTCCTCGGCCCAACCTGCCCGGATGTCCTCCGCCGCTATACCAAACTCACCGGCCGCATGCCCCTGCCGCCTCAATGGGCTTTGGGCTATCAGCAATGCCGTTATAGTTACGAAACCCGCCGGCGCGTCGAAGAAATCGCCCGCACCTTCCGAGCAAAGCAGATCCCGTGCGACGTCCTTTACCTCGACATCCATTACATGGATGAATACCGCGTCTTCACCTTCGGCCGGACCTTTCCAAACCCGCGCCGGATGATCGCTGGGCTCGGCAAGAGCGGATTCAAAGTCGTGACCATCGTCGATCCAGGCGTCAAGGATGATCAGAAGTTCCCGGTCCTGCAACGCGGCCTGCAACGCAAGGCTTTCGTCAAAGATCGAAGCGGCCGAAAAGATTACCTCGGCCAGGTTTGGCCCGGTCGAGTTCGATTCCCTGACTTCCTCAACCCTGCGGCGCGCGCCTGGTGGAGCGAGGAACAGGCTCGCTTTCAAAGGCTCGGAATTGCCGGCTTTTGGAACGACATGAATGAGCCCGCCGACTTTTCGGCTCCCGGCAAAGACTTTCCCGGTGAATGCCTGCATCAGGTCGGTCCGGCCGCCGTCCGTCACGCCAGCGTTCACAATGTTTATGGGTCAGAGATGGCCCGGGCTTCGTTCGAAGGCGCGTTGGCAGCTGCCCCAAACCGCCGGCCCTTTGTGATTACCCGCGCCGGTTATGCTGGACTGCAAAAACACGCTTTGGTTTGGACGGGCGATAACGATTCAACCTGGGAACATTTGGCCGACTCGGTGCAGATGCTCCTGAACCTCGGCTTAAGCGGCATTGCCTTTTGCGGCGCGGATGTCGGCGGGTTTCACCATAATACCACCGGTGAACTCTTGGCGAGGTGGACCCAGCTGGCCGCCTTTACTCCCTTCTTTCGCAATCACTCCAACATCGGGACGATCGATCAGGAGCCGTGGGCGTTTGGCCCGAAAATCGAATCCATCTGCCGGCGGTTTATACAACTGCGCTATCAACTCCTCCCTTACTTGTCCGGGTTGTTTCGCGAAGCGCACCGTGAAGGCATTCCCGTCATGCGCCCGCTCCTGTGGCATTACCCCAACGATCCCAAAGCCGTCGCGGCCGGCGATCAATTCCTCCTCGGCGCCGATTTGCTCGTCGCTCCCATTCTCCGCCAGGGCGCCACCGCCCGCAGCGTCTACTTGCCGGCAGGAACCTGGTTCGATTTCTGGACCGGCGCGGCTCATCGCGGCGGCGCCCATCTCCTCGCGGAAGCTGATCTCGACTCAATGCCAATCTACGTGCGAGCAGGCGCCATCATCCCGTTCCTCCCGGTGCAACAGTATGTTGGCGAAAAGGCCGGACACGAGGTGACGCTACATCTTTGGCCGGGCAATCGCGGCGATCTCAGCTGGTACGAAGATGATGGTCTCTCGCGCGATTACGAAAAAGGCGTCTACTATCAACGCCGTCTTTCCATGAGCAAACGGAATCGCCGCACCCGGCTTTGCTTTGAAGCGCCGCAAGGACGCGGATGCAGCCATGTGCGCCGATGGCGCGTCCTGCTTCGAAACTGCCCGCGGGCGGTTCGTCCGCAGCTGTCAGGTGAACCGTTGGCCCTGCAGTTCGATCGCGAAACCAGCCTCTGCAGTTTTGGAGTGGCAAACGAAACGGCTCCGTTTGAAGTGAACTGGGTGTAGATTCGCGCCTTGAATAGGCTCGCGCTCCGCCGCGAGCCGTTCCGGTCCGTTCGTTCACCCATCCCAGCTCGAAGCGGCGGGCTCGGAGAGCCCACCCTGCCTCAATCCAGTCGATCCGCGCCGGAACGACGGCGGCGCGTCTCACTTGTCGATGACTAATTCGTCGCGGGTCCGTCCGGCCGCATCAAAAGCCCGGTAAGTCAGCCTTCGGCCGGCCAGGTCCAGGACCTGATAGGTGGCGACATTCGTCAACGCAACTGCAGCGTAATCGCGCGGATCCTGCAAATACATCTTCGTCCCCGAAACAGCGACGACGTAGGTTGTCCCGCCTGCCGGGCTTTCCACCCGGTGCTGGCCCCGCATCGGATAGGTCCGCAGGTAAGCGTGATCATGGCCTTGCAAGGCCATATCGACGTGGTATCGGTCGAAAATCGGCGCCCAAGCCTCGCGCAGATCCGCGTTGTCACGGGCGCGGGCGGAAGAGTAAGCCGGGTGATGATAGATGACGAACTTCCACAAGGCCTTGCTCCGGCCGAGTTGACTCTCGAGCCATGCGGTCTGCCGGTGCGGCCGCAGATTCGAGTCCAGGACGAGAAAAAGAGCGTTGCTGTATTCCAACGCGAAAACGCGCTCCTGATCAAACAGCAGCGGCCCGTTCTTCGGCAGCTCCAACTGATCCAAATACAATCCGGGGCGACCGCCTTGGGCATCGTGATTGCCGACCGCCGGGACCAGCGGCCGACGCGAAAACACCGGGCTCCCATAGTGAAAGAGGCTATCCCACTCGTCGCGCTCGCGCCCCCGGTTGACCAGGTCGCCGGCGATGATGTAGAAGGCCGCGTCCGGACGCGCCTGTAATGCTTGCTGCAGCAAGCGGCCCCCAGCGGTCGAAGCCGTTTTGGGCGTCGCCTAGGTAAACGAATGAAAACGGCTGGTCCGTCGCAGGGGCGGTCGAATTCGACCGGGGCGCTCCAGTTGGTCGCGAGGCCCGTCCCGACGGAATAGACGTAAGTCGTGCCGGGCGCCAATCCGCGGAGCACCGCGGTGTGGCGCAGCACCGCTGGATCGTTCAACAAGTGATCGACCAGCCGTTCGGTGCGAGCCTGGACAGGCGCCATTCGGAAACTGCCCGCATGATCGAAAACCGATTTCGGCTCGAACACCACATAGCCCCGCTGAACCTTGGGACCGGTGCGCCACTGAATCGTTTGGGTCGTTCTTGGGTCCTCGCTCCACGTCAACACCACCTGGTCCGGCCGTGAGGAACTGGGGAAATCCGTCCAGCGAAAGAGATGGAGCAGCTTGCCCGCATCCGCCGTTTTCCCTGACGTCCGAATGATGAGACGGCCGGTCAAGCCGGCTGGGATTGAATCAATCACCTCATCGCGATCGACATAAGGCAGCACTCCGGGCACAAACGGTTCCGCGCGCAATCCGGCAGGTCCCAAATGGGTTATTTGCAGCGGAGGCGAGGTCGTATTGGCTCGGAGCAGGACGAAGTAATGTCGGTGTCCCCCAGCCAGCGAGTTGACACCCAGGCCGATCCGTCCGGCCGGGTAATCCCGCTCCCAGACATCAAACCGCGCCCGGCCCACCGGCAAATCCACGCCGGCCGGCCGAAAGCCGTCTTCGCGCAACCAAAAAGGCTCCATCTTCAGCTCCGCATCCCGAACGATTGAAACCCTAACCGGCACGTTGACTTGAAACGTAATGTGTTCGGTCGCAAGCGTGCGACGCTCCGTCGGCGTCAGGAAATCCTCCACCTCCCCGGGATCGAGACGATTCAGCTGCGCCTCGGTCAGTCGGGTCTTCATCCGCGCGACCACCGCGTCGACCGTTTCCCGGACTGGATCCGGAGAGAAAAGCCCAGCCTCCGGCTCGATGGCCGCGCCCACGAACCATCCGACAATGATGAGGCGGAAGACGAAGCGTCGCACAAGAGCATGCTTGCGGGGAAACAAGCTGAGGTCCAGCCCGACCTCGGCAAGCGTGCGAGAGGAAAAACCGGCGCCGGCAGGTGCTCTCGTCTTAATTCGGGATGAACTGAGGCTCACGCGTCGCCCGGTTGGGGTGGCGCGCTTCCAGAGCATCCGAAGAAGAGTCGTAAGCAGAAGCGGCGTGGCGAACCGCAGATTGGTAGCCCGTTCCGGTCGTCCCTTGACCCACGTGCGTCGGCCCACTCTGGCATCCGCCCAGCACCATCGCGCCCAAGGCGAGAAGAGCGAGTCCGCAGCTTTTCTTCAGGTTCGAGCGAGAACAGACGTTGGCCATATAAAGTTGGTTGAACCGGGAACGAACTGAACGAATGAAGAATATCACAGCCGCTGATAAGTGCAAGCAAGATCAGCGCGGCGGACGCGGCTGTCGGCAAGAAGGCTGGATGCCAGACAAGTGGCAAGACCCCGAGCGCTGGCGGAGCCGCTGAGATGCCTCCTTGCCACCGCGCTTCCAATCCAGTCTACTCACCCATCTCGTGACTTCGCGCAGACCAGGTTTGGGGTTTATCCTGATCACCCTCGTTCTCGATATTCTCGGGATTGGGTTGATCATCCCGATCTTGCCGAGGCTGATCGAAGGTCTGCAGGGAGGCAGCGTGACGGCGGCATCGAGCACCTACGGCTTGCTTTTCTCGCTCTACTCCTTGATGCAGTTCCTGTTTGCGCCTTTACTCGGCAGCTTGTCCGATCGATTTGGGCGGCGGCCAGTCGTTTTGGCCTCATTATTCGGCTCTGGTCTGGATTATTTTCTGTTGGCGTTCGCTCCCAGCATCGGCTGGTTTTATCTCGGTCGTCTCGTCGCCGGCGTTACCGGAGCCAACTTCGCAGTCGCCACGGCATATATTGCGGACGTTAGTCCCCCGGAGAAGCGCGCCGGCAATTTCGGACTGATCGGGGCCGCGTTTGGGCTTGGGTTCATTCTCGGGCCGGCCCTGGGAGGTTGGCTCGGGACTGTGGGGTTGCGGGTACCCTGTTTGGTGGCGGGCGGCCTGACGCTGTTGAACTGGCTCTACGGCTGGCTGGTCCTGCCAGAATCGCTGGCGCCCGAAAACCGACGCCCTTTCAGTTGGGCGCGCTCCAATCCGATTGGCGCGTTGCTTTATCTGAAGCGGTTCCCCACAGCTTTTGGTTTAGCCGGGACCTATTTTCTCAGCTACTTGGCGCACCAATCGGTTCCGGCCACGTGGGTGCTTTACACCAGCCATCGCTACCATTGGACCGTCGGTCAGACCGGCGTGTCGTTGGCCATTGTTGGCCTGACCGCGGCCATTGTGCAAGGCGGCTTGACCCGCATCATCGTCCGGCGGATCGGCGAACAAAAGGCAGTCATGTTTGGTTTGACCGTGGCTGTCTTCGCTTATATCGGCTACGGGTTGGCAACCGACAGCTGGATGATCTACTCGACTCTGGTGGTCGGTTCGCTGGCCGGAATTGCTGGCCCATCCATTCAGGGACTCATTTCGCGCGGGGTCGGTCCCGATGAGCAAGGCGGCGTCCAGGGGTCTCTGACCAGTTTGGTGAGCATTGCCGGCATTATTGGCCCTTACATCGTTTCGCGACTGTTTGGCTACTTCATCGGCTCCCGTGCGCCGGTGTACTTGCCGGGCGCAGGCTTTTTCTTTAGCGCAGGTCTCGTCTTAGTCGCCCTTGTCCTGGCTGGGCGGTCGTTTGCGAAAGCAGACCGGGCTAGTTGAGCCCAACCTGAGGTTTGGTTGGGCCTGGCCGGCGATCGCTTCCAAGGGGTCAAACTCGGCACATGCCTCCCCAAGATCCACAACGCAAACGACCTGCAAAACGTTGACACGTGTCAACGTTTTCGTTGAAGCCGCTCTTTCCTCACCCCGCGGCGCAAGAGGGTCCCGCCGCCGGTAAAGCCGCTTCGCCTGGCATGGCTGACAGGTCTTCCGGCCCGCGGCCCGTTTCCTCCGCTTGAATTTCTCCCCTGATTTCTGGATGCTGTCGTTCCATGACACCCAACCGCAGGACTTTTCTAAAGCAACTCGGCTTCGGCGCCGCTGGTTTGGCTTTGACCATTTTCGTCCCAGGTTGTGCGGCGACACGCCCTGGCAAGGGACGGGGGTTGCCGCGGGCGACGCCAGAATCGATGGGAGTGTCAACGGCAGGAGTGCTTGATTTTCTGGAGGCAGTGGGGCGGACAAAGTATGAGTGGCATAGCTTCATGTTGGTGCGGCACGGGCAGGTGATTGCGGAAGGATGGTGGGCGCCCTATGGGCCGGCGCTCAACCACACCATGTATTCCATGAGCAAGAGTTTCACCTCCACTGCTATCGGCTTCGCCGCCACCGAACACCGACTCAATGTCGACGACCACGTCATCTCCTTCTTCCCCGATGACCTCCCGCCCAACCCCAGCGATTATCTCCGCGCCTTGCGCATCAAAGACCTCCTCACCATGTCCGTCGGCAGCGAAAAAGAGCCAACCCAAAGCATGATCAAGGAAGAAAATTGGGTGCGCACTTTTCTGGCGGCGCCGATCACCCATCCGCCTGGCACCCAATTCCTCTACAATAGCGGGGCTACCTACATGCTCTCCGCCATCGTCCAACGCGTCACTGGCGCTACCGTGCTTGATTACCTGACACCGCGCTTGTTTGACCCCCTCCAAATCGAAGGCCCCACTTGGGAAACCTGCCCCCGCGGCATCAATGTCGGCGGCTGGGGTTTGAACATCCGCACGGAAGGCTTGGCGAAATTCGGCCAGTTGTTCCTCCAAAAGGGCATGTGGGATGGGCGCCAAATTATCCCTGCCAAATGGGTTCAGGAGGCCACCAGTTTCAAAATCCAGCAGCCTCTCCCGGAAAAGCCTTCTCGACCCAACTCGCAAAACGATTGGCTACAAGGCTACTGCTATCGGATTTTGGCGCTGCCAACAACGCCGTGCAGGGGGACGCGCGTTCAACCAGTTCACCATCATGATGCCGGATCAGGATACCGTTGTGGCAATCACCAGCGAAAGCACCAATATGCAAGAGCAGTTGGACCTCGTCTGGAAGCACCTCCTGCCCGCGATGAAGGACAAGCCGCTGCCCGAAGATCATGCAGGCCAGGCTAAATTGCGCCAGATCGCCAGCCAACTGGCTTTCGTGCCGCCTCATCATCAATCCAGCTCGGGGGTAGCCCCCAGGATCTCTGGCCAGCCTTTCCTGCTGGACTCTAATGAGTTGGGCCTGCAGCAGGCGTCGTTCACTTTCACCAAGGCGGGCTGCGTCCTGACATTTCGAGACGCCGACCGAGAATATGTCATTCCCTGCGGCTTGGAGAAATGGGAACGTGGGGAGACGGCCCTTCCCGGCACGCCCCCGCGTCTGGTCGCCGGCGGCGCTCCGAAGCCCGGCACCAAATCCAAATACGCCGCCAGTGGAACTTGGACCAGCGATCACACTTTTCAGGTCGTGCTGCGGTTTTATGAAACGCCGCATCACGACACGATCAGCTGCCAATTCGACGCTGAGAGATTGCAGGTGAGCTTCCTAAGCAGCATCGCCCAGATGAGCCCTCAACCTAAAGACAAGCGGCCCCTGCTGATTGGGAGAATGAAGGCCTAGGGTTGGCCTAGGGTGCTGTCCCCTAAGTGGGTTGCAGCGCCGAGGCGTTTTTGCGAGCCAACGGCCGACTGGGATAAGTCGCCTGGCGGACCCCTCGCCCGTCGGGCGACAGGGGCCAGGAAGAAGTCCCTTTCACGATGCTCCGACACTTGCCATCCCAGGTGCGCCACGTGCGCCCGTGCGCCCGGCTTCCTTGACATCCGGCGACGGTTCGCAAACAGTCATGTTCTTATGGCTGAGCCTAAAGTGAACGAATTGATGGAGAAGATTGTCTCCCTGTGCAAGCGGAGGGGATTTGTCTTCCAATCCTCCGAGATCTATGGAGGGCTCAATGGATTCTGGGATTACGGCCCGCTCGGCGCCGAGCTCAAGCGCAACGTCAAAGAGCAATGGTGGCGGAGCATGACCCAACGCGACAATGTTGCTGGCCTGGAAGCGTCGATCATCATGCATCCCAGGATTTGGGAGGCCAGCGGCCATACATCTACTTTTACCGATCTGATGGTCGATTGCCTCTTGACCAAGAAGCGCTTTCGAGCTGATCAGGTCGAACCGCTCAGCGGCACCGTCTACCATTACGATGGCGCTATGGACCCGGTCAGCCGCAAAAACTTCAATGAGCCCTACTCCGCGCTGGTTCTACCTGGCAAGTCCGAGGATAGCGCCCGGAAACTCGCCTGCCGCTACTACCAGGAACGCGGCATTAATGGACCTCAACTGCTCGGGGAGCGTACCGAAAAGGTCCAGAATACCACCCGTTACAATCCCGAGAACGGCAGCCTCCTCACCGAAGCGCGCCCGTTCAACCTTATGTTCAAGACTTACGTCGGCCCGGTCGAAGCCGCCGAGAATGTCGCTTACCTCCGCCCGGAAACCGCCCAGGCAATCTTCGCCCAGTTCAAGAATGTCCTCGAGGTCTCCCGGCAGAAGGTGCCGTTCGGCATCTGCCAGATCGGCAAGGCCTTTCGTAATGAAATCAACCCGCGCAATTTCACCTTTCGCTCCCGGGAATTTGAACAGATGGAGCTGGAGTTCTTCATCCCGCCAGACGAAGCAGTGCAGGTGATGGCGGAGGCGGTAGCCCCAGCCACCGCCAGTGGCCATCCAGGCGAGCCCCAAGCCAATTGGGGTTGGGAGCTATGGCATAAGTACTGGGTCGAGGAACGCCTTCGATTCTACGAGAATATCGGACTGCCCCGCACTTCCCTCGAGGAATACTGGCAAAAGCCCGATGAACTCGCTCACTACGCCAAGGCGACAGTCGACATCCTCTATAAATTCCCCTTCGGCACCCAGGAACTCGAAGGAATCGCCGCCCGGGGCGATTTCGACCTCAGCCAGCATCAGCAGTTTTCTGGCAAGTCCATGGAGTATTTCGATGATGCCCTCCGAACCGCTTGGACCAAGCTCGATCCGGAGCGCAAAGCCGCCTTGCAGCAGCGCTATGCCTCGGCCAGGCGGGAAGCGCTTCTCAAGAAAGGCCAGGCCGAAGCCGACGCCGGCGTCGAAGCCGAGACGGAAGCGCGCAAGTTCTTTGAACGCATGGCCACGGGCAATTACGTCCCTCACGTCATCGAGCCAAGCGCCGGCGTCGACCGGCTCATCCTCGCTTTGATCTGCAACGCCTATTGTGAAGACCAGGCTCCGGATGAAAAGGGCAAGATGGAGACTCGGGTTGTGATGCGCTTTCATCCACGCATCGCCCCGATCAAAGTCGCCATTTTCCCACTCCTCAAAAACCGCCCCGAACTGGTGCAGAAGGCGCGTCAAGTGCACGAGCTGCTCCGCCCGTATTTTAGTGTTTGGTACGACGATGCTGGGGCGATCGGACGCCGCTACCGCCGCCAGGATGAAGCCGGCACGCCTTTCGGCGTCACCATCGACTTCGATACGCTCGGCGAGAAGGGCCCTGAATTGAAGGACACAGTAACTCTGCGCGATCGCGATACCATGCAACAAGTCCGCATTAAAATCGACGAACTACTGCCGGTGCTCCTCGAGAAAGTCAGGTAATGGCCGAACCCAACTCACGCGCACCGACACTCTACGCCATCGTCCTGATCAAGCTGCTCAAGGGTCTGCTCTTCCTCTCGATGGCGTTTGTTGCTTATACGCTCTCGGACAACAACCTGCCGGATGAATACCGGCAGCTGCTGCACCACCTCCGCCTCAACCCGGAGAAGCGCTTCTTCAGCGAGCTCGCGGTCCGGGTCGGCCGTCTCACCGAAGCGAACGTCCTCTGGGTCGCAGCAGGAACCGCCATCTACAGCCTGTTCTCCCTCGTCGAAGGCATCGGCCTTATGTTCCGCGTCACTTGGGCTGGATATCTGGCTATCGGCGAATCCGCCTTCTTCGTGCCCATCGAGGTCTTCGATCTCCTCCATCACTTTTCGAAGACGGTCTTTTTGATCATGGCCCTTAATGTCTTTATCGTCTGGTATCTCTATGCCAACCGGGCCAGGCTCTTCCGGCACCATCACGGCCACCGCCGGCACGAAGATTAGGGCGCCCTCCTGCCTTTGGCTCATCCGGCCCTTCCTATGAGCCACTTGTAAGATCTGGCAAGTCCATGTTAATGGTAGCTGTGAACGTGGAACGGTTGCGCGAGTTGGTCAACGCATCTCCCTTCAAGCCTTTTTCCGTTCTGTTTCCGAACGGCGAGAAGATGCGAGTTCCCCACCCCGATTACGTCTGGATTCATCCGGATCGTCGAACCGTCATCGTCGTGAATGAGGCTGGCAACACGCGGCTCTTGAATCGTCAATTACTGCTCGGCGTCGAGCTCGACGCGGAACCGGCCTGAGTGGACGAGAATCCTGCGGCTATGCTCCTTCGTCCCGCCCGCGCCTGCGATTCATTTGAGCGCAACAAAAGCTTACGGACTTAAGGGACAGCACACTAGCTTAGCTTAGCTTAGCTTAGCTAGCTCCCTCCGTATGAAGACCCTTCGACGAGTGAGCCCCGCTCCCTGCTGCCTCGCTCCCTGCTCGCATAACCCTGGCTCGCGCCAGCCAGTGGTAGCCAGGCGCCAGCCAGGCGCCAGCCAGCCACACCCCATTCCACGCATGGGTAAGAACAGATGTGCGGAGTATCATTCTGACGGTAGCGGGAACGGAGGGCTAGTTGATTGGACCAAATGTGCCGCTGGTCACGTCAGGCTGAAAAGCGAAGCCACCCGGTTCACTCGGCGGAAGTTTGGGAAACCCACCCATAGGACCAAGGCAAGCGCGCTCCCGCGGAGAATCCAAGAAGACCACGGCATCGAATCGTGCGCTGGTCCGCCAAAGAAAGACCCGTCCGTGAACGAGAAGCCGCTCTGGACGACATAGAAAGCGGCGGCCAGGGCGGTCGACACGAGCATGGCACGCAGCGTCGTCCGGCAAAGGGAAGAGACCAGCAAGCTGAGGCCGGTCAGCCACGCAGACAACCAGAGGCTCCCGCTTACCGTAAATCGCCACTCCTGAGACACATCACGAAGCATCGGAAGTTGCAGCAACCCGAGTGGCAACCCCACGCCAAGTCCCAGGCTTAACCCAAGGGCAATCGTTACCTTAATCAACCATTGCGTTCGACAGCGTACCGGCAAGGTGAGCTGCCATTCCAAAGTGCCCAACTCCCGTTCCTCGCTGCAGGAGAGCGCGCCGATCAACAACGAGATAATGACCAGATAAACAATGATCCCAAAACCGAGAAATAGTGGGCGCGGCTGCGTCGTCGAAGCACTGGCCGAGCTGATCAGCAAGACAGCGCTAAACACAATGGCCAGCAACAAGGCGAGCCGCTGCAGCCAAATCTCTTTTTTGATGAGGGATGCCAGCCATCCCGGCGAGCTGGCAGCAATGCGCCACCGACTTGCGCGCGGTTTAAGCCAGCGCGGCAATCTGGCAGTCAGGGCCGCCGACGGTTCCACATCCTCAAACCGAAGAAAAGCCTGCCAGCCCAACATCAGACCGATGCCCCACAAGAAGGCGAGCGACGGCAGAAACCAGGGCGTGCTAACCAGGAGCGACCAAAGCAGCCCGGGCACAATTAAGGAAAAGACGGCGCCAGCCAAGCCATTGCGCGTCCACAAACAAAATAAAGGCACGAGGCAAAACGCATTGCAGGCAGCGCCGCCCAAGTCGACCGCCAAGTGATCGGCAGGGTTCGTCGCCGGCGTCCCAGGCCAAAGCAAGGTGGCGGGATCGGGGTCTTCGAGGAACCGGGCAAAGAACAAAACTGGCAACGCGCTGGTCCAGAGGCCAAGCGCTGCCCAACCCAGCTTTCGAAGCATGCAAGCGGCGCGTGAAACGGGCTGACTGAGCAGGAGCCGCATCGTCTGACAACTGAATTCCATGCCGAACAAGCTCGCCACCAGGAACGCAGCCGAGACCGCGTACAGGGTGCACGCGATCCACACCAGCCAAGTCTCATTCGTCGCTCGGTCGCTGGCTCCCTGCGCAATCACCACGCAAGGGGCAAACCAAGCCAGGATCCAACTGAGCAGGATAGCCCTGACTTCCTTGTGGATGCGCGGCGGCAGCAAGGAAAAATGGTGTCCCGGCCTCAGGAAGTCCCACTTGGATGCTTCGGCCTTCGGGTTCATAGCGCCGCCTCCTCTTTCAGAGCCGCAACGAAAATGTCCTCCAGACTCAGCGCCTCTGTCCTTAACGTCTCGGGGCCGTAGGACTGCAGCCGATCAAGCACGCGCGCATTGTCCTCATGGACGATCACTTCCACCTCCCGGCCCGTTTGGCTGACGCGCCTTGCCGTCCCCAGATCTAATCGCTGCGGTTCCTCCCTAAACCGGGCGTAGACACGCTGGAACCGTTCCCGAGCGGCGTCGGCCGCCAACGTAAGGATCTCTTTGCCCTGGTCGATGATGGTGAACTCGTCGATCAACCCCTCAAATTCGCTGATCAAATGAGTCGAAACAAAGACCGTGCGGTTGTCCGGATCGCTCTCCTGGTAAGCGCCGATGATCGTTTGGATGAATTCGCGACGCACGATCGGGTCCAGTCCCGAAGTCGGTTCGTCCAAGATCAACAGTTCCGGCTCCGGCGCCACAGCGGCTATCAAGGCCAGCTGCGTCTTTTGCCCTTTCGAAAGCGCGCCTGTCTTTTGGCCCGGATCGAGACGAAACTGATGGAGAAGGTCCTGCTCCATCTGCCGGTTCCAATGGCCGCGGAAACCGGCGAGATACTCGAGCGTCTCGCGCACGGTCATCCACGGGTAAAAGGCCACCGCATCAGGGACATAAGCGAGCCGCGACTTAACCGCCAGTTCTTCACGGGCGGAGTCCAATCCAAACACCCGGATAGAGCCGCTACTGGGACGAAGCAGATTGAGCAGGCACTTGATCGTCGTGGTCTTGCCGGCTCCATTGCGCCCAAAGAAGCCATAGCATCGGCCGCGGCGGACACCCAAGCTCAGGCCATCCACCGCTTCATGGCGGCCGTAGCGTCGAGACAGGTGCGCGATATCAATCACAAGATGTTGATCTTTCATACAGCTGCAAGTAGTTGCGGAAATGGCAGATCGTTGCTGGGGACTGGGAAAGAACCGCTCAGGGGTGATGGCAGAGCCAGGGTCATGCGGTAGTCAAGGCTAGTTCTCGTTTGCCGGCGAACAGGTCATAACGCTCATTGGCGAGACGAAGAAACTCCTCCTTATCGATTTGCAGGTGATGGGCTTGCACAACGGCAGCGTCGATTTCCTGGGCGAGCAGCTGTTGGCAAACTTCCTTTTTGAACGGCGAATGGTTCGATTTGAGGAAGCACCCTTTCCCGGCAACCGTCTCGATGATGCCCTGGTTTTCCAGTTCAGCATACGCCTTGGCAACTGTGTTGCGGTTGACGCGCAGCTGTTCGGCCAATGGACGGATAGAAGGGAGCGGTTCACCGGGTTGAAGGGCGCCGGAAGCGGCGGCGGACTTGATTTGGTCGACCATTTGGAGGTAAACGGGTTTACCGGATTTGAAGTTGAGCTGGAGGAGCATACTCAGTCGTCTGTCCTATGACACTATGACAGCGTAGGCCAGTTCCCAGCAGCTGTCAAGCGCGAGTCGATGTGCCGCTACCCCGGCCTTTCAACGCCAGGAGCCACCCAGCGCGGCTTACCGAGCTGGGCTTTGGTCCGATGACCAGCGCTCCAGTTCGGTTTTTAAGCGTTCCACTGGCAAGCCAACCACGTTGGAGTAAGAACCGACCAGTGATTCGACCAGAACCTCGCCACCCTCCTGAATGGCGTAGCCGCCGGCCTTGTCCAGCGGGTTGATCGAATGAAGATACTGATCGATGGCTTCGTGGGACAGTGGCTTGAACCGAACAACGGTGGACTCCACCAGCAATCGCTCCTGGTGGGCGCGGAGGTGAACCATGCAAATGCCGGTCACCACTTCATGGCTGTTGTGTTGCAGGCGAGCGAGCATCCGACGAGCCTCGGGAAGATCTCGCGGCTTTCCGAACAGCTCGGTGCCCATATAAACCAAGGTGTCCGCGCCGAGCACCAGGCTATCAGGGTAGCGCTTGGCGACGGCCCGGGCCTTGCGATAGGCGTTTAACTGAGCGAGTTCACGGGCCGTGAGCTGCGCTTCATGGATTTCGGCGGCATCGCTTGGAATCACCCGGAAAGGCAGGTGCAAAGCGGCGAGCAGCTCGCTTCGACGAGGAGAAGCTGACGCCAGGATGAGAGGAGGAAGACTCACGGCGAGATCAGGGCATCGGTCCCTTTTGTTCAGCGTCCGGCGAAGCCAAAGCGGCTTGGAACTCGTCGAGCCGGGCGTTGAACTCCTCTTTCGAGAGAACAGGCGTCGCGCTGTCCGTGGGAATTTCCTGTTCCAGGTCGACCCAGGATTTGCAGCCGCTGTAACTTGGGGAGAGGGGTAGATGAACGGTCTCAGCGAGGCGAAAGACGCGCACGGCCATGGCGTAGATGTTTTTCTCTTTGCCCCACTGGAATCGCTGGGCGACGACTTCGTTGCGGAGAATGTGCTGGCCTTGAAACCGCTCGCCGGCCGCGAGGGAATCCAATCGCCCCCACGCGACGACATGAGCGAAGAAGTTCAATTGGACGACGGCTGGCGAAGGAGGAGACGGGTGGACGGCATCGTAGCGTTCGCGGGCTGACTGCAGGATGGCGTCGCGTTGCTCGTGGAAGAAGGTTGGAAAGAGAAAGAACTCGGCGTGTTCGACCTGGAATCCACGGCGTCCTTCGCTGATGCCGCCTTTGCGGAGGATAAGGATCTGCTGGCCGGCACCGAGTGCATCCACCACGACAGCCCATTCCTTAAAGGCGACGCGCATGGGGCGAGATTATGCCAATGGCCTGGGCGGGAGCAAAGCCGAAAGGGGAGTGGCGCAAACTGCTTGCCTGGGTCGACCCTGCTATAATAAACTGCTGCCGTTCAAACAAATAGCCAGACCGGAAAACCGGTCGTGCGGCGCGAGCCACTTCTCGGGTTTGCGTTGCGTCCAGTGATTCGCAGCCTATGAACGCAAACATCCGCTTTCGCCTCTTCCTGATGATGGTCCTGGAGTTCGTGATTTGGGGAGCGTGGCTGCCGCTGATCTATGGCTACCTGCCCAGTTTGGGATTTACTCCGGGCCAGCAGTCGCTTGTCCTCAATGCTTTTCCTATCTCCGCTATTGTCGGCATCTTTTTTAGCAATCAATTCGCCGACCGGACATTCGCCGCGGAAAAGTTCCTGGCTTTTAGCCACCTGGTCGGAGGCGCTGCCGTCCTTGGACTGGCTTTTACCCGATCGTTCTGGCCCTTCTTTTTGCTGATGTCGGTCCATTGCCTGCTCTACGTGCCGACGCTGTCGATCGTGAATTCGATTGCGTTTGCTCATATTAAAGATCCGCAGAAGGAGTTTGGCCCAGTGCGCATGGGCGGCACGATCGGTTGGATCCTGGCGGCGTGGCCGTTCACCTTCATTCTCGTGGATTGGGACAAGGTGCAGGCGGCCAATCCACAGGGAATAGTAAACTGGTTGGGCACCGTTCTCGGCTCCGGCTTGACCGGGCCAGCCTTGCAGAACGCGACGCGATGGACTTACGTGGTGTCCGGCGTCGTTTCGTTCGTTTTGGCGCTATACAGCCTCACTTTGCCGCATACGCCGCCGAAAAAGCCCACCGGCGCCGACCGATTGGCGTGGTTGGAGGCCATGCGTTTACTCCGCCACCCCTATGTCCTCGTTCTCTGGATCGTCGCCCTGCTCGATGCCTTCGTCTTGTATGCCTACTTCAATTGGACAGGCGTGTTCCTGGCCAGCCCGGCCGTCGGCATCCCAGGCAACTGGATCATGCCCGTCATGAGCATCGGACAGGTAGCGGAGATCCTGACCATGTTGATCCTGGGAGCCACCTTACGGGCGCTCGGCTGGCGAACCACCATGATCATTGGAATTCTGGGGCACGCTCTGCGCTTTGCGATTTTCGCTTTCTTCCCCCAGATGACGACGCTGATCGTTGCCGTCAACATCATCCATGGCATCTGCTATGCGTTCTTCTTCGCGACGGTTTACATCTTCGTGGATGAATACTTCCCGACCGATATCCGCGCGAGTGCGCAAGGATTGTTTAATATCATGATTTTTGGGGTGGGCGCCCTGGTGGCAAACACGGTTTGCCCCGCCCTCATGCAGGAGGTCTTTACGACAAACGGCGTGACCGATTTCCGTAGTCTGTTCCTCGTCCCTCTGGCGACTGCCGTCGTGGCGTCGCTGATCCTGGCGCTCTTCTTCCATCCGCCGCCGAAGTCAGCGAAAGCTGAGGACGAGCTCGCCCGGGCAGCGACTCACTAAGCCATCAGCTCGATGGATGGGCGAACGCTGCGGCAAGGCGTGGGCATTCCCGAAGCGGGCCGGTCAGGTGGCCAGCGGACATGGCGCCCCGGCGAAAACCAGTCGTCCACCGCGGCGGGGCCGCTAAGGCACGGCCTCGACTCGGAAGAAGAGCGGCCCGTTGCGCGCGTTGGGTGACAAGTTGTAGGAAAGCTGGCTGGCGGTGGCCCGAATCCATCCGGTCACGGGCGTCCAGGTGGACGCATTGGTGCTGCTGAGCAACCGGTAACTGTGACCGGGCATGGCCGGCCAGGTCACTTGATAGCTTCCGGCCGCCAGTTTAATGGGAGGAGACAGTTCCAGGTTGGACAGGGCATCCATCGGATCCGTCCCGGCAACGAATTCCGCGTAGTCGCTCGAACCATCGCCGTCCGAGTCCGTTTGCGGGGGATGCGAAGCGGCCACTTGACCGAAGTACTGTTGTTCCCAGGCGTCGGAGATGCCATTGCGATTGGCATCAGCAAAGGTGTAGTTGCCCTGCAAGACGATCGTGTTTGTCGTCAGGACGTTGGTTTGGGGTGGGGGCGTCGAGTAGAAGGGGACCGCAGTGAAGGTTGCGACGTATTGGCCGGCTGGGATGTTCGTGAACAGGATAGTAGCTCCCTGGCCGGTGCGCGTCACCGGCCCGGTCAAAGTCACACTGGCTTGGGCAACGTTGTTGGTAATTCGAATCGAGCCAAGCAGCAGATTCGTGACCGTGACGGAGATGTCATCCACGAGCCACCCGGGCCTAGGATTGCCCTCGAAGGTGAGCAGTTCGTAGACCCAAACAAACTGCACGACGTGCCCGATGTAAGGGGATACGTCGATCTCCTCTTCCTCCCATCCGCCGTTCAGATCGTCGTACTGCTTGAGCAAAACCGCTTCGGTGGCGGTGTTGGTGGAAATGAAGACTCCGCCGCTTTCAATGATATCGAATTCGGAGCGTTCGGAGAAGTCGTAGCTGTGCCAGAAGCGCAGCTTGGCCTGATTGCCGCCAGCGAGGTAAAGGGCTGGACTGATCAGGGTAGTCTGGGCAAAATCGATACCGTCTCCGTTCAAGTTGCTGCCCCAAGCGTTCGGCGGGAATGGGCCTGACTTTCCTGACCATTGTTGGGAACGCCCAGGCTCCAGGAAGCGACGCCGCCCTCGCCATTCTCCACCATCCAATTCGTGCTGGTTGCCTCCGGAATCCAGATTGTCAAACCACGGCGGCGAAAGCGGCTTGAGCGTCCGGAAAGTGTAGAGGTCGCCGTGGTTGTCATCGATGACGCTATTGCCAGCATGATCGCGACTGACGATCTGGTAATAGTAGGTGCGGTCCGGTTGCAACGCGACCAGCGTCAGTTCGTGCGACTCGCTCAGATCGGCGCTGTAAGCGGTCCGTCCCAGGAACGTGGACTCGCCATACTGAACCAGCCCGTCGGTGGGCTCCGATGTATTCCACGAGACAAAAGCCTGTTCGTAATCAGGTTCCACCTCGATGTCGGAAATGGTCGGCACGAGCACATCGACGACCGCCTGGTCGGTTACCGTCGAACCGCTCGATGTATCCAGGTACTCGGCCCAGATGGCATCTCCGGGCTTGGCCAGTAACTGCCCAACCGACGGCGCCGCCCCGACGGGATCCACTTTGACCTGGCCGCGGAAAAGGCCCCGCCGGGCCGTCTCGGTCAGAACGACGGCAATCCCGTTCGTCACGCTCGAACTGAAACATCGAACGGTCGTGCGGCCCTGACCGGCCAGGTCGGAGTCAGCCACTTCAATGGTGATCAAGTCAGGCAAGGTGTAAGCCCCGCGGTCAAGCGTCAGCGTTCCCAATCCCCCCAAGCCCGGCGCCAAAAAGCTGAGGATCCTCCGCATCAGGACCGTTCGGTTATCGGGTGAATCTCCGCTCTCCGGGACAGCATCGAAGGGAAAGGAAAGGAACACGACCCGCCCGGTGCTATCCAAGCCCGTGCGCGGATAGCGCAAGCCGGCAATGCCATCGCCGAAGCCATCGACGAACACGGGCGCAGCGTTGGAACTAATCGTCATTGTATCGGCTTTGTTCGGACTTTCGCCGATGAGCTGCAGAATTTCGTTGTCGTAGCCGGAATAATCGAGACTCAGTTCCATGTCTTCGGAGATGGGATCGTTTTCCCGACCGACGGTGAACTCGACGCCGACGTCCTCCGCGAAGCTCTGCACTTGCAGCACATTAGTTCGAAACGCAGAATTGGCGCCCAAGCGGCTGAGCAACTCCATGGAAGCCATGAACAGAGAGCCGCCCCCGTTCACATAAGTGGTGATCGCGGTCTGCTCCGCCGGAGTCAGCGTCTCGTTGCCCAATAAATTGTCGGACACTCGCCAGATCACCACCCGGAAAGGTTTGAGATCATCCGCCGTCGGCGAGGTGGCGGCTGGATCGGTCAGGTCCCAGACCTCGTAGCTCAAGTGGGTTTGATCAAGCGCATCGGTGTAAGTGCTCAAGGGCACCGTTTCGCTATCAAACAGAAGGTCCGGTCCAAAATCGTCGACCAACAAGACGGTTGCGGCAGGTGTCGCCACAAAGCTGTAGAATTGACCGTTATTGTCATTGGTCGACTGATTGCCCGCTTCATCGATTGAAACCACGTAGAAGCGGTAAGTCGCATTGCCGGTCAGGTCTTGGAGTTCGACTTCGTGATCCGTATCCAGGAACCGGTTGGTGCTGGTCAGTGAAAGGTTGGCGCCGCTCCCGTAGTAAACGACCGCGGTGGAAGGTTCGTCAGTTTCCCAGCTGATCAACTCCTTCCCAAAACGGTTCGTGACACTCAGTCCATTGATGACCGGCGGGACGAGGTCGGCCACAGCGGTGGCGGTTCGAGTTGTTGTGGTGGACGCATCGGCGTAGCTGACTTCGATGAAGTCCCCATCTTTGATTTGAAGACGGCCGTCCGCCGACGCCGGACCGATGGCTGTTTCCACACTCCCGGTGAAAATCCCCAGCGGGTTCGACTGGCGCAGAACGATCAGTTCGCCGGCTACTTCTGTCGAACTCTTGACCCGCACGCTGGCCGTCGGCTGCCCGGCCAGATCCGTGTCGATCAATTTCAGATGCACCACGCTCGGCGCGGTATACGCGGACCGGTCAAGGACGACGATGCCAACGCCAGGCGCCGGCACGTCACCGGAAACCACCAAGGCAAAGTCCTGTTGAGCCGTCACGCCGTCCCGATGATGAATATCCTGGACGACATTGCGACCTCGGACGCGGATCAGATAATCGCCCGGCACAGGTGCGCTCAGGTGGACGGCTTCGACATTATTGATACTGTCGGTTGAACTTGTTCCGTCGACGGACTCGCCATCGAGGAACTGGTTGCCCAGGTAGACTTTCCCATCCGGTCCTATCACTTCCAGGTCGAGGTCATTGACCAAAGCGGGCAGGGCGGCGGGCAGGCCTGGAACATCGGTGTAGGCCAGAGTCACCTTCAGCGGCTCCTCCGAGCCGGCGACGATGACGCGGAGTTCGAATTGCTGGCTGGTGCTGAGCAACTCGGTTTGGTCGACGTACTCCACATGTCGAGGGGAACCGATGATGTTCGTCAGGGTCAAACGGCCCCAGCCTTCATCGAAGTTCGGAACCGGACCCGTCTCGACCGAGTCGTCCATGTCGGTGGCAGAGTTGATCAGCGCGGCCTTGACCAACGCCGGCGACGGAGTCGCATTCCCATGCGTCTCTCGATAGTACTGCACGAAAACAGCAGCGCCGCCGGAGACATGCGGCCCAGCTTGGCTTGTTCCGCCTTGATACTGGTAATTGGCAGAAATGGGCGCCCAGGCGTTTTCATCGCTGGCCGACTCGGATTGGAGGGAGGCAATCCACGTGCCTGGAGCGACCAGATCCGGCTTAATCCGCCCGTCTTCACAGGGCCCGCGGCTGGAGAAATCTGCCATCGCCTCCATCCCATCGGCGTAAAGGAAAAAATCGGATCGTTCGTTCTGTGAAGCCCCCGTCGCGATCACGTTCTTGGCGACCGCTGGGCTATTGATCGTTTGCAGCCCCGGGCCGGCATTGCCTGCGGAGAACTCCAGAATGTACGGCTGATCGCCGGGCGTTTGCGCATCGGCATCGCGGACCAGGGCATCGTATTGCGCGGCACTGAGGTCATATCTTCCCTGGACATCATCTCCCCAGCTATTCGAACCGATAACTGCTCCGGCTCGGACGGCGTCGCGGGTCAATGTCTCCGCTTCCGGCAGCTCATCTTGGCCGGTGGCGTCGAAAACACGCTGAACAACGATGTGCGCCTGCGGCGCGACCCCGAGGCCATAAAGCGTGCCGACCTCGTCGGTTTCGCCGGTCGCCCCATTGCCAGCGATGATGCCCGTAACGTGCGTCCCGTGGCTGTGTTCATCGGCCGCGTCCTCGAGCGTCCCATAATACAGAAACGCGTCAACCCGACCCGCCAGATCCGGATGCATCGTTTCGGCATCGCCATTGTTCAACCCCGCTATCAGCCACCGACACAACCACTCCGCGCCCGTCATAGCCCAATTGCTGCGTGACGGTAGCGTGGATCGGATCAATGCCAGGCGTTGGCGCCGCCGGTTTGGCACCGGCGAGGTTGAAAATGTCGAAGGGGTCGTCGTCCTATCCGCCATTTGGGTCAACCGGCGACTCCGGGATCTCGCCGCCGCCGACGATCTTGGACGAGACTTCGTCAATGAGCTTCATCCGCGGAGCCGGCTCAATCCAGAGCACGGCGTCGGACTGAGCGAGGCGGCCCAGTCCCGCCGCGGTTATTTCGCCTCTCAGAATCGTCCCCAGAGAGGTGCGGGATTGGATCCTGGCTTGGCGCAACCCGTCTTTGGCCGCGACAACTTCAGCCGCCGTCGCCTGGGGGGAAAGCAGCAGACTCACCGCCACGACTCCGTTGGGGCTGTTCGTGCTCAAGCTCCGCGGCAAGCCAGTATGGATTTTGAACTCGCTTCGGTAAAGGCCAACCCACCGCACAAATGGAAGGCTCCGGAGTTGCGCAAGTTGGGCGTTGCGGACTCGGGCGACGAAGGCGTCGTCCGGCACATAGCTCACCAAGTCGGCGCCCAAACTGCGAAGCTGGTCGCGCCATCCCGCCTGGAACCGTCCGTCGAACTGAATCAAGTAAAGGCCTGACACTGGCGCTTCGCGTGCATGATTCTGCAAACCGGCTTGAGCCCGGTTGGCGGAGGGTGTCGAAATGAGCTGGTTCCGCAGCCGAATATACTTCGTCTCAGGTTGGCCGCAAACGAGTAAAGTGAAATCGGTAATCAACAGAGCCAAGACCAAGCGGAGCCAAGCCTGGCTGAGTGCGCGGTGCTTCACGGTCATACGGTAGTCCCACTCTTTTCTGCCAACAAGAGACAAGGTCTGAATCAAAAGCAATTTACATTCCGGACCCCGGCCCGCGCTTTGATCAGAACACCGCTCTTTACCCATCCCTTTCTCGTCTCTGATAGGGTTCATAATCCGAGAAGGTCCCGGCCCAGTTGGTCGCCGGTCAGGCCGAAAGGAGGATACCAGTTCGAAAGTTCCCCACCCTGGACAGCCTTTGTCCAAGTAATGGTGATAGGCTTCGCGAAAACGTTCACCATGAAACCTCAATTGGAACTCACTCTCACCGAAACCATGTCGGCTGCGCCCGCTCTACGCCGCCAGCGTCAACAGAGCCGGGCCCATTGGTGGTTCGAACACATGCGGCGCGTCGTTGATAAAGCTCTCGATCGCTATCCCTCGGTCGGACGGACGGAGCAGATCTACTTGGGTTTAGCATCGCAACCGACGGCTTGCTCGAGGCTGGGGAGGGCTGCAGCCTCCAATTGATCCAATAAACCACTGACGATTCCCCGGGCGACTCCGGGGCCCTCATAGACCAGTCCGGTGTAGACTTGGAGAAGGGAGGCGCCAGCCCGGATCTTTTCCCAGGCGTCGGCTGCGTTAAAAATCCCACCGACCCCGATAATCGGCAGACGCCCCTGGGTCTGCCGATAGATGTGACGGATGATCTGCGTGCTGCGTGCCTGCAACGGTTTGCCGCTCAGACCGCCAGCTTCGGCATAAATCGAGCGCAGTCGCGGATCTTGAGGTTCTGGCCGGGCGAGAGTTGTGTTCGTTGCGACCAGGCCGGCTATCCCGCGAACCGGCGCCAACTCCAGGATCTCATCGATCGCCTCGAAGGCAAGATCTGGAGCGATCTTGACCAAAATGGGTGTGGGTTCGGGCTTCGCCTGGTGGGCCATGGAGGGCCCGTTGGACGCTAAAGACTCCGAGGCCGCGAGGGCGAGTTTGGTGTTGAGGTTCTGGAGGGCCCCGAGAATCTCATCCAAAGCGCCTCTGTCCTGCAACTGCCTGAGGTTCGGAGTATTCGGCGAACTGACATTCACCACGAAAAAGTCCAGGTGCGGCCAAAGAACCTCGAAGGATGCGGCGTAATCCTCCGCTGCGCGCTCGAGCGGGGTAATTTTGGATTTGCCCAGATTAATGCCAACCGGATGATCGGGCCAATAACCCTCGATTCGCCATTTGGCCAGGGCTGCAGCCATCGCTTCGGCTCCGTGATTGTTAAAGCCCATTCGATTGACGAGAGCGGAGTCCGGAATTGCCCGGAAGACGCGCGGGATCGGATTCCCGGGCTGCGGGTGCCAGGTAACCGCCCCCAATTCTGAAAAGCCAAATCCCAACGCCCGCCAGGCAGGCACCGCCTCGGCCTCCTTATCCATGCCCGCGGCCAGGCCGACGGGATTCGGGAAGGACAACCCCCACAACTTGACTGGCAAAGGCGGAGCCGCAAAGAACGCTGCGAGAACTTCACAGAACAGGCGGTGCCGGCTGACCGTTCCCAGCGTTTTGAGCGTGAAATTGTGAATGGACTCGGAATCCTGCGCGAAGAGCGAAGGCCGAACAAACGTGCGATACACCCAGGTCATTGAGCGATGACTGTGCCGAGACGTGTCTTACCCTCGGCGCCATCTCCAAGAGTAATAGCCGCTTCCGCGGGCTCCGGCTACGGCTTTCTCAACCGGTAAAAGCCGCTGATTCCAGAGATGATGACGGTCACCGTCTTCTTGCCACTGACGATGGTCGGCGCAGTCCCGACAGCTGTCCACGGTGGATTAGGGGACAGGGTGGGGGCGACTTCGAGTTGGTAGCCGTCCGCGGTTGCCGGCCAGGAGAACTGCACGGCATTGTCGAGGCGGGTTGCCGTCAGGCTGACGTCCGGCGGCGGGGTGGCGGCATTGGGGGTGACATAGGACAGGCTGTTGTCGGTCAACCGGGGATCCGCCCGACCGGAAGTGACCTCCACCAAATTCGTGAAGGACGTCCCCGCGGCGATGACCACCGAGAGGCGGATGGAGACGGCCGACCCGCCGGGGACAGTCCCCAACTGGCACGTAACCACATTGTTGACTTCGATACAATCGGGCGGTGACAGAAGCAGCACCGTTCCCGCGGGCAATCGATCCGTCAGGACGGTGCTCGACGCTTCCAACGGACCTCGGTTCGTGACGGTAATGGTGTATTGAAGGAAATCGCCCACGGCAACACGATCCGGCAAAGCGATCAAGCTGACGCCCAAATCGCCAAAGAGACCGACATAATAGCTGTCATCGCTCGTCGCAGCCCCCCCCGGCGTCGTCACGGTAATCGGCCCACTGACGGCACCGGCTGGGATGGTCGCCACCACGACGGTTGGCGACAACGCAACGAACGGGACGTCAGCATTACCCAACCGAACAGAGGTCGCCCCGAGCAAGTTGTCACCCACCACGGTCACCTGGGTCGTCTCTGGCCCACTCGGCGGGTTGAAACTCGAAACGCGGGGAGGCAAAAAGAAGGAGCCGCTGCTCATGGCGAAGCCAGCTGGCGTGGCAATGCTGATGCGGCCACTAACCGCTCCGGCTGGGACAGTGGCTCGAATCTGCGTCGGGGAAGCCAGGGTGAACTGCGCCTCGGTCCCGCCAAAGAGGACCGCGATGGCACCGGTGAAATTGACGCCTTGGACGGTCACGACCGTTCCAGGCGCGCCATGGTCAGGCTGAAAGCTCAGAATTTGCGCCGCCACGAAGAAATCAGTTGCACTCTCCGCCGAGCCGGAAGTGGTGATGACCCGCAGCGGCCCGGTGGTCGCTCCGTCCGGCACGGTCACCTTTAGCTCACTGTTCGACACCACAGTAAAACTCGCTGGCGCTCCGCCGATGCGCACGTCGGTTGCAGTCAAAAGATTCAAGCCGCTGACGCTGATGACGGTGCCCGGTCCGCCCGTATCGGGAGTAAAGCTGGTGACCTGCGGAGCCTGCGGATTGAGGGCCAGAAAGGAGGTCGAACTGGTCGCCGTGCCTTTTGGCGTAACCACGGTGATAGGGCCCGGCGTGGCTCCAGAGGGAACCGTCGCGAAGATAAAGTTTCCGAAAACGGAAAACGCGGCGGCCACTCCATTAAAACGCACCGCAGTTGCGTCCTGCAGATTCTCGCCAGAAATGGTCACCGACGTGTCCGGCAAACCTTCCGCGGGATCGAAACTGGCAATGACCGGAGCACCGGGAACCGTGACGATAAATGAAGTGGCGCTGGCGACCGATCCCCCCGCTGCGACAACCATGATTTGTCCCGAGGTGGCTCCCGCCGGAACGGAAGCGGTCAGCAAGTCGCCGAGCAGCGTGAACTCGGCCGGCGTTCCATGGAAGCGCACCTCGGTGACGCCAAGAAAATTACGGCCGTCAATCAGGACTCGGGTCCCGACCGGGCCGGTCGCAGGAGAGAAACTAAGGATCTCGGGGGCCGGACTGGCAGTAACGGTAAAGGAACTCCCAGTTGCGGCGCTGCCGGCTGGCGTCGTAACAGTAATGTTGCCTGAGACCGCTCCCAGAGGAACAGTCGCAATCAACGAACTCTCCGAAAGCACCACCCGAAATGCCGCGGCAACTCCGTTAAAGGAGACGGCCGTCGCTGCTTCCAGGTTTTGCCCCGTTAGAACCACATCCGTGCCCACCGGGCCGCTCTTGGGGGTGAAATCGGTGATGTTCGGAGCTTGGTTAACTGCCAGTGACAAGGTGCCGGCATAAGCCAATCCTTTTGGGACGGCCAAAGCAGCCAGCCAGAACGAACCCAGCAACCAATACCAACCGACCTGATCCCATCCGAGATTTGTCCTTTTCCGGCTGAGGCAAAACGCAGTTCTGTTCATTGGCACCGATGATCCGTCTGTGTTTATAAGTGCGTTACCACAGCAGAAGATCGGAAGGGTGTCAACCGTGCTCACCAAAAGAACGGCTCAAGTCCAGGTCAAGTCTGATTGCACCCAGCGGTGGCCGGATGGAAACTGGTCACCTTAGGGAAACCCCTCGCATCTTATCCAGCCATCGTTAACGCAGGACCTTCAAGTTGCCTTGTTCGCTGACACTGACTTCGGCTGCCCCCGCTGGGAGTGATACGGTCGTTTGCTTCCCGCCGGGCCATCGAACCCAGAGGCGCGTTGCGCTTTCCGAAAGACTGAGCACCTGCACCGGACTGTCGTCGGAGAGATAACCGGATCCAGCGTGCACCTCGCGAAGGGGACCTTGGCGCGTCTGGCTTTCCAGCCGAAGGCAAGCGCCAACGGCAGTCGGGTTTCCCTCAGGGCCGAGAAGCCGGACACGGAGACCTGGTCGGGCTTGAACGTTGTGGTAGAGCTTGGTGCGGTTGCCATTTTGCGTCACGACGAGATCCATGCGCCCGTCCTGATCATAGTCGGCCAAAGCGCAGCCACGCTGTTCGCCGTAAACGCGCACGCCGCTCACTTGCCCGGGCACAGCGCTGAGATGCCCATGGCCATCACCTTTGAGCCAAAGGCCCCGACCGGCGGCACATGGTTGGGTATCAGGATTGACGCCGAAGAAGTTCTGGCTGAGGAACACGTCGTCCATCCCGTCGCCATCCATATCACCGACCGCGACCCCGCATGCGGGCGCCAGCTGCGCTTCTGGAGGCAACGGGGCGGGCTCGAAATGGTCCCCGCGGTTAAAGAAGATGGTTGAGGCGAGGGTTGTGACCTCGAGGATTTGCGCGGTCCGGAGGCGATCACCATAGATTTCCTCCACGCCGGCATTGGCGTAGGCTTCAAACGAGGAGATCCGCTCCTGAATCATGGGCAAGGCAGCGGCCATGATCTTCAGCCCGCGGGCGGGAACATACTTCCGGGAGACGTCATCGTAGGTTGCGTCGATCAAGTCCACGATCCCGTTGCCGTCTAAATCACCGAAATAAAAACGGCGGGGGTGCGCCGGGTTCGTGTGGAACATGCTGTTCCAACCCCAGTTGGCCGCCACAATGTCCATCCGACCGTCCGAGTCGAGATCGCCGACCGCCACGCCTTGCCACCAGCCTTTGTGCTCCGCAAGCCCTAGTTGTTGGGTCGTTTCGACGAAAACCCCGTTTTCATTTTTCAACACCCTAACCGCACCCCAATCGCAGGCCAGGACCAGCTCGGGACGCCCGTCCCCATCCAAGTCACTAAAGACCGCTCCATTGACGAGACCGAACCGTTCGAATCGTTGGGCAGCTACCAACCGCCCGCCCTCATTCCGCATCAGCAGCGACGTCGCCGGCTCGGGATAACGGGCCGGAATGCCCCTCCCGCCAATGAAGACGTCCAGGTCTCCGTCGCCGTCAACATCGGACATGACCACCGGTCCAGTCGAGGCAAGCTGTCCAAGAACCGCGTCGCCCACGACATTTCGAGCGAGATCATAGATGCGGAGCGCTCCTCCATTCGTCAGTCCATCTTGGTCATTCGATGAGCCCACCATCAGCGTGTTCAGAGCTGGCACCAGGACAGCCGTCTGGTCGCGGGTCACCGGCCGATGCAGAGCCGGCGAGGTCAAAAGGGTAAAGCCGCCGTGTTGGTCGTTGTGAAAGGCGGACAGTTGCCCGGTGCGTCCAGAGCTAATGACCAGATCGTCCCAGCCATCACCGTCCAAATCGTGCCAGCACACGCCCGGCCCGGGCTGACTCAAGCGGCGAAGCAACAGCGGCTGCCGTTCGAAGTCGTCAAAGGCATCTTCAACGTGGGTATGATTGAGCTTCTCACTGACATCCTCGAAGACAGCCAGGGCGACGGTGCCATTCCCTCGGTCCGCTTGGCTGCCGCGCGCTCCGGTTGCCCCAGGCGAATCGGACCCGGGTTGGGTGCCGGGCGGTTTGGCGTTGGACTCGTCGATTTCATAGATGCGGTTGGAAAGGACGTCGTTGATTCTGCTCGTCCGGCCACTCCGCCAGCTGACTTCGATGGCCAGGCGGTTGGTGCTTGTGCCGGCGGCAAACACCCGCACTGGTTCGTCCCCGGACAAATACCGGCCGCCGCAAATCACCTCCTGGTCCTGCATGGCGACGGCTCCCCCGAGAAGGTGGATCCTGGCGCCGATGCCTTTGGAGTTGCGCCCGATGCCTTTCAACCGCACCGCCACGCGCCCGGCATCGCTTTCATTGCGGTAAATGCCGGCAGGCTCGTTCAGATTGTTGGTCACGATGTCGAGGTCGCCATCGTTGTCGAGGTCAGCCAAGGCCATGCCTTGCGCGATGCCCGTGCTGGCAAATCCCCAACGAGCGCCGACCTCTTCGAAGGTCCGATCGCCCCGGTTACGGAAGATCAACTTGGGCGATTCGAGGCGCGGGAACAGCTTCACCGCCCGCAGGATTTCCATCATGGACATGCGTTGCCTCGATTTCATCTCGGCGATGCGTCGATCCAGATCGGCGTTCTGAAAGTCGCGGAGTTGTCCGTTCATGACGACGATGTCCTCGTAGCCGTCCAGGTCGACGTCCAAAAAGATCGGGCCCCACGACCATTCCGAGGCCTCGACGCCGCTGAACCAGGCGCTCTCCGCAAACGTGCCGTCGCCGCGGTTCAGCTGAAGCGTATTCCGATTGATCTGCGGCCGGTAATCATACGAGCCGACCGGCCACCGGACCGGAGTGGTGGTGGCGACCTGGATCTGTCGCCGGGCTTGTTCGCGGCTGAACATGTCGACCACAAAAATATCGACGTTGCCATCCCGATCGATGTCCGCCATATCCACCCCCATCGAAAACACGGATGTGCAGCGAATCGCCTCATTCGAGATTGCTCGAAACCGCCCTTTCCCATCGTTCACCCAAATGCGGTCTGGAGTATGCAGATCGTTGCAGACGTAGATATCCGGCGCTCCATCGCCAGTGAAATCGTGGAATTGCACTGCCAGCCCCCAGTCTTGGGGCGCAGTCTTCAACGGAATTCCTTGCTCGTCCAGGAAGTGACCGTCCGTAAAGGAAACCGGTGAGAATTTGCCGGCGCCGTCATTGAGATAAAGCACGTCCACTTCCCCTTGCTCCAGGACCGTGCCCGAAGGAGAGACGACAAACCGGTTAGTCAGGTCCGGTTCGGTCGCGGGGCGATCATTCACTGCCACCACCATAGGGGCACCCTTCTCGACTCGCAGACGGAAGCGAGTCGAGGGTTCGTCTTTGACCGTTTTGGGACGAAAGTTGGCCACGTACAAGTCGAGGTCGCCGTCGCCGTCCACATCCGCCAAGGCCATCGAGGTGCTTCCAGTCTTCGAGACCAGTCCCGCTTCGGCGGTCGCTTCCCGAAAATGTCCCTTCCCATCGTTGAGAAATAACCGCGTGCCGTGGCCGAGCGAATTCACCAGCAGGTCCAAATCTCCGTCCCCGTCAACATCCGCAAAGGCGGCGCCGGTCGAATCCTGATTGGGACAAGCCACCCCAGCAGCCGCGGTCATATTCTCGAAGCGCCATTGCCCCCGATTCCGGAAGAGAGTGTTCCCAGTTGCCAGACTGCAGAAGTAGATGTCGCAGAGGCCGTCGCCGTCCACGTCTCCAACCGCTACCCCTGAACCGCTGAGCAGATTGCGATTCGTAATCGACCGCTCGTCAGACAGATAATTCGTGAAGGTGATGCCGGTCTGCGGCGGCGTCAGCCGGGTGAATCCAGTTCGCCCACCGACCGACGCAACTGGCAGAGACGCGCTCCGATACCCTGGCCCGGACTGCCAATCGAGCGCGTCGACCGCCCGCGGCAGGAAGCACAAGATCACCAGCGAAATCAGCGCCGCGGGGGCGGCCATGGTTTGACCGTGTCGCGTCGAGGACAGCTGGTGCTCCTCCTGAAATGCCATACGTAAACTCATGGATTGCTGGTCACTTTGCCGTCGCGGTCGATCGCGAGCTGAGTTGCCGCGCGCGGCAGATCTGACACGGTCGCCGCTCCGCCTGGCCATCGGACGTAGACCTGTCGGCTCTCCCCTGCAGCCATTACCTGCACCGGACTGTCCTGAGACCAGTAACCCGAGCCAGCCCGAATCTCTCGCGCTGGTCCCCAATGGTTGGTTGTGCCCAAGCGGATGACCGCGCCGATGCCCTTCGGGTTGGCTGCGCCTCCGTGGAGGCTGAGCCGCAAGCCGGGTTTCGCCCCCTGGTTGCGGTAGAGTTTGGTTTCGGCGCCATTCTGCGTGACGGCCAGGTCGATGCGACCGTCGTTATCGAAATCTCCCAGGGCGCATCCGCGTTGTTCCCCGTAAACCTTGACGCCGCTTTCCTGTCCGGCGATGGCCTGGAAAGCGCCGTGGCCATCCCCTTGAGCCACACACCGCGGCCCGCGTCCATACGAGGGATTTCCGGCCCCAGGGCGAAGAAGTTCTGGCTAAGGAAGATGTCCTCCAGACCGTCACCATCCATGTCCCCAACGCAGATGCCAAACCCCGGCGCCAGTTGCGCCTCGAGAGGTAAAGCGACCGGTTGAAAACGGCCGGCCCGGTTGAAGAAAACCATGGAGGCGAGTGTGTTCACCGGAGCCACCTTCGCCAAAGACGCACGGTCCCCGAGGATTTCCTCGACGCTGGCGAGGCCAAACGCTTCATACCCAGCGACGCGGTCGCGCAGAAACGGGAGGGCGCGGGCCATGGCATTTAGCCCAGCAAACGGCACGGCCTTCTTCATCTCTCGATTCACGTACGCTTCGATGACTTCAATCGTCCCATTTCGGAGAAAGTCGCCGTAATAGAGTCTCAGGTCGTCATTTCCTGGATCGTGATATCTCTGGTTCCATCCCCAGTTGGTAGCAACGATGTCGAGCTGGCCGTCGCCGTCAAAATCCCCGGTCGCGACGCCATTCCAGAATCCCAACAGCTTGGCCAGCCCCATCTCAGCGGTCGCTTCGCTCAAAGCGCCGCCGCGAAAGCGGAACACCCGGATCGGACCGGCTTCGCATGCCACGATCAGTTCGGGCGTGCCGTCCTGATCGAGGTCGCTCCACACGGCAGCGCTGGCCATGCCCAGCTGCCGCAAGGCCCGGGTATTGGGTTCGTCCAATTGCCACCCCGCCGGCGAGCTGCGCAGCAACATGGACGAGGCAGCTTCGGGATATCTGCCTGGAACCACGCGTCCCCCGACGAACAACAGCCACTCCTCGCCGGCACCAGCTTTGGCCAGGGCAAGTGGTCCGGTGCTGGAGGGCTGGCCGGGCAGACGTTCGTCAACCTTCTGTCCCGCAATGTCGTATTGACGAGCGACCGGCCCGATCGCGAGGCCGTCCTCGTAGTTGGCCGAGCCGACGAGGAGGGTCACCTGGCCTGACGCGGAGCTCCAACACAACGGGGTGGTTTGATCGCGAGTCACAGCCTGTGACGCGAGCGGTCCCTGGACCGGCGCAAAACCAGCCGGCCCGAGGTTCTTCAAAAGAGCGAGACGGCCTCCGGCTCCGCTCGGGACGATCAAATCTTCCTGACCATCGCCATCGAAATCGAACCAGGCAATCCCTGGCCCCAACTGACTGAGGCGTCGTTGCAGGAGAGGTTGGCGGGCAAAGTCATCGAAAGGAGCCTCGTGGTGTGTGTGGTTCAGGCGGGCGGTGACATCTTCAAACAGTGGCTGGGCGGGCGCTGCTCGAGCCATGGCGACCTGGGGCAGTGCCGCGAGGGAAGAGCCGGCCAAGGCGTTCGGAGGCGGGGCGGCAGGGGCCGTCGCTTCGTCGATCTCGTAAAGACAATTGGGGGCCAGGTTCGTCAGCAGGCTGCTATTGCCACGGCGCCAGTCGACGCGAATGGTCAGCGCCTCGTTTGCGGAGCTGGCAGCAAAGGTCCGTCCCGGGGCATCGGATGAGAGGTAGCGTCCCGCGCTCATCATCTCCTGGCTTTGCGGCGCAGGTCCGTGCAGGACCGAGACGCGCGCGCCGATGCCATACGAATTGCCAGCGGTTCCCTTGAGTTGCACGGCAAGGCGCGGCGCGACCGAGTTGTTCCGATAAAGGCGGGCGGGCCCGTTGAGGTTGTTAATGACGACATCGAGGTCGCCGTCGCCATCCAGGTCGGCCAAGGCCATGCCTTGGGAAACGCCGCTGGTATCGAAGCCCCAAGCGGCGCTGACCTCTTCGAAAGTCAGGTCACGCCGATTGCGGAAGGCGAGATTGGGCAACTCGAGGCGGGCAAAGCGGTTTTTGAGATCGAGCACCTGTTGAAGGGACATTTTCTCCCCGGCGATTCTGGCATTGAGCTGATGGGTTACGTCCGCGTTCATCGAATCCCGCTCGTTTCCCGTCACGATGAGAAGGTCTTCATACCCGTCCAGGTCGACATCCAGGAAGACCGGACTCCACGACCACTCGGATGCATACACATGGCTGAATTGACCAATCTCCGCGTAGGTGCCGTCGCCCCGGTTCAGAAAGAGAGTGTTCCTCGAGTATTGGGGGCGGTTGTCGATTTCACCAATACCTGTCACCGGCGGAAGAATGTCCGCCAGTTGGTTCTGCCGCTTGCGATGGTCCCGGCTCAACATGTCAGCGACAAAGAGTTCATCGAAGCCGTCTCGGTTCAGATCGGCGAAATCGAGCCCCATGGAGAACAGTGACGTCGTCCGCAGGGTCAATCGCGGCACCGCACGAAACCGGCCGTGCCCATCGTTGAGCCAAACTCGATCAGGCGAATTAAAGTCGTTGCAGGCGTAAATGTCGGGAGCGCGGTCGCCGTTCAAGTCGCGAAAAGCGACCGACAATCCCCAGTCATACGGAGGCGATTTCAGTGGTTTCCCGTCTTCGTCCAGGAAGCGGCCGTCCGTGAAGGAAGCTTCCGCAAAGCGGCCCTGGCCGTCGTTGAGGAAAAGAGCGGGCGATTCCCCGTGTTCGACGACCTTGCCGTTTGGATCGAGCTCGAATCGGCCTACGAGGTCCGGCTCCGTCACCGGCCGGCCGTTGACCTGCACGACGACTGGTTGGCCGCTGGCGGTGCTGACGCGGAACCGCGTGTTGGGTTGATCTCGGATCGAAATCATGCGGTAGTTGGCAATGTATAGGTCGAGGTCGCCGTCGCCATCGATATCGGCCACGGCCATCGACATGGCCGCGCGATTGAGATTCAAGGGGGGTTGCGCAGACGGGCGGAACTGCCCTTTGCCGTTGTTCAACGCAACCCAGGTTCCTTGTCCGATCGAGCTCGTGATCAGATCGAGATGGCCATCGCCGTCCACGTCGACGAGCGCGCAACTCGTCGCAGCGAAATTCGGACGGGCAACTCCGGCGTCGGCCGTGATATTTTGGAAGCGCCAGCCGCCCAAGTTACGATAGAGAGCATTAGGTCCCTGCAAGCTGCAGAGGTAAATATCGGGCAGACCATCCCCATCAATATCGCCGAGAGCCACGCCTGAGCCGTTCAAGAATGTTTGGTTGGTGGTGTAGCAGGCCTTTGACAAGACATTGGTGAATTGAAGACCGGTTTCAGCCGCATTCAGACTGGTGAAGCCCGTCTGACCGGCCGCGGGGACGGTGAGAGTCCTGGCGCGGTAACCCGGACCAACCACCCAGTCAGCCGTCCGCCCGCATGGCGCCAGCACGAGCGCGCTTGCCAAAACGATAGTTCGGCGCAGGTATTCGGTTGACTTAGGTGACGGTGCGCGCAGCGGAGACCTGCCTGCGCCCTCAACGACGCCGCGGGAGAAACCAGTCGAAACGGGTTCGGCGCCGGGCCGATGCATTGGCGTTTCGGCTCGGGTCGGGCCAACCGGGCTTACAGACCATTCCGCGCTGCTCCTCATCTCGACCGAACCTCAGCAACTGGCTTTCAGGGTGTGTTGAGCAGCTGCATTGTTGCCGATCGCAAAGCAAGAACAAGGCTTTTTCCCTCCTCTCCGCGAAGGCGCAGCAGTGCGGCAAGGGTTGGCCGCGTTTTGGGATCGATCACTCCGAAAGCGAAGTGGTCGAGGTCGGCATGCGGCGCGCGCTCTAACCGTGGGCCGGTTGTGTCAGCTCCTGCCAAAGATAGGCACCCATGCGCATGCCCAGCGCAAAGACGTTCAAGTCGAACTTTTCGTTGGGGGAGTGGGGGTTGTCATCCGGCAGGCTCAATCCCAGCAACAGAGCCTCGACGCCCAGGATCTTTTTGAAATCCAGCAGAATCGGAATCGAACCGCCCTCGCGAACAAGGATCGGCTCGCGTTTGAAGGCTTTGCGCAGGGCCCGCATTCCAGCTTGGACCTGGTCACCCTGCGGCGCGACGAAGTAGGGGTCGCCGCCATGGCCGGGGTTTATCTCCAGGCGAACGGTGGGGGGACAGAGCTTACGCAGTTGCGCGGTCAGAAGTTGAATGGCGCGCGCCGGCGTTTGATCCGGCACAAGCCGCATCGTCAATTTGGCGCTGGCCCAGGAGGGGATGATTGTCTTGCTGCCCTCTCCCTGGTAGCCGCTGGTCAGACCGTTGATTTCGAGGGTGGGACGGGCACTGCGTTGTTCGATGGGGGAAAGACCCTTTTCGCCGAAGAGTTCCTTGACGCCGAGAAACTTCCGATAAGCCCGATCATCAAAAGGCTGTCGTTTGAGCTGTTGGCGTTCATATCGAGCGAGAGGCTGGACCTCATCATAAAAGCCCGGGATCTTCACCCGCCCGGATGAATCGCGGAGCGCGGCCAGCATCTGGCAAAGGACCATCGCCGGGTTATCGACCGAGCCGCCGAACAGTCCCGAATGCAAATCGCGGCTGGGGCCGATCACTTTGAGTTCCACGGCGGCAATGCCGCGAAGGGCATAGGTCAAGGTGGGATGTTTCGGACTGATCAGGCCGGTATCCGAGATGACCACCCCCTGGCATCGCAGCTCTCTCCGATGCCGTCTGAGAAACGCGGCGAGATGACTGCTGCCAACCTCCTCCTCGCCTTCCACCACGAAGGTCAAGTCGCAGGGCAACGGAGTCCCAGTTTGCAGGTAAGCCTCCACCGCGTTGAGGTGAGCCAGGTGCTGCCCTTTGTTATCGCTGGCCCCCCGGCCGAACAACGAGGTCCCCTCAATCCGAGGTTCAAAAGGCGGCGTGGTCCAGAGATCGAACGGTTCCGCGGGCTGCACATCATAATGGCCGTAGACAAGGAAGTGGGGGCGCTTCGGCGAGCGGGGACCGGCGGTCCGGGCCAGGACGACGGGATTGCCCTCCGTCGGGCAGAGGCGCGCCTCGAGGCCAATCTGGCGGCAGTGCGCCACAAGCCACTCCGCGCAGGCCTTGAGGTCGGGTCGGTGCTGCGGTTGCGCGGAGACACTCGGAAATCGGACGTAATCAGAAAGTTCCGTGACAAACCGGCTGTGGTTGCGCTGCAGATAGGCTTCGATTGCTTCCATCGATCTGGAGAGTACCAGCACAACCAGCACCTGCATTGCAAGTCTTTCCAGAGGGCGATCGACTCAACGCTCGACAACCGTCTTTCCTTGGGTCTTACTTGCCCGAATTTGTTGACTGCCAAACGGGCCGTATCGATGAACGCAGAACTGCTTGCTCAAGCCAAATCGCTCGGATTTTCGGACCGCCAGATTGCCAATCTCACCGGCCAAACCGAGGATGAGGTCCGCGCTGCCCGGAGCCAAGCCGGGTTGGTGCCGAGCTACCGGTTGGTGGACACCTGTGCGGCCGAGTTTGAAGCCTATACGCCTTATTACTATTCCACCTACGATCGGGGCGATGACGAGATCAGGCCTTCGGATCGGCGGAAGATCATGATCATTGGCGGTGGCCCGAACCGGATCGGGCAAGGGATCGAGTTTGACTACTGCTGCGTGCACGCCTCCTTTGCCCTCAAAGCGGACGGCTTCGAGACGATCATGGTCAATTCGAATCCGGAGACGGTCTCGACCGACTATGACACCAGCGACCGGCTTTATTTCGAGCCGCTGACTCTGGAGGATGTTCTCCACATTTACCAACGCGAGAAATGCTGGGGCGCCATTGCGCAGTTCGGAGGGCAAACGCCGCTGAACCTGGCCCTGGGACTGCAAAAGAATGGGGTTAATATTCTCGGGACGTCGCCGCAGAGCATTGAAGTGGCCGAGGACCGGAAACTCTTTGCCGCCATGCTCAACAAGCTGGGCATTCCGCAGCCCCCCAATGGCATCGCTACCAACGAAGCCGAAGCCCTCAAAGCGGCCCGCCAACTCGGCTACCCCATCCTCGTTCGGCCCTCATTTGTCCTCGGAGGCCGCGCGATGCAGATCGTTTATTCGGACGCGGAGCTTTCCCATTATATGCGTTTCGCGGTGGAGGCCTCCCGCCGCCGGCCAGTGTTGGTCGACAAGTTTTTGGAAGACGCCACCGAGGTGGATGTCGATTGCATCGCGGACGTGGGCCAATTCGATGACCCGCGGAAGGGGACGATTGTGATTGGCGGCACACTTGAACACATCGAATACGCCGGCGTTCATTCGGGAGACGCTGCCATGGTTCTGCCGCCTCACACGCTCACGCCCAACGTCATTCAAACCATCCGGGAGTACACCCACGCCATGGCCCGCGAACTCCGCGTGGTCGGCCTGATGAATGTCCAGTATGCCGTCAAGAACGAGGTTGTTTATGTGCTCGAAGTGAATCCGCGCGCTTCCCGTACCGTGCCTTTTGTTAGCAAGGCGATCGGAGTTCCACTGGCCAAATTGGCCGCGCGCCTGATGGCGGGCAAAACCCTGGCTGAACTCAAATTCACCGAGGAAGTATGGTCCAAGTATTGGGCGGTGAAGGAATCGGTTTTTCCCTTCAACCGGTTTCATGGGCAGGACATCCTGCTGTCGCCCGAGATGCGTTCAACGGGCGAAGTGATGGGGCTCGATGCCGACTTGGGGATCGCTTATTCGAAGTCTCAGATGGCCGCCGGCTCTTCCCTTCCGATGTCAGGCAAGGTATTCATCAGCGTGAGCGATGCGGATAAGCGCGACGTTGCGGACGTGGCTCGACTCCTGACGGAACTTGGCTTTGAGATTGTTTCGACGAGCGGGACCGCCGCTGTGCTCGAAAAGGCGGGCCTGAAGGTGCAGCGGGTCTTCAAATTGATGGAAGGCCGGCCCAATGCGATCGATCTCTTGAAAAACCGGGAAATCCAACTGGTCATTAACACGCCTTCCGGCCAAGTGCCCCGGGCCGACGAGGTCAGGATCCGCACGACCGCCGTTTATACGAACACTCCCATCATGACGACCCTGCGCGGAGCCCGAGCGGCCGCGCTGGGTGTTGCTGCCTTGAAGAAGCACGGCTACGGAGTCAAAACCGTGCAGGAATACCACCAGCCAGCTAGCGAGCCGGCCTGACAGCACGCGAGCAACCGCTTCCCCAACCGAGCGCTCGGATCAGGCAGCGGCGAGTTCCGGACGAACGAGGGAGCGGGCCTCAGCGAACGGGCTGACTGGTTCGCTCGTGAATAGGCGATCACTCAAGTGCTGGAGAGAGGGGATGTGAGTGCCTTCCGCGGAGACGATCAACCGATTGAGCCGGGCGGCTTCCGCGGTCAGACGGGCCACGGTCCTGAAATCGTCTCGTCTCGAAGCGGCCAGCGACGCTTCTCGTACTCGGTGCAATTCACGAGTCAATTCCATCAGGTCCTGCTTTTGTTCTTTGTTCTGAATCATGGTTTAAACCTCCAGGTTTGATTTCCCCATAGGATAGCAGCAGTTCCAGTTCGGTGAACCCGAAATCGCCCCCGAATCTGCGTTGCTGCTTGGCAGCAGTGGGCGAGTCAGGGGAAACGATACCTATCGAGCCGGGGCGCGCGCACTGGTTGTCCGCTGAATGGGACCCGAGTCCAAGCAGGTTTGACTCGATTTTGACTCGGGTCGCTCCGGCATTTTCGCTTGAAACCGTGCCGGCGTTTGTGCTTTTCTCTTCATTTTCACTGATCACTCGTGAAGTGAATTGGGAACAGGCAACGCTCTGGACGCCAACCGCAGCCTCCCACTGCCGCGGTCAAGGAAGGGTGTCTTCAGGGCTGGGTTGGAACCGCACGCGGCTGTCTTGAAGGCAGGCCGCTTTTCGGCTGATTTTTTCACCATCGTTTTAAACTCTATTGCTTGGATTAAGATGAAACATTTGCTGAGCTTGGAACACCTCGGGCAAAGCGAGATGGAAACCATCTTTTCCGCCGCCGCCCACATGAAGGCCGAGCGCGGCCACGCCACTCAGCAACCGCTCGCCGGCCAGACTTGGGCCCTGCTCTTTTCCAAGTCTTCCACCCGCACGCGGGTCTCCTTTGAGGTCGGAATCCGCGAACTCGGCGGCCAGGTCATGTTTCTCAGTGCCGCGGAAATCCAGCTCGGCCGCGGGGAGCCGATCAAAGACACGGCCCGCGTTCTCGGCCGCATGATCCACGGCGCGATCATCCGCACGTTCGCCCAAAAAGACGTTGAAGATTTTGCTCACTATAGCAGCATTCCCACTGTCAATGCCTTGACCGATGCCGAGCATCCCTGCCAGATCCTGACCGATATTTTCACGTTCGAGGAGAAGCGCGGACCGATCCGGGGCAAGGTGGTCACTTTCGTCGGGGACGGCGCCTGCAACGTTCCCGCGTCCTGGGCTTTCGCCGCCGGCAAGCTTGGTTTTGAGTTGCGCATTGCGGCGCCGGCCAGGTATCAGCCCGCGGCCGACCTCCTGCGGCGGGCCGGGGGCAAAATTATCTGCAGTGAAGACGTGATGGCCATGGCCCGCGGTGCGGACTTGCTCTATACGGACGTCTGGGTATCGATGGGGAAGGAGAGCGAAGCGGCTGATCGCCTCCAGGAGTTGCAGGGCTACCAAATCAACCGCAAGTTGCTTGCCTCGGCCAAACCGGATGCATTGGTCATGCATTGCCTGCCGGCTTATCGCGGCAAAGAAATCGACGAACAAACCTTTGAAGCGAACGCCGGCACGATCTTCGACCAAGCGGAGAACCGGTTGCACGTGCAGAAGGCTATTCTCAGCTGGCTGGTGGCCTGAGGACTCGTATCGGGGCGGTTAGCCACCACGCTCGCCGAAAATGCGGTTGGCCGTCTCGAGCGTCTCTTTGGAGCCAATGTCAAACCAGAGCCCGGGCACTTGCCAGGTGTAACACGGGATCCTCGGATAAAGCCACTGGATCAGCCGTCCGGGCTGATCCGGATTGTTCCCCTCCGCGATGTCTGGCGAATCAGTGTCAGGGTCGCTTTCGGGTAATAGTAAAGGGCAATTCCGCTCAAGACGCTGACGGGCTGAGCTGGCTTCTCTTCGAAGTGGGTGATCCGGCCATCGCGGTCGAGCGTCAGATTGTTGTATTTCTTGGCCTCCGCCAGGCTGCCCACCTTGTAAACGCCCAGAACCGGCGCGTTCTTCTCGCGGGCGAACCGGCCGAAGTCACGCAAGCTCTCGCTGAAAAGGTTGTCGCCCGCGACCACGATCAGATCGTGGTCAAGCTTCTCGCGCTGGAGAACCAGATGAAGGTCCCCAATGGCACCGAGCTTGTTGGCGTCATCCGTCGAGCCGTCGTTCACGATCGTGAACCCGAGCTGAGGCCGGTTGGCCCGGGACGTTCCGGCCCAGGTCTGAAAATGAGCGGCGAATTTGGCGTTGGTGACCACGTAGACATGCTCCACCCCCTCGATGGGAGCCAGGCTGTCCAGCACGTAATCAATCATGGGTTTGCCTGCCACCGGCAAGAGCGGTTTGGGTGTGGTCAGCGTCAAAGGATAAAGACGCGTGGCGTAGCCGGCCGCCAGAATGATGACTCTCATGAGCCCGGAGCTTGGCCGGGATCGTTCAGCTTGAAAAGTCGTTTGTCACCGCTTGCTGCTGACGCCCTCGAGGCAATGAATCAAATAGGGCAGGACCTGCTTCTTGCGCGAGACAATCCCGGCCAATTCGTAAACCCCTTCCTCCTTTTCCGGGTAGGCGATCGCATTGAGCAGAGCGGCGGACCCGGTCACGAGGAGAAGGGATGTTTTCTTGACCACGTCCGTGACCAGCAAGGCCGAGAAGAGATAGCTTTTTTCGCGGCGATAGTCCTCGAGCGCCGTGACCAATTCCTCCTTGCGCCGCCAGAATTCGGTGAAACCCATCTCTTCGATTTGGGCGACGCTGAAGACCTTGCCTTGCTGGTTGAATTCCTTGCAATCGATGGTGATCGCTTGCGCCGCCGGCAGCGAGGTCAGAACGGAGCCGGAGGCAAAGAGCTTCTCGGTAAAGGCGCTCGCGTCAATGCCAGCGATCTGTTCCAGACGCTTGAGGATCTGCGCGTCGCGCTCCGTACTGGTTGGGGAAGTGAGGTTCAGCGTATCGGAGACCAGGCCAGCCAGGAGCAGGCCGGCAATCGGCCGCGGCAAGTCCACCTGGTGGCGGAAGAAGCAATCAGCGACGATCGTGCTGGTTGAGCCCACCGGCTCGTTGCGGAACAGAATTGGCTGACTAGTGGCAATCGTGCCGAGCCGATGATGATCGATGATCTCCACAATTTCGACCTCCTCCGCTCCCGGGACCGCCTGCGACACTTCATTGTGGTCCACCAGGATGATTTTGCGCTCGACCTTCCGCAGGAAATCCGACTTGGCCAAAATCCCAATCATCCGCTTGTGCCCGTCCAAAACCGGGAAGGCGTGAAAATTGGAGTTGGCCGCGATGGACCGCGCGTCGGCGAGCGATTCATCCTCGCGGAACGAGAGGAAGCGCTCGTGGATCATATGTTCGACCTGGACGGAGCCGCGGCAGAACATCGTGGTGGTGGCGGTATCGTGCGGAGACATCAGGACGCTTACCCCGCGGTCGGCCGCGAGCTTGGCCAGCGTGGGCCGCAAGGGCACGCCGCCGGTCACAACCAGGAGGCGCACGCCGGCCTCGAGCGCCAGTTCTTGGATGTCGCTGCGGTCGCCCGTAATGACGAGGAGCTTCTCGGGCGGATAGTTCTCCAGACGAGTGGCGAAGGTGGCGGCATCCATCACCGTGATCATCAGAATCAAATCTTCTTCCCGATCCACCTCTCGCGCGGTGATCACCTCCGCGCCGAGGGTGCGGGCGACATTGGCCACGGAAGCCAAGACGCGGCGCGAATCGAACAGCCGGTTGGGAGTGGGGCAGAAAAGCTTGTTCATTTTGAAGACCGAGACCAAGCCCCGGCAGACGCGCTCTTCATTCAGCACCGGCAGGACCCGAATCCCTTTGTCTTCCATCAGGCCCAAGGCTTCGACCAAGGTGGCACCGGAGGAAATGGCCACCAGCTCCCGCTGCATCACATCTCTGATCTTGGGCGACACGTCCGCGACGAAGCGTGGCGGCGGCATGCCGAAAGTCTGAAGCACAAAATCGATCCGATCATTCGTGTCTCCGCATCGCGCCGCCACGGCATGGGGCGCCCCCGTGCGGCGCTTGAATTCAGCGTAGCCAATGGCGGAACAAATCGCGTCCGTATCCGGATTGCGATGACCGATAACGAGCAACTCACTTGAACTCATGGGCGCCGGCAACGCGCCACAGTAGAAGGCCGGGACGGCGAAAGTCGATGCATTTAACGCACTTCGTTCCACAGCCCGGCGCGCGCGTCGCAGCTTCCCCTGCTACCGTGGTGCCGGTCGGTGCCGTTGGCCTGCCTTGACAAACCGTGCCGCCTCAGCGGGAATGGTTCCCTCAGGAATGCTCGAGGCGCAGATGAGCGCAGATTCCACCAGCTTTTTTGTAACCGGGGGAACGATGTCCCCGGACGCCCCTTCGTATGTTGTGCGCTCAGCCGACGAACAGCTGCTGACCGCTCTACTGGCGAGCGAATTTTGCTACGTCCTCACCTCCCGCCAGATGGGCAAGTCTTCGCTGATGGTGCGGACAACAACTCGACTGCGGGCGGCTGGCGTCACCCCCCTGGTCCTGGATCTGACCGCCATCGGCACCAACGTCACTCCCGATCAATGGTATGGAGGATTGGTCGCCCGCCTCGGACGTATCCTCAATTTGGAAGACGATGTCGAAGCTTTTTGGACCCGTCATCAACATATCGGCCCTCTGCAACGCCTCATGGCGACCTTGCACGATCTCATCCTGCCAAAACTGCCGGCGCAGCCCCAGCCCGGACACGCATCGTCTGCGCAAAGTGGACCGGTGCCGCCGGCGAAGTCGCAGCTCGTCATCTTCGTCGATGAAATCGACGCTGTCCGCAGTCTCTCGTTCGCCACCGATGAATTCTTTGCTGCCATCCGGGAATGTTATCATCGCCGCGCGGAGGAGCCCGCTTTTCGCCATCTGACTTTTTGCCTCTTGGGCGTTGCCACACCGAGCGACCTGATTCGAGACCCTCGCACGACGCCTTTCAATATTGGTCGCCGCATTGATCTGACTGATTTCTCCCCTGCTGAGGCCGCGGCCCTGGTGGAAGGCTGGGATCGCGGTCCTCGCTCACCTGTCCAAACCATGGCCCTGCTGGATCGCGTTCTCTTTTGGACGGGAGGACATCCTTACCTGACTCAGCGCTTGTCGCAAGCGATCGCGTCTCACCCCGAATCGACCGAACCGGCGGCGGTCGACCGGCTTTGCGAAGAGTTGTTCTTCTCTCCCCGGGCGCGGGAGCAAGAGGACAACCTTCTCTACGTGCGGGAACGCCTCCTGCGCGCGGAATGCAAGGTCAGCGATGTCTTGAGGCTGTATCAACGCGTCTGGAGTGGGGAGGCGGTTGCTGACAAGGAAGGCAACCGCCCCCTCGATACACTGCGGCTGGCAGGTGTGGTGCGGGTTGACCAGGGAACACTCGCGGTTCGGAATCGGATCTACCAACGGGTCTTTGATGGGACGTGGCTCAACGGCCATCTGCCGCCGACCCGCGCGACCGAACCTGGTTCGATCGCTGTGTTGCCCTTTGCTTTAGTGGGAGCGGAGCCTGGCTTGGAATATCTGGCTGACGGTCTGACGGACGAGCTGATCGCCGCTCTAGGGCGCATGGCCGGATTGCGGGTGGCTTCTCGAACTTCGGCCTTCCAGTTTAAGGGCAGGCACGAAGATGTTCGAATCATTGGCGAGCAGCTGCTGGTGCGTCACCTGTTGCAGGGGACGCTTCGCCAGGTGGGTCCAGCATTCGAAGTCGCGGCCCAATTGATCCAAGGCGCGGAGGGCCATTGCCGCTGGTCTGAAACCTACCGCGAGACTGCCTCCAATTTAGGCCAGGTCCAGGACAGAATCGCTGCCGCGGTTGCCGGTCAATTATCCGGGGAGATGCGGTCTCCCACACCCGTGGCCACGGTCCGATCCGGACCACAAGCCGAGGCCTATAACCTCTATTTGAAAGGTCGTTTCGCCTGGAACCGGCGGACGGAACGAGATGTGCGCCGCAGCATCGAGCTATTTCAGGACGCCAGCCATAAAGACCCGGTCTGGCCGATGCCATACGCTGGTCTGGCCGATGCCTTCAACATTTTGGCCACCTACAACTACGTTCGCCCGCTCGAAGCCTACCCCAAAGCGAAAGAAGCAGCGGCACGCGCGTTGGCACTGGACCCCACCCTCGCCCAGGCCCACTGCGCCCTGGCCTGCACCAGTTGTGTGCATGATTGGGACTGGGCCAGGGGCGAAGAAGCGTTCCGTCAGGCCATCTCGCTCAACCCAAGTTATGCCACGGCGCGGCATTGGCTGGCGATCAATTGCTTGGCCCCGTTGGGAAGACATGATGAAGCGCTCGGGGAATTACAGCGGGCTCAGGAGGTCGATCCACTCTCGATCAGCATTACCGCCAGCATCGGCCTGGCCTTATATTTGTCCGGAAGGGATGACGACGCCATCGATCAATGCCGGCAGGCGGTCGAGCTGGACGATACTTTTTGGATCGGTCAATTGTTCCTTGGATGGGCTTGCTTGCGCCGGGAACGGTACGAAGAGGCGATCGCTGCTCTTCAAGCGAGTCTGGCCGGAGGCAATCACGACCCGGTCGCGTGGGCTGGTCTGGCTTACGCCTACGCCGTGGCCGGCGAAACCGCCCAAGCCAAAGACCTCCTCACGAAGTTGAAGCACCTGGCCCAAACCCGATACGTGCCGGCGATGGAGCTGGTGCCGGTCTACCTGGCGTTAGGGGATACCGACGCAGCCGTGCGACAGTTGCATGACGCCTTGCTGGAACGTTCGTTCAAGTTGATCTACCTGAAGGTCGACCCGCGTGTCCGCGACTTGTGCGAGCACCCCCAGGTGCTTCCGATCCTGCGGCAGATTGGTTTGGAGCGCCACAGTTGAGCTATCTCACCAGCGGCTGGGTGCTCCGCAGGTAAGCGAAAAGGTCGCGGACTTGTTGTTCGTTCAGGACGTCGAGGAGCCCTTCGGGCATGAGCGAAGCGCCGGCCGCCTTGATCTCGGCAATTTGGTCTTGGGGAACCACGTTGTTCTCTCCGTCGAGGCCGCGCAGGACCACGACCCGGTTGTCTTTGTCGGCGAGGAATCCAGAAAAGGTTTGCCCATCCTTCGTGCTCAGGAGGAAATTCTCATATCCTTCTCGGATTTCGGCACTGGGGTTAACGATATGGAGGAGCATGTTCTCGATCTCATCCCGTTTGTAGGTGGTCAAGTCGGGGCCGATTTGGCCACCTTGCCCGAAGAGCTTGTGACAAACCGCACAGGTCATGGTGAAAACCTTCTGTCCTTCGTACGGACTGCCGGAGCCGCTCCGCAACGTCGCGCTCAAATCCGCGATGCGCTTTTGCATTTCGGCGTTCGTGGGGACCCGCGCCGCGGCGAGGTGTTTGCGCACCAACTCAGCCACCTCTGGATCAGAGTAGAGTTGGAGCCGGCGGTTTACGTCCTGCGGCACCGCGCTCCTCTCGATACTCCCGCTTGCGACGGCGGCGAGGAGCGCCTTCGCCCATACGGCCCGGCTGGCCAAAAGGACGAAGGCCGAAGTCTGGACCTCCGGCGAAAGGCTCGGCAGCACTTGTGCAACCGTCTCGCCAATTTGAGGCTCCTTATAAAGCTTCAAAGCCGCCAACACGCTTTTGCAGATGGCAGCACCTGATTCCGGCCGCAATAAGCCCAGCAGCACCCGGACGGATTGTGGCTGGGCGACTTCCCCAAAGAGGCGGATGTACTCGAGCCGGCGGGCTTCACCCGCCTGGCTGTCAGTGATGATCCGAAGGGCTTTCTCGACCGCCTCAGTTTGCCCGCGTCGGACCGCCCAGGGCAGCGAGTCACCGCCGGCCTTGGCCATGGCTTGCACCAGTTCGTCCGGCAGGCCGGTCATGGCGCGTCCTTTGAAGGCCAGCTCAAAGCCGCCCATCAGCTTCCTGGCTTGTTCGGTCTCTGGAGCCAATTGGAAAAGTTGGGCGCAAACGAGCAGATCTTTGCGGGTGCCAGCCTGGGCATAGCGGCGCATGAGTCGTTCCAGAAGCTGATTCTGGACGAGCGGACGTCTCCACGCGGTCGCATCGCTCAGGAGGGCCAGGACCGCATCGGCGTCCGCCTCCGCTTTCGATTCGATGGCCCACCAGATGAGCAAAGGCAGGCGTGGATCCCCGGCATCCTCATCGTGCGTCAGCAAGCCGTTCACAATGGCCAGTCCCGGCCGGGCTGCCAGCCGTTTCGAGGTGCAGGCGAGCTGGGCGCGAACTTCGACGTTGCCTTCGCTGCGGGCGAGCGCGGCCAGCCTGGCCGCTAATTGGGGCGGCGGTTCGCTGGTCTGGTCTCCGATCAACCGGACGGTCCAGGCGCGCACCTGCGGTTCGCGATGGCTGAGGCACTCGAGAGCAATCTCCTCGCTGAGTGGCTGGGCAAGGTTGAGGGCCCACAGCGCCTCAAGAGCGGGCTGGCCGGTGCTGGTCCGCAGCATCTGAGCCAAGGGGGCAGCAAGAGCGGGTCGAGGGCGGTCCGCCAGGAGCCGGAGAGCTTCCTGCCGGAACCACTTATTCGGTTGGCGCAGGATCCCGAGGAAGTCGGTATCGCTCAAGTGTTCGAGATCAAACGCGCCCATTGCCTGGCCGGATTTGGCTCGAAGCCGATAAATGCGGCCGTGGTCTTTGTCGATCTCCCCCTGATGATTGCGATAGTGATTCACTTGGCGATCGTACCAATCGGCAATGTAAATCGCGCCATCCGGGCCGACTTTGATGTCGACAGGGCGAAACCAGCGGTCGGTTGTGGTAACAGGATAGCTCAGATCGGTGGTCCGGAAGGAGGCGAAATCGGGTTCGAGGCTGCTCAGAACAATGCGGCCTTGGAGAGGTTCGACGCCGAACAATTTGCCGTTGTAGGGAGAGGGGAGCGAGCCGCCGTCGTAGATGATGAAGTTGTGGGTGAAGCGCTCCGCCTGGTTATGGGGCATCGGCGGGAAATAGCCGAAGGCGTATGGATTCGACAGCGGCCCGTGCTTTTCGAATCCTTTCTGCAGGTAAGCGCCCTGCATATAATGGAAGCCGCGCGTGTTGCCGCCGTTATGGCCCGAGAAGGCCCTCCCCTGAGCGTCGATCTCCAAGCCAAAAGCATTGCCACCCCCTTCGGCAAACACTTCGTAGCGGCGCTGTGCAGGGTGATACCGCCAGATGTTCTGGCCCTGGGAGTAGATTGGTTTGGCATTCAACGGGAGGCCATTGGCGCCGTAAACCAGAATGTTGCCCGTGACGGTGCTGCCCTGGCACCCGTAGAGCCAACCGTCCGGGCCCCACCGAAGGCTGTTCGCGATCGAATGCGTGTCTTCCAGGCCGAATCCAGCGAGACGCAGCTCCGGATCGCTGTCGGGAATGTCGTCATCGTTCTTGTCCGGATAGAATAACAAATAGGGCGGATTCAACACCCAAACGCCCCCGCGCCCGCGCGCCACCGAGGTCACGAGGTTGAGACCTTCGACGAAGGTCTTGTGCCGGTCGAACCGACCATCGCCATCGGTATCCTCATGGATGGTGATCTTGTCTGCGCCTGGAAAATGATGGGGAGGCGGTGGCGGCACTTTGTCATAGACGGCGCGCCAGACATTGTCACGGCTAAGCATCTTGATACCGGCGGGCTCGGGATATTGGAGATACTGCACGACCCAAAGTCGGCCGCGTTCGTCGAATTGCATGAAAACCGGTTGCCGGACGATAGGCTCGGCCAGGACCTCCTCGATTTGGAGATCATCCGCGACGGTGAATCGCGCCAAGGAGTCCGCCGGGCCGAATGGTTGCTCTTGGACCTGGTGCAACGACGTCCGCGCCGAGACGCCGGCAGCATCGATGACCTGGCTGTATCGCGGCGGTTGGGCCGCGCCGGTCGCTTTGGCCCACTGCAGATTATCGCCCAACCGGAATTGCCAGTTGCCCTCCAGCTTGATGGCTTCGTCGGACGTTAACAAGGCCGGCGCATCTCCTTTGAACCCGCCCCGGCCGCCCTCATCGTAAACTCGCACACTGATCAAATTGTCGTCGCCCGCATGAAGATCGCGGGCCTGAATGCGGTAACGGTTGCCGGCGGTATCGCCGTTTTGATAGGCGGGTGGCATTGAGCCGGCCCCGCCGATCTTCTCGCCATTGACATAAACCTCATGCGCGTTGTCGACGCGCTCAATCCAGAAATCCACCGGTTGGCCCTGCCAGGAGTCGGGGATTTTGACCAGGCAACGATACCAAGCCATCCCATCGTAGTCTCGCAGGTGATCCGGCTCATTTTCTTCCCAAGTTCCTGGCACGCGCAACGGCTGCCACTCTGTTTCATACTTGGCGGTGCTGGCTGTCGCGGCGGAAGCAGGCGGCACCGGTTGCTCGAGGCTCCAAAGGACCGCATTAAGCAACACACGGCGAAAGGCCGGCTCCTTGAAATCCTGCGGCCCGCCAAGTGAAGTGTAAAAGACGCGCCGTTGGGCGTTGGTGTTGATCCAGGCGACCGGCTCGCTGGCCACTTGGCCGTCGGACGTGACCTGTCCCCGAAGGAGGGTCATAGTGGTGGGCGCCAGCTGCCGGCTGCGATAGAGGGAATGTTTCGATATGAATGCCACCGCCGGAACGCCGGTTAGGATCGGGTGGGCGGCCGCCTCCGCCGCCGGCTCTATTTGAGCGGTCAATTCGTTGCCGTAATGGCCCTCGTAGGTCGCCCCGAGAATGTCGCGATCGAATGTGTCCCAGGAACCATGGCCCGAGTCGGGCGGTTTGGCCGCAAACGCATGGCTGGCGGTTCGAAGCCCTATCAGCGGTTTACGCGAGTCCAAATGGCGGCGGAGGGCTTGGAGCAGGCTCGCGGGCGGCGTGCGCCGGCGCGCGCTCACGATGACGAGGTCGGCGTTGGCGAGCGCGGCCGCATTGGTGAACTCATTGCCGCCCATGGGCGGCGCGTTGATATACTCAAGGGCGAACCCGCGCGAGGCCAGCTCAGCCTGGGCGAAGTCCGGGAGGGTTTCCCAGCTATGGTACTCGTTCTCCGCCAGCACGAAGGCAATCGTCTTACGCCGGTCGGCTTCAAAGTGGAAGGGTTTACCTCCGAGGATGTCCGTGCTGGCAATGGTTGCGCACCAGTACTTCTCGATATGGACGGCGACCAGATCGGTGCCGACGAAATGGCTCACGTAAGGAAAGCGGCGCGAATTATACATCGTGTCCGTCATGTCGCGCATCAGAACGACGTTCTTGCCCACCGTCACCATCTGCCGAATCGAGAATGGACGCCCGAGGACGCACATGTTCTCGTGCACGCCCATGATGATGACGTTCTCGCGGCTGCTTTCTTGGAGCAGGTTGTAAACCTCCTCGCCGTTGTCGCTAATGGCGTCCTCTGCGCCAATTTCCAGCGCGGCGATCTGGCGGCGCCAAGGCCCGCCTTGCGGACATGACGGTTCGTCGTCGCAACCCCCGTCGGAATCGTCAATCGGCAAAGGCGGCTCTTTGGCCTTATTGAGCGCTTGCCATTGGCTGACATCCGCCGGCGGGTTGGCTTTGGGCGCTTGTTGCGCGCGCTTGCGCTGCGGCCACTGGGCATAAAAGTCCATCGTGCCGCTGGGAGCGTGAATGATCAGAACACCGCGCCGGCGGGCTTCGCGGATCACCTCGTTCATGCGCGGCGCCATTTCCGCGACGCGGGCGGTCGCGCCCCGGCACCAGTGCTGATCCCACATGTCGCAAATGATGATCGCGGTCCGCCGCGGCTCCCAGTGAAGCACCTTTTCCACCACCTGGAATTGGTTGCTGCCGCCCGGCATGGTCTGGCGGGCGCGGGCGTGAAGCTCCAGGGGCCCAGCGGGTGGCGCGCTGCTGCTCTTGACGGCGAGTGCGGCGAGCAGGAGCAGAGAGCAGAATCGTATCTTTATGATCATACCGCTTACGGGAATCGGGTGTTCAGACAGTCAGATAACAGATCCCCGCCGGGGCGTCATGGGAATTTAAGTGGCGGCCGGCCGGCCGCGCCCCGTTGCCGCGTGTAGGGCAAGCAAAGCGAAAGCCCCTCGCGCCTTCGCGCAGGTTGCGCGAATGATTGCGGCGGTGGCGCCAGTCCGGTATCGACGTCCGGCCCGAGCCCGGCCGTCTATTTGACTGGCCGCACGATCGACTGGGGTCGCAGGTAGTCCAGCAACGTGTCCGGTCCGAGGACTCCTCCTCCGCAACCGCTCAGGTTGCAGCCGCCGTAGGGAACGCCATGGGGAAAGAGATTGTGGGCGTTGATCCAACTGTTGCCCGCCACCATCGCTTCCGCGACGCGGGCGGCGCGGCCCAGATTCTCGGACCAGACACTGTTAGCGAGGCCGTAGGCGGAACGATTCGCCAACTCGATTGCCTCCACTTCGTCTCGAAACGGCACCACGTAAGCCACTGGCCCGAAGATTTCTTCGCGCCAACAGGAATTATCGGTCGGCCCGGTAAGGAGAGCGGGCTTCACGTAATAGCCGCCCTCGCGGCCCGGAACGGTCACCGGTCCGCCCCGAAGCAGCGGCTTGGCCCCCTCCTTCTCGCCTTTCTCAAGGTAGCCCAAGACGCGTTGCCGCTGTTTGTCGCTGACGACCGGACCCAACTGGGTCGTTTCATCGAAACCGTAGCCGATATTGAGCCGGGCCAGTTCCTCGCTCGCCGCCCTCACGAGCTTGTCGTAAATGCCTTGTTGCACGATCCAGCGAGTGGCGGTGCAACACACCTGGCCGGCGTTCAGGGTCACGGCCGCAGCCAGAGACCGGGCGGTATTTTCGACATCGACATCTTCGAAGACCACGGCCGCTCCCTTGCCTCCCAGCTCGAGTTTCGCCGGCACCAGATTGCGTCCACAAGCCTCGGCAATGAGCTTGCCTACCTCCGGCGAACCCGTGAATGACATCCGCCGAATCCCGCGATGCTGGGCGAGGGCCGCACCGGTTGTTTCGCCATAGCCGGTTACCACGTTGATCACCCCAGGCGGCACGCCCGCCTTCTCGGCCAGTGTGCAGAAGTAAAGGGTGGAGAGAGGGGTATCCTCCGCCGGCTTAATCACAACAGTGTTACCGGCGGCCAGGGCCGGTGCGATTCCCCATCCGACCAGCAGAATCGGAAAGTTCCAGGGAAAAATGAAGGCGCAAACGCCGTAGGGCTGCCGCACTTGCCAAGCTTCAAATCCGGAAACGGCGATTGGCTCCCGTCGACGGCTGTGCACCGAAAAGTCCGCATACCAGCGCAAGGTCTGCGCCACGTTGGGCACGTCCGCATGCAAAGCGTTGCCAATGGGTTTCCCCACGTCCAGGGATTCAATCTGAGCCAATACTTCCCGGTGCCGGTCCACCAGATCAGCCAGGCGATGCAACACCACCGCCCGATCGTTAGCCGGCATTGTCGCCCATCCGCTGTTGCGAAAGGCCTCGTGCGCCGCTTTGACTGCCCGATCGACGTCTTCGCGGCTGCCCGCCGCCACGGAGGCCAAAACCTGGCCGGTCCCCGGATCGCGCGTTTCGAAAGTGGCGTCGTGAGCCGCGGGACACCAAGCGCCGCCAATAAACATTTTCAACGGGCGAGATTCGAGGAATTGAGTGACTTCTGGTCGAATAGCAAAGCTCATACGAACAAAAAATGATGAGGGTTGGAGCCGGGCGCGGGCCAGCGCGGCGTGAGTTGATCTGAGCTGGGCCGGGCCATAGTGCGAACATAATCGCTTTTTAATCGTCAGCCATGTTTTTGTTCGGCTGCCAACCCAATCGAGACGCCTCGCAGCGCCCGGGCCCCGGTCGTTGGACGTCTCGAGGTTGTTTTACCTTAAGCACGGAGATGACTCGGATTTCACATGGGTTAAGCCCGAGTGAGGTGGGAATCAACCGCCCGAGGAGTCGGGCTCCAGTCGTGCGACCCATCCGGTGGAAGGAATTGTGGACCAGATCCGCATGCCAATGGACCGCGACGCCTGCATTTTCGACAGATTGATGCTCATTTAACTCCTCACCGATGCCTTACAGCCGTGCTTCAAATGTGGCACAATGGTGAACACGCAGACCAAGCGGCCGACGAGAGGAGCGTAGGAGCCAAGCAACCAAGGAGCCAAGCAACCAAGCAACCAAAGAACCAAAGAACCAAAGAGCCAAGCAACCAAGCAACAAAGGAGCCAAGGAGCTCAGCCAACCAACCAAGCTGGCCCACTCGTACACCACGCGAAATTCAGCGACGGGATCCGCCGACCTTAATGGTCCTTCTTCGGCAAGTAGATTTTTGCCAAGCTAAAAGGGCTAAGGGTGAGTTGAAGTTGTCCGCCCGCGGCCCCAGCCGCGGGCGATGGAGCGATCCGCGATGTCCTCGGCTTGATCAGGGCGGGCTGGTCGAAGGAGTTTCCCGCCCAGGAAGATTCGCCCTGCAGGACAGTTACTTCGGCGGCGTCCGGAATAGCGAAGTCGGGAATGTCGATCGTGAGTTCGATTTTGCCTGCAGAACCGCGATGCACGATCGACAGCAACAGGCCGCCTTGCTTGTCCTGGGCTGCCAGTGCATCGATCACGGAGTAGACCTCCCGGGTCGTGGCGCGCTTTAGGTCCGGCAGCACCAAAGGCGCTTGTTCCATCGCAGCCTGGATCTGGAGCGCGACCGGAGTGGTTTCAGCGAAGGCGGCAAAAGCCGATTGGGCGTAGTGGCACGGATTAGCCCAGACGCGCTCCCGCTCTTTGCGAAGCCCACCGCCATGGTTGACGACGGCAGAATGGGTAATGAGTTCGACGAACGGTTGCAGGCGAACGGCCGCGTGATAGACGAGGATATCGTAAATGGCCTCGGTGATGCTTCCCTGCCCAGGGAGGGTTGCGTAGGTCAAGCGGTCCGGCGCATCGTCTTCGGCTTTGGCCGCCAAATGAGCAAAGAGCTGCAGTTCGGTCACGGCGAGCCGCGGTTGGGTGACGCCGCCCTGCCGCATGTCTTCGCGCAATGTCTCCCATTTGCTCTGGAGGACTTCCGGCACGGCCATGAAATCGCGATAGACATCGAGAGGATCGGTCGATCGGGAGACGTCCCCTCCGATGAGAGGATGATCCGTAATGGTCCCCATCGTCTCGCTTGCCCCGGTAATCAAGGTGCGATTCCAATCGCGGCCCGTCATGGCTGGAGCGCCGCAGGAATACAGCTGAATGGTCGGATCCGCCGCCCGCATCGCCGGGGCAAAGTGCTTGAAGCGGTCGACATAGCCCTCCGGAGTGGTCCAATGCATCTGCCACCGGCCCCAGAGTTCGTTGCCCACCTCCCAATATTTCACCCCATACGGCTCGGGATGGCCATGGGCCGCTCGCAGCCGGCCCATGCGAGAGTCAGAGGGGCCGTTGCAATATTCGATCCACTGGGCGGCTTCCGCGGGCGTGCCGCTCCCGGCATTCACACAGATCATCGGCTCACAACCTACCGCCCGACAAAAAGCGATGAATTCGTCCGTCCCGAATGTATTGGGTTCGATTGAGCCCCAGGCAAGATTGGGCTCGGTGAGCCGCTGCTCGACTGGCCCAACCGCGTGCTGCCAGTGGTAAGTGCTGACAAAGTTGCCGCCAGGCCAGCGGAGGAGTGGCAGGTGTGATTCTTTGAGGAGGGCAACGATGTCGGGGTCGGCGCCATGGATGTGGTCAGCTGGACGAAGGAAGACGTGCCGCAAGACCAATTGCCCGGGAGAATCGGCGGTAACGCTAAATCGATAGGCGAGGTCATCCCTCCATTCGGGCGGGATCGTCAATCGGGCAGTGAGTTTGGTCCAGCCGTCCGCGATGCCGTCCAGCTTCGATGAGACCTCTTTCTGGTCTTGCCCGACAATGGCAACGGTCAGACTTTTGATGTCGGGAGAGCGGACCATGAGCTCCAGTTCGTATTGCCGCTGACGGTGCAAAGGCAGCCAGGTCCATTGGCCGATTCCCTGGCCGGCGGCTTTGATGCCGAGCCGTTGGGCGCGTCCGCCCGCCGGACCCGCATCGGCGCTGGGTCGGACGTCCTTGCCGAGCCGCATCCAAAAAGGGGCCAAGGCTTCGGACCGGGCCGCCGTCAGCTCGTTCAGGTCAGCACCAGGCCAGCCGAAGCGGCTGGCCTGGTGACGAAGCTCGTCCTTGATTCTGGCATCGTCAGCCTGGAAGCGGGTCACGCCATCCGGCGACATCTGTCCGTTCCAGAACGGATAGTGCGCGAAGGTGGGGTTGCGCAGGATTTGGGCGTCCATGCCGTTATAGATGTTGAACCCGAGATGCTCGGCGAACTTGCCAGTGATGAACCGAGGAATGGGATGAGAAGAACGCTGCTGCGATTGGACCCGCACTAGCGCGCGGGTCGGATCGGCCGATTCGGTCAACTGGCGCAGGCGAGGTTCCTGGGCGCTGAGAGAGATGCCCGTGGCAAGCCCGAGGAAGCAAGCGAGCCGTGCAAGAATGTGAGGGGTCATACGACTTTGCCAGGAGACCAGATCGCTCATCGCTGGTCGAGAGAAAGAGTAGTTCCCCATTGACTATCGCCCGGTCCGGGACTGAAAATCAGCCCATGAACTCACCACACGTTCTCGTCAGCCGGCGCGATTTCTTGAAAAGGTCCGGCGTGGCCGCCGCCGGTGCCGCCTTGCCAGCCTGGTTCCTGGCGCGCGAGCAGGACACCGCTGCCGCCACCCCAAAGGCTCTAAGTCCGAACGATCGCCCGGGCATCGCTTTGATCGGTTGTGGCGGCCAGGGCACGGGCGATTGCGCCGGGGCCCGACGGTTTGGAGAGGTCATTGCGGTTTGCGACGTCGATCGAAATCAGGCGGAGAAGGCAGCCAAACGCTTCACCCGGGAAGGGATGTCCGCGCCGGCCATCTATAGCGACTTCCGCAAAGTGATGGAGCGCGATGACGTCCATATCATCATCACCGGGACGCCGGACCATTGGCATACCTTGGTCAATCTACTGGCCGTCAAGACAGGCAAGGATATCTATACCGAAAAGCCGCTCACTCTGACGATCGACGAAGGCAAACGCCTCGTCAAAGCGGTCCAGCAAAGCAAGCAGGTCGTGCAGGTCGGCAGCCAACAGAGGAGTGATCGCAACTTCCGGCTGGCCTGTGAATTGGTCCGCAACGGTCGCCTCGGCAAGCTGCGTCGCATCGTGGTTGGACTGCCCACCGGCCCGCGCGAAGGTCCATTCCCGGCAGTATCGCTTCTCGAAGGGATGGACTGGGACTTTTACCTCGGCCAAACACCCAAGGTCGACTACAACGGGCACAACGCGCATTGGAATTTCCGCTGGTGGTACCAGTTCTCCGGGGGACAGATGACGGATTGGGGCGCGCATCACAACGATATTGCCCAATGGGGCAACGGGACGGAGAGAACCGGCCCGGTGGAAGTGAGCGGCCATTCGCTTGTGAAAATGATCCCGGGCGGGTACGATGCCGCTTCGGAGTATTACATTAAGTTCAAATACGCGAACGATGTGACGATGATCATTCTCAACGACGAAGCCGTCCCGAACGGAGTCAAGTTCATCGGCGATAAAGGGGCCTGGATCTTCGTCACGCGCGGGCAAATCGATGCCAGCAAACCCGAACTGCTGAGCGAGCCGTTGCCGGACGACGCCATCCGCCTCTACAAGAGCGACAATCACATGGGCAACTTCTTCGATTGCGTGCGCTCACGCGAAAAACCCATCTGCGATGTCGAGATTGGGCACCGATCGATCAGTACCGCCCATCTCGGGGTCATTTCCGTCCGGCTAGGGCTGCCACTGAAGTGGGATCCCGATAAGGAGGAATTCGTGGGGGAGAATGCCGCCGAAGGCAACCGGATGCTCGTCCGGGAAATGCGGAAGCCCTACGATTACAGCTTTATTGCCTAAGCGGTCGTCCGGATCCACAGCTGCCTCTGGCAGTGCAAAAAAAGTGGATCGAAGGGCAAGGGGCGTGTTGTGCGAATCAGGCGTAGCGTGAACTATGGCCTGACGACACGAATCACATGATCGCAGCACAGGATCGCACAGCATGGCTGCAGGGCGGGCGGGCGCACTGCAAAACCCCACCGCGACGACAACTCCAGCCGCGGCGCCTGATCTTATTGGGCGCCCCAGGCATTGGCAAAGGCACTCAAGCGGAGTTGCTGTGCACCGGGCTGGGGACGTGCCATCTATCAACCGGCGATGTCTTTCGGGCCGCCAAGACATTGGCAGCCAACGATCGGACGCCGGCGCTGGAATCGGCCTTGGAATCGATGCGGCGCGGCGAATTGGTCCCGGACTCCACCGTCCTCGAGATGGTCCGGGAGCGGCTGCGGTGCTTGACGTGTCAGGGAGGTTTCCTGTTGGACGGCTTCCCGCGCACCGTCGTGCAGGCCGAGGCCCTCAGCCAAATGCTGCAAGAGCAGAACGTTTTCGTCGAAGCAGTCTTGAGCTATGACCTGCCGCTCGAAAAAGTCGTCGCCCGACTGAGTGGACGACGTACCTGCGCCGGATGCAAAGCGGTCTTCCACGTCACCGCGCGGCCCTCAAAGGTGGACGGGGTGTGCGACCACTGCAACGGCAAGCTCTACCAGCGGGAGGATGATCGACCCGAAGCGATCCGTGTGCGCATGCAGGCTTACGAGAAAAGCACTGCCCCGTTGATCGATTATTACCGCCGACAGGGCTTGCTCGTCTCGATTGCCGCAGAAGGAACCCCGGAAGAAATCTATCAGAGATCGGTCGCGGCGTTGAATGCACGCGCCGTTGCCGGCAGCGTCCGGAAGTAGATTCTTGGACGGGACTAGCGCTCTTGCCCATCCGCGGACTTTAGCTTTGGTTAGTCAGGCTTTAGTCCGCCAGGGCCGCGTTCGGACCGAAACGGCTCAACGGTCCCTACCTGCGCGCAAGCGGGCTCACGCAGATGCCCGAGTAACGCGGCGCCGAGGATTCTTCATTCACCGGGGCGGGCTAAAGCCTGGCTAAAGCCTGCGCGCCGACGTCTTATTCGGGCCTGCGGTCCGCCTCTCTGGCCCGCAGCGTAATCGCCTCGGCTCAGCCGCTCTCGATCACTGCCTGGCCCCGGCGACCCCGCGCGCTCTTATTGTTTGAGTGGCCGGACGCGAGCTAGGGTTTGGCAGTCGGAGCCGCAATGCCCTGCGGCACCTTGAGCTTTTGCCCCACAAGAATCCGGTCAGTCTTCAGATTATTCGCGGCGCGGATTGCCTTGGTGGTGGTGTGGTGGGCCTTGGCGATTCGGGTCAGATTGTCCCCGGCCTTGACGACATAATTGGTCACTGGCCCTTCGGAGCCGGCTTCGGAGACGGCCACGTCAGGCGCGGGAGTGCTTCGGAGACGGTCGACAGTCTCTGCCGCCCGCGGGGAGGTGGTCGGAGTCGCGACGGTGCCAGCTGCCGGCAGTTCCGGGGCAGGGTTGGCCGTGGCCGCCGGCGGTGTGACGATGGTTTGAGTTGCGGGCGGTGGCACGGATTGCGTCGCCACGGCCGTGTCGTTTGATGGAACGGGTGCGGAGAATGCCGGCACACTATTGGTCAATTCCGTGCTGGCGCCGGGCCCGGCGTCCTGGCGTTTACAGCCTTGGATGAGCAATCCGGCAAGCAAGAAGACATGCACCGCGAGCACGACCGAAACGGCCGCGACTAATTTCAGGTTGCGCGAGTGGCGAGAGCGTTGGGCCGGGGATTCGGCGGGATGATCGGAGTGGCACTGCTCATAATCGTTGGGGATGATCCTGATCGAGTTCGGCTTCGTCAGTCAAGTTGGCAGTGGACAGATTAAGCGACGGACTGGCAAGCAAGCCATAACGCTTCCATTTATGCCCGCGGCGCCCGCCGACTAATGCCGAGGGCCTTGGCAGCCTGTTCCCGATTCGGACCAATATGCGTGAGGGTTTGACGGATGAGTAACTTCTCCACTTCATCCAGCGGCATTCCGGGCCGCACGGTGAAGGTGGCAGAGTGTTGATCATGTTCCTGCAGGAAGTCGGGCAGATCCGCTTTCGCGACCACGGCGCTGCGGCAGGTGATGACAAGCCGTTCGATCATATTGCGGAGCTGACGGACATTGCCCGGCCACGGAAAGCGCTGGCACAACTGGAGGGCTTCGCGGGCCATTCGTTTACGCCGGCGTTTGTGTTTGACGGCAAAATGCTCGAAGAAGCGGTCGATCAAGAGCGGGATATCCTCCGCGCGCTCCCGCAAAGGGGGCATGGTGATGGGCACGATTTGAAGGCGATAGAACAAGTCTTCACGGAACTTGCCGGCGGCGACGGCATCCGTGAGTCTCTTGTTCGTGGCGGCAATGACCCGAACGTTTACCCGGATCAGGTCGGTCCCGCCCACTTTGCGGAAACAGCCGTCTTCCAGGACGCGCAGGAGGTCCCCCTGACCTTTTGGGGACAAATCGCCAATCTCGTCGAGGAACAACGAGCCGCCCTCAGCCAACTGAAAGCGACCGGCTTTATTGGTGACCGCACCGGTGAAGGCTCCTTTGACATGGCCAAAGAGCTCTGATTCCAAGAGCTGCTCGGGCAAAGCGGCGCAATTAACCGAGATGAAAGGGCGCTCTCGGCGGGAACTTTTGACGTGGATCGCTCGGGCGACGATCTCCTTGCCGGTGCCGCTTTCGCCTTCGATCAACACGGTCACGTCGCTGTTGGCGACCTCTTCAATCCAATGGGCGACCTTCTCCATCCGCTTGCTTTCGCCGATGAGCGGGGTCGGTTCCGATCGTTTCTGGAGACGGAGGCGCAGTTCGCTGTTCTCGGCCACGACCGCCTGGAACTCGAGAGCTTTTTGGACCTGGGCGCGCAGGCGCTGCAGATCGATGGGTTTGCTCAGGTAATCGTAAGCTCCTTGCTTCATCGCCTCGACGGCGCCTTCCACCGTGCCATAGGCGGTCATCAAGATAAAAAGCGTGTCACGGGTGCGTTCCTTGACCTTGTCGAGCAGTTCCAATCCGGTCATCTGGGGCATGCGATAGTCAGCGATGACCAGGTTGTAGAGCCGGGTCTCGGTGAGCTGCAAAGCCCCCGCGGGGTCGTTAGCCGCGTCGACCGCATAGCCTTCCCGGCTGAGGGCTTCCTGGATGCCCGCGCAAAGGCCCCGTTCATCGTCGACCACCAGGATTCTGATTCGGGACTTATCCATGAGCTAAGATGGCGCGGCGCAAAGGCAGGCGCATGCGAAAAAGGGCGCCGCCCTCGGGCGCATTGGTGACTTCCAGGGCTCCGCCGTGAGCGACAGCGATTTGCTGGGCAATCCAAAGGCCCAGTCCGCTACCCTCCTCTTTGGTCGTGAAGTAAGGCTCAAAAACCGCCGCCAGCTTCTCTGGCGGTATGCCCGGCCCATTGTCTTGCACTTCGATGACGAGGGTATCCTCAGCGAGGCGGGCGTCACCCGGACTTCGATCAACCACCGCGATCGACGGCCTGGAGGGCATTAATGAGCAAGTTGAGCAGGGCCTGAGTCAATTGGACGCCGTCGGCCCGCCAGGCCGGCATATCAGCACCGACGCGCGTTCGCAGCCTGACGTCGCGGGCGGCGGCTTCCGGCCCGAGCAAGCTGCAAACATGGCCGACGAGCTTATCGATTTGCAGATCCTCCAGTTCGAGGGCAGAGGGGGAAGCCAGGCGGAGGAAGCGTTTAACGATGCCCTCCAGCCGCGTCAGCTCGCCGCGAATGATCCCCAAGCGCTGGCGAGTCGCAGGCGCTGCCTGAGCCAGATCTTCGTCGAGGAGCTGGACGTGGACGTCGAGCGAACTGAGGGGATTGCGGATCTCATGGGCCAGGCGGCCGAGAAGACGGGCCAGCAGATCGCGCTTCTCTGCCACCACGATCGGAGTCGCTTCCTGGCTGGCGGGTTGAAGAGGCGCGCTGTCCATAACTGTTAAAATTTACGAAAGCGATCTCGCCAGTGCCACTCCGGTCCGGAGCCGGGCAAAAGACTCTGCCCTGGTCAAGAAGCGGCGGATCTCCAGAAGAGAGAAGGGCCTTTGGGCGGTTTGACCCGGGGGGACGAGGGGCCCGGGACGATCAACTTCAATCCAGCGGAACCAATTCCTCGACAAGGTAGCGTCCGGCGCTGGCATACCAGACGTGGCTGGCAACGGTGCAACTGCCGCCGTGGCGGGAACATCGATTTTCCAAGGCGTAGTAAACCTCCACGGAATCGGAGGAAGCACTCGCAGCGACCATTGTCTTTTCCAGGTGGCTATCATTCCACAGGAATACAGTCGTCGATTCGTGAGACATACGAGTCAAAGCAAAAAAGAAACAGGCTTCAATGGCATTGGTGCGGGGTCCTGGGGCCGAGCCTCATCGGGCGCGCCGTCACTCGCCCGGAACCTACCGGCGGGTAGGGGGGCGGGCTTCACTTGGGTTGGCAAACACTGAACATTCATTGCTTTCTGCCGCTGGAGAAGTGACCGATCGCCATCGTCCGTCCCCCCCAGTTATTTCGAAGCGGTTGATCCAAATCAAGGCAGAAGCGGGCGTATCCCCCCCATCATCCTCCCATCATGCAAACCGCCCGAAGCCTCTCGGAAGCGCGGCCGATCGAGAGCCTGGACAGCTTCCTCTTTGGGCGGGCGCCGCGGCCGGTGACGTGCGGGCGCGGGCTTGAGTTGGGCCAGGGATCTGTCATCCCCGAGATCAACTTTACCTTGCCGCCGATGGAGATTACGGAGAGCACCTGGCCGGAAGTTCGCCAGCAGTACTCCCGCATGATCCAGGGGATTTGTCAGCGGGCAGTTGAGCTGGAAGTGCCCGGGCTGCTGGTAGAGTTCGAGACGCTGCCTCCGATGACCGTCCGCCCAGCTTGGGGCCTGGAAATCACATCGATCCTCGCGAACACGCTCGCCAAGTTCCATCAGTTGTATGGCTTGAGATCGGCCCTGCGCTTGACGCCGAATGACAACCGCGATCACGAACGGCCGCCGCGGATGCGGAGCGGCCCATATTGGCAAGGGATGGTCGAGATGTTTCAGCAGGCTGCCGGGGCCGGAGCCGACCTGCTCGCGATCGAATCGACGGGGGGCAAGGAGGTTTCCGATCCGGCTTTACTGAACGCCGATCTGCCATCGCTTGTCTTCGCGCTCGGCGTGCTGGCAGCGCGCGACATGGAACACCTTTGGGCCGAAATCGTCCGGAGCAGCCGGCTTACAGGTATCATCCCCTCAGGCGATACCGCTTGCGGTTTCGGCAACACCGCCATGGTCCTGGCCGAACAGAAGCTGATTCCTCGCGTCCTCGCGGCCGTCGTCCGGGTCGCTACTGTGCCGCGCAGCCTGGTCGCCTACGAAATGGGCGCAATTGGGCCGAGCAAGGATTGCGCTTATGAAGGCCCCTACTTGAAAGCCATCACCGGAGTGCCGATCTCCATGGAAGGCCGCTCGGCTGCCTGTGCGCATCTGAGCCCGGTCGGCAACATCGCGCAAGCTGTGTGCGACTGCTGGTCAAACGAGTCCGTGCAGAATATTCGGCTCCTCAGTACATTTGCGCCGACCGTCTCTCTCGAGCAACTCGCCTACGACTGCCGGCTGATGAATGCGGCCGGCTCAGACTCGACCGACGCGGCCCGCTTGCGCGATTGGCTCACCCGCTCCGACGCCCAGCTGGATCCCCAGGCTTACGTCTTGCGGCCCGATGTCGTTCTCCGGTTGTCTCGCCAAATCATGGAAGAGCACACGCCGTATTTGCGGACCCGCCGCGCCGTGATTGCGGCTCTGGAGGAGCTGGCCAGAGCCCAGAAGCAAGGTGAAGTCCGGATCGCGAGCCGCGAGCTGCGGTGGCTGGACGCCTGGCGCTCCCAAGCTGACTCCCTTCCCGCGGACGAGGCTGCCCTGATCAAAGAAGCGGGTGCGGGGACCGAGGAAGCCAGCTTCCGCCTGACCGAATATGGTCTCGCCGGGCTGTAAAAGGGGCCGACGGGCACAGCGGGGCGCCCACCCGGCAAGCTCCGGTCGTTTGAATCTCTTTGACGTCGGCGGCGTCTTTGAGAATGCTCTTGGCAACCAGTAATCAATGCTTATGTCGAAATACCGAATCCTCTTCCCACTTGGAATGGCCTGCGCGCTGACGTTGGTTTTTTCCTCTAGCCACGCCGCCGATAAGAAAGCCGATCTTAGCAAGCTCCCGCCAGCCTCGGACAAAAAGGGACTCACCTACGACCACGATATCAAGCCGATTTTGGAAAAGTCATGTGTCAAATGCCATGGCGCCGAAAAACCGAAGAGCAAATACCGGGTCGATAGCCTGGCTGCGATCATCAAAGGCGGAGAAAGCGGCGATGCGGCGGTTGTGCCGGGTCACAGCGACAAGAGTCCCCTCGTCCTCTATGTTTCCGACCTGGTCGAGGAAATGGAAATGCCGCCGACGGACAAACGCGACCGCTTTCCAGCTCTGACCAAAGAACAAGTCGGGCTGGTCCGCGCCTGGATCGATCAGGGCGCCAAGTAGTGGCCGGCGAGCTTTGGCTCGCTCCTCAATCGCCTGAATGCGGCCGTGGACGGGCACGGAGCGATTTCAGGCTGGCCTTGCCCAAGCCCGCCGCTCATGTCGGCGGGCCTTTGTTTGTTGCTTTGCTCGGGCTTTGACTTCATCAGGCAAGCCGCTAGGTTGAAGGGCCGAGGCGGCGAGTTTGGATGTGGCCTGGACCAGCCAGGCAAAGCTGCGTGCTTCGGGTGTCGAGAGAGAATGGCGGATGCGCTATGAGTGATGTTCTTTTACCCGGTGTTTTAAACATGCCTTTCGTCGAGGGGCTCTATACCGAGTTCCTGCGCGATCCGGGTTCGGTGCCGCCGGAGTGGAGAACGTATTTCCAGCAGCTCGAGAACGGCGATGGCGCTTCCTTTCGCAGCTCCAGTCGGGTCTCGGCGGAAGCCCTCCCGCGGCGGACGGATGGTTTGCGGCGGCAAACCCAGAACGAGATCCGCAGTTTCGGGGCGCAGGACCGCGTCGATCAATTGATCCGAGTCTACCGCATGCGCGGCCACACCATCGCCCAAGTTGATCCACTGGGCAGGACGCGGCCTTCCCCGCCGGAATTGGATCCGAGCTTTTACGGTCTGTCGGAAGCGGACATGGACCGGAAGTTTTCGTGCGAGACTCTTTACGCGGAGTGCCCGCTCCCATTACGCGAAATTCTGCGGCGGCTGCGCAGCACTTACTGCCGGTTCATTGGCGTCGAGTATATGCACATCGACGACCTGACCGTCCGCCGCTGGTTGCGCAAACGGATGGAGCCGACCGAAAACCGCATCCAACTCTCGCGAGACGAGCAGATCCGCATTCTGACTCGGCTGACCGATGCCGTCACCTTCGAGGAGTTCATTCGCAAGAGTTTACTGGCGCGAAGAGCTTTTCCCGGAGGGCTCCGAGCCTTATTCCGTTGCTCGACTTGGCCATCGAAAAGGCGGCGGAACAGGGCATTCGAGAAATCGTCATGGGGATGGCACACCGCGGGCGTCTCAATGTCCTCGCCAATATCGTTGGGAAAAGCCCCGTCAGATCTTCCGCGAATTTGACGATGCCGATCCGAGCTCTATACCGGGCGCGGCGACGTCAACTTACCACTTGGGCTACCGCGGGCGCTGGGAGACCGCGGACGGGACGAAGCTTAATCTCTACATGTGTTTTAATCCGAGCTACCTCGAGTTCGTGAACCCGGTGGTTTCTCGGCCGAATGCGGGCCAAATCCTTCGACCGGCTTGGCGACACGAAGCGGGACCAGGGGTTGGTCATTCTCATTCATGGTGATGCTGCCTTGCGGGGCAGGAGCAGTCCAAGAAACCTGAATTTGAGCCAACTGCCGGCCTACTCGGTTGGCGGCACTCTCCACGTCGTGGTCAATAACCAGATCGGCTTTACGACCTCCCCTCAGGAAGGCCGTTCCAGCCTCTACGCCACTGATATCGCCAAAATGCTCCAAATCCCCATCTTCCACGTCAATGGGGAGGAGCCTGAATCCGTCGCTCAAGTGGTGCGCCTTTGCATGGATTTTCGGAAGGAATTCCGACGCGACGTCGTCATCGATATGTATGGCTACCGCCGTCTCGGACACAATGAAGGAGACGAGCCGTCTTTTACCCAGCCGCTCCTCTATCGAGCGATTGAAGCCCGCAAGCCGGTTCGCGAAGGCTACCTGGAGCACTTGCTCGAAATGAAAGGCGTCACGCGCGAGGAGGCCGATCAGATCGCAGAACGCCGCCGCGCCAATCTCGAGAAGGAGCTTTCCGAAGCCCGCAGTCAGTCGTACCGCCCGCCGCTCAAAGAGATGGAAGGCGTCTGGCGGAGTTACGTGGGCGGACCGGAATCGGAAGTGCCGGAGGTCGCCACCGGGGCGCCGCGCGACCGACTGGCCGCTCTCTTGGAAAAGCAAACCGAGTTGCCGCCCGACTTCCGCCCGCATCCGAAGGTCAAAAAGATTTTGGAGGCGCGCCTGGCCATGGCGCGCGGGCAGCAACCGCTCGATTGGGCGGCGGCGGAGGCGCTGGCTTTTGCCAGCTTGGCGGTCGATCGGTATCACATCCGTCTTGCCGGCCAGGACAGTCAACGCGGCACTTTCAGCCAGCGACACGCGGTCTTGCATGATTATGAGAGCGGCCGCACTTACACTCCTCTGCAGCACCTGGCGCCAAAACAAGCGCCGGTCGAAATCCACAATAGCCCCTTGTCCGAGATCGGGGCGATGGGCTTTGAGTATGGATACAGTCTCGATTGGCCCGATGGCTTGGTCGCGTGGGAAGCGCAATTCGGTGACTTTTGGAACGTGGCCCAGGTGATCGTCGACCAGTTCATCGCCAGCACAGAAGACAAATGGCGGCGGCTGAGCGGGTTGGTGCTGCTCCTGCCGCACGGCTTTGAGGGGCAGGGTCCCGAACATTCCAGCGCGCGTCTCGAACGGTTCCTTTCCCTGGCGGCGGAGGACAATCTTCAAGTCGTTTATCCCAGCTCGCCAGCGCAGTACTTTCACGTGCTGCGCCGCCAGGTTTTGCGACGCTGGCGCAAGCCTCTCATCGTCATGACGCCGAAGAGTCTGCTGCGGCATCCGCAAGCGGTATCGCCTCTGGAGGCGCTGGCGGAGGGAACATTTCAGCGGGTCTTGTCAGACCCCGACCTCAAGCCAGGCTCCCCCATCTCGCGGATCATTCTTTGTTCGGGAAAGATCTACTACGAATTGTGCAAGTATCGGCACGACACCGGGCGCGCGGACGTCGCCATTCTCCGATTGGAACAACTCTACCCGCTGGCCAAGCCCGTTCTGATCGATGCGCTCGCTCCCTTTCCTGATGGGACGCCGGTGCGTTGGGTGCAAGAGGAACCTGAGAACATGGGCGCGTGGCGCTTCTTGCGGATCGAGTTGGGCGAGACGCTTTTCGGCCGCTTTCCGCTTTCGGGCTTTTGTCGCCCCGCCTCGGCCAGTCCAGCGACGGGCTCGCACAATGCTCACAAAATCGAGCAGGAACGGCTGCTGGAAGCGGCCTTTGCCTCCTCTTAGACCTAACCACCTATGCGCATTGAACTAAAGGTGCCGGCCGTCGGCGAGTCCATTACTGAGGTGGAAGTCGGCGACTGGAAAAAGGCCAAAGGCGATTCAGTCCAGCGAGACGAGCCGCTCGTCGTCCTCGAAAGTGAAAAGGCTACCGTCGACTTGCCTTCGCCTGTCGCAGGTGTTCTCACGGAAATCCTGAAAGAGAAAGGCGTCACGGCCAGAGTCGGCGAAGTGATCGCCTACTTGGACGAGGCCGCCCCGACAGGTCCGGCCCAAGCTTCTCCTTCGGCGGAACCCGCCCCCTCGCCCGTCTCGCCTTCGCTGTCTCCACCGCGCGTGACTCCGGCCGCTCAACGAGTCTTGGCGGAACATGGTTTGCAGGCCGAGCAGGTCCGACCAACCGGCCCGGGAGGAAGGCTCTTAAAGGAAGATGTCCTACGCCATTTGGAACCGGCTTCGCCCAACGCCGAAACCGCTGGCGGCGTTAAAGCCACCGCCCCGGCACCCGCCAAAACAGCCCAGGCCGCGACCACCGAGATTCAAGTCCCGCCCCCATCCTCACCCGTTGGCACGCGGGAAGAGCAGGTCATTCCGCTCACCCGATTGCGGCGGACCGTCGCCGAACGGTTGGTGCAAGCTCAACAGAACGCAGCCCTGCTTACGACTTTCAACGAAATCGACATGTCAGCCGTGATGGCCTTACGGAAGGATTTTGCCGACGCGTTCCAAACCAAGTTCGGCACGAAACTGGGCTTCATGTCCTTCTTCGTCAAAGCGAGCATCGATGCTTTGAGCCTAATTCCCCAAGTCAATGCGGAGATCCGAGGGCACGAGATCGTTTACCACCAGTATTGCGACATCGGGGTGGCGATTGGTGGAGGCAAGGGCTTGGTTGTGCCGGTCTTGCGCAATGCGGAACGGATGAGCTTCGCGCAAATCGAACTGGCGATTACAGATTTTGCCCACCGGGCCAAGGAAAGCCGCTTGAAACCGGACGAGCTCCAAGGCGGGACTTTTACGATCAGCAACGGAGGCGTCTACGGCTCCTTGCTTTCAACGCCGATTGTGAACCCACCGCAAAGCGGTGTCCTCGGGATGCACGCTATTCAAGAGCGGCCGGTGGCGCGGGAAGGCCAGGTGGTCATTCGTCCGATGATGTATGTGGCCTTAACCTATGACCACCGGCTGATCGACGGACGCGAGGCCGTGACCTTCCTGAGGCGGATCAAGGAAGTGCTGGAGAATCCTGCGCGTCTCCTGCTCGAGGTTTGACTTCGTTCATGGCTACCTCCAAGCACGATTTAGTCGTGATCGGCGCCGGTCCCGGCGGTTACGTGGCCGCGATTCGCGCTGCCCAATTAGGACTCAATGTTGCCTGCGTGGAGCAGGAGCCGGCCTTGGGCGGCACTTGTCTCCGCGTTGGCTGCATCCCGAGCAAGGCCCTGCTCGAGTCCACCGAACTCTACCAGGAAAGCAAAACAAGGTTGGCCGACCACGGCATCAAGTGCGGATCGGTCGAGTTGGACTTGCCGGCGATGCTGCGCCGAAAGGAAAGGGTGGTCACGACGTTAACCAAAGGCGTCGAGGGCCTTTTCAAAAAGAACAAAGTCACTCGCTATTCCGGTCGCGGGAGCATCGCCGAACCCAAGCGAGTGCTGGTGCAATCGGGGAATGACGCCACCATCCTGGAGGCTCAGCACATCCTCATCGCCACCGGCAGCAAGGCCAGCGCCTTGCCAGGCGTGTCACCGGATGGAAACCGGATTGGCACCAGCACAGAAGCCCTCAGTTATTCCGACATCCCTTCCCGGCTGGTCGTCATTGGCGCCGGCTACATCGGTCTGGAATTGGGCTCTGTCTGGCGACGTCTCGGATCTGAGGTCGTCGTGCTCGAGTATCTTCCTCGCATCCTGCCGGGCATGGATACGGAATGGGCCGCCGAGGCCCAGAAGCTCTTTCAGAAGCAAGGTATCGAATTTCGGCTCAACGCCAAGGTCACGTCCGTCCAGGTGGCAGGGGACTATTGCCTGGTTCAATGCGAAGGCATGGAGTCGGTCCGGGCCGACAAGGTTCTGCTGGCTGTCGGCCGATCGCCCAACACCGAAGGACTGGGACTGGAGGCGGCGGGTGTCCAGTTGGATGCCAAGGGCCGCGTCCTGGTCAATGAGCGGTTCATGACCAATGTCGAGGGTATCTACGCCATCGGAGACGTCATCGGCGGCGCCATGCTCGCACATAAGGCAGAGGAGGAAGGGATAGCTTGCATCGAATGGATCACCCGCAGCTTTGGCCACGTCAATTATGACGCCATTCCAGCCGTCGTTTATACCGAACCGGAAATCGCGTCGGTCGGAAAAACGGAAGATCAGCTCAGCGCCGCGAATGTCAGCTACCGCAAGGGCGTGTTTCCATTCCTGGCGAACGGACGGGCTCGCGCGCTGAACAAGACTGAAGGCAAGGTCAAGATCCTGGCCGACGCCAAGACCGATCGCATCCTGGGCGTCCATATCATCGGACCACGCGCAGGGGATCTGATTGCCGAAGCCGCCGTGGCCATGTCATTTGGAGCGAGCAGTGAAGATATTGCCAGAACGTCGCACGCGCATCCGACTTTGGCTGAGGTCCTGAAGGAAGCAGCCCTCGCCGTCGATAGCCGAGCCATTCACATCTGATCAACTGAGGGACGGTCCGGCAGCGGCTGCGCGCGGATCGAGGAGTTTGTCCAGAGTGGTCTCGTCGATCACCGCCGCCTCCAGGGCAGCCTGCCGGATGGTCTTGTTGGATTGATGCGCCTCTTTGGCCAGCCTGGCGGCGGCATCGTATCCAATTGCCGGGACAAGAGCGGTGCCCAGGGCGAGACTGCGTTCGACGTTGGCTTCGCATTTGTCGGCATTGGCCGCCAGTCCGTGCAGGCACCGGCGCCCGAAGACGCGGCTGCCGCTCGCGAGGAGCTCGATCGATTGGAGCAGATTGTAAGCGATGACCGGCATCATGACGTTCAGTTCGAAGTTGCCCATCGTGCCTGCGAACGTGATGGTGGCGTCATTCCCAATCACCTGAGCGCCGGCTTGCATCAGCATTTCGCTCATCACCGGATTCACTTTTCCCGGCATAATAGACGACCCAGGTTGCGTTGGCGGCAGCTCCAACTCGCCCAGGCCAGCTCTAGGTCCGGAACCGAGCCAGCGGATGTCATTGGCAATCTTGATCAAGCTGACCGCAATCGTCTTCAACGCTCCACTCGTCTCGACGCAGGCGTCCCGAGCCGCTTGTGCTTCGAAATGATTGTTCGCTTCGTGCACATCCAACTCCGTCTCGAGTTTGATCCCATCGATTGTGCGTCGGGCAAAGTCAGGATGGGTGTTGATGCCGGTGCCAATGGCGGTGCCGCCCAGAGGCAGCTCGCGCAGCCGAGGCTGGACCGCCTGCAATCGCTCGATGGCCAACTCCGCTTGTCGGGCATAACCGCCGAATTCCTGACCCAGCCGCATCGGAGTGGCATCTTGCAGGTGGGTCCGGCCGATCTTGAAAATCTCGCCGAAGGCGCGCGCTTTCTCCTCAAGCCGTTCCCGGAGTTCGCGCAAAGCTGGAATGAGCTCCCGTTCGATGGCCTCCAGCGCAGCGAGATGCAGCGCCGAGGGAATGACGTCGTTGCTCGATTGTCCGCGATTCACTTGATCGTTGGGGTGGACCCGTTTCTCGCCCCGCCGGCCACCAAGCAATTCGGTCGCGCGATTGGCGATCACTTCGTTCGCATTCATGTTGGTCGAGGTCCCGGAACCGGTTTGAAACACGTCCACCACGAACTGCGCGTCCAGGCGGCCTTGAACGACTTCCGTCGCCGCCTGTTCGATGGCGCCGGCGACTCCTTCTTCCAGAAGTCCGAGCGACCTATTCGCCACGGCGGCGTGCTTTTTGATCAACCCCAACGCCCGGATCATCCGTCGTGGAAACCTCAGGTGGCTGATGGGGAAGTTCTCGATGGCTCTGGCCGTTTGGGCGCCGTAGAGTGCATCGGCGGGGACTTGCATCACGCCCATTGAGTCGGTCTCGGTCCGGGTTGCCTGGTCCATCTGGGATCCTCGCACAAGCCGGCTCCACAGGCAACGCCGGCGCGTTGGAGAGCGCTCGGCTTAGATGACAGGCACTCCCGGCGGAACTTTGACGACGATCGTGCCGGCGATCTTATCGTGCCATGCCTGGCGCTCTCGATCCCAGCCCGCCCAGAAGAAGCCGAGAAAGAGGACGAACGCGGAGAAAAAGCTGGAAAGACTCCGCACCAAGGCCACCGCGAAGTCGACCGGCTGGCCGTCCACACGGACGACTTTGATGCGCATGATAATCCCGCCGATGGTCGAGCCTTTCCAGGCCCACATCGCAATGAAATACGCCGGCCAGAGCGCCAGGAACAAAGGCCCCACCAGATGAATCGTCAAACCGCCCACGAGGAGAAAATCCAGCATCGTCGCACAGAATCGGCGCCAAAAACCAACGCGCGGCAGAAGGGCGGCATCGCTGGGAATCGCAACTGGCGGAGCGACAATGAGCGCCGTGCTGGTGCTGAGACCTGCGCTCGCGGGCGGCTCGGCGCCACTCAATGTCATCCGAGGCGCCGCAACAGCGCCCGCCAGTGCTTCCTGACGGAAAGAACCGAAGGCGGCCAACAAGACCGCCCCCAACCCCACCAGGGTGACCACGCCCCACACCGCGAACCCGAGCACTGGAACCATGTAGGAGAGATAGAAAAGGGCCGCTCCAACAGCAACACGGTTGGCAGATTCACGTCTCCCATCCGGGCCACGCGCCCGAACTTCTGGCCGGTATAGGCGTAGACTGCCAGCTTGCCCAAAATCACGGCGACGATCAGTGCGCAAAAGAGGAAGGGTATGACCAGGATACCCGCGATCGACACGACCAACAGGAAAAGTAGCGGACCAAGTAACACGCACAGCAGGATGCCAACAAAAAAGGATGCCACCGGCTGTTGATCCAAAGCCGAAATGCACGCGCGGACTGGGCGGGGAAAGAGCACCGCCACGCCGAGGTATCCGACAAGAGAGAAAGCAGCCGCCAACCACACCCACTTCACCTGTGGGGGAAACGGTCGGGCGAGCAAGAAACCATTGGCAAACCAGCGCTGCAGCCACATGAAGTCCGGAAGATGCGGCCCGATGGCGACGACCTTCTGTTGACCTCCCACATTGGAGGAGCGACTCCTTTTCAAGGTCCCGCCCACCACGACGACGTCCTGGCCAACGTCCGCTTGCGGTCCGAGAGTCGCCGAGCCAAGAATCGTGACCAGGTCGTGGCCGACCTGCCCGTTGATTCGGACCAGACCGGAAACCACGACCACGTTCCCTTCCACGGTGCCATCCACCGTGGCGTTGCCCGCGATCACGACGAGTTCTCGAATCACCTCGTTGCGGCCAATAACCACGTCCTTACCGACCTCGACGCGCTCATGACGCGAGTTATGAATGATATTGATTCGTTTGCGCGGCCGAACCCGCTGCGGGTTGGTGGGCGGAGTTCGGTCTATTTCCAAGTCGGGCGGCGCGGGCTCCTCTGGATTCTCGGCCGGATGACCGCTGCCGAAGCTGAGCAAGAGGAGCAGGAGAAGGGCGAAAGGACGGGGAAAAAAGAGGCGGTGCTTATTCATGCCCGGGCCTGCGGCTGTGGCAGGCCACGCGGAAGCACAGAGTGCCGAGGCCGACGCATGCCAGGTACATGCTAAAGGCGACGACGAAACCCCAGAGCAACCATTGCTGTCCCGCCGTTCGTCCGAGCAGAAGGAGGGCATTGCCAAGGGCACTAAGGACGTCCCACGCCGCGGACACGGTCTCAAATGTTTCGGAAGAACGCGCCAGACCAAGGCTGGAGACGAGGACCCGGTAAAAGACCACTGCGCCGAGCGTCGTGCCGATAGCTCCCAGAATCATCAAAGGAAGTGAGGCCAAGCGCATGACTCGAGGCCATTCGGCCCAAGGGCGCTGCCACCAAGCTCGCTCCCGCCTGGCCTGAATTCTCGCCAGCACATGCGGAATCAAACACTCGGGCGCTGGGCGCTCCGGCAGCTTGGCCAGTTCCCGTTGGATCAGCGCTTCAAGCGTTTGTTGATGTGGATCCATGGCTCGCCCTCAAGTTGAGGCCAATCCCAGCCCAAGCAGCGTCTGCGGATTGCGCAGCCGGTCCGTCCTGCGCAATCCGTCCGCCGCTTCGCGGGCCGGGGTCGGCGGCTTGAAATCGCTCCATTCATCGGTCCCAGTCGAAGCCAAACTCAACTTCTTGCGCAAAGCCTCGCGTCCGCGGAAGATGTCGGTCTTCACCTTGCTGAGCGAAATTCGCAACTTGGCCGCGATCTCTTCGTAAGTCAGATTCTCGAAATGAAAGAGAACGAGCGGGACGCGCTGGGCGACGGGCAACTTCTGCAAGGCCTGTTCGATCAGGCGACGATGGTCGGCTTCGGTTAATTTGTCGCTGGTTACTTCCGGGGCTGGAATGTCGACGCTGACTTCGTCCTCGTCCTCTCTCGAGAGCATTTCAGAGAAGAAACGCCATCGGGCGCGATACCGCGAGAGATGATTCAGGCAAAGATTGGTCGTGACGGTCTTCAGCCAACCGCCAACGGTCGGGCTTTGCGACAGTTCAGCGAAACGCTCGTAAGCTTTCAGAAAGACATCCTGCGCGATGTCCTGGGCTTCAGCATCGTTGCCGAGAAGACGCACGGCTGTGCTGAATACCATGTTCTGGTAGTTCCGCATGAACGTCTCGAAATGAATTGGCTCTGTCATTCGGGCCGGGGTCCTTCCGGCTGATTCTATGCCAAGAACACGGAGAAAGGCAAAAGAGTTGCAGCTTTCGCATTAACCGTTGTTTGCGAAGTATTTAGGTCGCCGGCTGACCCCGGGTTTCTTCTTGGAGCGACCCGCTGCCTGGATCTTCTTCTCCAGTCGGAGGTGCTCTTTCTTGACGTACAAGTCCGTCATTCCGGCGATGTAATCGCAGATGGCCCGATGCCACCCAACTTTTCTAGCTCTCCTTTGCGCGTGTTCACTGAGTTCGCTGTGGCGCGAAAGATAATACTGAAATAAGTCCACCAACATCTGGACCGCCCGCGAATTGGGGCCGTGCACTTCAGGATTGTAATACAGATTGGCATACAGATAACGGCGCAAGGCCTGATTGTCTCTCTGCCTGGCGGCACTGTATTGAACCAACGGCTTCGGTTGCATCCTGGCATCATCGGCCGACTTGATCGCGGCTTTCGCGATCAGGTATTCGGTGTTGCGAACCACGTCTTTGACCTGCTCGTCGATGATGCAACGAATGATGAAATAACGTCGGCACTCGTCGGGCAGATCTCCGTAATCATGCCGCACCGCTTTCGCTGCGCCGGCCCAAATGCGCGCTTGGCGGCAGAGGACCTTCTCGTCCAAAAGGCCAGCTTCCAGGCCGTCATCCAGGTCGTGGCTGTAATAAGCGATCTCATCGGCAAGGTTGGCCACCTGAGCTTCGAGCGAAGCGCACCGGATCTGCCGGTGTGGCCGCTGGCGAGATCGGTCATAGGTCGGACGATGCTTAGCCAACCCCTCGCGGACTTCCCAGGTGAGGTTCAATCCTGGAAAGGCCGGGTACTTTTGTTCGAGTTGCTCAACCAAGCGCAGGCTGTGTTGATTGTGTTCGAAGCCGCCGTGCCGCCGCATCAATCGATCCAGCGCCTTCTCCCCCTTGTGCCCAAAAGGCGGATGCCCCAAATCATGGGCCAGCGCAATCGCTTCGGTCAGATCCTCGTTCAACCTCAAGGCGCGGGCAATATTGCGGGCAATGGCCGCGACCTCCATCGTGTGCGTCAGCCGCGTGCGGAGGTGATCACCAGTCCCGTTGAGGAAAACCTGTGTCTTGTACTCCAAGCGTCGGAAGGCGCGAGAATGAATGACGCGGTCGCGGTCGCGTTGATAATGGGTCCGCCATTCGGGTGGCCCCTCGGGATAAATGCGCCCGCGACTATCGGCGCTGAATTGCGCATAAGGAGCCAGGCTGGCGCGCTCCCGGGCTTCAAGTTCTTCTCGAGTGCAGGGCATGGTAGAGTGCCCGCGGCAGATCAGCCGCCCTGGACCAGCTCTTGCACGGATAAGCCTCGGAGCTCAAACAGGCGCCGGATGACATCCTCAATCAAATTGTTGGGACACGAAGCGCCCGCCGTCACACCGACCGTAATCCGCCCTTGGGGCAGCCAGGCCCGTGTTTCGACCTCTTGATGCAGGTGCTGGTTATAATGCACGATCAGATCATCCGAGACCATTTTAGCGGCGTTCTTAATGAAAAAAGTGGGCAACTTGGCTTCCCCCATCTCCGCCAGATGCGAGGTATTAGAGGAGTTATACCCTCCAATGACCAAGAGCAGATCGAGAGGCTCGGCCAGCAGCTTTTCGAGCGCGTCCTGCCGGTCTTGGGTGGCCCCGCATATCGTATCAAAAAAGCGGAAGTGTTGCGCCAGGGCGGCGTCGCTATACTTCGCGGCCATGGCCGCGCGGATGCGCCGCTGCACCTCCTCCGTCTCCCCACGCAGCATCGTCGTTTGATTGGCAACCCCCACCGCTTGGAGATGCACATCTGGGTCGAAACCAGCGGAGTAGGCTCCTTTGAACTTCTCGAGAAACTCCGCTTTGTTACCGCCGCGAGTGATGTAATCGCAGACGTAGTCCGTCTCCGCCAAAGTGAACACGACCAGGTAATGCCCCCCGGTGCCAGTCGCCTGCGGAGCTGGTCGCTTGGTCTCCTCGTGCCGGGCCTTGCCGTGGATAATGCTGGTCACCTTATCGCTGGGTATTGCCGGACCCGCTTCCACACGCTCATCCACATCGCCGCGGGTTGTATCGATAAAGAGGCCCCTTCGCTTCGAGCTTCGCGCGCGTTCCTACCTCCGTGCCGAAGGCCGGAATCAGCACAACATCGCCGGAGCGGAGATCCTCGATGTCGGCGTCCTTTTCCTTGCCGGAAAGGAACTTGATGTCCATAGCCCGCAACTGGTCGTTGACCTCGGGATTGTGGATGATCTCGCCCAGAATGTAGAGCGGTTGGTCAGGGAACACCTTCCGAGCCGCATAAGCCAGATCGATGGCTCGTTCCACCCCGTAGCAGAAGCCAAACTCCTTTGCCAGTTTGACGGTGAGCAACCCATCCACAGATAAGACATCCCCTTTGGCCCGAATGCGGTCGATCAACTCGCTGCGGTAATGCGATAGCACCTGAGCCTGGACTGCCTCCATCACATCGGGCCGGCGAAGGTTGATTTTGCGAGGGCTGACTGGTGCTGGCAGTGACATACCGATCGGAGCTTAGCATCTGTCGGTCAGGCGTCTAGCCCGGAACGCTCCGGGGCGTAAAACCCCCGGGGGCGCCGGCGCCCTCTTCTGGCCCCCAAGGTCTCCGAAAGGTCTTGCATTTTAACTGACTTCATTTACTTCGTTCAGTCGGGCTTGAACGTTCTGAATTTGGCTAGCTGAATTTCGACGTGCCTCTGGGAGCACGCGAATTGACCGGCACGAAGTGTTTTCGGAGCGCAGCAGGGTTGAAGCAACCGAAGGATAAGCCATCGCCTTAATTCCAATTTGTGCTGCCAGGAGTGAATGCCGCCCCTCGGCGTCCGGAGGATTAGCTCATGATCGCCACCAATTCAAAAGCCGTCCATGCTCTCAGTCGCACTCGGATGGAGTTGATCGATACTTGCGGTCGCCTCTGCCAGGTATTCGCTTTGCCTCGGTCGCTCGGCCAAATTTATGGCTTGCTTTACCTGGCACCGGATCCCCTGTCGCTTGACGACATCGCCGAGTTGCTTGGCATTAGCAAAGCCAGCGCCAGCACGGGAACCCGCCAACTCTCCTCTTGGGGCGCCATCCGACAGGTTTGGGTTCCTGGCGCACGCCGTGATCACTTCGAGGCGGAATCAGATCTCGGCCACTTGTTGCGTTTCGGGCTCACCGACATTTTGAAGCCTCTCGCTTGGCTTCATCGCAGAAGCGTCTCGAGAAGCTGACGGAGATCCTCTCCGACGACCTATCAGGGAGCCTAAACCCGCGAGGAGTACAAAGTTTGTGCCGAACGGTTGAAACGGTTCGTCAGCGTCCAAAAAAAGCTGCAGAGTCTGGCTCCGTTAGCGGAAAAGTTTCTGTAGAGGCGCGCGACCGTCTGTTTGAGAAAGGCAATGCCACCCGGCGGACGGTCGGAAGAGAAGTGCGGTTTTCGAGCTTTGATTGGTCGAGCATGATTGTCCAATGGCCATACTTGCTGGTCGCGATGCTCTTGCTGCTTCCCCCCATTCCTCTGTCTGCAGCGTTTCAAAAGTCCTTGGTGAAGTCGCGCCGCAAATCTCTCGGCAGCGTCTCGGCCGTGGCGCGGGTGTGGCAGAACTGGGTGGATTTGGTTCGGGCATCTCTTGGAACCCTTGTGCTGACGCAGTCTTCGGTGCAGGCAGATCCACTCCAGCCGGTGGCGGAGTATCAGGCCCTCGGCCTTTATGCCGCTGTCCTAGGCGTCGGAGTGCTCGTCCAGACTATCCGGATGCTTCGGACTGTTCAGATCCTGGCGCCGGTGTTTTACTTGTCTGGGATTACTCTGGCGCTGATGGATCCGGTTCAAGGCCTCTTTGCCTCTGCCGTCGGCTGGCTTTTCGCCGTCGGAGGCAAGAATCTGGCCTATCAAATGCCGGCGATGACCGTGGCCTTGGCAGTGGCTGGCTATGTGCTCGGGTTGGGCCCTTTGTTGGCTCTGAATTGCGGCCTGATCTTGTTTCCGCAAGTGATGTCGCTGCTCTTTCGGCGGCGGCTCCTGTTTGTAACCTCGGCGGCCGTTCCGGCCTGAGCGAAGGTCGCGACCAGACCTCGACCCTTCCAAGCGTTTGAATGCTTACGAAAAACTTCGGCGCGAACTAAGCGCGAATCCTCGGCGCTGGTTGATCACTGGCGCTGCCGGTTTCATTGGCTCAAACCTTGTCGAGAGCCTCCTGCGATTGGGCCAGCACGTCGTCGGGCTCGACAATTTCGCCACCGGCAGCAAAAGGAATCTCGCGGAGGTCAGGTCGGTATTGAAAGGCACGCAATGGAGCCAATTCACCTTTATCGAGGCGGATATATCCAATTTGGAGTCTTGTCGAGAAGCCTGTCGCGGAGTTGACTACGTGCTGCACCAAGCTGCCCTCGGTTCGGTCCCTCGGTCGATTGTAGATCCGATCCTGACGAATCAGACGAACATCGATGGCTTTCTCAATATTCTAGTGGCGGCCCGGGATGGGCGGATTGAACTGGTCTACGCCGCCAGCAGCTCAGCATATGGAGACCATCCCGGGTTGCCAAAAGTGGAGGACGTGATCGGAAAGCCGCTCTCACCATACGCCGTGACGAAATGCGTCAACGAGCTCTATGCGGATGTCTTTGCACGCTGCTACGGCACCAGCAGCATCGGCCTGCATTACTTCAATGTGTTCGGCCCACGGCAGGATCCCAACGGAGCCTATGCAGCCGTCATCCCCCGCTGGATCGCCTCCATGATCGCGAACGAGTCGACCTATATCAACGGCGACGGCGAAACCAGTCGGGACTTCTGCTACATCGCCAACGTCGTGCAAGCCAATTTGCTGGCCGCGGCCACCGCGGATCCGCAGGCGATCGGACAGGTTTACAATGTCGCGCTCGGGAATCGGACGACTCTGAACGAACTTTTCGAGACCCTGCGCGAACGGCTGGCGGTTTCCTTTGCTCATCTCGAGTCTTTTCGCCCCGTCTATCAGGACTATCGAGCGGGGGACGTGCGCCACTCGCAAGCCGATATCAGTAAGGCTCGCCACCTGCTTGGCTACGAGCCTACCCACTCGGTGCCAGAGGGGCTCGACGAAGCCCTGGAATGGTATAAGGCTGGGGCAACCGCCGCGGGCAAAGGTCTCGAAGCGACGGGCTGATGGTTCGCGATGGCTCTCTCAGATTCGTGTCCATCCTTGAGCCGGTGAAGCCCAAAACGGGACAGAGTCAGTGCCCGAGCGGCACAATCGGTGAGGCTGGTTCATTCCCACTGCGCAACCCACCAGCATCCCCCTTGCTGTCCCCGATCCCGGCACTGCGGCTGCTAGAGCTGGGGCAGAGCCGATTTCATGAAGGATCGGCACTCCATGGTCACGCAGAAAAGTATCGCCCCTGAGCCGGCTTTTAATTAGCACTAGTGCTTGTGAAGGGTGCAATCGTTCCCGTATTGAAATGAAAATCGCTATTGTCGGATTAGGCTATGTTGGTCTGCCGTTGTCGCTACAGTTCGCGCGATCCGGCGTCACGGTGCTGGGCCTCGACATTGATCCCGTCAAAGTCGACGCCGTTAACCAAGGCCGCAGTTACATCAAGCATATTGAAGCCGCTGCGATTCAAACCGAGCTTGCCGCTCACCGATTCTCGGCTGCAACCGATTTTAGCCGCGTCAAGGAGGTTGAGGCGGTTATCATTTGCGTGCCGACCCCGCTGAACAAGAACCGCGAACCGGATATTTCTTATATCATTAAGACTGGGGAGTCCATTGCTCCTCACCTCACCAAAGGCATTCTAGTTGTCCTCGAATCGACGACCTATCCTGGAACAACCGACGAGGATCTGCTTCAGGTGCTGGAGAACGGATCCGGGTTGAAAGCGGGCAAAGATTTTCACCTGGCCTTCTCTCCTGAGCGGGAAGATCCGGGCAATCCGGACAGCAAAGTGGCGCGGATCCCGAAAGTGGTGGGAGGTTTGACACCGGCCTGCCTGGAGAGGGCCAAGCAGCTTTATAGCATGGCGGTGCAGAAAGTGGTGCCGGTGTCCTCCTGCCGTGTCGCTGAGGCAACGAAGCTACTCGAGAACATTTTCCGCGGCGTCAATATCGCTTTGGTCAACGAACTGAAGGTTGTCTACGCCGCCATGGGGATCGACATCTGGGAGGTGATCAATGCAGCGAAAACCAAGCCTTTTGGGTATATGGCCTTCTATCCTGGGCCGGGCTTGGGGGGACACTGCATTCCGATTGATCCATTTTACCTCACCTGGAAAGCGAGGGAGTATGGGCAGCACACGCGTTTTATCGAGTTGGCCGGCGAAATCAATACGGCCATGCCCCACTATGTTGTCAGTCGAGTCGGGGATGCTTTGAACGCGCGGCGACGGGCTGTGAATGGAAGCCGCGTTCTTCTGATTGGATTGGCCTACAAGCCCAACGTCGACGATCCGCGCGAATCACCTACCTTTGTGCTAATGGACCTGCTGAAACAGCGCGGGGCTGAGGTAGCCTATTACGACCCCCATATTCCCGTCATCGGCCCTATGCGCGAACACGCGGCTTGGACGGGTATCCGCTCGGTTTCCTGGAACCGCGAGACCATTGGCGGCTTCGACGCAGTCGTGATTGCGACGTCCCACGACGCCGTGAATTACAAGGAACTGCTCGAGTGGAGCCAGTGTATCGTCGACACCCGCAATGCCCTCGCGGAATTGAAGGCCGAACCGGGTAAAGTCTGGAAATCCTGAAGCCCCGTGATGGTATTGCCCACTTAGTTAGGAGCCTGTTGATGGGCGCTGCGGCGAGGGATTTTGGCTGCAGCCGAGGCCTAGGCGGCGAGGTCCGAGCCTCCCCGAAGCGGGCTGTAAGGGCCGAGCCAACGCCGGATGCGGACAAAAGAGCCGCCGCCCATGCATCTAATTTGAACCGGCCCATTTGAAGGGCCGGTTGTTTTGCTTCAATAAGCCCAAGCCCAACCGGAACGCACCGGCGAGGCTCCGTCATCCCTCCGCTGACTTGTCGAATGTTCTTGTTCAAGAAGATCGTGGCGCAGTTTTTCCTGCCAATGCCGATTTGCCTTTTCGTCTGCTTTACCGGCTTGGTGTTGCTCTGGTGGACGAAGAGACAAAGCGCCGGCAAGATCCTGGTCACTCTCGGGCTGCTGCTCCTGACGGCGTTCAGCTCCGAGCCGGTTGCTAACGGTCTGTTGAGTCCGCTTGAACGTCGATACCCGGCTTATCAAACCCGAGCTCGAGAGACACCGAAATTCGTGGTCGTTTTGGGCGGCGGACACACTTCAGATCCAAGATTGCCTGTGACCAGTCAAATCAGTGATGAGTCACTGAAACGACTCGTTGAGGGCATTCGCATCTATCGCGACAATCCCGGCAGCAAACTGGTGCTTTCCGGCGGCAGTTGGCCGGATCCGGTGCCGGATGCAGAAATTATGGCCGGGACAGCCAGGGCGCTGGGGATTTCGGACGCCGACGTGATTGTGGAAGCGGCGTCGAGGGACACGGAGGATCAAGCGCGTCTGCTCAAGCCAATTGTCGGGACCAATGCCTTTCTGCTGGTTACCTCTGCGAACCACATGCTACGTTCCATGCGGTTGTTTGAAAGCGAGGGGACGAAGCCACTAGCGGCTTCGGCGGAGCACCTGGTGAAGAGGTCTGTCGGCGAGCCTGGCGCGTTCTTTCCACGCGGGCTCTACCTGCGTCGCAGCGAAGCGGCCTTTCATGAACGAATTGGCTTGGGCTGGCTGGTGCTGCGACGGAAGATCTGACCCTTGCACCGGCGGCAGGATGGAATCGGCAACATGGAATTCATCGACATAAAGACGCAGTATCGCAAGTACCAGAAGGACATTGACAATCGGCTTCATCGGGTCCTGGAACACGGCCACTTTATTATGGGCCCCGAAGTGGTGGAACTGGAAGAGGCTTTGGCGAAATACGTCGGGGTCAAACACTGCATCACGGTGGCGAGCGGGACGGATAGTCTTGAAATCGCACTTCGGGCGCTCCACATCGGACCCGGCGATGAAGTCATCACCGTGCCGTTCACCTGGATTAGCTCCGCGGAAGTTATCGCGTTGGTCGGCGCCAAACCCGTTTTTGTCGACATCGAGCCGGCGACTTATAATTTAGACCCGGCCAAGCTTGAATCCACCATCTCGCCCCGGACAAAGGCGATCATGCCAGTCAGTCTTTTTGGCCAGATGCCTGATTTGGAGAAGATCAACGCTATCGCAGCCCGGCATCGGCTCCCCGTGATTGAAGATGCCGCGCAAAGCTTCGGGGCGACCCGACACGGGCGTCGTAGTTGTAGCGCCACTCTCATCAGCAGCACCAGCTTCTTTCCCGCTAAGCCGCTCGGCTGCTACGGAGATGGAGGCGCCCTCTTCACCGAGGACGATCAGCTCGCCGAAACGATGCGCGCTATTCGAACGCACGGCGGCTTGAAAAGGCATTTCCATCCTCTCCTTGGTATGAACGGCCGGTTCGATACGCTGCAAGCGGCTGTTCTGCTGGCCAAACTCCCGCACTTCCAAGAGGAGGTGGAGGAGCGCGGACGCATTGGAAGCCGCTACACTCAGCTCCTTTCTTCTTATTGCCGGACACCGGCGATCGCTCCGGGTAATACCCACGTCTACGCTCAGTACACCATCCGCGTCAAAGATCGTGCTACTGTCATCGAACGGCTGGCAACGAAGGGCATTCCGACCGCTGTTTACTATCCAAAATGCCTGCATGAACAGCCGGTTTTCCAAGAGCTTAACTACCAACTTGGCTCGTTTCCCGTGGCCGAAGAGGCTTCGCGGGAAGTGTTGAGCATTCCCATGCATCCGTTCTTGAGCGAGTCGGAACAAGCCCAGATCGTTGCCGCCCTGAAGCAGGCTCTTTAAGTTGCAGGCGGTTGGTGTTGCAGACCGGTCCCTTCCGAAGGGGGGCGGCTGAACGGGACGGCTCTCAGTGGATCGACGTGTATGAATGTTTCCGCAGCAAAGAGGGATCTCGGACTGATTGGCGCCGGGTACTGGGGCAAGAACCTGGCCCGTAATTTTCATGCCCTCGGGGTTTTGCATACCATCTGTGACGCCGAATCGTCAGTGCTCGCGGCATACCAGAATGGATACGAGTTAGTTCGGAAAAGCAATCAAGCTGAGGACCTATTGCAGGCTACCGAAATCAACAAGGTAGCCATTGCGGCGCCTGCCGCGATGCATTATCGGCTGGCTAGAGCCGCACTCTTGGCCGGGAAGGACGTTTTTGTCGAGAAGCCGCTCTGCCTAAAAGAAGAAGAGGGAGACGATCTGGTTGCCTTAGCGGAGCAGCAGAAACGAGTTTTGATGGTCGGTCATTTGCTGCAATATCATCCGGCGATAGAAACGCTCAAAACCATCATCGCTCGAGGAGAGCTGGGCAAGCTCTACTATCTTACCTCAAACCGGCTCAACCTTGGAAAGATCCGTCGGGAAGAGAATGCTCTCTGGAGCTTTGCTCCACATGATATTTCCGTAATTCTCTCGCTCGTGGGCCTGCCCGAGCACGTCCGCTGTGTCGGCGAGGCGTACTTGCGTGATGGAGTGCCGGACACCACCTTGATGATGCTTACCTTCCCGGACCGCGTTCGGGCCCACGCCTATGTGAGCTGGCTCAACCCTTTCAAGGAACAGAAACTCACCATCGTCGGATCAAGTGGAATGGCCGTCTTTGATGATACCTTACCGTGGAAGGAAAAACTGGTGGTCCATCGTGACCATGTTATGTGGGTCCGTGGCCAAACCCCAACCCCGAGCAAAAGTTCAGGGGAGGCCGTCCACATCCCCGAGGTCGAACCCCTGTCCGTCGAGTGTCGACACTTCTTGGACCGTTGCGCGGATCGTTCTCGGCCGCTGACGGATGGCACAGAGGGGTTGAGGGTGTTGCGTGTTTTGCGCGCCGCGCAGACCAGTCTGGAGAGCGGAGGCGAGTTGGTTGCGCTAAAGCGATGAGTGGGACATTCTCGTCACGGCATACATCTGGAACGCTAGCCGCAGAGTGAGCCAAGTCCAGCCAACAGATACAGATTTCCTCGAAGGAATGCTGCTTATTCGGCGCGTCGAAGAGAAGCTGTTGGAGCTCTTTAGCCAAGGGAAGATCAATGGCACCACCCACACCAGCATTGGCCAAGAAGCAAGTGCAGTCGGTATCATGGCCGCCTTGGATTGCTCGCGCGATATCGTCTTCTCGAACCATCGTTGTCATGGCCACTTCTTGGCGTATGGCGGCCCGCTCGTGCAGCTGCTCGGGGAGGTCATGGGCAAGCAACCAGGCGCTTGTGCCGGCATTGGAGGCAGCCAGCATCTTCACTATCACAACTTTACTCCAACGGAGTTTTAGGAGGAATCGCCCCGGCTGCTGTGGGTATGGCCTTCGCTGAGAAGATCAAAGGAACCGGGGCGATCACCTGCGTATTCATCGGCGACGGCGCTCTCGGCGAAGGCGTCGTCTACGAATCGTTTAACATCGCCGCTTTGTGGCGCCTGCCCATTCTCTTCGTGATCGAAGCGAATGGTATGGCGCAAAGTACCCCCACCGAGCATGAACATGCGGGCCGCCTCTCCGATCGGCCAAAAGCGTTCAGCATTTTGACCGAAGAATGGCCGGTAAGCGGACCACGTCAGGTTTATGACCGCATCAAGTCGCTCGCCGATGCGATCCGGCAGGACTCAAAGCCGCGCTGCGCCGTTCTGCATACGTTTCGGCTCGGTCCTCACAGCAAAGGAGACGACACCCGCGAAGCATACCTTCTGACGGCAGCTGCTAAGCGCGATCCCCTTAACTTGGCCTTGGCCCAGTCGGGCGGGCTGGCGATCACTCTGGAAGAGCGCGTGCAAGCGACGCTGACCCAGGCCTTGCAGCAGGTCGAAGCCGCCGAGGGATTGAACCCCGAAGTATATTTACGGATGGGCGTTTAGTCATGGTCACTTACGTGGACAGCATCAACCAGGCGCTGCGTGACGCCATGGCTGCAGACGCTTCGATTTATCTTCTGGGAGAAGACATCGTTGATCCATATGGGGGCGCCTTTAAGGTCTCACGTGGACTATCGACCAGCTTCCCCGATCGTGTCTATTCGACGCCCATTAGTGAAGCGGCCTTGGTCGGTGTGGCTGCCGGAATGGCCCTCCGCGGATTGCGGCCGATCGTCGAGATCATGTTTGGGGACTTCTTGTCTCTCTGCATGGATCAGTTGCTCAATCACGCCACAAAATACCGCGCCATGTATGCGGGGAAAGTCACTAGCCCTATCATTGTGCGGACGCCTGTCGGGGCCGGGCGTGGCTATGGACCAACTCATAGCCAGTCACTCGAAAAGCACTTTTTTGGTATTCCTCACTTCAAGGTGATTGCCTTCTCCAGGTTCCATGACCCTGCCCTTCTGCTGCAAAGCGCATTGAAGGAAGCAGACCCGGTGCTGATGCTAGAGCCGAAACTTCTCTATCCCCTCGCGTCTTGGTTGCCCGGATCTCTTCCAGAACAGCTGCAAATGCGAGAGGCCGGACGGGCAGAATATCCCCACTTCGTCGTCGAAAATTTTGAGAACGGGCCTCCCGATGTCGTGCTGTTCACCTACGGCCAGGGAACCTGTCATTTGCACGAACTGCTCATCCGCCTGGCCAATCAGGAAATCCGGATCCGGGCCATCATTCCGAGTCTTCTGAACCGCTTCGATCCGGAGCCCCTGGCCGCGTTGGCCCGTGAGGCGACTTATGGTTGCGTGGTCTGGGAAGAGGGAACAGCCGGATTCAACTGGAGCTCGGAGTTAATTGCTCAGCTGGCCCTAACGGTGGGCGTGAAGGCCAATTCCGTGAGATGCGTTTCAAGTTTGCCGACGGTGATTCCGGCGGCAAAACACTTGGAGAATGCGATGCTAGCGACCGCCGCAAAAGTCGAACGAGCTATAGAATCCTTGTTGGCGCAGGGTTTGGGAATTCCTTCTGGTGTGCTATGAATCTGATCACCGTTCCACAGGTGGGAGTCAATGATGAGCAGGCGCGGCTCACGTGGGAGGTTACGGACCGGGCCGTGGTTGCGCGCGGATCCACCATTGCGACACTGGAGACATCCAAGGCCACGGTGGATGTTCGTGCTCAAACGGCCGGGGTTCTTTACCAGCTCGCATCCACGGACAGCGATGTCCTCATCGGCCGAGTAGTCGGTCTCATCCACGAACAATCTGATTTGACACCCGAACAGGTGCAGAGCTTCGCTGCCCCAACGGTCGCCTCGCAGGCAACGGCGGGGGCGGGCAAGTGGACAAAGAAGGCCGAACTGCTCGCGATCAGCAAGGGAGTCAACATCACCGACGTGCCCAGTTCCGGCTCGATCATTCGCGAAGCGGATGTGACTGCGTTTCTGAAACGAGCGGCGGCTGGAGGCCGCAAAACCGAGAGCAACCTCGCTCAGGGGCCGGTCTTGGACACCGTGTTCGATGCCTACCCGACCTCGCGTGTGCAGCGAGTCTTGTTGTTGGGGGGCGGGCGTGGGGCCGTCCAAGTGCTGGACGTCCTGATGCGTTTGCCTCAATACCGGCCGGTTGGATTGCTCGACGACGATGAGTCGACGCACGGCAAGCGTGTGATGGGGCTGCCGATCGTCGGCAGTGTGGCTTCGATTGAGGGATTGTGGGCGGAAAGGAAGTTCGATGCCGCCGTGATCTCTTTCAGCAATGCTCGTGAACTGCGGCGATCCTTGTTCGAGCGTCTGAGCCAGAGAATCCCTTTCGTGAACGTCATTGATCCGAGCGTTACCATTCACACTAATGTCGCGTTCGGGCAAGGCAATGTCATCATGGCCGGTTGCCGAGTGGGCTCGTGCACAGTCATCGGGGACAACAACTTTCTGAGTGCGCACGTCAACATTGAACACCACAACCGAATTGGCAGTCACTGCACGTTCGGACCAGCGATCTCGACTTCAAGCCGGGTGACCGTCGGCGACTTTGTGAAGTTTGGAATCGGGGTGATGGCAGAGCCAGGCGTTACCATCGGCGACAACTCAGTCATCGCATCTGGCGCGATTTTGGTGGGTCACGTCCCGGCCAACACGCTGGTGCGGACGAGATGCAACTACTCCTTGGACTCCTTTGACCGTAAAGACGACGCCCCTTAGCGTGTATCATTCTCGCTCGAATCGAAGTTCGCTCGCTGTGCTGCCATGGCTGCCGCACCGCGGCAACACGAGGTAATCAGGCCTGTTACGCGTGCGTTTTCTAAAAGATACGACCATTGTCGGTTCGGGAACAATCGTCGCCCAAGCCATTCAATTGGCAGCGACCCCTTGGCTGGCACGAGTCTACACTCCCGCCGAATTCGGCGTCTATGCGAGTTTTGTGGCCGTCGCCGGTGCTCTTGCCACGGCCAGTTGTCTGCGGTTTGACGTCGCCATAGGCGCAGCCTCCGAACAGGACGTCAATTATCTCCTAAAGCTGGCGCTTCTATGCACCTGCGGGTTTGCGATCTTGACCTGGCTAGCGACTCCTTTGCTGCTGCGAATCGTGCCAAACTCGGGAGGTTTAGATGAATGGCGCACGTGGTTCCCAGTGGCGGTCATCTCGGGCGCCTTCTTTCAGATTGGCAACTATCTTGTCATTCGTCGACAGAAGTTCCTCCTCGGGGCCGAGGTCAAGGTTCTCCAGGCCTTCCTCTTTGTGGCGATTGCCTCCCTTTCGCGGCGCTTGGGTTTGATTGGAGCGCAAGTCGTGGGGCAGGCTGCGTGGTTGCTCGTGCTGGTGAGCGGCTTTCCTTGGTCCCGCCTGCGGAGGAGCACCGCCATCGACGTCTTCACTCGCTTCAAAGACTACCCGCTCTACTCAGCTCCAGCCGCCGTCCTGGACACACTGGCCGTCGCCATGCCCATCCTCATCATCACTCGAATTTACGGGGATGACGCGAGCGGGCACTTTTCGCGGGTGCGTTCAATCATCGGCGGCCCCCTATTGCTTTTGGCGTCGTCCCTTTCGCCTGTGTTCTTCAGCCGGGCAGCGCGCTTGCGCGATCAGGGGCAACCCACTCGATCCCTCCTCGCCTCGATTACTTTTGCCACCCTGGGCTGCGGCCTTGCATTGCTGGTGGCAGTTCTCCTCGCCGGGCAGCCGACCATGAGGATGCTGCTGGGCGCAGGTTGGCGCACGGATACCTGGTTTCTGATCGTGACCATGCTCGGTGTGGTCTTCAAGGCAGCGGTCACGCCTGTCACAAGCATTTTCTTCGTGGAGGGGCGGGTGAAGGCGGCGACCGTCTGGCAGCTACTGCACTTTCTTTGGTCAGCCTTTGGCCTGAGCCTGCTCGCTCCTAGACTCGCTTTCGACCAGTTTCTCTGCGTTTTGGCTACCAGTGAATGCGTGAGCTATTGCCTCTATTTTGTTCTCGCGGCGTGGCCTCAAAACCCTCATCGAGTCTCGCTCCCCGTGGGCCCAAGCCTCGAACTGACTGAAGATGTGCGGAATAGCCGGAATCATTAGTTCCCAACCGCAGCCGGTTTCGTCCCTGCACCGCATGGCGACGCTGCTGCGACATCGTGGTCCGGATGATGAGGGCTACTGCCTGTTTTCAGAGAGGGGAGAGGTGGTGCCGCTCATTGGGGCTGATACGCCGTCGGATGTCCGGGGTGCGGACGCGACCCAGTTGGCCGCGGCGCCGATTGAGGGCTATCCTGGAGGTTTTAGGGCCGGATTCGCCCACCGTCGGCTCTCCATTATCGACCGAAGCGGGCGAGGCCATCAGCCAATGGCCTACAACGGCCGTTACTGGATCGTGTATAACGGGGAGATCTATAACTATCGCGAACTGCGGCATCAACTCGAAGCCGAGGGCTATGCCTTCTCCTCTCATTGCGACACCGAAGTGATCCTGGCCGCCTATCAGAAATGGGGTGCGGAGTGTTGTTCCCGGCTCAACGGAATGTGGGCCTTTGCCATCTACGATCGAGAGTCGCATTCGGTCTTTCTGAGCCGTGACCAGTACGGAATTAAGCCCCTTTATTATTGGGTATTCGCCGACGGCGGCGTCAGCTTTGCCTCGGAAATCAAGGCGTTCACAGCTCTCGACTGCTGGCGATCACGACCCAACCGTGACCGCCTCTTCGACTTCCTCGTCTGGGGGTTGATGGATCACACCGACGAAACCATGTTCGCCGGCGTGTTTCAACTCACCGCAGGCAGCTCCGCGACGATTCAGACGAATGGATCGAGCCGTTTGGTCGCGGGGCAACGTTTGCCCGCTCAACGTTGGTATTCGTGGAATAGCCTCGTTACAAGTCAGGATCTGCGTTACCCCCCGGACAAAATCAAGGAATTATTGGTCGATTCCGTTCGGTTGCGCCTTCGGGCCGACGTCGCTGTAGGATCGTGCCTTTCCGGAGGCCTTGATTCGTCGGCCGTTGTCTGTATCGCCAACGAGTTGTTGCGGAAGGGAGGCCAATATGAAGGTCAGAAGACATTCACGTTGGGATCGGAAGTGGCCAAATACGACGAGCGCCGATTCGCTCAAGCAGTCGCTGAGCGCATTCAAGTCGATGCCCACTATCTACTCCCCCGGAAAAGTGAAGTGCTTCGCTTGCTGCCTGATTTGATTTGGTCGCAAGATGAGCCGTTCGGATCGAGCAGCATTTTCGCCCAATGGTGCGTGTTTGAGGCGGCCGCCAGAGAACAGGTCAAGGTCATGCTGGACGGTCAAGGCGCCGACGAAATCTTCTGTGGTTATCCCCTGTTCTTTGGCCCTCGGCTGGCGGGGCTGCTCCGGACCGGCCGTATGGTTGAATTTGCCAGAGAGTGGACCGCCATCCGTCGCCTCCATGGTTTCAGCTCCGCCAAGCTGGGCGGACGTTTGGCGGTCAGTCTCTTTCCAGGTTGTTCCCTGACGATGTCTCGGTTGCTGCAAACTGGCGGCGGCCGCCTCGATTGGCTGGACTTGGAGAAGCTCGGCGCGAAGACGCGCGACGCATTGACCGAATATGGCGCTCGCGGCAGTTCGCTGGGTGACGTTTCCCTGTCACAAGTGCGGGCTACAAGTCTGCCGATGTTGCTGCATTGGGAAGACCGAAACTCGATGGCCCACAGTGTTGAAGCCCGTCTTCCTTTTTTGGATCATCGGTTGGTTGAAACGGTCATTCCCCTCGCCGACGACTGGAAGGTCAAAAGGGGCGTGACAAAGGTCGCCTTGCGTTCCGCCACCGCCGGCCTTGTTCCTGAATTGGTCCGGGCTCGGATCGACAAGCTCGGATTCGCGACGGCCGAGCTGGAGTGGCTCCGAGGGCATGCAACCGAGTTTCGTTCCTCCTTCCGGGACGCCGTCGCGAGCACGGCTGGGATTCTGACAGACAAAGCGATTACCCGGTTCGAAGGCGTGATTGCTGGAACTGAGCCGTTTTGTTTCTGGAGCTGGCGCTGCATTTGTTTCGGCGCTTGGTGCGCGCGCTTCAAGGTGCAATTCTGAGGATTGCGGTTCGGAAATGCGAAGCTGAGAGGAACCTGTGACCTTAGTATTGGTAACAATGATCCTGGCGATCGTGACGGCCGCCCGCAACGGCCTTAGTTCCCTGACCGGCATTCTCATTTGCCGAGACATTCTGATTTTCTCCATGCCGGGTTTCCTCCTGCTGGGGGGGGCTTATACCTTTTCTCAATCGGCTGCGTTCGAAGGTCTGGATGAAGAGATACAAGCCTATGCCTTGTTTTATGGGGTCGCATCGGTGGCTCTTTTGGTAGTCATGTTCTTTGGCCTGCGCCGATATCTATCCATCCCGTGGAGAAGTGATCTGCCCTCGACGCGCGTCAGACGCAGCCCGTTTGCCGTCGGGGTGGGCGTAGCAGTCCTGGCTATTGCCACATTTTATCTTTTACATGGACCGAGCCCGCTCCTTTTGCTGCCATTTGATCCGCATCTGAGTTCGATCATCAGGGCGGATATCTTCAACCAACGTGGTGTCCCGAGCATCGTCATCCTTGGTCTCAATGTCGTGGTTCAGCCGGCCGTCTACGTGCTGCTTTTCTATTATGCGGTCTACTGTTTCGATCGCCCGCTAACCGCCAGTCGCTCCACCGGCCTTTTGGCGCTGTTCACGCTTTCGGTCTTTGTCGTTGCCTATGACGCCCAAAAACTCCCGATCTTGCAGTTGGCTGCGTTTATTGGGCTGATTGGATGGTCCCGCGGAGGACGGATGTTCTTGCGGACGGTGATCGCGGCTCTTGGGGTGGCGGCGTTTTGTTACACCGTGTCCGCCATGTATCTCCTGGACGAGAGAGTCGCGGCATCGTCCGAAGCTTGGTTGGACCATCCCCTCACCCAGCGGATCATCGGCCAGATCTACGGCCACTTCATGTATTTTAGATTCGCCCCCCTGCTCTCTCTGGACCTGCTTGCAGTGACTGTGCCGGGCTATTACATTTTGAACTCGCTCGTCCTCCATCGCCCAGTCGTCGAGCAACTCGACCGCCAGTTGATGATGTTGGCCATGCCTGGATCCGAGACCTCGGGATTGATGAATACCTTGTTCACAGGACAGGCCTATGTGCTCTTTGGCGATGTTGGAATCCTGCTTGGGCCGGCTCTGGTCGTCCTCAACTTGTTGGTGCTTACCTGGATGACCCGACGGTACAGTCGAATCCGTCCTCTTTTCACCGCCTTCGCCGCCGGCTACGTTCCGATCACTCTGGTCCAAATGACCTCTAATCTGGCGGTGTTTCTGAGTTTTCGCTATCCGGTTTACTTCGGATTGGTTATCGGCATTTTCGAGGTATTTCACCGTCTTTTCTGCGGAACTTCTGTCCAGAAATCGGTGCCACGTTTGAGCTCCCGTTGAAACTACTCACCATCACTTACAGTGACCTGGGCTTGGCGTGGGGCCCGGCAGTGCACTATCTCGAGTTGTGGAACTCCGTAGCTGTGCAGGACTCTTCAGTTGAAATCGAGGGTTGGTGCTGCTCATGGACAGGCAAGCCTCCCCTCATGCCTCCGCGCTTCCAACTTCACACCTTGCGTTTGCCCCCTTTTTTGCGAGCCCGCCAGCTGTGGGCCGATTTGAACTTTGCTGGACGTCTGCTGTTAGCCAAGCGTCCCACCATCCTTTATGTTCGGGCAGCATCGTTTCAAGTAGCCCTCCGAGCCGCGATGTTGGCCCGTCGCTTTCCCGTGTTGGTCGTGGAAATGAACGGCTTGGCCGTCGAAGACGAGGTATCGGCAAAGTCCTCTCGGTTCATTCTGTGGGCGAAGTCCCTGAGTGAACGAGCGCTGTTGAAGCGATGCCAGCTGGCCATCTGTGTCAGTAACCAGATCGCTAAATCCGTTTCAACAAGAATTGGATGCCCGACCGTCGTTATCAAAAATGGAGTTGGACGACAGTTCAAGCCGGCCGGTTCGGAGTTGGGAACGGTCAGGCCGCAGGACCAGGTGACGAAGTCATCTACGTGGGGACATTCACTTCCTGGGATGGTCACACTTTCATTCCTGTTTTTGGCTCGCCACTTTCCACAGAGTTAAGTTTGTCATCATTGGCGACGGTCAAGCGCGTGCCGCCATTCAGCAGCAGGCTCCCGAAAATGTTGTGTTTCGAGGCTGGGTGCCGTACGCCGAACTTCCCTCGCAGTATCAGCAGGCCGACGCCGCCTTTGTCCTTTACGAGTTCGACCGGCACCGCACCGTCGGACTAAGTTCTCTAAAGACCCTGGAATACGCCGCGAGCGGGCTGCCGATCTTCTCGACGCGGGCCAAAGGCCAGGAGTTCATTGAGGCAAACGGATATGGCTATTTGGTTGCAGAGGAGGAAGACGTCACGAGCGCCTTCAAGATTTTCCTGGCGAAGCTGAGTGAATATAAGGCAAATCTCCTGCGTGATCAGGAGCGAATTCGTTACGAAGGTTCATGGGATCGAGCTGCAAATGAGACATTGAAAGCTCTGAGGCCCCTTCTTCGGTCGTCGTGATCGACAGAAGACGCGGTCAGCTTCGCTTGTTACCATGTCGGCTTCCACCCAGCCACGGATTCTCCACGTTGTCAGCGGACTGTTGGGGTTTGGCTGTGAAGGAGTCCTCTTTCGCGTCCTGCGTGGGAGCGCGAAGGATTACAGACATGCGGTCGTGTCCCTTGCAGGAGAAGGTCCGATTGCCGACGATATTCGCGCTCTAGGGATTCAGGTGCGCACGCTGAACATGGCGAACAACGGATCAGGTCTCCTGCGGTTGAGCGGCTTGATCCAGGTGCTGCGGGAAGTTCGTCCTGACATTGTCCAGGGATGGATGTACCACGCGAACGTTCTGGGCGGACTTTGCGCGAGGTTCGCTGGGTGTGATCCGGTCGTTTGGGGCCTCCGAAATGGAGCTGGCGATCTCACCCGAATGCGGCGGATGACGAGATTCACCATTCGAGTCGGAGCTTATTTATCGCGGGTAGTGCCGCGGGTCATTCTCAGTTGTTCCAGGCGCGCTTGCGAGAACCACGAACGCCTGGGGTATGACGGCCGAAAAATGGTCGTCATCCCGAACGGCTATGACTTGGAACATTTTCACCCCGATGCGGTCAAGCGCGAAGGATGGAGAAGGCAACTGCAAGTGGGACTCGATGTGCCGCTGGTTGGGCTGGTGGCCCGCTGGGATCCGATCAAAGACCACGAAACCTTCTTGATGGCAGCGCGCCGGGCGAAGGAGGCCATTCCGCGTATGTCCTTCCTGCTCGCTGGGAAGGATATCGTGCCTCAAAACCAGGCGCTCATGGCCGTTTTGGATAAGACAGGCATGAGAGATAAGGTGATCCTGGTCGGGGAGGCCCGAGACGTTGCGGGTTTGATGAATTGCCTGGATCTACTTGTCCTGGCCAGCCGCAGTGAAGCATTTCCCAACGTTCTCGCCGAGGCAATGGCATGCGGTGTTCCCTGTGCATCCACCGACGTCGGCGATGCCGCTCATATTGTTGGCGACAGCGGCTGGATCGTCCGTCCGGGAGCGGAGAGGGAACTCTCAGGAGCGATTCTGGCGGCCATGAAAGAACCTGAAACGGAAAAGGTGGCTCGTCGGCGGAGAGCAAGAACGCGTATCGAAAGTGAATTCTCCCTCGGGCGAATGGTTGAAGCCTACCAATTGGTTTGGAACAGCCTCGTGGCTGCGCCGAATAGTCGTGGACAGTCCTTGCTGCCGCGTTCGTGGTATTTCCGGGAGAAAAGGCCCCCGTGTGATCAATTATCTTCATAAGCTGCTGCATCATCCGGAGCGAGGTTGGGATCCGATTCCCACTGAGTACGCCGGTCGTTATTCTGAGGCCGTCTACCAGCAGTTCACTCCCCAACTACTGGAGTATTGTGCGGCACATCTGGGCTCCTACGAAGGCAAGCGGGTGCTGGACCTAGGTGGTGGGCCTGGCCAGTACTCCATTGCCTTGGCGGCGCGCGGAGCGGACGTCACCTGGTTCGACATCAGCGCGAATTATCGGCGTATCTGCGAAGCCCGAGCGGCCAAGGCAGGAGTGAAAGTCCACTTTGAGATGGGATATCTCGAAGACGCCAAGCGCCTGCTTGGTGCGCCATTCGACTTTGTGTTAAACCGGGTGTGCTGGCAATACTCCCTTGGTGATGCCTCTTTTGCCAAACTGGTTTATGGGCTGGTCAAGCCTGGCGGCTACGGTTACGTCGAAACCCCTACGATTGAATTCAGGCCCGTCAAGGGGCTGCGCAATCTGCAGCGGCAACTCAATGCACGCTGGCGAATCAAGGTGGGACATCCCGCGCCACCGCCGGGAAGAGTAGCGGCGTTGATGGCGGAACTGCGGCCTGCTTGGCTTGAGTACGACGGGCGCAGGATTCCGGCTAACGACTGCGTCCTCTTCTGCCGATAAGTGCATGGGCTTGCTTGGCGCTCGTTACCTCGTCCGATTTGACGACATTTGTCCCACCTTGAACTGGGAGGTGTGGGACCCTCTCGAATCGATTCTAGAGAAACTAAATATCCAGCCCCTCTTGGCGGTTGTCCCTGACAACCAGGATCCCGCCCTGATGGTCAGCCCGCCTGCCTCAGATTTCTGGGAAAGGGTTCGTGGCTGGCAGAAGAAAGGCTGGAGCATAGGCTTGCACGGCTGGCAACATGTTTATCGGACCGCACAGCCGGGCTTGGTTGGCATCAATCCGTTCAGCGAATTCGCTGGGGTGGAACCTTCCGCGCAGGCGGAAATGATCCAGCGAGGTCACAAAGTCCTTCAAGAGCACGGGATCGTTCCGCAACTTTGGATAGCGCCGGGTCACAGTTTTGATCGTCACACCATAAAGGCTCTGCTCCTGAGCGGAATTAAGATCCTGAGCGACGGTCTGTTCCCCTTCGTCGCCACCGATCCGTGGGGGATGACTTGGATTCCGCAGCAACTGTGGCGCTTTCGGGCCATGCCGATGGGAACTTGGACCGTTTGCTGTCACATCAACTCCTGGACCACACGCGAGCTGCGCAAGTTCCATGATGACTGCCAACGCTTCCATCATCGGATGAGTGATCTTCCCCAGGCCGTCCGCGATGCTGTCCGATCGCCTTGGGCTCTGCAGCAGGCTTGTTTTGGAAACTTGCTGCGCGCCGCGGTTGCCCTGCGGGCACGGCGCGGCAAGTCGGATCCTGGCTAGCTAGAGAATGTGCGGAATCGCAGGAATTTTCGGCTTGGCTCGAGAGTGGTCGTCCGGTTGGACGGATATTCTCGGCCAGATGGCTGGCGGGTTGGCCCACCGTGGCCCTGATGCTGGCGGGGTCTGGAGCGATCCGGGTCACGGCATTGGCCTGGCCCACCGCCGCCTAGCCATCATTGACCTTTCTCCGCACGGAACCCAGCCGATGCCTTCCGCAAGCGGCCGTTATGTGGTCTCCTTCAACGGGGAAATCTACAACTATCGATCACTTCGCCAGGAAATCGAACAGCTCGATCCGAATCACTGTTGGCGTAGTTCTTCTGACACAGAAGTGCTGCTAGCCAGCATCGAACGCTGGGGCTTGCTTCCGGCGGTCAAGCGCTTTGTCGGGATGTTCGCGCTCGCTATTTGGGATAGAGAAGAGAAGTCTTTAAGTCTCGTCCGCGATCGCCTTGGGGAAAAGCCCCTCTACTACGCGCGGGTCCGAGGTGCTCTTTTGTTTGCTTCTGAGGTCAGGCCATTTCGAGCTTTCCCAGAGTTCCGCCGGGATGTGGCGAAGACACCGCTCCGTTTGTTCTTGAAGTATGGCTATATTCCGGGCCCTTGGTCCATTTATCGTGATGTCTGGAAAGTGATGCCCGGAACCGTCCTGCGATTCGTTCGGGGAATGAGCGAGCCGACCGTTGAATACTACTGGAGGGCAAAGGAGGCACTTGGGCAAAAGCGGCCGGTCGGAGCAGCAGGAGAGACCGATCTGGCGACGGAGTTGGAGGCCTTGATTGCCCAGGCTGTCGATGGACAGATGCTTGCCGATGTTCCCGTCGGCGCTTTTCTGTCGGGAGGCATCGATTCCTCCACAGTTGTCGCTTTGATGCAGGCACGGTCCAGTAGACCGGTCAAAACGTTTACCGTCGGGTTCACGGACTCGTCATATAACGAAGCTCCGCATGCTCGAGAGGTCGCGCGTCACCTGGGAACAGATCATACCGAACTATTGTTGGAACCGGCCCGGGCTCTCTCGGTGATTCCTTCCCTCCCCGAGGTTTATGACGAACCTTTCGCCGATTCGTCCCAGATTCCCACGCTGTTGGTCTGTCGGTTCGCCAGGCAGCAGGTCAAAGTAGCTCTCTCCGGCGATGGGGGAGATGAACTCCTGCTTGGCTACGGGCGCTACCGCCAAGGGCAGGCCATGTGGCGGCTGCTTCAATTCGCTCCTTTGGGAAGCCGTAAAATCCTGGCTGACTGGGTCGGGCGCGTTCCGGTGGAGACCTGGAATTACCTTTCGGCGCCTTTCTCCCGTCGGTCGGCTGGATCGCGAAAGCGTAGAAATGTGGGAGATCAGCTGCTCAAGCTGGCAGCCATCATGGCGCAGCCGGACGGGATGAGCTTCTATCAGAGCATGGTGGCGAACTGGCCGAACACCGATCATCTCGTTTCGGATCAGCCAGATCCTGGCGGTCAACCGTCAGCGTGGGACCTACGGACAAATGGCGAGGGAAATCTCTTGGCGCGGATGAATCTCTTTGACCTGCTCGCATATCTTCCAGACGACATCTTGGTCAAGGTCGATCGCGCCGCCATGTCTATCGGCTTAGAGTCGAGGGTGCCACTCTTGGACCATAGAATTGTGGAGTTCTGCCTCGGGCTGCAGGAATCCGTTCGGGCGAGGAAAGGTTTTACAAAACAGCTACTGCGCGATGTCTTGAGCCGGCACGTCCCAGCGCGCCTCTTCACCAGGCCCAAAAAGGGGTTCAGCATTCCGTTGGCGGAGTGGTTACGCGGTCCTTTGAAGGAGTGGGCCGAAGACTTGTTAAGCGTCTCTGCCTTGCAGCAAGCCGGTCTAATTGACCCGCACATCGTCCGACAGACGTGGACGGAGCATCTATCGGGCAGAAGGAACTGGCAATATCGATTGTGGACGGTTTTGATGCTGCAGGCTTGGCTCAAGAAGGAGAGCCAGTCGCCATCTTGAGCTTGCCCCGCGCTGGTGGCAATTGCTACCAGCCGGCCGCTGGCTCATTTCCTGGTGCTCGGAACTGACGTTGGTGGTCTATTGAGAGTCCTGGTTGCTGCTGGGCTGCCGGAGTCCCTGCTCCGGTTTAGAGGAGACCTCCTCGAGGAGATCGCAAGCTTCGGTCACACGGTCCTAGCCTGTGCCAGTGGCGATTCTCCCGCTGTATCGGAGGGACTACGTCGTCGGAGGTGTGCATACCATTCGCTGGAGGTTCATCGAACGGGCCTAAATCCACTCCGAGACGCATGCTACCTGCTCTCGCTCCGCCGCCTCATTTCGGAAGTTCGTCCGGATGTTCTCCTAGCGTACACCGCGAAACCGATCATCTACGGTTTGATGGCCGCCCGGAGCGTCGGCGCTATCGCTGGTTACGCCCTAATCACGGGTCTCGGTTATCCTTTCAGCGGTAGAAGTTGTCGACAGCTACTCGCGCGGAGTCTCCTTATTCTTGCCTATCGCGCGACCTTGCACCTTGCTGCTGGCGTTGTCCTTCAAAATCGTGAAGACTTCACCTTCTTCTCCCAGCGGCGTATTCTGAGCCCAGCTGTCCCCCATCTGATCACCCCCGGTTCGGGAGTCAACCTGCGGCAGTTCGCGGTGACCCTAGTTCCTTGCCAGCCAATTAGATTCCTATTGGTGGCGAGACTCCTGGCGGAAAAGGGCGTCCGCGAGTTTGTGGCTGCGGCGCAAATCCTCCGCTCGCGGCATGCGGGTTGCCGTTTCCGCTTGGTCGGCCCATTCGAGAGGCACCCAGGAGCTATCCGACCGTTTGAGGTTCAGCATTGGGTCGATGAAGGGCTGATCGAGTTCACTGGATGGGTTGATGAGGTTTATCCGCATTTGGCAGAGGCGAGTGTATTTGTTTTGCCGTCTTATTACCGCGAAGGTGTCCCTCGATCTGTGCTCGAAGCAATGGCCGTTGGCCGGCCGATTATCACCACCGATGCTCCCGGATGCCGGGAAACGGTCCAGTCGGGCGTGAACGGATTTCTGATTCCGCCGCGTGATGTCGGAGGGCTCGTGCAAGCGATGGAGAAGTTCGTTGTTCGACCTGAACTTCTACAGGCCATGGGAACCGCCAGCCGCACCCTCGCCGAGCAACGTTTTGATGTGAGACAAGTAAATGCCAGTCTGATCGAGTTCATGGCTTTGCGGCCCTCGGCAACGGTCCGGTTGCCGACATGAGTTGCACCGCACCTGTGCCTGCGTCGCCGCGGATTCTGTTCCTTGTCACGGAAGATTGGTACTTCGCATCGCATCGCTTGGCGTTGGCGGTTGAGTTGATTAAGCAAGGATGGCAAGTGGCAGTCGGCTGCCGATTTTCCGGGACGGAGAATACTATCAGGCAACACGGGGTGGTTGCGTACAATCTCCCCTTGAGACGGGAAAGTGTTGGGCTAGGACAACTGTTTAACGAGGTCCGCGCCGTGCGACGGTTCTGCCAGACTGTCCCCCACGATTTGCTGCATCTCGTTGCTCTCCGCCCTGTGATCCTGGCCGGATTAGGCCGGGTGGCTGCTCCGAAGAAGCCGACCATAAACGCCTTGGCCGGTTTAGGCAGTTTGTTCAGCGGCGAGTTGCCCTCGCTTCGATTGAGGTTGCTGAAGGTAGCCGTCGGCCGCGCGCTTCGCCAATTCTTGCGCCCCCCTGGCTCGTTCACTGTCTTTCAAAACCACGAAGACTTACGGGACTTCGCCCAAAATGGTATCATTGCGCCCGAGCGCTCCTTTCTGGTCCGTGGTTCCGGAGTGAATGTCAACGCGTGGGAACCGACACCCGAACCGCGCGCTGCCCCTCCGATCATTTTGTTTGCCGGCCGCCTGCTAAAAGACAAAGGGGTCCTTGAATTGCTCGAGGCCTCGAGGATCTTGCGGTCTCGCGGCGTCAATCATGTCCTTCGGTTGGCAGGCTTGCCGGACTTCTGTAACCCGAAGAGTCTTACGGCCGCAGAAATCGAGGCCTATCGTAACCTTCCGGAGGTGGAGTGGCTCGGACAGCGAACCAACATTCTCGCGACCATGAGCGAGGCAAATCTGGTCGTTCTGCCATCATACCGGGAGGGTCTACCGCAGGTTTTGGTCGAGGCTGGGGTTGCCTGCCGCGCGGTTGTGACCAGCGATGTGGTTGGCTGCCGCGAAATCATCCATCATTTGGTCAACGGCTGGCTGGTAAAGCCGCGGGATCCGGACCACCTTGCCACGACCCTGGCCGAGGCGCTCACTGACGCTGCGTTACGAGAGCGAATGGCACGAACCCACCGCGAAATAGTCGTGCGCGAATTCGGGATCGAGCCGGTTGCGGCTCAGTTTGTCCGCATTTACCGCCACGCACTCCAGGCAGGGGCCAACCACTAATTACCTGATCGAAAGACGATGGGCGTATCTCTGGTCACAGGTGGGAACGGTTTCATTGGAGACCGCATCGTGGCCCGATTGGTGGCCGCAGGCGTGCCGGTGCGCGTTCTGGCCAGGTCGAGTCCTCAGAAGAGGGACTCGGTGGAGTGGTTCGGCAAGACTTGGTGACTCCGCGGTAGTCCCAGCGTCTGCGCGGATGTCGACACCATTTTCCATACCGCGGGCCGATCCATGCCTTTTCTGCTACCCGCAGTGAAGACGCGGCTTACTTCGAAGTGAATACTGAGGGGACCCGGAGTCTCCTGCGCGCGGCGCAAGCAGGTGGCGTCCGCCGGTTCATCTTTTTCAGCAGCATCAAAGCCATGTCGTGCGGAGTCGGCACATCCGGTCAAGATCCTCTCGACGAATCGGCCACCGTCGTGCCTGATACGCCGTATGGTCAAAGCAAGCTTGCCGCGGAAAAACTTGTCCTCGACGGCGGTTACGTGCCTGAGCCCGTAGTGCTGCGTTTGTGCATGGTCTATGGCCCGAGTGGGAAGGGGAACCTGACCGCCATGATTGAGGCAGTTCGGCGCAACTCGTTCCCACCCCTGCCTGAGGTGGGCAACCGCCGCTCGATGGTTCACGTGGATGACGTGGTCGAAGCAGCGCTTCTCGCCGCCGAGCACCCAAACGCGGTCAAGGAGACGTTCATCGTTTCAGACGGCTGCGTCTACTCGACTCGACAGATGTACACACTGATTTGCCGGGCGCTCGATAAGCCGGTCCCACGCTGGACGACGCCGCTCTGCATCCTGCGGGCCGGCGCTACGTTTGGCGATTTGATCGGACGCCTTCGAGGTCGCCGGTTCGTTTTCGACTCGATTGCCTTGCAACAGCTGATCGGTTCTGCCTGGTTCAGTTCGGCCAAGATCCAAGCGCGGCTTCACTACGCACCGCGGTGGAACCTGGCCACGGCCTTGCCCGCAATGGTTGGAGCTTAAGTCTCTGTGAATTCGCATCCGCTTTTTGATGCGGGAACGGCACTGGTGATCGCCACGTTAGCGAGTTGGGGATTCGGCTATCTCCTCTATCCTATTTTGATTGCTTGGCGCATCGTCGATCATCCAAATGAACGCTCAAGCCATCAGGAACCGACCGCTCGCGGCGGCGGCATCGCCATCGTGCTGGTGATTCTTAGCGCCGGCTTGATCGTTTCGCTGGGGAAATATCCTCGATCGATTACAGTTATCGGCGCGTGCGTCTTGGTTTTGAGCGTAGTCTCATTCATCGATGACCGGAAACCGCTCCCAGCTTTGAGTCGGTTTGGATTTCACGTCTGTGCGTCGTTCGTGGCGGTGACCGTATGTTTTTGGCCTGAATTGGCGAGGGCCGTGGTCCCAGCGGAGAGTGGAGCGCTGGCGGCCTTGGTATGGACACTAGCTTTGCTCTGGCTCACCGGATACACGAACGCCTTCAATTTCATGGATGGGATTAATGGCTTGGCCGCCGGCCAAGCCGCGTTGACAGCCCTGGGGATGGGCTTCCTTTGTCTATTGAGCGCGAGCCAGTGGTCTAGTCCCTCCCTGCTGTTCTGCTTTGCGGTCGCGGGAGCCGCCGCGGGTTTCCTGCCCCATAACTTTCCTCGAGCCCGCATGTTCATGGGTGATGTTGGGAGCGCGCCGCTTGGCTTTTTGTTAGCGAGTCTAGGTCTCTTGTTGGCCATGGAATATGGTTGGCACCTCCTGATCCCTTTCATGCTTTTGCAGGCAAACTTCCTCTTGGATACCGGCATAACCCTGGTTCGACGCGTGGCTCGGGGTGAGAAATGGGCCCAAGCGCATCGGGAGCATTTTTATCAACGTCTGGTGCGCGCGGGCTACTCGCATTACTTCGTCACCGGAATTGAGATGGTTCTGCAGGCAGGCGTGATTGTCCTTATGTGGCTATACATTCACGTGGGTGTCGGGATTCAACTGGGCTTGATTGGCGCGGTTGTGGCCGTTTGGCTCTCTTTCTTTACCTACGCAGAGGTTCAGTTTCGACGCTGCCAAGCGCTCTTGCCCGATGCTCAGCCAGGACGCCATTCCGGGGGGAGCCACCTATGAACAAAGTGTGACACAGCCTTCTCAACGCAACGCTCATCGGATCGCACTCTCGGTGCCCCACATGGGCGGCCGGGAGCTGCAGTACGTGCAGCAGGCCTTTGAGACGAACTGGCTCTCCACTTCGGGGCCTAACCTGCAGGCGCTTGAGAGTGAGTTCGAAGCCGCCGTCGGGCTGCCCAGCGTGGCCGTTGTCAATGGCACAGCGGGGTTGCATCTGGCTTTGCGCCTACTCGGCGTCCAGCGCGGAGATGAGGTGCTCGTCCCTACCTTTACCTTCGTCGCCTCCTGCAATCCGATCTTATACTTGGGAGCGACCCCCGTGTTTCTCGATAGCGAACGCGCCTCATGGAACTTGGACCCGAATCGCCTCGCGGATTTCCTGAAGGCCAAAGCCGCGAGCAACCGACTGCCGAAGGCGCTTGTTGTGGTGCACTTATTCGGACAGAGCGCAGATCTCGCGGCGATCATGGCTATCTGCGATCGATACGAGTTGCCCGTCGTTGAAGACGCGGCCGAAGCGCTTGGAAGTCGCTATCGAGGCTCTCCCGTTGGGACTTTCGGGGCGGTTGGCGTCTTTTCGCTGAACGGCAACAAGATCATCACAAGCACGGGTGGCGGCTTATTGGTCTCGTCCCGCCGCGATTGGGTGGACAAGGCTCGACATTGGGCCAACCAAGCGGCCGATCCGGACCCGTCGAAGAACTATTCTCACTCGGAGTTGGGCTACAATTACCGGCTCAGCAACGTTCTCGCTGGCATTGCTCGAGGCCAGCTCGAGTTGCTCGAACAGCGGGTCCAAGAACGTCGCCGGGTCTTCGACCGGTATCGGCAGGCGTTCTCGAAATTGCCTGGCCTTGCCCCACAGCCGGAAGCGGATTATGACCGTCAGATTGATGGTCAAGTAGACCGGGCCGATAGGCCAGTTTCGCCTCCAGCAGCGGCCTTGGATTCGCAACTCGCAAAGAATAAAGGTGGGAGCCGCCACACCCGATGGCTTAGTTGTTTTTTAGTCGATGAAAGAGAGTTCGGCGCGAGCGCTGGCGCCTTGATTCGTTTTCTCGACCGCTCCAACATCGAGGCGCGCCCGGTCTGGAAGCCAATGCATATGCAGCCACTGTATGAGGGCTACGAGTGTGTTGGCGGAGAGGTCGCGGAGGATCTCAATCGCAAAGGATTATGCCTTCCTAGCTCGAGTTGCCTGAGTGAAGAGGAACAACAGTTCGTCATCGAGCGGGTCCGCGAAGCGCATGAGCGTAGAGCCGATTGATCGACCTATCACCGGATAGCATGGATGGGGACGCCCAGGAGATTGAAGCATTGGTTTTGACCGTTCACCGACGAAACGGTGGCAAGGTAACGATTTTGGATTGGAACTGGCGGCTTTTGGACGCCGCTTTGGGCCTCGATTCGCTCGACCTAGCAGAAGTCGTCGCGGGTATTGAGCGCCGCTTCGGCATCTCTCTTTTCGATCAGCCATCACCACCACACACGTGGGAAGACGTGAAGCGATTGGTGATGGCCTCGCGTTCACGAGCCTAAAGCACATGCTCGTTTGGGCCGAGCTCGCCAAGCTATCATTCGGCTCTATGGCCACGGCGCCCGTCAGACAGTTGCGGCCTTCGGACCTTCGCGGCCTTTTCGCCGCCTTCGAGGCGCTCGCATCGGGAGAATCGGTAGCTCTCCTGGGCTCTTCCGCCGCTGCCGAACCCGAATGCGAGCGATCCGTCTGTCCGCCCTCCGCCGAGCAAGCTTGGCTCGGGCTGCTCTCTTCCGGCTCAACAGGTCGCCCGAAACGTATCTGGCATGCATGGTCAGAACTGCTTCGTGCAGTCCGCACGGATGTCAGGACGGCCGGTTGGTGTTGGGCCAGTCCGTTCATGCCTGCAAGCTTCGCGGGCGTTCAGATCGCGCTCCAGGCTTGGCACAGCGGTGGCGATGTCCTTCAGCTGGGTCATGATTGGGCCAAGAATTGGCAAATGCTCGCCACTCGACAACCTGCCGCTCTGTCGTGCACCCCAACCTTTCTCGATCTCATGCTTCAAGGTGGGGATCCAATCGACTGGAACCCGCTCCAGATCACCCTCGGCGGCGAGGTTCTCCGCAGCTCCGCCGGAAGTCGTTTCGCCGACAGATTTCCGGCGGTCCGCTTCACTGTCATCTACGCTTCGGCAGAATTCGGCGTCTTGTTGAAGACGCATCGCCTTGACGGCTGGTACGAAACCTCCGGTTTTGCCAAGCGTCCTCTTGAGTGGCGTGTGACCGAAGGACTACTCGAAGTGCGGCCTCCCGACACCGGCGGGTGGCGGTCAACTCACGACCGCGTCGAAGTGGTTGGCTCTGTTTTGCGTGTTGTCGGTCGCGATGACGCGGTCGCGAACATCGCCGGCGTCAAGGTAGCTCTCGACGACATAGCCAGCCTGGCTGAGGAAGTGAAAGGCGTCCGGCGCGCGATTGCCTATGCGGAGGACAATGCGGTGGTTGGCCAGATCGTCGGGCTCAGGTTTGCCCTCGATGATGACTGCGACTCAAACGAAGTCCAGATGAGGCTCGAAAATCATCTACGTGCGCACTTGCGGAAGGAAGCCTGGCCCCGCCGGTGGGAACTGGATCAGGTCGGACTCGGTCCGAATGCCAAGCGCCTTCGATGGGGTCGTTAAGATGACTGTTCCAGCCCGTCGAGCCTTGGTTACGGGGGGGTCGCGCGGACTCGGTCTCGCTATCTGCCGACGCTTGCTATCTGATGGTTTCTTTGTGATGACCGCGTCCCGGACGGTCTCTGTTGAGTTGAAGGAACTGCTCCGAAGCCATCGGGGCAAGATCGAACACCACCCGGTTGATTTCGCCCAGGCGGATGGCGCCCTTGCGTTAGCCAAAGCCGCCCGATTGCTCGATGGAGTCTACGCCTACGTTGCCAACGCCGCCATCGGAACGGAGGGACTCCTCAGCTTGAGTTCCGAAGCGGAGCTGCGCGAATGCATCCAGGTGAACTTGACTGCTCCTATGGTGTTGGCCCGGGAGGCCATTAAAGGAATGGTTACCCAGGGCGAAGGCAATCTCATCTTCGTTGCCTCGGTCGCCGCCCGCACCGGCTTCCCCGGCTTGGCCGCCTACAGCGCGACCAAAGGCGGCTTGGTTTCGTTCTCGCGCGCTCTCGCTCGAGAATATGGCGCCAAAGGCATTCGATCCAATGCAGTCCTTCCAGGTTTTCTTGAAACAGAAATGAGCGCGCGACTGTCGCCTGAGGTTCAAAAGGTATCGCCTGTCGAACGGCTTTAGCGGTTAGGGCAGAACCGAGGATGTGGTCGGAACGATTTCCGTTCCTGCTGCTTCGCTGAGCGCTCGCCATGGTCGCCTGCACAGGAGATCGTCGCGGACGGAGGACTTACAGCTCAGGCACGAACTCGGTTGTGGTCTGGTTATGAACATGCCGTGCTCCAGCGCCCGTCCAGTCCTCATGGGTCCCACCGAGTTCTCACCTGAGTTCGTCCGGCTCAGGCCTGCTGCCGAGCGTCTCGAAATGGCCTTCGCGTGCGGACAAGGACGAAAATCTTTCGCGGCCGTTGCCTGCCGGAGCGGAGCGGCCTGGGTGAAGTCACAGCCAAATTGACGAAGGTGTCTTCATCTTCGCGGGGCAGGGAGTCACGATCGGTAATCACGTCCATTTGGCTTTTGGCAGTTCCATTCCGGCGGGGGGAGAGGCATCATTGACGATTTTGCAGGCATCGGCGCCGGCGTCCGCTTGCTGACAGTCTGATCTGCCCGGGGGAAGGTCATCCAATCCGACCGTTCCGGACGCGTTCCGCAGCGTCGTGGCAAATCGAGGTAGGCTCATGCCCTGGTCTTTAATAATGCCGTCATCTTTTCCTGACGTGGTCCTCGGGGAGGATGCGCGGCCGTGGGTTTCTGGTGCACCGCAGTCTCGACCTTTGGCGATTTACGCGGGCAAACCCTCTCGTCCCACCGTTGCAGCCTTGTTGAAGTCATTTTGGCGCGAGGCGTAATTGCGCGCCGAGGAGCGCTGCTAGTGTGCTGTCCTTTAAGTCCGTAGGCTTTTGCGGCGAGAATCGGGCGCGCTCGCAAGGCGCGCGTAGTGAGGCGCATACCCGCAGCGGTTCGTAATGAGCGAGCGTCGCGAGCGTGCCAAAGAACCGCCGCCTTGTTGTAGCTGCGCTGAAATGACTTGCAGGCTTTGTTGTTCCTCAGTCACAGAGCGCCGCAGCCATGCCCTTCGTCACGCCGCGCCTGCAACCATTTGAGCGCAACAAAGCCATGACTTTGGCGTGGACAGCACACCAGAAGGGAAAACACGTTCACGCAGGTATTCCGCGTCGATGACGCCATCGCCGCCACCGCCCAGGACTAAAGCCGTTTCTGGTGACGACCCTCGGTCTCGGCACGATCATCCTGGCCCTTTGGCAATTCCTCGTCTTGTGCATGACCGAACCGATCAGAACCTGGGCGCCTTTGGCTGATGGAGCAGCCCAGTCTCGCCGGTTGACCGCCTTGTCAGTGCCGGTCAGCAAATCGGCCGAGGCGGTCTTAGCGGCGGACCGGCTCGTCAACGTTGAGTTTACCAGCCGGGTCTGACGGGCTCGCGCTTTCATTAACGTTATACCGAATCCTCCAGCGATATCGGCTTGTTCGTGCATACCCCCGACCGATGTTGGACTGAAGCCGGATGGAAGATGGAGCCGCTCCAGCCCGAGTTCCGTGCTCTTCATCTGCACGGTCTTCCCATTACTTTCGAACGACGCCTGTTCACGGCGGGCGCGCAGCGGGAGTTGGTCTACTTCGCCGGTTTGGTCGGGGGACAACCCTTGCCCTATCGTCTTGACCACAATCTCTCCGTCGGCATGAAGCACGCCCTCAAGCTCGCTTCCGATAATTCAGGCAGCTCTCTTCGGGCATCCGATCGGCGGTTTTGGCGCCGGGTCTGGGATTCGTTCGTGGCCCGCCGCCCTCTGGCCGGGCCTAAACAGTTCATCCGTGTCTCGACTCCCGTGAAAGACGATGACATCGGCAAGGCCGATGCCCTCCTCGAGGATTTCCTGGCTCGCTGGTTGCAGCCGGTTCCGTATCAAACTGAGCTTGCCGCGTGGCGCCAAAAAGCACAATGACCACGTAACCTCTCTATCGGTGCCATTTCAATCATGGATCCGTTGACCGCGCAAACGAACCCGCGCCCTCCCTCTGCCGCTTACAGAGAGATGCTCGTCCTGTTCCCGTCCGGCCTCGCGATGGTCTGGTTGGTCGCGAAGGCACAGTGGTTCTGGAATCATCGACCGGATCTGCAGTTCGGATGGATTGTGCTTCTCCTTTGTGTCTATCTGCTTTGGGAAGCCTGGGAGAAACGTCCTGCCTTTCGCGGCCTTTGGACAATCGCCACCGGCACGCTGGTTGGCCTCGCCCTCCCCTTGCTGTTTCTGGTTCAAATTTATCAGGCTGCCTACGGCACAAATGCGGCCAGTGTAGCCGGATTGGCGTTGGCGCTGATGCTGCTCGTTGCTGGCAACGTCGGCTATGCTTTCGGAGCGCGCGGCATCTATCACTTCGGCTTCGCCTTTGGGTTTCTTCTCATCGCTCTCCCGATGCCGTCGGCACTCCACAACCTGGTCGTTGGAACTCTCCAAGGCAAGATCGCCATGCTCAACGTCGAAATCCTCAATTTGATCGGCGTCCCGGCGCGACAAGTGGGCAGCTTGATTCGATTGCCGACTTGCACGGTGGGAGTGGATGAAGCGTGCAGCGGCATTCGCAGCTTGCAATCGACGCTGATGGCCACCCTTTTCATCGGCTACCTGACGCTGACACGTCTCGGCACAAAAGTCTGGCTCGTGATCGCCGGCATTATCCTGGCGATCGTCGGCAATCTCCTTCGCTCACTTTTCTTGAGCTACACCGCGAACGCGAAGGGCTTGCATGCGTTGGAGACCGCTCATGATACGGCTGGTTGGTCTATCCTCATCTTCACCGCTGCTGGTGTCACTGGCTTAGCTTGGCTCCTCTCCCGCGCAGAGCGGACGTCGGTCCGGGACCCCGTCCCAGCCACGCGCCTCACAGCCCGAGACCAGGCTTGAAAGATGCGCTTAAAGCGCCTATTGGATTTGATCGTTGTGCTTTCTTCCGGTGTCATTTGGGTTCCGCTCTCGCTGTTTCTGGCGCTTCTGGTTTGGTCGAAGTTGGGTCGGCCGGTTATCTTCAAGCAAGCCAGGCCCGGCTACCTCGGAAAGGTATTCACTCTCTGGAAATTCCGAAATCCGCGACTACTTCCTGGTGCGACGCCTCCGGCCGTCCGCTCCCCGACAGTCAGAGGTTGACTGGTTTCGGCACCTGGCCGAGACGCACTTCCTTTGATGAATTGCCTGAACTTTTAACGTGCTGCGGTGAAATGAGTTTAGTGGGACCAAGGCCACATTGCGGAATACTTGGATCAAGCAGCACGCCGGGCACGCCGCACGGTGCTCCCCGGACTGACGGGCTGTGGCACAAATCAATGGACGCAATGCGATTTCCCTGAGCAGAAATTCAAGTTGGACCTGTGTGGTCGACCACCGGAGTTGCTGGTTGATTTCGCATCCTGCTGCGCACGGCTTGGCATATCGCGGCGCGAACACATTAGTGCGCCGCTGGCGAAGCCACCATGCCCGAGTTCAGGGGATTAAAAAGAGGCGCAGGAAATGGGGAGGCGCCGATGAAATGTTTAACCGAGCGCAAAAGGTGACGTCTTCAAGTCCGGCGCACTGCGGAGCGGGTTCCTGCTCATCCTCTACATCGGCATTTCTGAGCGCGAGTTGGTGGCTCGCCCACGAACTGCGCTTTGACTTCGCATATTTGGCCGGAGTTCAGACTGATCCTGATTACCTACGGTCCGTCATCGGCTGAAATTGCCGCCCTTTATTGTTTCGCCAGTTTGCGGGGCTGCTGAGTTATTTCAGCGTGCCTGATTTGCGCCGGATCTTCTACAGCACCGGCTTAAGCACGGCGCTTCTCTTCCTGGCCTACTATTCTGGCTTCCTGCGGGTGGCTCCCCGCGGTGTCTTGCTGATCGATTTCATGCTCGCCTTTACCGGACTGTCGTTGGTGCGGCTGGGATTTCGGTTGGTTCGAGAACAATATTTGACACCCCAGTCAGGTTCACAGCGTCGGGCCCGGCGCGTTGGGATTATCGGGGCGGGCGATGTTGGCGCCAGCCTGGCGCGCGACCTGATGGCGCGCCGCGGTTTAGGCCTCGTCCCAATCGCCTTCTTCGACGATGACCGAAGCAAGTGGCGCTCGCGCGTCCATGATATTCCGGTTGTCGGGCCGCCCGAGTCTTTGCTCGATCAAAAGCTGAACCTTGAGCTGGAGGAAGCTATCATTGCGATGCCGAGTGCCCCAGCCAAACGAATTGGTGACGTCATTAAGATCCTGCAAAAGGCCCGCCTCAAATTTGAAACCGTTCCCTCGGTCGATCAATTGGCCACCGGCAAGGTCAAAGTCAGTCAGTTGCGGTCGGTGGAAATTCAGGATCTTCTTGGGCGCAAGCCCGTGGAGCTGGACACGAAGAATATTGGGGCGACGCTGTCGCGGCGCGTCGTCATGGTTACTGGCGCCGGCGGCAGTATTGGCAGTGAGCTCGCTCGACAGATCGCCACCTTTAGCCCTCAGCGGCTGTTGCTCGTCGATCAGTCCGAAGTGCAGCTCTTCCCCATCGAACAGGAGTTGATCGAATCCGGCTACGGCGGCCAGATTCTCCCTCTAGTCGCCGATATTCTGGACGCGCCGCGGATGCGCTACATCCTGAAACGCTTCGTCCCGGAAGTCATCTTCCACGCCGCCGCTCACAAGCACGTTCCCATGATGGAGAGCCAGCCGAGCGAGGCCATTAAGAACAATACTCTCGGGACTGCTCAACTCGCGGAGATGGCGCTTGAGTTCGGAGTCGATCGCTTCGTGCTGATCTCAACCGACAAAGCGATCAATCCCACCAACGTGATGGGCGTGACCAAGCGCCTGGCCGAGATTTTCGTGCAAGCGCTTTACGCCCATAGTCCGAACCGCACGAAGTTCATGGCGGTGCGTTTCGGCAATGTGCTCGGCTCCTCCGGCAGCGTCATTCCCATCTTCAACCGGCAGATTGCGGCGGGCGGCCCAGTTAAAGTCACCCACGCCGACGTCACGCGCTATTTTATGACGATCCCGGAGGCGTCCGGCCTCGTTCTGCAGAGCGCCGCGCAAGGCTCGGGCGGTGAGATTTTTGTGCTCGATATGGGACAGCCGGTCAAAATTGTCGATTTGGCCCGTCAACTGATAGAACTGAGCGGACTCAAGCCGGACGAAGACATCGAAATCGAGTTTGTGGGTTTGAGGCCGGGCGAGAAGCTCTTCGAAGAGCTGAGCTACAAAGGGGAGAATATCACTCCGACAAATCATCCGAAGATCATGCGCTTTGTCACTCAGCCCGCGGCAATTGATGAAGTCCGCCAGCAGCTGCAAGACCTGGCATCCCGGTTGCACGAGATCGAGCCAAACCAGCTCAAAACTCTGCTCAAGAAAATCGTTCCAGAGTATCAACCTTACTTGACTTAGCTGGGCTTCAGGACGCTCAGTAAGCTTCTTTCCTTGTTTCGGCCTGTCGGCGATTGCGTCGGCAGGCCAAACTTTTTTCTGTGTCAAGAGCCCAACCCATCCCAACATGCCGCAACCATACCCTTGGCCCCTTGATACTTGGCCCCTTGATACTTGGCCCCTTGGACGCTTGGATCTTTGGACGCTTGGATCTTTGGACGCTTGGATCTTTGGACGCTTGGATCCTTGGACGCTTGGATCTTTGGATACTTGGATCTTTGGATACTTGGATCTTTGGATACTTGGATCTTTGGGTACTTGGATCTTTGGATACTTGGATCTTTGGGTACTTGGATGCTTGGATCCTTGGGTACTTGGATGCTTGGATCCTTGGGTACTTGGCCCCTTGGATCCTTGGCCCCGCCCTTTCACTTGCCCCAAGCGAGCGGACCGTAGACACGAACTGCATAGGGTTCGAAACGATCTTCGAGCCAGTGTCCGCGCAAGATGATCTCATCCGTCTCGCCGAGCACCGGTAGAGACTTCACCTTCAACTCTTCCAGAGCGACTCGATAGTTTAGCTGACGGTCGGTTGTATTGACCGCCAGCAAATACTTTCCCGGCGCCAGAAACGCATTGCCTTCGGCAATCTGCAATAGAGCAGGGATAATGCTGGTCTCGAGCGCTTCATTGAATCGGTGCTGAGCCGGTTCGATCTCGTGGACGAAGGGATACCAAACATGTGCCGCTTCAAACAAAGGCAGCAGTTGGTTCACTTCGGCTATGACCCTTTTCAGGGCGTTCCAGGTGTCGGCATGATCGCGCATCTTCCAGCTCTCATCATCATAACAATAGTAGAACAAGCCGCTGGCCCGGCGCGCCAAAGCGGCATAGGTCATGCAGCGGATCTCCTCATAGGTGGGGGGACGGAAGCTCGCCGCAGGCGGACGCAATTGAGGGTAGTGGTTCCAATCGAAAGCCTGGATAACCGCGATCAAGGGCTTGTCTTTGCCAGCAGCGAAACGCGCCAGGCGAATGTGTTGTGGGAAGTTTGCCAGCGGCAGCCATGGCACCGGGTATCGATCGACCATCACGATATCCGCGGCGCTCGCATAGTTGAACGCCTCCGCGCCTTGATAGAGCGCTAATGTTGTTGGCTTGCGCGCCCCAAGGCTCTTGACAAATCGATCGGCGCGAGTGACGTCTTCCGGCGCGATAGCGTGCAGGTCTGGCTCATCGATGAGATACCAACTCCACAGGGCCGGGTGACGGTCGAACTCCTGGATGACTCTACGCGCGCGGCCCGGCTGGAATCGAGGTCCGGCGGAGGTGCCGGGCGGCGCCAGCACCTTGAGCCCGAGGCCCCGAGCGCAGTCCAAATACGCGGTCTCCGCGCGACCGACGACGATGTTGAACCCGGCCTCGCGCACGATTGTTTGTTCGTTGGTGCTCTGGACCCCATAGATGCCGATAGGATAGGTGGCGCACTGGCGGTGGGCACAACCAGCCGTCAACGCATAGCACACGCTGAGGAGGAGGAAGCCCAGAACCGCTCCGCTTGCTTTCGTCCCGGCCGGAGATTTGAGTTCGTGGGTGCGGTTGGTCACCAGACGTTCGTGTGTCTTCAAGGTTTGCTGCCGCGGCGGCTTCGACGAAATTGGTGAGTTGGCCTTTTGCTCAAGCTCGCGCCGTTGTGACTCGGCCGCTGGACGCGAGAATCGCGCAAAGGACGAGAAACAGCTGGGTGATGGAATAAATCTGGAAGGGAAAGTCGAACTTCGCGTGTAAGAGGCATCCACCCATCGCGATCCAGATCATGGATACCAACTCCCAGGATACGGGAAGTCCACCTCCACGGAACCAACGGAGAACGACCATTCCGAGCATCAGCAGAATAATGACGAAGCCGACCCATCCAAAGGTGATCCTCGTCTCCAACCAATCATCATGCAGGTAAGCATGCCATTCCTGGCTCAACGTTCGGCGATAGAGTTGGTAAACCGACCCGAAGGTGCCCGGGCCAATCCCAAACACAGGAAATTCGCGCGCCAGTGGCAACGCATTTTCATAAATCTCCGTCCGCTGGCTCATTTGATCCGTAAAGATCGTCTGGAACCTCGGCACCAGTTGCCTCAAGCCCAGGAAAGCCGAGAAGCCTAGAATGACAATAAAGAGCGCGCAGGTCCCATAGCGAAACAGCCGTGTTTCGTGTCGGGAAATTTGGAGTAAGAGCACCATACTGACGCCGATGGCGGCCACCGCGACCAGTGCGCCCCCACGGCTCGTCGAGATAATAGGGCACGCTGCCATCAGAACCGCGCCGGGCAACAGAACCAAATAGTGGCCCGATCCCACTCGATGACCGGGCGCCAGCGATGGCCGGGCGCTCTGCCGCAGCACCAGCCATAGACCGAGGCACACTGGCCAAATCAAATTGAAATAAGTGGCGGCATTAGCGCGATAAGCATATGGCCCAAATTGACTCTCGCATGCTGTGTTGAACATCGGGACAGCCAGCCAAAGCAGCTTGTTAGTCCCGCTCAAACGCTGCAAAATGGCTTCCAGCGCAAGCAGCGACCCGTTGATGCAAAGCACCCATAACAGCAGCTGCAAGCGCCTCGGTAACGGCTCGGCCAACGGGACGTGTCTCCGCCCCGGGCCAAGTGGTCCAACCCCCAGGCGCGCTATTTCGGATTGCGCTAGACCCCCTCGGTGCCCTGCCTCAATTTCTGATCTCCGCAGTTTGGGTTCATGATGGTCTCTTCGCGGCCCTCCGCTGAGCCAATCCCAGATCGCCCAGAAAAAGCACGCTAGACCCAAATACATCCTGAAGACCGACCACGTGCTCGCCGGATCGTAGCTATGCGGCAACCATCGGTTGTATTGCTGGTATTCGAACAGTTGCAGCCATGGCTTGTAGACCGCGCGCGGATTTAAGGCGCTCACCGCTGTGTAAACTAGAATCAGGATCGTCAGGGCTCCCAGCGTGACCATCAGCCCCCGCTGACTGCTCCGCCGTTGATCAGCGACCTCCCGCTCGGCCGACGGCGACACGACGCGTGAGCCGATCTGTTCCCGTTCATCTGTGACGCCTCGCGGGTCGCTTCCACCTGCCTGATAACCAGTGAAGCGCCGGATCAGCCATTTAGCCGCAAGCAGTCCTCCGAGGACGTAGCCGCCGACGTTCACTGTCTCGATCGACCACCGCTGCGTCGTCCCTAAGGCCCAGGGCCCAAATATAATCATGCCCAGGATTACGGTCGCCCGTCGCCCATTCTGAATCCGATAGCCCAAAGGCCCTCGCTCGGGCGACCACACGACCGCCTCACGGCGGTGTCGGCGACGGCCAGGTTGTTCCGAACGCTCGTCGTTGCTGATCCGAGACGGTCCATCGCCCATCATTCAAAACGTTCAACCTGCTCCGTTCAAGGTTCAAACGCGAATCATCGTGGCAGCGGCAGAAAGTCGCCGGCGAGCTCCGCTAACTGAGATGCAAGTAATGTGCAAGTACAGTGCCGGCGTGAGCGAGCTTGAGGTTGCGCCGGCAACACGTTATTCCTTCCTTCTTTTATGAAACTCTCATCGCAGAGCTTGTGGACACGTTTCCAAACATACTGCTCCTCTTTTCCCTCCCTCGACCTTCAGTTGGACCTCAGTCGGATGAACTTTCCCGACGACTTCTTCTCCACCATCGCTCCCCTGCTCAACAAGGCATTCGACGATATGGCCAAGCTTGAACAAGGGGCCATTGCGAATCCGGACGAGGGTCGCATGGTCGGGCATTACTGGTTGCGGAATCCATCATTGGCGCCGAGTCCTGAATTGAAGAACGAAATCGAGGAAACCCAGCGCCATATCGGCGAATTTGCCCGCCAAATTCACGCCGGTGAAATTCTATTGTCTAATAATAAATGTCAATATTTATTAGTAATCGGCATTGGAGGCTCCGCTCTTGGACCTGAATTCGTCGCTCATGCACTTGGCCAGCCACACTCGGATCCCGTTCAGACTTACTTCTTCGATAACACGGACCCGGACGGATTCGATCGCGTGCTAGCTTTCTTGCAGCCGCGCTTGAGCTCGACTTTGTGTGTTGTCATATCGAAATCGGGTGGCACGAAGGAGACGAGGAATGGAATGCTCGAGGCAGAGGCTGCCTTTAAGCGGGCGAATCTGAGGTTTGCGGCTCACGCGGTGGCCATCACCGGCCGGAACAGTGAGCTTGATAAGCTGGCCGAGCGGGAGAATTGGCTTCGTCGATTCCCTATGTGGGACTGGGTGGGCGGCCGGACGAGCGAAACTTCCGCCGTTGGGCTCCTGCCCGCAGCGTTGCAGGGCATTGATACACGTTCCTTGTTAAAGGGAGCTGCTGAGTGCGATAAAGTGACGCGGGTTGCGGACGTCCATAAGAATCCGGCTGCCCAACTGGCCGCCATGTGGTATTACGCCGGTTCCGGAAGAGGGACCAAGGATATGGTGGTACTTCCATACAAGGATCGGTTGGAGCTTTTCTCGCGATACCTGCAACAGCTGGTGATGGAATCCCTGGGCAAAGAAAAGGACCTTCAAGGCAACGTGGTGAATCAAGGTTTGGCTGTGTATGGCAATAAGGGCTCCACGGATCAGCATGCGTATATCCAACAGCTCCGCGATGGACTGCCAAACTTCTTTGTTACGTTCATCCGGGTCTTGAAGGACCGCGACGCCAAATCGTTTATGGTTGAGCCGAACACGACGTCCGGTGACTATCTTGACGGTTTCTTTTTAGGAACGCGTAAAGCTCTTTTCGAAAATGGCCGCGAGTCAATTACGCTGACGATCGGCAACGTCAACCCGTTTTCGGTTGGGGTGCTGATTGCCCTTTATGAGCGGGCGGTAGGCTTTTACGCGTCCATGGTCGGCATTAACGCGTATCACCAGCCAGGCGTTGAGGCGGGCAAGAAGGCGGCCGGCCAGGTCCTCGAGATCCAGTCGCGAATCTTAGGATTTCTAGATGGCCAGGTAGGACGGGCCTTTGGAGTATCGGAGTTGACGGCGGGAATCGGATGCGATGACCCGGAGACGGTTTTTCACGTTCTCGAGCACTTGGCAGCCAATACAGATCGCGGCATTGTTAAAGCCACGGGCAAAACGCCGTTTGAGTCGACTTACCGTAAGGGGTAAGGGTTGGTTGGCCGATCGCTCAGAGGCCCAGTGTCCGTGGACGGATGGCCTCGCCGACATTTTGGCAGCCGAGTTTGACACCAGGTTCTCATGTTCATCTTTCCAAAGCGCTATGACGTGATTGTGGTTGGGGCCGGTCATGCCGGGGTTGAGGCCGCCCTGGTGGCGGCCCGCATGGGCTGTCAAACGCTCCTGCTGTCGATCAATCTCGATGGGATCGGGCAGATGTCATGCAACCCAGCCATTGGGGGCTTGGCCAAGGGGCATCTGGCCAGAGAGGTTGATGCACTCGGGGGGGAGATGGGGCGCGCGACGGACATGAGCGGACTCCAGTTTCGCATGTTGAATATGAAGAAGGGCCCATCGGTCCGGGCTCCCCGCGCCCAATGCGACAAGAAGGCCTATCAGTTTTGGATGAAGTGGGCGTGCGAACGCCAGGCAAACCTGGATATCAAGCAAGGACAAGCGTCGCGTCTCATCCATGAAGGAGGACGTGTCAGGGGTGTCGAGATCAACCTCGGAGTACACTATCTCGGCGAGACCGTCGTGGTGACAACCGGGACCTTCCTGCGAGGATTGTTGCACATTGGCAATACCCAGCAACCTGGCGGACGCGCAGGCGAGGCGGCCGCAATGACTTTATCGGGATCCTTAGCAGAGTTGGGATTGAACTTGGGGCGGCTCAAGACTGGCACCCCACCGCGGCTGTTACGGAGATCAATTGACTTCTCCAGAATGGAGGAGCAACCCGGCGACGAGCCGATCCCATACTTCAGCTATTGGCCAATGTTCCACGTGGAACATTCCGCTCATCCCAACAAAAGTCCCGGTCCAGCGATCTACCCACCCGGCTCCATCCTGGAACGCGCCTCCGGTCAACTTCCCTGTCACGTCACCTATACTACCGAGGCAACCGCGTCGATCATCCGCGAAAACCTCCACCTTTCCCCTCTCTACGGCGGCATCATCGAAGGAGTCGGTCCCCGCTATTGCCCGTCCATCGAAGATAAGATCGTCAAGTTCCCCGAGAAGCCTCGCCACCAGATCTTTCTTGAACCGGAGGGAATCGCTACGGAGGAGATTTACGTGAACGGCTTCTCCACCTCGCTCCCATATTCCGTCCAGGTTGAAATGGTCCGCACGATCGTCGGTTGCGAAAACGCCGACATACTCCGCCCGGCCTACGCCGTTGAATACGATTTCGCTGATCCGACTCAACTACAATCCTCCCTCGAATCCAAAGCCTGTCAGAACCTCTATCTGGCCGGTCAGATCAATGGCACCTCCGGATACGAAGAGGCCGCTGCTCAAGGTATCATCGCGGGAATCAACGCGGCGCGTCGTGCTCAAGCGAAATCCCCGATCGTTCTCCGACGAGATCAAGCCTACATCGGCGTCTTGATTGACGATCTCGTCACTAAAGGCACCTCCGAACCCTACCGCATGTTCACGTCCCGCGCAGAGTACCGTCTAACCCTTCGCCAGGACAATGCAGATACACGTCTGTCAACCATCGGCCACGAGCTTGGACTGTTGCCTTCCGAACATTACGCTCTCTTCAAGCAGAAGCAGGACTTGATCGCCGCGGAACTACGCCGCCTGCAAACCGCCCGCACCAATGGCCAGTCCCTCGCGGATCTCTTAAGGCGCCCGGAGAATACCTACCATCAACTTCCCGGCTTCCGAACAGATTTGCCCGCTTCGGTCGTTGAGCAAGTCGAAATCGAGATCAAATACGCAGGCTATATCGAACGCCAGGACCTCGATATTGCCAAGTTCCAAGCCATGGAAGAAAAGCAAATTCCAGCGTGGCTGGATTATGCCACCATTCCCAGCCTTCGGACAGAAGCCAGGCAGAAGCTCTCCCGCATTCGGCCCGGCACGGTGGGTCAAGCCTCTCGCATCTCGGGGGTATCCCCAGCCGACATTTCTCTGGTCCTTGTTTGGATGAAGCGCGGGCCCGACCCCAAAACCACAAAAGCAACGGGTTAAGCTCTCGCTTCCCGAAATTGGAAAGCAGCCGGCTATATGACCCACCTGCAGGAAAGCAAAGCACTGGATCAACCGACCGCACCCCAACCGCAACTGATCTGTCGCGCTCCTCGCACGTCCCCGCTGCCACCCGGGACGCCCCCGCGCTCTTAACCTCAGGTCGGGCCCTGCCGCTTCTTCACATGCCCGCACAATGCCACGTGAGATCGAGCTGGTTCTGCGCCACAGGGCAACCTGTTTGGAAAAGGAAACAACCGACCACGCGGGCGCACTCAACCAGGGGATCATTCGTGACAGACTCGATGCAAGACGATGTTTGCCGATCCCGGATCGGCGTCCATCGGGTGAGGATCGGGATTCGATCGGGTTTAGCTCGAAGGTGTGGAGTGTGATTCGTGTTGGGAAGGCAGTGGTCCTAAGATCTGCATGCGCCCGGACCTCGAATTAGACTTATTATAACTCTTGACACCCAGCTCTCCTCCAGTACCGTGACCCGTTGATGAGCGCGCCGGGCCAAAACGACAATCATTTGAACGAGCGATTAGCCCACAGCGGCTTTCGTTTCACGCCCCATCGCCAGCACGTCTATGACGTGTTGACCCGCCGCCGGGATCACCCGACAGCCGAGGAAGTTTTCATGCGCGTGAAACAAGAGGTCCCTGATATTTCCATGGCCACAGTTTACAACTGCCTGGATGCGCTGGTAAAGTCAGGCTTGGTCCGGCTGGTTAATCTGGATCGAGGCGCCACCCGCTTCTGTCCAAACATGGAGGAGCACGGTCACTTCGTCTGCGATCAGTGTGGGGAAGTGTTCGACATTGTTGTTTCGTTCAACGCCAACAAGCCGGGGATTCAAATACCGGCGGGCTTCAAAGTGAAGCATTATGACCTTGCGATTCATGGCGAGTGCGCCAATTGCACCCATTTGGCCCCAGTCACAACCGCGGTTTAGGACATGAGTACTGCAACGGAAACGATCGAAGGGTTTGTCAAACGAGAGTACAAGTACGGCTTCGTTACCGACGTCGAGACGGAGTCGGCGCCGCCGGGACTGAATGAAGACATCATTCGGCTCATTTCGGCCAAGAAACGCGAGCCCGAGTTTTTGCTGGAGTGGCGCCTGAAAGCTTACCGGCACTGGCAGACGATGGTCGAACCGACGTGGCCCAAAGTCCAGCATCCGCCGATCGACTATCAACGGATCGTCTACTATTCCGCTCCCAAGAAGAAAGGCGCTGGCCCCAAGAGCCTGGATGAAGTCGATCCAAAGTTGCTGGAAACCTATGAGAAGCTCGGCATTCCGCTGAAAGAACGCGAGCGCCTGGCTGGGGTGGCGGTTGACGCCGTGTTCGACAGCGTATCGGTCGGCACCACTTTCAAAGAGAAGCTAGCTGAGAAGGGGGTCATTTTCTGCTCTTTCAGCGAAGCGGTGCAGGAACATCCGGAGTTGGTCAAGAAATATTTGGGCTCGGTGGTGCCTTATACCGACAATTTTTACGCGGCCTTGAATTCGGCTGTATTCAGCGACGGCTCATTCTGTTTTATTCCAAAAGGAGTGCGGTGCCCGATGGAATTGTCCACCTATTTTCGCATCAACGCTGCTAATACCGGTCAATTCGAGCGAACGCTGATCGTGGCCGAGGAAAGCGCTTATGTCAGCTATCTGGAAGGGTGCACCGCCCCGATGCGGGATGAAAACCAACTGCACGCCGCCGTGGTCGAACTGGTCGCGTTGGACCACGCCGAAATCAAATACTCGACGGTGCAAAATTGGTATCCCGGCGACGAACAGGGCCGCGGGGGCATCTACAATTTTGTGACCAAGCGTGGGACGTGCCGGGGCCGGCATTCAAAGATCTCCTGGACGCAAGTAGAGACGGGCTCGGCGATCACGTGGAAGTATCCCAGCGTGGTGCTTTTAGGTGACAATTCGATCGGGGAATTCTACTCCGTGGCCTTGACGAACAATTACCAGCAAGCGGATACCGGCACCAAAATGGTGCACGTCGGGAAGAACACCCGCAGCACGATTGTGTCGAAAGGCATTTCGGCTGGGCATGGGCAAAACAGCTATCGCGGTTTGGTGAAAATCCAAAAAAGCGCGAGCAATGCCCGCAACTTTTCCCAATGCGATTCGCTTTTGTTGGGCAACCGTTGTGGCGCGCACACGTTCCCCTATATCGAGGTCAAAAACACGAGCGCGCAAGTGGAGCACGAGGCGACGACGTCGAAGATTGGGGAGGATCAGATTTTCTACTGCAACCAGCGTGGGTTGTCGACTCAGGATGCGGTCAACATGATCGTGAATGGGTTCTGTAAAGAAGTGTTTCGCGAACTGCCGATGGAGTTTGCGGTGGAGGCGCAGAAGCTTTTGGGAGTGAGTCTGGAAGGCAGTGTTGGGTGAGAGCTGGGCGACACCCGCGTTAATTCAAAAGGGTATTCGAAAGAACTATGTTGGAAATTCGCAATTTGCACGCGGGCGTTGAAGACCGCGAGATCTTGAAGGGAATCAATTTGAGCATCCGGCCGGGGGAGGTCCACGCGGTCATGGGGCCGAATGGCAGCGGCAAAAGCACCCTGGCGCAAATTCTGGCGGGACGCGACGGTTACGAAGTCACAGCCGGTGAAGTTATTTACAACGGGAAAAATCTGCTCGATCTCGATCCGGAAGAGCGGGCGCGCGAAGGGGTTTTCCTCGCCTTCCAATATCCGGTCGAAATTCCTGGTGTGAACAGCACCTATTTTCTAAAGGCAGCGCTCAACGAGGTCCGGAAGCACAAGGGATTGCCGGAGCTGGATGCGATGGAGTTTCTGACCCTGGTAAAGGAAAAGATGAAGCTGCTCGAGCTGAACGAGGACCTGCTGAAGAGGCCGGTTAATGCGGGGTTTTCGGGTGGGGAAAAGAAGCGCAACGAAATCTTCCAAATGGCGGTCCTGGAGCCAAAGCTGGCGATCCTGGACGAGACGGATTCCGGCCTGGATATCGATGCGCTGAAGATTGTCGCCGCGGGAGTGAATCGCTTGAAGCAGGCGGACACAGCTCAGCTCGTCATCACGCATTATCAGCGGTTGCTCGACTATATCGTCCCTGACTTTGTGCACGTCCTCTTCGATGGACGAATCGTTCGCTCCGGCAACAAAGGCCTTGCTTTGGAATTGGAGGAAAAGGGCTACGATTGGATTATTAAACACGAGCCGCAGCCGGCCTAGGAGCACCTTGCCATGATCCAAACTGCCAAACCGGTGGTCAGACCCAGCGGCGGATATTGGGAGAAGTTCGACCAGTTTCAACAGTCACTTTCCAGCCGCGAACCTGCCTGGTTGACGACCCTCCGCAAATCAGGCCTCGCGCGCTTTGCCGAGACCGGCTTTCCAACCACCGCGGATGAGGACTGGCGCTTTACCAATGTCGGGCCGATCGCGAAACTGCCGCTCCATCCGCTCAGCAACCGAACGAGCCACGGCGTCGACCAAGCCTGGCTGAATGGGCTGCCCTTTGACGACTTGAAAGGAGTGCGGCTGGTTTTTGTCGATGGACACTTCGCCCCGGCCTTATCCCGCCAGGAAGCGGCGGCGGACGGGACCTTGCTGCTCAACCTGGCAGCCGCCCTGGAAAGCGAATCCGCCCTGATCGAGCGGCATTTGGGCCGCCAGGCCCATAGCGCCAACAACGCCTTTGTCGCACTGAACACCGCTTTCTTCACGGACGGCGCGCTGATCTATGTGCCGGACGGCCGGGCGATCGAAGAACCCGTGCACATCCTGCATATTGCCAGTGCTGATAGCCCCGGCGCCACGGCCCACTTGCGGCACTTGGTTGTGGCTGGCGCCAACAGCAAAGTGACCCTCGTCGAGCAGTATGCGACCCGGAGCGGAGCGGCGGGAGTGACCAACGCTGTCACGGAGCTGGTCGTCAGCGACGGTGCCAAGGTGGAACATTGCAAGCTGCAGGACGAGAGCTGCGACCACTACCACCTCGCTACGATCCATGCCGATCTGAGCCGCCAGGCTGACTTCACCGCTCACTCGTTCGCCCTCGGCAGCCGGCTCTCCCGAAACAATATCCGCACCTTGCTCGGCGGCGAGGGGGTCGAGTGCGTGCTCAATGGCCTTTACCTGACGAAAGACGACCAGCTTGCCGACCACCACATGATTGTGGAACACGCCAAGCCGCACTGTAACAGCCACGAGTATTTCAATGGCATCCTCGATGGCCACTCCCGCGGAGTCTTCCACGGACGCATCCTCGTCCGCCAGGACGCCCAAAAGACCGACGCCAAGCAGACAAACAAGAACCTGCTCCTTTCGGATGACGCGGGTGTCAACACCAAGCCGCAACTGGAGATCTACGCTGACGACGTGAAGTGCACGCATGGCGCGACCATTGGGCAGCTCAACGACGAGTCGATCTTCTATTTGCGGGCGCGCGGTATTGGTTATGAAACCGCCCGACGCATGTTAATGCATTCGTTCGCTGGGGAAATCATCGACCGCATCCGCTGCGAAGGAGTGCGGGAAAGATTAGACCGGCTGGTTTGGGACCGTCTCGAACAAAACCGGCAGATTAGCGTGGCGCGGTGAGGGCCTTGGTATGCATGACGACTTGGCGGATTTGTATCAGCAGGTTATTCTGGATCACAGCAAGAGCCCGCGCAATTTCGGCAAATTGCCGGAAGCGAACCGCACCGCCCAGGGTCATAATCCCCTTTGCGGCGACAATTACACCATTTACGCGGTCATGGAGGGCGAGGTCATTCGCGAAATTCGGTTTCAAGGCTCTGGTTGCGCCATCTCCAAAGCCTCGGCCTCCCTGTTGACCGAGAGTGTCAAAGGCAAGGATCGCGCCGCGGTTAAGGCCCTGTTCGACAAAGTCCATGACTTGGTCACCACCGGCAAAACCAGCGACGGCGGCCTTGGCAAGTTGGCCGTTTTCGCCGGCGTCCACAAATTTCCGGCGCGGGTCAAGTGCGCGATTTTGCCATGGCACGCCGTGGTGGCCGCGATTGAGGGCAAGGCGGAGCCGGTCACAACCGAATCCGACGGCGCCGAAGCCAAGCCTGAGCTGAAAGATCCAAAGACCTTGAAGGAAGGCTCAAGCAACGTCCAGGAGCGTTGAAGGCACACTGGGAAAGTTGGTATGAATACAAATGAATCGGTGGTTTTACAACGTGACGTGGAGGCGGCGGTCATACCGGTCGGCACAACCGTAACGTTGTTGAAAGGGGAGCAAGCTCACATCACGCAATCACTCGGTGGCAGCTACACCGTGATTGTCAATGGCAACCTGTTTCGGATTGACGGGACCAATGCTGATGCCTTGGGCATCGCAACGGAGACGAAGCCAGCGGCCGTTGCGAGCGGCAGTCCCAAAACTGTCGAACAACTCGAAAAGGAAGTATGGCAGGCGCTCCGGACCTGTTACGATCCGGAAATCCCGGTGAACATCGTGGACCTCGGCTTGATCTACGATTGCCGCTTGGAACCGCTCGCGTTGCGAGACCGGTACCAGGCGACGATCAAAATGACGCTGACGGCTCCGGGGTGCGGGATGGGGCCGATGCTGGCTCAAGACGTCCAAAACAAGCTTCTCGCCCTCGATGGGGTGGACGAGGCCAATGTGGAGCTGGTTTGGGAGCCGCCGTGGAATCAGGGAATGATGAGCGAAGGAGCGAAGCTTCAACTCGGTCTATACTAATGGTTGCCATGGACCAACCGTCAGCCGGGCGAGCTCCAGTCAACTGGGCGGGGCTGCGGGCCGATTTCCCCATTCTGCACCAGCAAGTGCATGGGCATCCTTTGGTTTACCTCGACAACGCAGCCACCACCCAGAAGCCGCTGGCGGTGCTGAACGCCCTCGACGGCTATTACCAGCGTGACAACGCCAACGTTCACCGGGGCATCCACGAATTAAGCAACCGAGCGACCACGGGCTTTGAAGCCGCCCGCGAACGGGCCGCTCGATTCATCAACGCGCGCTCGGCGGACGAGATCATTTTTACGCGCGGCACGACCGAGGGGATCACTCTGGTGGCTCAGAGTTGGGGTGTGACGAACTTGAAGGCGGGCGACCAGATCCTGCTGACGGAAATGGAGCATCACAGCAACATCGTTCCCTGGCAGCTGCTGGCCCGCCGCGTCGGGGCGCGCGTCCGCTATTTGCCGATCAACGGGGACCAGGGCCTGCTCGACCTGGCTCGCTTGGACGAGTCGCTCACCAAAGAGACCAAGATCCTCGCGTTCACTCACATTTCGAACACCCTCGGCACGATCAACCCGGTGGCGGAGATCTGTGCCCGGGCCCGAGCCCGCGGCATCGTGACGTTGGTGGATGCGGCCCAAAGTGCCGGCCATCGGCTGGTGGACGTAGCGCAGCTTGGCTGTGACTTCCTCGCGTTTTCGGGCCACAAAATGTGCGGGCCGACTGGCATCGGGGTTTTATATGGGCGGCAGGAACTGCTCGCGGCGATGCCGCCGCTGCAAGGGGGCGGGGAGATGATCCTGAGCGTCGATTACGACGAGGTGACGTTCAAACCACCGCCCCACCGATTTGAAGCTGGCACGCCGGACATTTCGGGGGCGATTGGGCTGCACGCGGCCATGGATTACCTGGATAGCGTCGGCCGGCAGAACATCGCCGAGCATGATCAGCAGCTGGGCAGCTACATCTATGCGAAGCTTTCCGGTTTGAAGAATATTCGATTATTCGGCCCACACGTTGGCCGCGCCGGCTTGGTCAGCTTTCTTCTCCAGGATGTTCACGCCCATGATGTCGTCACCTTCGCCGACCAAAGGGGCGTCGCTTTGCGCGGGGGACACCATTGCAACCAGCCGCTCATGAAACAGCTGGGCGTGCCCTCGACCGCTCGAGCCAGTTTTTACATCTATAACACGCTGGACGAAGCGGATCGCCTCGTCGAAGTTATCAAAGAAGTCCAAACGTTCTTTGGCGGTTGAGGATGACGCGACCGCGGCGTTGGCTTAGATTCGTCGTATGATGACAGCCCAAGTTTCCCCGGTCACGGCCCGTTCGACCATGGGCGAAGTGCTCGCAGCGTATCCCGGCGCTCAGCGAGCTTTGTTCCGCAAGTACCACATCGGCGGCTGCAGCAGTTGCGGCTTCCAATCGACCGAGACGCTGGCCGAGGTCTGCGCGCGCAACCAAGGTTTGGACGTCGCTGAAGTTCTCGCCCACATCCGCACCAGTCACGAGCAAGACGAGAAGATCTACATCTCGGCGACGGATTTGGCGGCGTGGCGCGCGCAAGAGCCATCGCCCAAATTACTGGACGTTCGTTCACGGCAGGAATTTGAAGCGGTTCACATCGAAGGCTCCGTTCTCATGTCTCATCCGACCATGCAGGAGATAATGAGCAAGTGGCTACGCGATTTGGGGGTGGTGCTGATCGATCACGAGGGAAGGTCGAGTCTGGACGCGGCGGCTTATTTCATGGGCCACGGCTTCAGCAACGTGCGGTGCCTCCGGGGCGGCATCGATGCCTGGGCCGAACAAATCGAACCGCAGATGCCCCGATACCAGCTCGCCTGAGGAACGCGCTATGGAGAACGATCTCGAACAACGCATCGCCGAAGCCATTCGCAATCCGCAGAATGTCGGGGAACTGGAGCATGCCGACGCCGTGGGCACGGTGGGCGATTCCGGCTGCGGCGAGATGCTGCGGATGTGGATCAAATTCAAGGAAGAGAATGGCCGGAAGGTGATCGACCGCGCGACCTTTCAATCGTTCGGCTGCGAGACGGCCATTGCCGTGGCCAGCCTGGCCACCCAGCTCATCAAAGGTAAAACAGCCGAGGAGGCGCTTGCGCTCAAAACCGATGCTTTGACCGGAGAGCTGGGGCCGCTTCCACCGATGAAGATCCATTGTGCCCAGTTGGTCGAAGGCGCTCTCCGTTCGGCCCTCGATCCAGCCTCGGAAAAGCCGAAAGCCTCCGCGGCCCCGCCTCCGCCGCAGACCGCGGCGCCCTCGTTGCTCGATCGCTTCACTCGAAGCGATTCGCCGCCGGGTGAGAAGAAAATCGTGTTTCTAAAGAAGCCGGCGGCCGAGGGATAGAACCTCCGCCCGGCGTCGGTCAGTTATCCGCCGAGCTGCTTGGTCAGCACGGCGCAAATCCGACTGTTCCACTTTTCCAGGACACTCCGATTCGGCCCTTCGATAAGCAAGCGCGCTTTGGGTTCGGTCCCGGAATAGCGCAGCAGCACGCGACCGCCTTCGGGTTTGAGTTCTTCGTCCGCCTGGGCCACCAGCTGGGTCAAGCCATCGATCTGCTCCAGCGGCTTCTTTTCTCTCACGCGCACATTGGTGACGAGCTGAGGAAAGCGGGACCAGCAACGGGCCAGAGCGGAAAGAGGTTTTTGCTTGGCCTTCATGATTTGCAGGATCTGGAGGGCGGCGACCAGGCCGTCGCCGGTGGTGCTGAAGTCGCCGAAGATCAGATGCCCGCTTTGTTCGCCGCCGAAGTTATAGCCATGCTGGAGCATGCGATCGATGACGTTCTTGTCGCCGACGGCCGTGCGGATCATTGTGCCGCCGGCATTTTGCAGGGCGGTTTCCAGGCCGGCGTTGCTCATGACCGTGGCCACGAGCGTGCGGTGCTTGAGCGTGCCCAACTCGAGCATGTTCAAGGCCGCAATCGCCATGATGTCGTCACCATCGATGAGCGCTCCCGCTTCATCACACATTAGAACCCGATCGGCATCGCCATCGTGAGCGATGCCAAGGTCGGCCCTGTACTCGTAAACCTTGGCGCACATCTGCTGCGGATGCATCGAGCCGCATTCTTTGTTGATGTTCATGCCATCGGGCTGATTGCCGAACAGGATCACCTCGGCACCCAATTCGCGGAGCACGCAGGGCGTGGACTTGTAGGCGGCGCCATGTCCGCAATCGACCACGATGCGCATGCCGTCGAGGGTCAACCCTTTCGGGAACGATGCCTTGGCATATTCGATATAGCGGCCGAGGGCGTCATCAATCCGAACCGCTTTGCCGATGGCTTCGGCAGTGGGCCGGATGTTCTCGATGTCGCCGCTGAAGACGAGCTCTTCGATTTGCGATTCGACATTGTCGTCGAGCTTGTAGCCATCCGCCCGGAAGAACTTGATGCCATTATCAGCATACGGATTGTGCGACGCGGTGATGACGATGCCGGCGTCGGCGCGCAGGCTCCGAGTGACGTAAGCCACTCCTGGAGTCGGCAAGGGACCGATGAAGAGGACATCGACTCCCATCGAGAGAATGCCGGAGGAGAGGGCGTTTTCGAGCATGTATCCCGAGAGGCGGGTGTCTTTGCCGATGACAATCTTGTGCTTGCCCCGCGCGCGGGGATCCTGCTGGCTCCGAAAGATGTGGCCGGCAGCGCGGCCCAAGCGGAGAGCTGTTTCGGCCGTGACTGGCTCGATATTGGCTGTGCCACGGACGCCGTCGGTTCCAAAGATCTTTTTAGAAGAGCTCATTACTTTCGTGGACTGTTCAATTCGCCGGAGTCTGCGCTCGCCATCGGTTCAACCATGACGAAGGTGGGATCCGTGCGGATGATGCGGGTGGCCTCTGCCGCCCGAACTTGCACCGGCTTAAACGTGCTCGCGACATCGGGTATTTTCGTCAGATCGAGAAACACCTCCAGATCCTCGCCGCTGAGTTCCTTGGTCGACTGGACAATCACGTCGACATAGAGCGGTTCGATGCGAAAAGTACGCGCATCGTCGGGTGCTTTGAGGAGCATAACGGGCAAGTGACGCAACACCTGGGGCCGGCCCCCAGTGATTTCCTTATAGATCGCGAACTTTATCACGAACCAAAGCAGCAAGGCCAGCAACAAAGCTGTCAATTTCCAGCGGAAATTGTTCAAGAGTAAATCCGGGGCCGCCATAGTCTATTTGTGCTCGGCCTTGCTGACGGCCGGAGGAACCGGGCCGACACGCTCGGCGGACCAGGAGCGAAATCGCCCCACGAGCGTCCGTGATTTTGATTCGCGGACAAAGACCGACGTGAGGAAGGATCGGAGCTCTTCCGCCGTCACGCCGCGAACGAGGTGACCCTTGTAAGCATACGAGATAGCCCCGGTCTCCTCGGAGACGGCCACCACCACCGCGTCCGTCTCCTCGGTCAGCCCGATGGCAGCTCGATGCCTGGTGCCCAGAGATTTGTTGAGATCCTGCCGTTGGGTGAGCGGGAAGATGCAGGCCGCAAAGGCGATCCGATCCCCTCGTATGATGATGCCTCCATCGTGGATGGCGTTGTTGGGGAAGAAGATCGTTTCGATCATTTCGGGTGTGGCCTCGCAATCGACCATGATGCCCGACTCAACCACTTCCTGGAGTTGAATCGTTTGTTCAATCCCGATTAAGGCGCCAATGCGGGCTTCTGCCAAACGTTCGGCGGCCTGGACGATAACCTCGATGTTTTCGCGCTGCTCCCGCGCCGTGTAGAACAGAGGCAAGTTACCTAACTCGGCCAGCATGCGGCGCAATTCCGGCTGAAAGATGACGAGAACAGCGACCGCCAAGATCGTGAGAAAGTACTGCAAAAGGAAGCTAAGCACCTCGAGCTGAAAGGCGCGGCTCAATAGGGTCATCCCTAGGATAACGGAAAAGCCGATCACGACCGGCCAACCGCGGGTTCCCCGGATGAACATGAAGGCGTAATAGAAGGTCACCGTCAAGATGGTGACCTCAACCACAAACCGCCACAGACTCTGTAAGTTCCATTCCACAGGTGCTAACCCTGAATCTGGCCGGGACACTATACTGCTGCCAGAGGCGCGGCCAAGACTCAAGCCTTCGCAGCCACATTCTGGACGATTTCCTCGGTCAGACGAATCGCCTGCACCGTCGGGCCGACGTCGTGGGTGCGGATCACCTGGACTCCTGCGCTCACCGCCCAGCAGGAGGCGGCCAGGGCCGCGGGCAACCTGCTTTCGGGCGGAATCGAATTCCCCAGAAACGACTTGCGCGATACGCCCAGGACCAGAGGCCGCCCGTGCCGCTCAAATGTCTTTAGACCGGCCAATAATGCCAGATTGTGTTCGCGACGCTTGCCGAAGCCAATGCCCACATCGAGCATCAGTTGATCACGCTGAATTCCCGCAGCCGACAACCGGGAAAGCTGGCGCTCCAAAAAATCGCCCACCTCGAAGCAGACGTCGTCGTAAGTCGGGTCCAACTGCATGGTTGGAGGCGAGCCTTGCATGTGCATCACGACGTAACCGACGCCACTTTCCGCCACCACTCGCATCATTTCCGGATTGTTCTGTCCCGAATAGACATCGTTGATGATCGCGGCGCCGGCCAGAATCCCCTCCCGGGCGACCACCGGTTTGTAGGTGTCAATTGAAAGCAGACTCTTGTGCTTGTCCCGCAGTCGCTCCAGCACGGGCAGGACGCGGCGCAATTCTTCGGCTTCGCTGATCGGTTGGGCGTTGGGCCGGGTTGATTCGCCTCCCAGATCGATGATGTCGGCGCCTTCTTCGATCAATTGCAGAGCGCGATCCGCCGCGGCCTGCGGTTCGAGGTAGCGGCCCCCATCCGAGAATGAATCCGGCGTGGCATTGACGATCCCCATGATCATGACCGGCCGAGGGAAGCTGACGGTCACATCGCGCGCGCGCAGGATCATGCCCAAGAATACGCGGTCGCGGCTCGTCTGCTCAAGTTTTCTGCCCGAGCCATCGCCCCGCTCCCTCCACCAGGCGCCGGGCGATCCCGGCCACGATATGATCCGGAACCCCCATTTGCGGATTGGACGATTGCGTTAACATATGACACTGGTCGTTCACGTAGTCGATCAGGACAAACTCGCCGGCCTCAGTGAGCGCGATCTCGCTGGAAAAGAATTGCATCTGGGTGAGGTCGGCCAGACGGCAGACGATTTCGCGTAGCGGATGGAGGGCGTGCTTCTCCAAATCCGCAGTTTCCAGAGTCGCGTACCGGTCGGTGTAGCAATTCCACCAACAGAACCAAACCGACCCAAACGCGTAGAAAACGCGGAAATATGCCGGATGGCCGCCCATCGAACGCGGCGTGATTTTGCGCTGGAGGAGATAATTCTGATCGGGCCAGGTCGACCAAGAGCGGTGCAGGTCAGCCTCGCCTTGGGCATCCAGGAGAACCCCGCGCTTGCCGTAGCCGAGGCCCGGCTTGATAACGAACGGCGAGCCAAGTTTCGCGCGATCTTCCGGAGAAAGCTGGAACGAGCTGATGGCAGGGGTGGGAACGATGACGGTGAAAGGCAAGGTAAAGCCAGCGCCGAGCAATCGGGCATGTAAGCGCGCCTTGTCGAAAGCAGCCAAGGCGATATCGGGGGGATCGATCACCTGCGTTTTCAGTTCGAAGGCAAGCCGCACAACCCGGTGATAGATATCATCCGGCTGGTGATGCTCGCTGTGCATATTCAACAGGACGCGCGGCCAAATTCTCCCTTTCTGCATCTTCTCGTAGAAGGCTTCGACCCAAAGCGGCTCGATCAAAAAGAAGTTCAACCCGCGCTCGGCACAACGCTGCTGCACCTGATGAATGAAAAAATCATCCGAGTCCAGCTTGTGCGTCATGACCAAATCGTAGATGCGCATCAAACCACGCACTTTCTCTCGGAAGCGGCCCTGCTGTCAATCCCGCTCGCAGCCATGGGGTCTGCCTTTCATCTGCCTTTCTCTGCCCTGCATTTGCGGCCTCACTCCCGAGGCCCAAGGCGAATCGATGCGGTCAAAGAATCTGTTGGAAGGAGTTAAAAAGAAAAAGGGTTCGGGCGTCACCAGTTCCCGTAGGCTTTGGGTGAGGGACCCATTGAAGACTAACATTTACGCCCGAACCTTGGTGATGATCATGCCTCTATATACTAAATAGGGCTCCACATCATTTGGCCAATTTCACACCGAAATTGCTCAGACCAATTCCAGTTCGGAAGCCTCTATTTTTACGGCCGCTGCCTGACTGATAAAGTCGAGTCGCAGCAAGACGAACGTCATTCCCGAACGTTGTTCCACGATCCCTTCGACGCCCCGAAGGGGCCCAGACTTGATCTTGACGCGCGAGCCAGCGCTGATCTGCGGAGCCAGATAGATCTCCAGCTCGGTTTCAAGAGCCTTGAGGATATCGCCCAGCTGTGCTTCGAATAGTTCCTGGTCGACAACCTCGAGCAGATTAGCGACATGATCGCTCTGGTAGACCGATTGACGCTGCGGCGGCGCCAGGCGCAGGAACACATAATTAGGAAAGAGCGGCTTTTCAAACACCGCTGTCTTACCCCTATACTTCTTAACACTGCGGTAACAGGGCAAGGTAACCGCGAAGCCCTCTCGATGGCAGTATTCCGCCAGCTTCTTTTCCCGGCGGGGCCGGGTATGAGCGACATACCAGGGGAGAATTTCTCCGGCGGGCTGTGACGTTTCTTGGTCTGAATTGGTTTCGGTCATGACCGGGGATGAAACTGCTTGTGTATTTCGACCAGACGAGACTTAGCGACGTGTGTATAAACTTCGGTCGTGCTGATGCTCGCGTGCCCAAGCAACTCCTGAATGACCCTGAGGTCCGCACCGTGCTCCAGAAGGTGAGTGGCGAAGCTATGCCGCAACATATGCGGGGTGACGTTGCGTTCAATTCCGGAGGCTTTGACACAAGACTTGATCCGCCGCCACATGGTCGCAGGCTGGAACGCGGTGCCCCTGTTGGTTAGGAAGACGACGGCGGTGGAGCGTGCCGTGACGAGTTGGACCCGGCCGACCTCCAGATACCGCTCCAACGCGCCGATGGCTTTGCGGCCCAACGGAACGACCCTCTCTTTGTTCCCTTTGCCGATAATGGTCACGAAGCCCGCTTCAAGGTGCAACTGCTCCAGGCGGACGCCACAAAGCTCAGAAAGTCGCAAACCGGAGGAGTAGGCCAGCTCAAGGATGGCCTGATTGCACAGGGCCGGCGGCGTCTCGCGAACTGGCGGGGTGAGCAATTGGTTGATCTCCGCGTCCGTTAGGCCTTTCGGCAGACGCTGCCATCGCCGGGGCAGCGATAGATTCTCCGCCAAATTGAGCGGCAGGAGCTTCTCTGCTTCGCAGAAACGATAGAACGCCCGCAACGCAGCGATCTGGAGGTAAAGGCTGCTCGAACTCAAACGCCGTTGGGAACCTGGCGGCTCGGTCAGTAAACCGCGCTGCTGTTCGTGAAGAAGAAAGTCCGTCAGGTCGGCAAACTTCACTCCTTGCCAGCTCTCAAGCCGGCGCTGTTTCGCCCAGACGACGAACTTGCCGAGCAGACTGGCGTAGGCTTGCTGAGTACGCGGCGACTGCCCCCGTTCGTTGCGGAGGTGTTCCAGGAAGTCCTCAACCAGTGCGTCCACGTTTGTTCGCCGCCTGCAATCAGAGATCCCGTCCGGTGAGGCGTTGATACGCCTCCAGATACTTGGCTTGCGTTTTGGCCACGATTTCGGGCGGCAAGGGAGGAGCCGGCGGCGCCTTATCCCAATCCAGAGTTTCCAAATAGTCGCGCACAAACTGCTTATCGAAGCTGGGTTGGCCTTTGCCTGGACGATATTGATCAGCCGGCCAAAAGCGCGAAGAATCGGGTGTCAGAACCTCGTCAATCAGGATGAGCTTGCCGTCGAGTTGTCCAAACTCGAACTTGGTGTCAGCGATAATAATGCCCCGCTTGCGCGCATACTCGCGAGCGGTGGAGTAGATTTTGAGGCTGATGTCCCGGACTTTGGTCGCGATGTCCGGTCCGACGATTTGGGACGCTTCGTCGAAATTGATGTTCAGGTCGTGGCCGGTCTCCGCTTTGGTCGCGGGGGTGAAAATGGGGGTCGGGAGTTCGGCCGATTCAGTCAAGCCGGACGGTAATGGTATCCCGCAAACGGTCTGGCGTTCGCGGTATTCTTTCCAGCCGGAGCCGGCCAAATAGCCGCGAACGACGCACTCGATCGCCAGCGGAGAGGCCTTGCGCACAATCATGCTTCGGCCGCGCAATTGCGACGCAAAAGGTTGAAGCTTGCCGGGCAGTGGATCGTCCGCCCGCCCGATGCGGTGGTTCGGGACCAAGCCGGCCGTTTGATCAAACCAGAAATGGGAGATTTGAGTCAGGACCTCGCCTTTGCGAGGAATCCCGTTTGGCATGATGCAGTCAAAGGCCGAGATGCGATCGGTCGCGACAAACAGAAACGCGTCGCCTAGATCGAAAATCTCACGGACTTTGCCGCTTTTTACCTTGCGAAAACCGGGCAGGTCTAGTTGCAGGACTGGCTCGTTAAGCATGCGATTCATTATGGCCTTCGAGAGCCCGAGCGCAAGCCGGAGGTCGTTGCGCCTGGAAATTCGATCTGGGCCAGCTCTTCGACTTGAGCGTTTGGCCCGCCAACGGCACCGGCTTTGACGGCTTGTTGACGGCCCCGCTCCCCGCGTCCCCCTCTTGCCAAGTCGCTTTCGACTTTGTTAGCGTCCGGCGGTGAACTTTCTCGTGACTGGCGGGGCTGGATTTATCGGGTCCCACGTTGGTGAGCGGCTCCTGCGGGAGGGGCACTCCGTGACCGTCTTTGATGATTTGAACGGCTTTTACAGCCCGGCGTTAAAGCAGCGAAATCTTCGAGAGCTGGAGGCGATTAGCCCGAGACTCCAGTTTGTGGAAGGTGACCTGACGGACGGGCCGGCGGTGGACAAGTTGTTCCGCAACGGGCGTTTCGATCAGGTCGTTCACCTCGCAGCCCGGGCCGGGGTGCGTCCGAGCCTGGAACAGCCTGCCCTTTACCAGCGGGTTAATGTCGAAGGCACGGTGCACCTGCTGGAGGCGGCGCGCAAACACGGCCCGGGCAAGCTGATTCTGGCCTCGTCTTCGTCGGTCTACGGGGTAAATGCGAAAGTCCCTTTTTCGGAGAAGGACCCTATTTTTGCTGCTATTTCGCCCTATGCGGCGAGCAAACTGGCTTGCGAAGCGCTCGGCCACGTTTACCATCACGTCTATGGCCTGGACGTCATCATGCTTCGCTTTTTTACCGTTTACGGCCCGCGGCAGAGGCCCGATTTGGCCATCTTCAAGTTCGCGAATTTGATCACGCAGGGGCGCCCTATTCCGGTTTTCGGGGACGGATCAACCGCGCGGGATTACACCTACGCGAGCGATATCGTTGATGGCATCATCGCTTGCACCCAGCGCCAATTTGGGTTTGAGATCTTCAATCTCGGCGAGTCGGCCACCGTGTCCTTGAGTCGATTGATCGAGTTACTCGAAGACGCGCTCGGGCAGAAAGCTGTCATTGACCGGCAGCCCCTTCAGCCCGGCGACGTTCCGATTACCTTCGCGGATATCTCGAAGGCGCGTGCGCTGCTCGGATACAACCCGCAGGTCAAGATCGAGAAGGGCATTCCCCTCTTCGCCGAATGGTTTCGGCGATCAAGCGCCCCGGCGACTTGATCCGGCCGCGGCGAACATCTCGGAACGCCTCTCGACACCTCCTCGCGAAATCCGTACTGTGGGCCGCATTGAAAACCATCCGGCTTACCCAGACGCAGCGTTTGCTTTGCGACTTGATCGCGATTTCAAGCGTCAATCCGGCTTTCATGCCGGACAGCGGGCGCTGGCAGCGGGCGAAGAAACAATCGCGGGATGCTGGTAGCTCTGGCCAAAGCTTTCCGGCTTACCGGTCGAGTTCAAGAAGTCTTCCCTCACCGTCCGAACATTTGGACGCAGCTCGTTCCCACCGGCAAAGCGCGTTCCCGGGTGTTGCTGGCGCCCCATCTCGATACAGTGGAACAGCCCGGCGAATGGACGGACATGTTCAAGCCCAGGTGAAGGGGAAGAATTCTGGGCCGCGGGGCCTGCGTGCAAAGGCAGCGTCGCCGAAGCCGCTGTTGACCGCCCTGTTCCGATTGGCCCGCGCTGGCCAACGGCCGGTACACCGAGATCGTCTTCGCCGGCCTGGTCGATGAGGAAAATGCGCAGGCCGGATCTCGGGCGGTGGTGGAAAAGGGTTACCGAGCCGACCTGGCGATCGTGGGCGAACCGACGCTGGGACGCATTGTGACGGCGCACAAAGGCGACGTCTGGCTGCGTCTGGACACGAGGGGCAAAGCGGCCCTTGGCGCTCGCCCCGAGCTGGGTCGAAATGCGGTCCGCATGGCCAAAATCGTCGACATCATCAGGACAGTGTATATGTTGCAGACTCACCGTCACCCCCTCCTCGGCCGAGCCGTCAACGTCGGCTCCATTCAGGGCGGCACGCAACCGAACATTGTCCCCACTTCGAGTGCTTCATCACGATCGATCGCCACGCTGCCTGGTGAAAGCAAGCCCTGGTCCGTAAGGAAGTCCGGGCCCGTGTTGCGCGCCCACGCCTGAGCGCGACCTGAGCAGCGCTCGCACCGCCCCATGTCTGCCAATGGAAACGGATCTGACCCTGCCAATGGTGCATCGGCTCCTGGCTGTCGCGCGCCAGCAAACCGGCTTGGGCGTTGACTTCTTTTGCGATGCGGCCGTGCTCAGCCACGGTGGGATTCCCAGCGTCGTTTTTGGCTACCGGCGACATAGCGCAAACATACAGACCTGGAATGGGTCTCGACCGCGAGCCTCAAAGTCGGCTACGGACCTCTTGGAACGGTTTCTTCGATCATTGCCATCAGTTGGTCATTCTCCACCGGGCATGAGAGTCGCCTTCATTACGCATGAACCGTTTTATCCGCCCAGCAGGCGGTTCGGCGGGGCTGTCGGTGCGGGAACCAGTTCCGGCGCGGACACGAGATACATGTGTTTTGTCCGGCAGCGATTCCAGATGGGGAATCCGTCGAAGCTCGTTTCGGTGTCGTCCTGCATCCTTTTCGCCGGTGGCGGATGGATCAGTACACTCCCTTCCGCAATTTCAAAGTATCCGCTCTACCCGCGGGCATTCAGCCCCTGGTCGCACGGGCCGCGGAAGCAACTCCTTCGATCTCCTCTTTTCCCAACACGCCATCTCCGCTGTGGCCGCCAGCCAACTGGAAGCGACGGCTGGGCGTCCCGGTCATGGGCATTGAACTTCCTCGACTACCTGACCGGCTTTATGGGCTTGTCGGCAGCCTGACCCAGCGCCGCCGCCGCTGCTCCGGCCTTTGAAGGAATACGAACTGTCGTTGCCGAACCGTTACTCGGCTGATGGGGTCTTGACAGTGTCAGACACCCTGGCCGATCGGTTTGCCGAGGTGGGGTATCCCCGGGAAAGGCTGCTTCCGATTTACTATGGGTACGACTCTGGCCTTTTTCCGCTCCGGCCGCAGGAATTGGCGCTGGACGCGAGCCGTCCGTTGACGGTGGTCATGCACGGTTCGCTTGATCATCACCATCTCCGTCGGATCGCGTTGGATGCCATGACGTTCATCGTCCAGAACCGGCCTGACACTGTTTTCAAATTCGTCGGCAATCAAACCAAGACTTTGAAGTCCTTTCTTCACCAAGCAGCTCGGCGGATCCCAGGAACCCTGGTGGAATGCACCGGATTTGTGCCTTACAGCGAAGTCGCGCGGCATTTGGCGGAATCGACTGTCGGCATCGTCCCGTATGAGGAATCGGTCGGAACGCACTGCGCCTTCGTCGCCAAGATCGTCGAGTATCTGGCGGTCGGATTGCCCGTCGTCAGCACGCCCTTGCAGAGTGCCATGCGCTACTTCGGCGATGAAACAATGGTCCGCTTTGCGGAGTTCGATGGGATCAGCTTCGGCCGGAAAGTGCTCAGTTGGCTGCTCGACCCGCCGGAACCTCGGCAGCAATTTGCGGTGGCCGCGAGCCATCGCGTTGCGCGCGCGCTGGATTGGGGAGTGATCAGCCGACGCGCGGTCGATTTTGTCGAGGCACTCACCAGGTCCGCTGGCCCCGCGCCGTCATGAAGCTCTCGCAAGACAAGTGGAGCTTCTTCCGGCAGAGCGGCTGGCTGGTCATGGCAACGGTCGCATCGGGCGTGTTCATGTCTGCGGTGCATGTGGTCGTGAACAAGCCGATGAAGGAGTCCGAGTACACGCTGTTCGCCACTCTGTTGCGAGTCTTCCTGTTGATGGGATTTCCCGCCGGCGGGTTGCAGGTCGTTTTTGCTCAGCAGGCAGCGGCGGCCGTGTCGGAAGCGGAGGCGCGCCGCCTTTCTGAGACCGCCCGGGCAGTTTTGCGCGGCACCTTCGCTCTCTGGGCGTGCCTGGTGGCTCTGGTCTTCTTTGGACGATCACAACTCATCGCGGTCTTGAAGATAACGAATCCAGCCGCTTTGTGGGTGACGCTCCTGCTCGGCCTGGCTTCGTTGTGGTCGCCGCTGCTGAAAGGCCTGTTGCAAGGCCGGCAAAACTTCGCCGGACTTGGATGGGTTTTGATCCTGGACGGAGTGGGGCGCTTCACCGCCATCGTCCTGATTGTTCATTTTGGTGGACAGGCAGCTGGCGCGATGGCCGGAGCTCTCGTTGGCCAACTGGTCTCCTTAATTCTGGGCGCGTGCCTGGTTTGGCCTGTTATTTCGGGGCAGGGAGCGCCATTCAATTGGCGACCATGGTTGCAGCGGGTCGTGCCCCTGACCCTCGGGGTGGGCGTCGTGCTGTTCATGTACAACGCGGATCTCATCTACGTGCAGACGCTCTTCTCCAAAGCCCAGTCGCCCTTTTACACCCCGGCAGCCATTGTGGGCCTCGCTTTGTTCACATTCACGACTCCCTTGGCATCGGTTATGTTTCCGAAGCTTGTCCGGAGCGCTGCCCGGACAGAGAAGAGCGACGCCCTTCGCCACGCGCTGGCGGCGACGGCCCTGCTTGGGGGCATGGCTGCGGTTGCCTGTATGCTGCTGCCCCAACTGCCACTCCGCATCCTTTACGTGCGCAATCCAATCTATTGGCAGTCCGCCCCGCTGGTGCCTTGGTTTGCCTGGGCGCTGGTGCCGCTGATAATGGCCAATGTCCTCATCAACCATCTGCTCGCGCACAATCGCTTCCGGGTGGTGCCATGGGCCGCCCTGGTGGGAGCAGGCTACGGGCTGGCGTTGCTGGCGTTAAAGGATCGGCTGCTGCAACAAGCCGGCGCCGCGACGCCGGCAACCGATCTGACCCAGCTGCTCGGGGCTTACAAAATCATCATCGGCACCCTCGGCTTGTTCAGCACCCTGCTCCTGGCGGTTGCGATCTGGTGCACTTACAAGGATGCCCGCGCGCCGGCTTGAGAAGGCCGTGCTGCTGGTGGTGTGCCGGCAAATGATCGCTCGGCCCTAACTAATGCGGGGGGCAGCAGACTTCAAACGCGTGAAAATGATGCGAACCAGCCTGCCTCACTTGTCGTTGCCAATGGTGGAATGCGTCGGGCGGTTGACGTCTGGTTTCACCGACGGCGCGGCATTCCCGTCTTGCTTTCTCCGCCACACCGGTGGCCCCGGCAAAGGTTGCGGCGCGCGCAAAAGCTTGCGATAAATCCAGCCCTCCAGAGGCCGAAGGGGACGCAGCCAGACGTAGAACGGGGAATAAACCAACCTCAGGCGAACGACCGAGAGGAAGATGCCCAGAGCACCTCGGTTGAGTTTGATCTTCGACCCGATCTTGTCGGTCCATTCCGTGGGCACTTCCCGCACAGAATAGCCGTTTCGCTTCAACGCGTAGAGGAGGTTGATATCAAAGGCGACATCGGCGATGCGGAGGGCAGAATGGATGCTGGCAGCGGCCGAGCGCCGCATCACCTTGGCGCCACATTGCGTATCGACAATGTGCATGCGGAAGAGAACCTGCACCACCCAGTGGAAAATGCGGCTGAAAACACGGCGCTGTCTGGACTGCGCCTGATGCAGAATCGAGCCGGGCAGCCAGCGCGAGCCAATCGCACAATCCACTTCGGCGCAATGCTGCACGAGGTCCAGGAAGGCGGCCGGGGCCGTGGCGCCGTCCGCGTCGACGTAGCCGATGAGGTCGGTCGTGGGAAAGAGCTTCAATCCCTCGATCAGCGCACCGCCCTTGCCGATGGGCGCGGGGAAATTTAAGGCCCGGATTTCCGGATATTCCGCGGCCACCCTTTCGACCACGCCGAGAGTGTCGTCGACGCAACCGTTGAGGACCACGACCATTTGAAATTTGCCCGGGTACTGTTGGCGGAAGAATTGGGCATACTCCCGCAAAACAGGCTCGATCCGCTGCTCTTCGTTGTAAGCAGGGATCAGGAGCAACAGATCGGGAGCGAATTGAGTCACAAGGATGATTTAGCAAATTTCCCTGCAAAATGCAAAAGCTGGATGCGAGGCGCACGGCCTCCCCGAGACGAGCCTCAACCCGCGGGCGCGAGCAAGCGGGGATACTGGCCGGCGAGAAGGGAGACGAGGAAGAAAGCCAGCGCCAGCCCGGCGGCCAGCATGAGCAACCAGAGCCAGAAATGGGGCGGGAGCGTCCAGGGCCGGTGGTCTTGGCCAATCTCCTTGACCAGGTAGGCGCGGTACCCCCCGACGAGGGCGGCCAAGCCGAGGATGATGAGGAGCGGGGCCGAGCAAAAGCCGTTGAATTCAGCCCAAACGGCTTCTTCGTAGCGAAAGGCGAGGTGGGTGATGGCCATAGCCCCAAGCAGACTCCAAAGCCAGGCGGTAATAATCAGCATCCGCGAATGGCTGATGGCCGCGAGCGCGAAGGAGAAGGCAAAGACGGCGAAGGGAAAGGCCAGCACCAATCCATAAAGAAGGCGCGGTTTGACGATCGGCAGCGGCTTGAGAAGGCCAGTATCGATATAGAGGCGCGCGAGTGATTGAGGCAGATCCAGCCCAAGCGCCAACAGGTCCAACATCGTCAACAGAAACAGCGCGCCCCCTCCCACCGTCAGCCGCGCCAGGTATCGTTCGGCTCGGGTCGCTGGCAGAGAGAAGGAGAATTCCTCACAACCTTCAATCGTATCGCCGCCGCCATAGGCGGGACCGCCAACCAGGGCAAAAGCGCCCGCAATCAGAAGGATCCATCCCGAATGGGTGAACAGCGGCAAGCCCCAAACACAAACCAACCAGAAAACCAAAAAGGCCAGGAGCAGCCGGCTGTGGGCAAACCATTCACACCAGAGCAGTCCGTAAAAGGACCGTCCTCGCCGGGCGGCTCCTTTCTCCAGGCCGGAAGGCGGTACCAGGAGCTCGGGAGCAGCGGCGGACGAATCGGTTTTGGTTTGGACAATCATCTGGACTGATCCCTGAGCCCATTCGGGATAGCCGCGAGCCAGGTTACACCCAGCGCCAAGCGCTCCTCGAACCTGTCAGGGGGCAGGTTCATCCGTGAAATACTCCCAGGGCGGCGCAGCCGTAAAGGTTGTCGCCGGCGGCGTGTTGTTACCCGCCGCGGCGGCACTGTCACCAAAGGCGACGGCGGGAGGAACGGCGCCCCGGTCGGCGATAGAGTCGACAACGGTCTCCGCCTTAAAGAATTGTCGGCGGACAACCGCGCCGTCAAGCTGCCCTCTGAGGATGAGGCCCTGGGGCGGATCGGAGCTCAAGACGCTGGTTCCAGGATGGCCTCGAATGTCATGGAAAGTGCACACGACCACGCCGGCGCGGGTCTGGAGTTGCATGAGCCGGGACCAATCGGCCTCGGCCCACTGCAGTGGATGCTGATAGGACACATGCGGCGGACGGCCCGCGTTGCTCGCCGGAGAAAAAGTCGACTTGGTGTCGGAGCTCTCGGCGGATGCCATGAGCAAACCGGATTTATCCGCGGGACAGGCGAGGATCTTCGGGTCGGGCAGGTATTTGGTGGTGACCAGCATTTCCAGGCCAGTGGGCCGCTGATGGAAATCTTCCAGATAGAGGTTCAGAGCCAGGCCGATCTGATGGAGATTCGAGATGCAGACAGCCTCCCTCGCCTTGCGCTTGACGGATCCGAGCGTGGTCATCAGCAAAGTGGCCAAAATGGCCAGGATCGTAATGACGGTGAGCAGTTCCACGAGGGTGAAAGCGCCAACCGTCCGGCGAGACCACATTCGGCGCGGATCGGTTGGGATCCGCGCCCAGCGATGGGCAGCCGACCGGGAGACGGCCGACTGCAGTCTCATGGCTCGTAAGCTTGCCATTCTACGAAGCTACCTCGTCGCAGGGATTTGGTAAACGCCGTAGAGGTCGAGCGGGAGCCAAAGTCCATCGCGCACCGATCCATCGGCTGCTTCAATACTCCAGCCGACGCAGCCTTGCGGGCCGCCGGAGCCAACGAGAGGCAAGTCGATCGGGCTATTGAGGTTAAACAATTCCAGCCCGGTGTCCTCCTGAGCGACCAACATGTCGCGGACGATTCCGAACAGGGAAGCGTTTGCGGCCAGTTTGCGTTCGTTGAGTTTGCTGAACTTGCCCGCGCTCGTCAGGGTCCACACTTCCAATCCCCTGTCGCCGGTCTTTTCACTCTGCGGGCGTGCAATATAGACCTGGGGTTCAACCACGAGGAGCGGGTGCGGCCATTCCGTCGGGAGAGCATGCGAATCAACGAGAAAGGCGGAGACGCCGTCGTAGGCGCATGCATACAACCATTCCGAACCGTCCGTGACGCCATCCGCGTCCATCTTGTATCCAACGAGGTAGAGGAGAGCGCCGTTGGCTGAAAGGCCCTGCAATGCCCCTGGAATGCTCACGGGCTGCCGGACCACCGGGTTGGCGGGCGCTGCATAATCAACCACCAGGAGCGAGGAAAGCTGGCGTGAGGTATAAATCGGCTGGGCGTTAGTGATGGTAACGTTTTGCGGCATTTTGACTACGTTCGTTCGCAGAACGGGCTCGGTCACATCAACCCAGACAACTTGCTCGAGGTAATTGGTCTGGACCCACGAGTTCGTTACGGTCAAACGACTGCCATTGCCAAGCTGCCCGAAATCGTTGATTCCCCAGGCATAGACGAGGTCTTTTTGCGCGTTGACCGCGAGCGAGTGCTTGCCGCCGGCCCCGACAAGAACGGAGGAAGGCAGGTGCTCGGCCAAAACAGGCTTGAGCGCCTCGACACTTGGGACGCCGTTCAATTGACCGTCTTTGTTCAAGCCCCAGGCCCAAACCGTGCCGTCTTTGCGCAAGGCCAAGCTGTGGCGTTCGCCGCAAGCAATCGCGACCACCTGGTCCAACGCACTTACCTGACCCGGTGCCAGCCGCGAATTCAAACTGCCATCCCCCAGCTGGCCGGACTCATTCGAGCCCCAGGTCCAGACAGTCCCATCACGCTTCAGGGCGACGGTATGAGAGCGGCCGGCAGCCACGGCCATGACCTCGGCCAGGGCGGCAATTTGGCCCGGTCGGTTGCGGCCGATCTTGCTGCCATCTCCGAGTTGTCCGACGGCATTGTCTCCCCAGGTCCAGACGGTGCCGTCACGTTTTAGAGCGACGCTGTGTTCATGTCCGCCGGCCACCTGGATCACATCGGTGAGATCCGCGACACGGACGGGTTGGAGCTGATCGTCCGTCGTTCCATTGCCGAGCTGGCCAGCCGCATTGGCGCCCCAGGTCCAAAGGCTGCCGTCGGCCTGCACGGCCAGGCTATGCCAGGAGCCGGCCCCAACGGCCACCAGATTGGCCGGGCCTCGGACCTGGACGGGCTTGCTGGTCCCTTGTTCGGGCATGGGCGGCAGGCTGGGATCGGAGACGCTCAGGCCATCGCCCAGCTGGCCAAAGGTGTCGTCACCCCAGGCCCAGAGAGAGCCGTCGGTCGCCAGGGCAAGGTTGTGGAAATCACCGCTCGCAATGGCGCGAACCTGGCCGAGTCCCGCGATCGCCTTGGGTTGGAGCGTCGCGGTGTAAGTGCTGTCTCCCAGCTGGCCGCGCCCGTTGTCCCCCCAAGTCCAAACGCGCCCATCCGCCGAGAGCGCAATCGAATGGAGGGTTCCACCCCCGATCACCTGGGCGGGACCTGCCGTCAACCCCGGGATGAGCACCGATTGGTCGCCCAATCGATTCGCCACGGATGCGGTCACGACATCTGTCATGACAACGGCATTGGTCTCGTAATGGTATTCAGGAACGCGCGTATGGTTGGTCACCATGACGACGTTGGTCGCGAGAACGTGCTCGACATTGGTCCAGACGACATAGTTCGTGCCGGTGATCAATGTTTCGGTCAGCTGCCGGCTCAAAAAGACGGATTTATCCGCCCCGTAGGCCTTGCTGAAATTGGCCCACCCGTTCGTCACGGCGAGGCTGACTTCGGAAACGAAATCCGGGGCGCTGGGCGTCGCCACGTTGACAGCGTAAAGTTTGGCGTCCCCACTCCGCCCATAAGGATACCAGAAATCGATCGCACCGCGCAGCGGCATGCCGGCAAAACCGCCAAAGACAACGTCGACCATCGGCAGCCAGCCCCGCCAGTAATATGTCTGCTGCGTGACCCAAACGAGCACGTCGTTCTTCGGCCAGACCGCGTCCGCCGCCGAACCGTAGAAGGGCTCGCCCGTGACGGTGTCGGTCGTGCCGATGACTTGCAGAGCCGGCAGCTTACTCACGTCAATGACGGAACAAACCAGCACTGTTTGATTGGTCCCCTCGGCCGCGCCCGTGGCATCGCCAACCAACGGAAGAGGGATCCAGCTGGTCAACCCTTGCAGCACATAAAGGCGGCCATCTCGGTAGGTTGCCCCCACAACCGGCAGGTTGGTCAGAGAAAGGGCATTGAGAACCTGCTGCGGCTGGCCAGAGGCGACCACCCGCAGGTTTGGGGTCGCGCCTTCCCCCCAACCGGCGGACGTTTCAAGCTCGATCAGATAACCGTCCTGCACAAAGACCCGATTCACCGGCCAGGCCAGTTCCAGCTCGGCGCTGACCTCGGGATGATCACGGTCCGCCGCATTGACGGCCAGCAATTCCCGGCCAGAGATGGACAGGATGCGATCGCGATGGAGCGTGGAGCGACGGGCTTCGATGTCATGGGTGATGAAGCCGCGCTTGACCAGCGAGTCGCGGCGAAAGTCGATCAGTTGCACGCCCTGCTGCAAATTGGTCGAGTAACTGGTCACCGGAACGAGAATCAGACCGTCGTCGGGCAAGAAGCCGAAGGCCTTTTCATCCGCATTGGCTTCGCTCCAAGAGGAGTTCTCGCCCAATGGCACCTTGCTGATGAGGCTGGGGGCGGTCGGATCGTGGACGTCGAAGAGCGAGACGGCGACGCGCCAGCCGTTGGTGTTGTCGATCCCGATGCTCACCAGCCGATCGCCCAGCGGCTGAATGTAGGTTGACCAACCTGGCACTTCCAGTTCGCCGACGATGGCCGGATGACTTGGATCGGACAAATCCACCACCCAGAGAGGATCGACCTGGAAGAACGTCACCACATAGAGGCGCTTGCCGTCGAATCGTGTCGCGTGCAGCTGCTCGCCTTTGCCCAGCTCCAGCTCCCCAAGCTTCCGCGGCGCGGCCGGATTCGCCAACGAGAAGGTCTGCAATCGAGTCACCGGACGCCAGCGTCCATTCTGCGAGTCTGTAGACCATTCTTCGGCAATAACGGTGAAGACATCGCCATCCAGATTCATTTTGAACTTGTCGGTCACTCGACCCAGGACGCGAATCGCACTCTGTTTGGACATGGTGCCGTCCGGAGCCGAGATATCGATCACGTGGACCTCGGATTTTTCGGTGATATCGACAAAGAGATAGCGATCCGTGGCGGTCAGCACGTTGCCGTAACCGGGATACCAGAGCGTGGAACGCTCGGCCGCAGCCGCGGGATTGGAGAGGTCAAAGGAGTAAACCCCGGTGCCCCATTCCCAAGCGCCGTCCTTCGAATTCGGGACCGGGCGGTAGGTCTGGGTCATGACATAGAGAGCTGAACCGACGAGGCGACTCTCGCGAATCTCGCCACTGACCGGCAGCGTTGCCACAATCGCCGGGCCGGGCCCATCCGCCGCCACGATCAGGACCTGGCTTCCCATTTCGGGGGTCCAACTGCAGCCACTTCGAACCAACAGAGCCACTTGATGGTCCGGCAGCAGGTACATTTGCTCTCCCGCCGCCGGGAGGGCGAGATTGCCCCGCAGGACGGGCGCATCCGGATTGGAGACGTCGATCACCTGCAGTCCGCGATACTGATTGAAGAAATAGAGGGTATCGCCGTCCAGCTGCCAAATGTCCGACTCGACAACGTCCCGGCTGGCGGTCGGTCCCCCTGTCACTGTCCGGCCTTCCGCATCATTGCCAACGGCATCCACAAACGCTGCGGGCGGCGCGGCCGAAACGGACACGGGAACGCCCGCAAAGGCATTCGTTCCCTGATAAAAGGAGCTGGGCAGGACCTCGGCGTCATCGCCTCGCACCCGGACAATCTCCAGGTCGAGCGATTGCGGCAGGTTGAAGGTGACCTCCCCGCCCCGGCCATCCAGGCGAGCCACGGCGCGTGGTTCCCACGCGCCGGTTCCAAGGCGCCGGGCCGACTGCAAGGTGACTTTCTTGATTCCCGCCGAGACGCTTGCCGTGATGAGAACATTGGCCCCCTCGAGCCGGATCCCCGTGATCAAAGGTCCGGAGTTCGGGGGGGTGCCGCTGACCGCGGCGAAATGCTGCCGGCCGCACAGGCTGAGCCCAAGCAGCGCGGCCGAAAGCAAACTCCAGAACGGAGCACGAAAGGGGACAGTTTTCATAGATTAAACAAATGCCTGCGGTTCATTTTCCGACTGCAAAGGGAAAGTAGTCGTCAGATCAGCCGCCTGGCTCGCCTTGTAGAAAGCGAGCAGGATGTCTTCCAGCCCGAGCGGGAAGACGTGGACGCGAGCGCCCGCCCAGTGGCGGATCGAATCCAATTGCGCTTCGTTGACCAGCCGGGTCATGGCCGTCGCCACCGGACCAGAAACCTCCGTCCAGAGCGCGCCCGGAATCGCGAATTCCCCGGGCACAGCCTCACCCGGAAAGATCACTTGCACACGCTTGACCGTCCGCTGCAGATCTTCCAAAGGCGAAGAAACGATCAACCGGCCGCGGTTCATAATGCCGACGGAGTCAACCACGCGCTCCAGGTCCTCAAGCAGGTGGGTGCTAAACAGCACAGTCCGTTCGTCGCCGGCGGCGATGGCCGTGATGATCTCGTCGATCAACGATCTCCGGGCAATCGGGTCCAACCCGGCGGCCGGTTCGTCCAGGACCAAAACCTGGGCACGCGAGGCAAAGGCCAGGAGCAGGGCTGCGGTGCGCTGCCCGCCGGCCGACATCGTCCCCAGCCGTTGACCAAAGGGCAGATGCCAGCGCTGGGCAAGGGAGCGGGCATAGTCCCAATCCCAGTGGTCATATAGTTGGGCGGCAAAGCGGCAGAGTTCCTGCAAGGTCATCCAATTGTGAACTTGTTGACTCTGCGAAATGTAAACAACCCGCGACCGGACGGACCGCGGAGCTTCCCACAAATTTTCCCCCAGGATCCGCGCCGTGCCCGATTGCGGCCGAAGCAGGCCCATCAAGAGCCGCAGCGCTGTCGTCTTGCCGGCGCCATTTGGACCGATCAATCCGTAAATGCACCCTGGCCGGATGCGCAGGTCCATGCCATCGACCGCCACAACCCCTCCAGGGAAGGTCTTGCAGAGTCGGGAGGTCTGGATAGCGTAAGCGGCCATAGTTCGTCCGGAAACTCAGACCGGGCTCAATCGTCTCACTCGGGATGATCAGCGATATCGGCGATCTCCTCTTCCACGATGCGAACGACCAGTCCAGCCGGCGCTTTCATCTGGGCTGCCTCCACCGCTAACTGCCGGGCAATCCGGCGCAGCGCTTTCTCGCGCTCCCGATCGGACATGACCATGGAATGGTCGCAAACGAAGACGCCTTTGCCATGGCGCATTTCGATGACCTGGCCATGTTGGAGTTCTCCATACGCCTTGACGACAGTGGTGGGGTTGACGGACAGCCGTTGGGCGAGTTCGCGGATCGAAGGGAGCTGATCGCCAGGCTGGAGGGCGCCGGAAGCGACGTAGTACTTGAGCTGATCCATCATCTGACGATAGACCGGCACACCCGAGTGCGGGTCGATTTGGAGATGGAGAGGCTTGAGCATGGGCGTTGTCTTTGACTGTATGATTACAGTCATACAGATCCTGTCAAGCCTATTCTCGGTTGCCTAATTCCGGCTTGGCGCTCCCCCTCAGCCGCTCTAAATTCCAAATAACCGACGCTGGATTGTTTATGAGGACCTTTCTTTCCGCCCCCGTTCTCCTGGCCATCGCCGCCCTTTCGGGCGCGGCCGCGGAGATGCCCGCACCACCACTCGTCAAGCTGCGCGGGCTGCCCTTCACCGCCGTGGAGATTCGCGATGCCTTTTGGCTGCCGCGACAGGAGACCAACCGGCTCGCGAGTATTCCGGCGAATCTGTCGATGCTGGAGAAGGCCGGGAACATACGTAACTTTGAGCTGGCCGGGGCCGGCGCGACGAATGGCTTCACGGGCCCGGTTTTCATGGATTCGGACCTGTACAAAGGACTGGAAGCGGCTTCTTATTCGCTGAGCACGCACCCGGACGCGAAACTGGCGAGGCAATTGGACGGGATCATTGCGACGATTGCACACGCGCAGCAGCCGGACGGCTACTTAAATACCCATTTCACGGTGAAGGAGCCGACGAAGCGGTGGACCAATCTGCGGGATTGGCATGAGCTTTATTGCGCGGGGCATCTGTTTGAAGCGGCGGTTGCGCATTACCAGGCGACCGGCCAGCGGAACCTGTTGGATGTGGCAACGCGGCTGGCCGATCACATCGATTCGGTTTTCGGTCCGGGAAAGCGGATGGGTTACCCGGGGCATCCCGAGATTGAACTGGCGCTGGTCAAGCTGTGGCGGGTGACTGGGGAGCAGCGCTACTTCAATCTTGCTCGCTTCTTTATTGAGAATCGCGGCCGGCACTTCTTTGCGGAAGAGCACGGTGAGCCGGTGGATCGGTATGATGGCTCCTATTGGCAGGACGACGTGCCGATCACCGAACACCGCAACATCAAGGGACACGCCGTTCGGGCCGCGTGCTGCTGAGCGGCGCTACCGATATCGCCGCTGAGACCGGCGACCCGCAGCTCCTCCGCATGATCGGGCGGGTCTGGCGCAACGCCACGCAGAAGAACCTCTACGTGACCGGGGGGATTGGGCCGAGCGCGCACAACGAAGGGTTCACCGCTGATTATGACCTGCCCAATCGCACGGCGTATCAGGAGACATGCGCGTCGGTGGCCCTGGCCCAGTGGAATCATCGGCTCGCCCTGCTTTATGGCGACGCGCGCTATGCCGACGTGATGGAACGTTCGCTTTACAACGGCGTCCTGGCTGGTGTTTCACTGGATGGCACTCGGTTCTTTTATGTCAACCCGCTGGAGAGTGTGGGGACCCATCACCGCTCGGATTGGTTCGGTTGCGCATGTTGCCCTCCGAACGTCGCCCGAACGCTCGCCTCCCTGGGTGGATACGCCTACGCGGTCAGCCCTGAGGCCCTGTGGATCAACCTCTACATCCAAAGCGCCGCCACCGCCAACGTGCATGGGCAAAAAGTCGTTTTCGATGTAACCACCGATTACCCGTGGAATGGTAAGGTGACGGTCCGGCCGAAGTTGGCCGAGCCGAGCCGTTTCGAGCTGCGCTTACGTGTTCCCGGGTGGTGTCGGGATGCAAGCGTGGCCGTGAATCGGGTGGAGCCGGGAGCCGTCCTGGAGCGAGGCTATCTCGTGATCGCGCGGGAGTGGCGGGAGGGGGATGTGGTGGAGCTCAACCTTCCTATGCCCGTTGAGAAGATAGCGGCGCATCCAGCCGTCAAGGACGATGCCGGTCAGATAGCGCTCCAGCGCGGGCCATTGGTTTATTGTCTCGAACAGGCCGACCTGACCAGTCGGCTGGCTCCGGTTTATCTCCCTGCCGAGAGCGAACTGGCAGCCCGGATGGCAGGCACGCTTCTGGGCGGAGTTGTCGTGCTCGAGGGGACGGCCCAATCGCCCGCCGAGATGGCCTGGAAAAACCAATTGTACCAGCCGCTGGCCAAGGCCCATTCCATTCCGATCACCGCCATTCCTTACTACGCATGGGATAATCGCTCGCCTGGCCCGATGAAGGTGTGGCTGCCCATTGCCCCCGAGCCAACGGTGACCGGTGGCCTGGAGCGGCAGGCGGAGGTGAGTTTGTCTTTCACCAGCAGCAATTGTCAACCGGGCGGAATCAACGATGGTCTCGAGTGCAAGGCATCCGGCGATCAACCGCCAGCCGTCTGCCACTGGTGGCCCCACAAGGGCGGGACGGAGTGGGCTCAATATCGTTGGCGCAAACCAGTTCAGATTGCAGGCGCCAAAGTCTTCTGGTTTGATGACACCGGCCGCGGCCAATGCCGCTTGCCAGCCGCCTGGCAACTTCAATATGCGGATGGCACCGACTGGCGGCCGGTCCAGGTGACGGACCCCTACCAGGTCGCGCGCGATCAGTGGTGCGACGTCCATTTTCAGCCGATCACCACAACCGCTCTCCGCCTGGTGGTGGAAATGCAGTCCGGTTGGGCCGCCGGAGTGCACGAGTGGCAAGTAATCGAAGCGGCCGACTGAGCGACGCGTCTATAAATAGGCATGAGCGATGTGACCCGCATTCTGGAAGCCGTTCAACGAGGCGAAGCCGCCGCCGCGGATGAATTGCTCCCGCTGGTGTATGAAGAGCTCCGGCGTATTGCCGCTTACAAAATGGCCCAGGAACCTGAAGGCCATACCTTGCAGGCGACCGCCCTGGTACACGAAGCCTGGATGCGTCTGGTCAAACATGGCAGCCCCCAGTTCCAAGGGCGCGCTCATTTCTTCGCGGTCGCCGCGGAGGCGATGCGCCGCATCCTCGTCGAGTCGGCCCGGCGTCGGCGCAGTCTGAAGCGAGGATCGGCTCCGCAACGGGAAGACTTGGATGAGGCACACCTCGCCCAACAAGCTCCCTCGGACGAACTGCTGGCGGTGGACGAAGCCCTGGACTTGCTGGCGATCAAAGATCCGGCCGCCGCTGATCTGGTGAAGTTGCGCTACTTCGTCGGCATGACGATGGAAGAAGCGGCCAGCGCGCTCGGTCTGCCGCTCCGCACCGCGGAACGGCTTTGGACCTACGCGCGGGCCTGGTTACGAGCGCAGATGGAGAAAAAGCCTTGAGGTTCTGGCCAAAGACGCCTGTGTGGATTCAGGGCCCCCGGCGGCTACCGAGACGAACTGGCGCTGGCCTCGCCCGAGTCATCGGCTTGGCGGCTTTGTGCCTGGCTGGCTGTGCCACTCAACCGCCCCGCCCACCTGTGCCTTCCACCGCGCAGATCCCCGCCGAGGTCGCCGCCGAATTCCAAAAGGCATCCACGGCCTGGAACTCCGGCAATCTGGGCGGCTTCCTGGCCTTCTACGCCGAGAATGCCACGTTCGCGCTTGCGGATGTCTTCCTGCAGGGCCGCCCGGCGATCCGGAATTTTTACGCGCCGAATTTTGCGCCGGGGGCTCGCCGGGATGAACTCGGTTTTGAAAAGCTGGACATTGAGGTGTTGGCACCTGATGCGGTCCTGGTCCGCGGGATCTATGCGAACACCCAACAGGGCCAGGTCTCGCGTCGCGGCACGACCAGCTTGATCCTCCGTCGGATTGCGGGACAGTGGCAGATCGTTCACGATCATACAAACTGACGGTCCGCGGGCGTCGAATAAGCGCTTGCTATTGAACGCGAATTGCGTCAGAAGTGGCGGTGTAATCCAATGGCCTCTTCGCTTCTGTTTGTCGTTCGGCCTTACGTCTCGTCCTCGCATTCGGTCCACGCCTACCCTCGCTTCGGTCTGGTCAGATCAATTGGGCCAGGCGGACCTCCGCGGGCGGCCGGCTCGTTGCTTCTTTGGCTCCTGTTAGCCTGCTTCCCGCTTTTCAGCCCGCTGCACGCAGTCCGGGCCGCATCCACTTCTTCGTCATTGCGCGAGCGTTTCCGGGAAGGGCCAATGCGCCAGGTCGACGAGGTCGTCTTCGCCGCGCGCAAGATGAATCTGACCGACGGACATTGGTACGCCAACCTGGGCTATTATGCGCACGACCCAAATCGCAAAGCGTGGCGCGAAGGGGCGAAGCTGTACCGAGGTCACATCGCCAACGGCAGCCTGAGCACGCTGCTCGACGATGCCACCGGGGGCATTCGCGACCCGCAGCTCTCTTACGACGGGACCCGCATTCTCTTCTCGTATCGGCGAGGCGGGACAGAGAATTACCTGCTTTACGAAATCGGGATTGATGGCACCGGCTTGCGCCAATTGACCGACGGCGCCTATGATGACATCGAGCCGACTTACCTGCCGAATAACGACATCGTTTTCGTCTCCACTCGTTGCCGTCGCTGGGTGAATTGCTGGTTGACCCAGGTCGCGGTCCTGTATCGCTGCGACCCGAACGGCCAAAATATCCGCCCGCTCTCGAGCAACAACGAGCAGGATAACACTCCCTGGCCGCTGCCCGATGGCCGGCTGCTCTACACGCGTTGGGAGTACATCGATCGCAGCCAAGTGGATTACCATCACCTCTGGACAGCTGCTCCCGATGGCACCGGGCAGATGATCTGGTACGGCAACCTGCATCCGGGCACAGTCATGATTGATGCCAAGCCGGTCCCGCAATCCGACCGGGTCGTAGCCATCTTCTCTCCCGGACACGGCCAACGCGAACACGCCGGCAACATAGCGCTGGTTGATCCAAGCGCCGGCCCGGACGATACCACCTTCGCGAAAGTGATCAGCCGAGGCAACCAGTTCCGCGATCCATGGGCTTTTTCGGAGCACGCGTTCATGGCCGCCCTCGACGCTTCGCTGGTCCTTCTGGATGACCAGGGCCACGAAGAAGAGCTCCTTCGGCTGCCGGACGCGGATGCCCGGGCCGGAATGCATTTGCACGAGCCGCGGCCGATAGCGGCGCGATTGCGGGAGCCGATTCTGACGGACCGAGTGAATCTGCAACAACCCACCGGGCGACTGGTCCTGGACAATATTTATGAAGGCCGGAACATGGCCGGCGTGGAGCCGGGGACGATCAAAAAGCTGCTGGTGCTCGAGCCACTTCCCATGCCGATCCACTATACCGGCGGGATGGACCCGATCAGTTACGGCGGCACGTTCACCCTCGAACGGATCGTCGGCACCGTGCCAGTCGAAGCGGACGGCTCCGCGTACCTCGAGTTGCCGGCGTTGCGCAGCTTCTTCTTTGTGGCCCTGGACGAGCAGGACCTGTCGGTCAAACGGATGCAGAGTTTTTTGACCGTGCAGCCCGGAGAGATCAGCAGCTGCGTGGGCTGCCACGAGCAGCGCACCAGGACACCGGCCAACCGGCGCGCGGAGTTGGCTTCGCTGGCGACTCGACGCCCGCCGAGCCGGATCGAGCTGATCCCAGACATACCAGACGTGATTGACTTTCCGCGGGACGTGCAGCCGCTCCTCGACGCGCTTTGCGTCCGGTGTCATGGATATGAAAAGACGGCGGAAGGCGGGCCGCGCGCCGGGCGCCTGATCTTGGCGGGGGATCACGGTCCGATGTTCAGCCAAAGCTACTATAGTCTGACCGTGGCCGGCCTGTTTGCCGATGGGCGAAACCAGCCCCGCAGCAACTATGCCCCCCGCGCGCTGGGTTCTTCCGCCAGCCGCCTCCTCCAGCTCTTGGACGGCTCTCATTACGGGGTCCGAGCGGACGCGCTCCAGAAAAAGATGCTCCGTCTCTGGATTGATTCTGGCGCCGCTTATCCTGGCACCTACGCGGCCCTTGGGACCGGCATGATCGGAGGCTACGCGGAGAATGAGCAGCTTAATTCGGACCTGGCCTGGCCCGGCACACGCCGCGCCAGTGAAGTCATCGACCGGCGCTGCGCCGCTTGTCACGGGGACCCAGCCCGGATGCTGCCACGCAACCTCTCGGACGAACGCGGCGTTTCATTTTGGCAGCCGCGCCTGCGGAGATCCCCGCTTGAATACCAGCCGGCACATCGTCTTCAATCTGTCGCACCCTGAGCACTCGTTGCTGCTGCTGGCCCGCTCAGCCAGAGCGGGGGCGGCTGGAGCTTATGCCGGGATCTGGCCACCCGCGAACCGGCCAATGTCTTCGCAACGGCCGCTGATCCGGACTATCAGGCGTTGCTGGGCTTATGTGCCGCGGGGGCGGAGCGGCTGGGCCAGATCAAGCGCTTCGACATGCCCGGCTTTAGGCCGCGGGGCGATTGGATTCGGGAAATGGTGCGGTATGGGGTCTTGCCGCCGTCGTCCCCAGATGTGCTGGCGCAAGCAAGCGACCCCTACCGGATCGAGCAGCGCTATTGGCAGTCCCTTTGGTATTCCCCTCGGCCGTGACGAACCCCGCCGGGACGAGTCCTACTCGCTGCGTTTTGGATCCTGGCGCAACGCGACCAAATCGGGGTCCTGGGCGGCCAGCTGTTTGACCTCAGCCTCATTGCCCATCGCGCTCGCGAGCTGGAGGAATTGCCGGGCCTGGTCGAGGCGTCCGGTCAGGCAAGCGTAGCAGGCGGCGTCATAATAGAGCGGCCAGTGGGTCGGGAAACTGGTGATTTTGGCAACGGCGATGTCGTAGGCTTCCTGGACGCGCTGGGTGTAATAGAGTGTTTGGGCAAAGGAAGTCCAGGCGCGCGGGTCCTTCGGGGCCGTCTCGGTGAGAGCCTGCGCCGTTTGATAGCAGCCGGGCCAGTTCTTGGCCTTGCGGTAGATCTGCCACTGCATGTGGAGCACGTCCGGATGACGGCGCTGGCCGGCATCTATCCGTGACAGTTCCGCTTCCGCCTCGTTGGCATTTCCCAAGTCGAGCCAGCCCTCCGCGGCCCGGAGGTAGTGCTGATCCAGGATGGGCAGCATGTCCATCGCACCGCAGCATAGAGCGCCCCAGCCCGTCGGCAAGATAATCGCGCCTCGCTCCGCTGTCCGCACCTGCGAAGGAATGTTTACCCGCCGTTCGAATTAGGGTATTCCCAACCTATGCCAACACTCATTACCGCTCCGACCCGCATTCGCGCCTCCGGCAACAAACCGAAAATCATCGAGGAATTCATTGGCCGCGTGAACTCCGAGGAGGACCGGTTGAGTGTCGCCCGCATGCGCAGTCCCAGCGGCTGGGTCGAACCGGGACAAACTCCCGAATTTGACGAGTTCACCCTCGTGTTGACCGGCGTCCTGCGCGTCACGCACCGGCACGGGTTTGTCGACGTGCCCGGGGGCCAAGCGGTGGTGGTGCGCGCGGGCGAGTGGGTCCAATACTGCACGCCGCATCCTGATGGAGCCGAGTACATCGCCGTCTGCTTGCCCGCGTTGTCGCCCGACAATGTGCATCGGGATGAAGTCAGGACCCTCCCCTGAGGCGAGTGCGGCTGCCCGGGAAGTTATCCCACGGCCCTCCCCTAAACTGGACCAGCCTCTCTCGGGCCTTACTCCGGCCTCGACAAGCAAGACGAGAGGCGGTTTGTTGAGGCACGGTGCCAGCAAAGCGTCAACGAACCGAAGAGAAGCAGCCTTCCCGGCGGCGCGGCGGTCTGGGCGCGTTGATCGCCCTTACCCTCGTGCTGGTTGGAGGCACGCTCGCCCACAGGGCGCGCAGCCGTTCCGCGGCCATCCCAGCGCACCCGACTTTCAATCGAGATGTCGCCCCGATTGTCTATGCTCACTGCGCCGGATGCCATCACGAGGGCGAATCGGCCCCCTTTCAGTTGCTGACTTACCCGGAAGTGAAGCAGCGCGCGCGTCAGATCGCGGAAATGACCGCGCAGCATCTCATGCCGCCATGGCTTCCAGCGGAAGGTTACGGGACGTTTGCGGATGAACGCCGGTTGACCCCGGCGCAGATTAAGACGATAGAACGGTGGGCCTTGGCGGGAGCGCCGGAAGGACCACCAGCCGCGCCTCCGCCTCCGCCGGCGCTATCCTCAGGTTGGCAAATGGGGCCTCCGGATCTTGTGGTCCAAATGCAGGGAGTCTATACGCTGCCCGCGGAAGGCCGAGACATCTATCGGACATTCGTCGTCCGTAATCCGCTGAAAGCGGACCGATATGTCCGCGCCATTCAATTCCGGCCGAATAGCAAAGTCGTCCATCACGCCTTCGTGCAAGTGGACGAGACGGATCAATCCCGGCGGCTCGATGCCCAGGATGCAGAACCCGGCTTTCCGGGAATGTCGCCGCCGTCGGGCAGCGCCAGTTCAGGAGGCTACTTCCTCGGTTGGCAACCTGGGCGTGGCGCCACCCGTTCGCCGGAAGGGCTGCCTTGGACGCTGCCGGCGGGCGCGGATCTGGTCATGCAACTTCACATGCAAACCAGCGGGAAAACAGAGCAGGTTCAGCCGAGCATCGGCTTCTATTTTGCGGAGCAACCGGCCGCCAACACGCCGATTAAGTTCAGTCTGTCAGCCTACGATATCGATATCCCCGCAGGCACCTCCAATTACCTCGTGCACGCTGAGTATCAACTCCCGGTGGATGTGCAGTTGCTCGCCGTCCTCCCCCATGCGCATTATCTCGGCAAACAATTGGAGGGATTCGCCTTGCTGCCAAACGGCCAGAAACAATGGCTGCTCAAGATCGATCATTGGGACTTCAATTGGCAGGCAGACTACCGTTACGCCCAGCCCCTCACCTTGCCTAAGGGCACCCGCCTGGTGATGCAGTATACCTACGACAATTCGGCCGCCAATGCCCGCAATCCTCACCAACCTCCTGTGCGGGTCAAATACGGGCTTCAATCCAACGACGAGATGGCTGAGCTGTGGTTTCAAATCCTCGTCGCGAGCGAGCCGGAGTTCGAGACTTTCCAGACGGACTACCAAAAAGCGATTGTGAAGGACGTCATTACCTTCAATCAATGGATGCTTCAACAAAACCCAACCAACTCGCACGCCCATGTGCAGCTCGGCAAAGCGCTCTACCTGCAGGGCCAAGAAAAGGAGGCCCTGGATCATTTCCGCCAGGCGATCCGAGTCAACCCCTTTGAAGCGGAGGCGCATTACCATCTCGGCGTCATGCTCCTGAAACGAAATCAACCCGAACTCGCCAAGGGAGCCTTCCAGTACGCCATTCAAATCAACCCGTCACACGTCCAGGCCCTCAACAACCTCGGCCTGGTCCTGATGCGACAAGGAAAACTGGACGAAGCTGAGACTCAATTCCGCGCTGCCCTTCGAGCGCACCCGGCCGACTCGGTCGTCCGGGACAATCTGGAATTGCTGGAAGCGGCGCGGCGGCGGACAAGACCAGCCAACACCAATCAACCGCGAGGCAGCGATTGACCGCCGCCAGCGAGGCCGTTCCGCTTGGGGTTAGTTGTCGCTTGTCTTCGTCGAGGTCAACCCGTCGAAGTTCGCCATGAAGGACTGGGACAAAGTCCTGGAACTCGGCTCTTGGGACAGGCGCCGATCAGAATTCAGCGATGAGGCAACCGACGGCCGGCGCGTTGGTGACCGCCATGGATTTGCCAGCCACAATCGCCTTCAACGCGTCTCGAAGCTCGTGGCGCGTGGCCTCCGGCCGGGCCTCGCCCAAGGCGACGAAGCGATCATCAATCCGGCCCCAGTAGCATAACCGATCCCGATCGAGAAACACGGCCGCTTCCGGGGTCACGCGCACTCGTGCCTTGGCGACCAGGATGTGCTTTGGATCTCGCAACGTCGGCAGGTCCAGTTGATAAGCACTGGCGTGGGCTCGGATCGCTGACGGGGTCTCATCTCCAGCCGGGTGCACAAGCCAGAAGCTCACGCCCTGGCCAGCGAATTCCTGAAAGAGGCGGCGGATCTCGGGCGCATAGCGATTGGAAATGGGACAGTCAGCTCGCACAAAGATCAAAACCACTGCCTTCCCCGCCGGCCCGAAGGGATCGACAGGCTTGCCCTCCAGGTCACAAACGGAGGACCCATCCGCCGCAACAGGTGGTGGCTCGTTGACTTTGGGGCGGTGACAGCCCACGGCGAAAGCCAGCCCGAGGACGACGAGCCACAACCCTCGCCAGACCTCAAGCCGTCTCGCGAAGCGGGGCCGCAGCCGCCCGTCGGCTGGCTGAACCTGCCGGGCTGGGGCCCGCACCCCTGAGCGAGCGGCCCCGTCTGCGAAGTCGACTGCAAGGCCGGATGCCGATCCCATGAGAAGCAGCTTACCGGTCCCGGATGGGCGTGCCAGGAAATCCTTTTTCGTCCTTCGCTTGAGATTATCCTCACGCCGGCGAGCGCGGCCGGGGGGCGGCGCAGGTATTCCACTTGTTGATCGACGCCACTGCCAGTACGCTGCTCCAGCACGAACTTTGAAATCCAAGCCGCATCGCCGCCCAGGCTCTGTCCCTTCGAGCTCGCCGCCGCGCCCGTCTGCGGCCCGTAGCGCGGTCGTGAAATGGGCTTTTCGACTGGCTGCGCTGACGCTCACGCCGTTGGTCATCCTCGCTGGGCTGGAAGGCATCCTGCGGTTGGTGGGCTACGGGTATCCAGCCGGATTCTTTCGCGTCATGACGATCGACGGCCA